>NZ_JBIVPU010000009.1:0-290832 GCF_044754805.1 Kitasatospora sp. NPDC092948 | reverse complement strand
CGGGACCGTCCACACAGATGCGTGTCCGGTGCTCCCTGCCGAGCGACCAGTGAACACTACGCCGGATCCGCCCCAGGTGCAAACACCTCCCCAGGTCATCCGGTTCGAGCAGCTGAAGCGCGGCGGCCGGCGGGGCGACCCGCGCGGCGACCGCCGCCGGCGCAGCCCGTCCCGCCTCGCGGAAGCGCCGACGGCCGGCCCGGAAGGTGTCTTCCGGACCGGCCGTCGTCCTGCAGGGCGGTGGGCGTCAGCCCTGACGGCCCATCTCCTCCGCGATTGCGGCGGCGAAGGCGTCGATGTCGGCCTCGGTGGTGTCGAAGGCGGCCATCCAGCGGACCTCGCCGGTGTGCTCGTCCCAGAAGTAGAAGCGGTAGTGCTTCTGGAGGCGCTCGCTGACCTCGCGCGGGAGGATCGCGAAGACGGCGTTGGCCTGGACCGGGCGGACCACGGTGACGCCGGGGATTTCGCGGACGGCGGCCTCCAGGCGGAGGGCCATCGCGTTGGCGTGGCCGGCGTTGCGGAGCCAGAGGTCTCCGGTGAGCAGGGCCTCGAACTGGACCGAGACGAAGCGCATCTTCGAGGCGAGCTGCATCGACATCTTGCGCAGGTACTTGAGGTCGCGGACCTTCTCGGGGTTGAGCACGACCACGGCCTCGCCGAACAGCAGGCCGTTCTTGGTGCCGCCGAAGGACAGCACGTCGACGCCGGCGTCGGTGGTGAATTCGCGGAACGGGACGCCGAGGGAGGCGGCGGCGTTGGCGAGCCGGGAGCCGTCCATGTGGACGAGCATGCCGCGCTCGTGGGCGTGCTCGCAGATCGCCCGGACCTCGTCGGCGGTGTAGAGGGTGCCGAGTTCGGTGGACTGGGTGATGGAGACGGCGAGCGGCTGGGCGCGGTGCTCGTCGCCCCAGCCCCAGGCCTGCTGGTCGATCAGCTCGGGGGTGAGCTTGCCGTCGGGGGTGGCGACGGTGTGGATCTTGATGCCGGCGAGCTTCTCCGGCGCGCCGCACTCGTCGACGTTGATGTGCGCGCTGGCGGCGGCGATCACCGCGCCCCAGCGCGGCAGCAGGGCCTGCAGGGCGACCACGTTGGCGCCGGTGCCGTTGAAGACGGGGAACGCCTCGGCCCGGTCGCCGAAGTGGCGGCGGAAGACGGTCTGCAGGTGCTCGGTGTACTGGTCCTCGCCGTAGGCGATCTGGTGGCCGTCGTTGGCGAGGGCTATCGCGGCGAGGATCTCGGGGTGGACGCCGGCGTAGTTGTCGCTGGCGAAGCCGCGCACGGCGGGGTCGTGGTGCCGCACCGCGTCGGTCGGGCCGAAGGGGGTGGTCATCGGGCTGTCAGCCACAGGTGCTGTCCGTTCAGTTCTGCTGCGGGGCGGTCCCAGAGGCCCGCCAGGGTGGTGGCCAGGTCGGCGGTGTCGGTGAAGCCGGCGAACTTGGCGTCCGGCTTCTCGGCGCGCATCTCGGGGCTGACCAGGGCCTTGATGACCAGGATCGCAGCTGCGGCGGTGGGGGTTCCGTCCGCGTCGGTGGTCTCCTTCACGAAGGAGTGCGCCATCGCGAGGGTCCAGGCCTCGGTGGCGGCCTTGGCCGCGGCGTACGCGGCGCCCCCCGAGGTGGGCTTGTGCGCGGCGGCGGCGGAGACCATGGCGTAGCGGCCGGCGGGGCTGCGCAGCAGGGCGGGCTGGAAGGCCAGCGAGGTGTGCTGGAGGGTGCGCACGACGGTGTCGTGCAGGAAGTCCCAGTCGTCGATCCGGGTCTCGAAGAAGGTCTTGCTGCCGCGCCAGCCGCCGACCAGGTGGAGCAGGCCGTCGACGTGGCCGTGTTCGGCTTCGAGGTGGTCGGCCCAGTCGTGGACCTCCTGCGGGTCGAGCAGGTCGATGACCTGCCCGGTGACCTTTGCGCCGGGGACCGCGGTGCGGACGCCCTCGACGGCCTTGTCCAGGCGCTGCTGGTCGATGTCGGCGCCGATCACGGTGGCGCCGTCGGCGGCGAGGCGGCGCATGGTGGCCTGGCCGGCGGGGCCGCTGGCTCCGGCGACGGCGATGACCTTGCCGGCCAGCGGGCCGTTCACGGTGCGGGGTGCGGTGGTCACGCGGCGATCTCCTCGACGTCGGCGCTGGTGATGCCCTTGGTGTCGGCGATGACCCGGCTGAGCTTCTTGGCCAGGGCCTCGTAGAACATGCTGAGCGGGAACTCGTCGGGGTGGACGGCGTCGCACAGCGCCTTGCGCAGCGCCTTGTCGTCGGCGAGGTCGAGCGGGAGCGCCTCGGGGCCCTTGGCCCAGGTGGAGGCGGGGTGCGGGGTGAGGTACTTCGAGACCAGCTGGTAGGCGGCGATCCAGTGGGCGGTCTTGGGCCGGTCGATGCCCTCCCGGTAGAGGGTCTCGATCTCGGCGCAGAGCTGGTTGGTGACCTCGGCGACGCGCGACCAGTCGATGGTGAGGCGGTTGTCCCGCCAGCGCAGCGCGTCGTGCTTGTGCAGGTAGGCGAAGAGCAGCTGGCCGCCCATGCCGTCGTAGTTGCGGACGCGGTCGCCGGTGACCGGGAAGCGGAACATCCGGTCGAACAGGACGGCGTACTGGACGTCGCGGCCCTGGGTGTAGCCCTCGCCCTCGAGTTTGACCGACTCCTTGAAGGTGTTCAGGTCGCAGCGGAGCTCTTCGAGGCCGTACATCCAGAACGGGCTGCGCTGCTTGATCATGAACGGGTCGAAGGGCAGGTCGCCGTGGCTGTGGGTGCGGTCGTGGACCAGGTCCCACAGGACGAAGGTCTGCTGGACGCGCTCCTGGTCCTGGAGCAGGCTCGCGGCGTCGGCCGGGATGTCGAGGCCGAGCTGGCGGACGGCGCTGGTGGAGACGGTGCGGAAGCGGGCGGCCTCGCGGTCGCAGAAGATGCCGCCCCAGGTGAAACGTTCCGGCGCTTCGCGGACGGCGACCGTCTCGGGGAACAGCACGGCGGAGTTGGTGTCGTAGCCGGCGGTGAAGTCGTCGAAGGTGATGCCGAGGTAGCCGGGGTTGTCGAAGCGGGTCTTCTCCAGCTCGGCGATCCACTCGGGCCAGACGACCTTCAGCAGGACGGCTTCCAGGTTCCGGTCGGGGTTGCCGTTCTGGGTGTACATCGGGAAGACCACCAGGTGGCCGATGCCGTCGATGCGCTGCTCGTTGGGGCGGAAGGCCATCAGCGAGTCCAGGAAGTCGGGCTCCCGGTAGCCGGTGTTGGCCCACTTGGCGAGGTCGGCCCGGACGGCGGCGAGGTACTCGGCGTCGTGCGGGAAGAACGGGGCGAGCTCGGCGACAGCGGCCTGCACGGTCTCGACCAGCGGGTCCACGGTGGGGCGCGGCACGGCCGCCAGGTCGATCGAGCCGTCCTTGGACTGGAGGGGACGGAGGGCCTCGACGGCGTCCTTGAGGCGCAGCCAGGCCGGGTGTCCGGCAAGGTCGGCAGTGGGGGTGTCACCCGCGGCCGCGAGAGTCGGCGAAAGATTCTGCATCACAGGCTCACTTCGACAGGAGTTATTTCGACAAGACCACGTTAAATGCGAAAGGTCTTCCGGCTCAAGAGCAACTTGACGGCGGACGCTCCAGTTCGGTGCGCGACCGGCGTCGATCCCTGCCGCGTTGGATGAAACGGACAGATCCGGCGTCGCTTCCGGTACGGCCGACCCTGCCCCTCCCCCGGACGGCCCGCCACCGGGGGCTTCCGCTCCGTCACTGTCGGCCGCGGAGCCCCGCGCCGGGCCCCCTTCCACGCCGGGCGCAGGCCCGTCCGCGCCTCGATACGCCCCTGTTCACGCCCTGCTGCGCCCGGCCGGGGTCGGTGATGGTGGGGTGCGCGCGCACATCCGGCCGGAAGGGGAGGCGATGCACGGTCCGGCACTGGTGAACTGGCTGCTGGCGGCGCTGGCCACGGGCAGCGGCGGCTACTGCGGGTGGCGGGTGCGGCAGACCCGGTGGACCGACAGGTCCTGCGGGGACGGCCGGGCGGCCCGCCGGGAGTCGGACGTGCTGGAGGCCGCGATGGGCCTGGGCATGGCCGGCATGGCGCTGCTGCCGGGGGTGCCCTGGGGCTGGCCGTACGCGCTGCTGGCGGCGGTGCTGCTGGTGGGTGCGCTGGCCGGGCGCGGCGCGGGGCTGCGGGCGCACCGGCTGCACCACGGGATCGGCGCGCTGGCGATGGCGTACATGGCGCTGGCGATGGCGGGCGCCCCGCCGGGCGGGCATGCCGGGCACCATGCGGCGGCGGCCGGGCTGCCGGTGGTGACGGGGCTGCTGCTGGTGTACTTCGGCGGGTACGCGCTGTGGGTGGGCGGCCGGGTGATCGCCGCGGGCGGCCCGCCGGTGGCGCCGCCGCTGCCGCGGGCCTGCCGGGCCGCGATGGGGATCGGGATGGTCGCGATGCTGCTGACCATGTGAGCCGCGGGCCCGACCGGACGGCTGACGGACCGTCCGAAACCCTGCGGCGACGTGGTGTTGGTCACTGGAGGCGCCCGGCCGTTCCGCGTCGGCGTGCGGCGGCATAGGTTGGGGGGAAGCGCATCGCCGCGCCTCGAATCCCGCCTCGGGGAGCCTCTGCCATGACGGCACTGCTGAGCCTGTTGTTGCTCGGACTGCTGCTCGCCACCGTGGCGCCGAGCCGCCTGGCCCGGGCCCGCTGGCCCGAGCGAGAACCGGTGTTGGCCCTGCTGGTGTGGCAGATGCTGGTGGTCGCGGTGCTGCTGTGCTGCGTGCTGAGCCTGCTGCTGGCGAGCGCGGCCGCCCTGCCGGCCTGGCGGGACGTGGTGTTCTCGGGTGCCCCGGACGGGGTGGCGCAGGCGTACGGCCTGGCGGGCCGGGAGGGTTGGGGCCGGCTGTCGGCGGCGGTGCTGGCGGCGGGCGGGCTGTGGACGGCGCTGTCGCTGGCCCGGGAGATCCGCTCGGCGCGCGCGGAACGCGATCACCGGCACGCCCAACTGGTACGGCGTGCACCCGAGTTGCCGGCCTCGTTGCTGCCGCGCCGGCGGGCGGCCAAGGAGCCGCTGGTGGTGCTGGAGAACGTCCGGCCGCAGGCCTGGTCGCTGCCGGGGCCGCAGGCCCGGCTGGTGGTGACCACGGGAGCGCTTCAGCAGCTCTCGGACCGGGAGCTGGCGGCGGTGCTGAGCCACGAGCGGGGCCACGTCCGGGCCCGGCACCACTGGTTGGCGCAGTGTGCACAGGCGTTGGCGACGGGCTTTCCGGGGGTGGAGGTGTTCTCCGCGTTCCGGGACCAGGTGGCGGTGCTGGTGGAGCTGGCGGCGGACGATCGGGCGGCCCGCCGGCACGGGCGGGTGACCACCGCGCTGGCGCTCGCGGAGTTGAACAGCGAGGTGTTCGCGTCCTGCCCGCCGCGGCAGTTGGCACAGTCCCCGGCCCGGGTGGACCGGCTGCTGCTGGGCGAGCCCCGGCTGTCGCGGCGGGCTCGGCTGGCCTGGACACTGGCGGCGCTGGCCGCCCCCGTCACGGCGGCGCTGATCGCGGCCGCGCCGGGGCTGTCGACGCTGTTCTGAGCGGCACCGCCGCGGAACGCACGAACCGCCGGCCCGGCGTCGGCCACCGACCCGACGTCAACCGCCGATCCGAGGCCACCCGCCGATCCGGCGTCAGCCGTCAGTCGTCAGTCGTCAGCCGGACGTCAACCGTGCCGGTCGGGCGTCACCCTTCAGCCGGGCATCGTCTCGGCGAGGATCCGGCGGTGCACCGGGCGGGCCTTGCGGTAGCGCTCGCGGCCCTCGTCGGTGAGCGCGATGAAGATGCCGCGGCGGTCGTTCTCGCACAGCGAGCGCTCCACCAGGCCGGACTTCTCCATTCGGGCGACCAGTCGGGAGAAGGCGCTCTGGCTGAGGTGCACGCTGCCGGACAGCTCCTGGGCGCGCGAGCCCGTCTGGTGTTCCTCCTGCTCGAACTCCCAGAGGCGCTCCAGCAGTTCGAACTCGCTGACGCCGATTCCGAAGGACTCGCCCAGCTCGCGGTCGATGGCACAGGACGTGGCCGCATGGCAGGCCAGCACGGCGCGCCACTTCTCGCTGAGCGCCGTCTCCACTGCTGGGTCACGATCCGGGTCGAAGTCGGTCACGCCGCCACGCTAGCACATGCGTACGCATCTGTTGCGGACGCATTAAATGCACTTGCATCCCATGCACATGCATGTAGCGTACGGTGCCATGACCGACACGCGATGGACCCCACGCCTCTGGGGCGCCCTGGTGGTGCTCTGCGCCGCCATGTTCCTGGACGCCCTCGACGTCTCGATGGTGGGCGTCGCCCTGCCCTCGATCGGCGCCGATCTGCACCTCTCCGACTCCGCCCTGCAGTGGGTGGTGAGCGGCTACGTCCTGGGCTACGGCGGTCTGCTGCTGCTCGGCGGCCGCGCCGCCGACCTGCTCGGCCGCCGCCGGGTCTTCCTGATAGCCCTGGGCGTGTTCGCCGGCGCCTCGCTGCTCGGCGGTCTGGTCGACAGCGGCCCGCTGCTGATCGGCGCCCGCTTCCTGAAGGGCATCAGCGCCGCGTTCACCGCCCCGGCCGGCCTCTCCATCATCACCACCACGTTCGCCGAGGGCCCGGCCCGCAACCGCGCGCTGTCCATCTACACCACCTGCTCCGCCGCCGGCTTCTCGCTCGGCCTGGTGATCAGCGGGCTGCTGACGTCGGCCGGCTGGCGGCTGACGTTCCTGATGCCCGTTCCGATCGCGCTGATCGCCCTGTTCGCCGGCATCAAGCTGCTGCCCCGTCAGCACGGCGAGCAGCGCAGCTCCGGCGGCTACGACGTGGCGGGCGCGATCACCGGCACCGCCGCCGTCCTGCTGCTGGTCTTCACGGTCACCGAGGCGCAGGGCGTGGGCTGGCTGTCGCTGCGCACACTCGGCTCGCTGCTGCTGGTGGCGGCGCTGGCCGCGGCCTTCCTGGTGATCGAGTCGCGCACCGCGCACCCGCTGGTGCGGCTCGGCATCTTCCGCAACGCGGGCGTCCGCCGGGCGAACCTGACGGCGCTGACGCTGATGGGCTCCTACGCGGGCTTCCAGTTCGTGGCCACGCTGTACCTTCAGCGGCTGCTCGACTGGTCGGCGCTGGAGACGGCGCTCGGCCTGCTGCCCGGCGGTGCGATCGTCGCCTTCTCGGCCGGCTCGGTCAGCCGCCTGCTGGACAGGTTCGGCCCGGAGCGGGTGCTGCCGGTCGGCGTCGCCTCGATGGCCGTCGGCTACGCCCTCTTCCTCCGGCTGGACGAGCACAGCTCGTTCCTCGGCCTGGTGCTGCCGAGCATGCTGCTGATCGGCGCGGGCTTCGCGCTCGGCTTCCCGTCCATCAACGTGGCCGCCACCAACGGCGTGCCGGACGACGAGCAGGGCCTGGCCTCCGGCCTGGTGAACACCGCGCTCCAGGTCGGCGGCGCGATCGTGCTGGCCGTCACCACCGCGGTGCTCACCGCGGGCACCGGCAGCGGCACCGATGCGCACGCCCAGCTGGCCGGCTACCGGCCCGCCCTGCTGCTGGTGACGGGCACCACCACGCTCGGGCTGCTGATCGCGCTCACGGGCGCCCTGCGCAGCGGTCGGGCCAAGGCCGCCGCCGCACCGGCCCCGGTGCCGGACTACCAGTACCGGCCGCTGGAGCAGGAGGCGCTGCTGGAGCGGGAGGTGCTGTCGGAGCGCTGAGCAGCCGCGGGCCCAGCACCCCTGGGCCCGGAACCCGTGAGGTCCTACGTGTCCGCCGCCCGATCGGGCGTGCCTGACGAAGCGTCGGGGCCGGCTCCACCAAACCCCCGTGTTGGTGGAGCCGGAGCACCGCCGGTTCCGGGCCCGTCGAGCGGGCCGGACGGCGGCGCAGAAACCATGGCAGCTCGCCGGGCGTCGGTCAATCCGATTGGCCGCCCCGATACCGAACTGCGGCCCGCCGCGCCGCAGGAAGCAGGCCATTCGGCCGCCCCCACAAGCGATCTGACACACCGTCGGCCCAGGTCGGACCGATCGGCCCCGCCGGCCCCGCCGGCCCCGCCAGCCCCGCCGGCCCGGCCAGCCCGACCGGGCCTGGCGTCACTGGTTCTTGAGGATGCCCTGGAGCAGGTCGAGGGTCTGCTGCGGGGTCAGGCTGTCCACGCAGAGCCGCTCCATGACCTGGACGTACTCGTCCACGTCGTCGCGCTTGTCCAGGTACAGCGCACTGGTGAGCTGCTCCAGGTAGACCACGTCGGGCAGGTCCTGCTCCGGGAAGCGCAGCACCGAGAACGCGCCGCTCTCACCGGCGTGCGCGCCGAACCGGAAGGGCATCACCTGGAGTATCACGCTGGGGAGTTGGGCGAGGTCGACCAGGTGCTCCAGCTGGGCGCGCATCACCTCGGGGCCGCCGACCGGCCGGCGCAGCGCCGCCTCGTCGATGACGGCCCACAGCTTCGGGCCGCGACCCTCGGTGAGCAGCTTCTGTCGCCGGGCGCGCAGCGCGACCCGGCGCTCGATCTCGTCGTCGGCGAGCGCGGGCCGGTTCTGCGCGAAGATCGCCCGGGCGTACTCGTCGCACTGGAGCAGGCCGGGGACGAACTGCACCTCGTAGGTGCGGATCAGCGCGGCGGCCTCCTCCAGGCCCATGTAGGTCTGGAACCAGTTCGGCAGCACGTCGTTGTAACTGTGCCACCAGCCCGACTTGTTGGCCTCGCGGACCAGGGCGAGCAGGGTCTCGCGCTCGGCGCCGCCGGCCAGGCCGTAGAGGCTGAGCAGGTCGGCGACGTCACGCTCCTTGAAGGAGACCCGGCCGAGTTCCATCCGGCTGATCTTGGACTCCGAGGCGCGGATCGCATAGCCGGCGTCCTCCCGGCTGATCGCGCAACTCTCGCGGAGCCGGCGGAGCTGGGAGCCGAGGAGGATGCGGCGCACCATCGAGCCCCCACCGGGCTGCACTGTGGTCATCTGACCAAACCTCCACTCGGAAAGACCAGTTGCACAGTCTGCCATCACTTGGACGCACTGAGTGCCGGTAGTAGTGCGCTGGGCTACCGGTTCTGACGCGCAGACACCATCTTGCACGTGCATCCGGTGCATGCATATGCCAATCGCACGACTGCACGTGAATCGACTCTTGCATCTGCCGTGAGCGCAGAGGACCATGGTGCACGTGCACTTGCACGCCCTTGGCAACCCCGCGGGCTCCGCGTCGACAGCTTGCGCGATTCCGCACACCCGTCCCGGCAACGCCCGTGCGTCGCTGGGTACTTGCGTGTGCGCGCAGCGGTCGGGCGCGGCGGCCAGAGCGGCCGAGCGAGTCGGAGGTGACCGGCATGACCCCGGTGGGTCCCGCCGTGTCCGCCCCCTTATGGGAGGAGCTCTTCATGAGCACCGGTACGGCCCTGGCGACCGACCCGCATGTGGTCAGCTGCACGCTCGCTCCCCGCTTCGAAGCCGTACGCACCGCGCGGGAGTTCGCCCGGACCACCCTCGAGGGCTGGGGGCTCGGTGACCTCTTCGACGATGTCGCCCTGGTGGCCTCAGAGTTGGTGACCAACGCGCTGCGGCACGCGCTCGGCCAGCGCGAGCCGTCCCGCGTCCCGACCCAGACCACCCCTCAACTGGCGGTCGGCTCACTGCCGATCCGGATCAGCCTGGTGCACCGGGCCCCGCAGGTGGTGTGCGCGGTGAGCGACCCGTCCAGCGCCGGCCCGATCGCCCGGGAGGCCGACTTCGTGGCGGAGTCCGGCCGCGGACTGCACCTGGTGGACTCCTTCTCCCGCTCCTGGGGCTGGCACCCGCTGGCAGGCGCGGGCAAGGTGGTGTGGGCCGTGTTCGACGCCCACGAGCCGGAGCCGGCCGCCGAAGCCCCGTTGCCCAACCTCGGCCGGCACCGCCGCTCCGCCTGACGCGCCGCTCCGCCTGACGCGCCGCTCCCCCTCTGCTGCACCCGACGCCGACCGCACCGCCCTCCGACCCGACTGCGCCACCCTCCGGCCCCACCGACCGCCGACCGCACCGCCAGACCACCGGCCGGCCGGCCGGAGGCCACCGCGCCCCGAGACCGAACAGCCCGAGGCCCCGGCCCGAGGCCGCCGAGGTGCCGGGCCGCCGAAGTCCAAAGCCGGACCGGACCGGCCCCGGCCCCGGCCCCGGCCCCGGCCACAAAAAGGGAAGCCCGGCCTCGAAGAGGGAAGCCCGGGGCCGCAAGCGCCGAACCGAACGCCCGGAGCGGGAGCCCCGGAGCGGGAGCCCCGGAGCGGGAGCCCCGGAGCGGGAAGCCCCGGAGCGGGAAGCCCCGAACCGAACGCCCACAGCCAGGCGCCCGAACCGGGAACCGGCAGCCGCCGGCCGGGCGTCGCTGAAACTGAAGCAGGAAGCCGAAAAACACAGAGGCCGTCGTGGGATCTCCCACGACGGCCCGAGGGGCATCGTCCTTGACACACCGTCAGGGGTTGCCCAGGTGGTCGAACTCCCCGTCCTTCACGCCGAGCAGCATGGCGTCGATCTCCGCGCGGGTGTAGACCAGCGCTGGCCCGTCGGGGAAGCGCGAGTTGCGCATCGCGACGTCGCCGTTCGGCAGCGCGGCGAACTCCACGCAGTTGCCCTTCGAGTTGCTGTAGCCGCTCTTCTGCCAGACCACGTCGAGGTCCGCCGCCGCCATGCCGTTGTACGCCTCACCCATTGATTTCTCCCCAGACCCTGGTGAATGCCTCACTTGACGTGATGATAGCTCGGCTGCACGTGCATCAGCATGGGATATTTCCCGTGCAAAAGACCGTGCCGATGCTGTCACCAACCCTTCACAGGGCCGTAATTGACGGTGCGTAAGGGGACACAGTCGATCAAATCGACCAACTCGCCATGACCGTCCGCACACGGCCGTCAGCGCGTTGTCGATCATCACCGCCCGCCTCGCGCCTCACAGCCAGTCACAACTGCCGCTGTGATGACCGTCACTTCCTGGCGGAAAGCCGCCCACTGTCGGTATCCGGCTGCAAGGTGCGCTGGGCAATGACCTACGATCTGGCGCATGAGCACCGCAGCCATCCCGGGCGCGCCACTGCCCGTCCGTACGCCAGGCTCCCGTGCGCGGGGGCGCCACCGCCGTCCCGAGCGCCCCGAGATCATGGCCGGCTCGCCTGCCCTGGTGCTGGCGGTTCCGGCCGTCGCCGGGCCGGAGACCCGCCCGGTCGTCGAAGAGCTGCTGTCCATCGTGCGCGGCGACCAGCCGGGCATCGAGGTGACGGCCGCTTACCTGGGCGGCGAGGACGCTCCGACGGTGGCCGACCTGCTGACCGCGGCGGCCGAGGCCGGCCTGGCCGCGCCGGTGGTGCTGCCGCTGGTTCCCGGGCCGCACGAGTTCCTGCCGGAGTTGTACAAGGCGGCCGCCGAGACCGGCGCCGCGGTGCTGGACCCGCTGGGCCCGCACCCGCTGCTGGCCGAGGCGGTGCACGTGCGGCTGTCCGAGGCGGACCTGGCCCGCGCCGACCGCGCCCGCCTGTTCGCGATCGCCACCGCCGCCGACGGCGTGGTGCTGACCACCACCGGTGGCGAGGAGGCCGCTGCCGCCGCCGGCATCACCGGTGTGCTGCTGGCCGCCCGCCTCGCCGTGCCGGTGGTCCCGGCCGCGCTGGACGTGCCGGGCTCGGTCGCCGCGGCCGTCAACCACCTGAAGGCCACCGGCTGCGAGCGCCCCGCGCTGGCCCCGCTGGTGATCGGCCCGGAGGCCGACCCGGAGCTGCTGGCCGCCGCCGCCGAGGAGACCGGCTGCCCGAGCGCCGCCCCGATCGGCGCCTACCCGACGGTCGCTCAGCTGATCGCCTCCAGCTACCTGGCGGCGCTCCCCGAACCCACCCAGGAGCAGTTGGAGGCCGCGGCGGCCGCCGCGGCCGAGCAGCGCACCACGCCGGGGGCGCACGCGGCGCGCTGACGCGCCGTCCGAGGACCGCGGCGGGCGGGAGCAGCGCATCGACGCGCTCCCGCCCGCCGCGCTTTCATGTCCGCCGGGACGTCAGCCGGTGACGCGTCCGGTCCGCGGAGCGCTGTCGGTGAACTTCAGCGCGGGCAGCGCGACCTGCCGGGGCGGTGTGGGCGCGTTCGCGGGGCCGGTGGCGGCGTTCCACGGCCCGGCGGCGAGTCCGGGCGCGGGTTTGGTGAGCGCGACGGTCTGCGACTGCCCGGCCTTGCGGAACAGGATCTGCTTGGGCGCGGGCGCGTCGGGGTCGAGCCACAGCTCGGGCCCGTCGCCGAACTCGCAGTCCAGCACCGCGATGTCGTCGGGCTTGCCGTCGGCGGTGGCCCGGAACGCCACGCCCGCCTTGCGGTAGCCGGTCAGCCGGCTGCGGCTCAGGGTCACCGGCTCGCCGTCGAGCTGGTGCTTGAGGGTGGCCACGGCGTAGTCGGACTGCCCGGCGGCGTCGATCAGCAGCCCGTCGAACCCGGTGCCCCTGTCACGGCCGAGCGCGTGGACGGCGATCCCGCCGGCGGCGTTGCCGTACAGCACCGAGGCACTGTAGGCGAAGTCGTTCAGGTAGGCGCCGTGCTCGATGCCCCAGCCGCCGTTGTGGTAGGCGGCGAACCCGGTCACGGTGTGGGCGTGTTCGGAGTTCTGCCACACGAAGATGCCGTCCTCCAGGTTGTTGTGCGCCAGACAGTTCTCGAACGTCCACACCCCCTCGCTGTTCTCCGGCCACTCGTACCCGGACGCGCCGGTGGCGCCCTGCACGCCGACGGCCACGCAGTCCCGTGCCGACGAGCCGGTGCCCGCGCCGAGGCTGAAGCCGGTCAGCCGGTAGCCGCGCGGGTTGGGCTCGAACACGGTCCGGGAGGCGACGCACCCCTGGTAGGCGATGTCGTCGGACGGCACCTGCGGATTCCGCGTGTCGACCGGGCCGTCCCACCAGTACGCGTCCTCCCAGGTGTTGTGGGAGATGCAGCCGCGGAAGGTGATGCCGTGGCTGTTGTGCGGCACGAACGCGTGGCTGCCGGCGTCGCGGACCACCACGCCCTCGACCACGGTGCCGCGGGAGGTGTCCAGCAGCATGTGGAAGTGCAGCCCGTACCGGCCGAGCACCGGTTCGGTGACGGGCTGCCCGTTCCAGCTCTCCTTGCCGACCGCCCGCGGCCCGACGTACCGCAGCGCGGCGTGCCGGAGGTCGGCCGGGCGGCTGGACGTCAGGTGGACGTGGGCCCGGCCCTGTTCGGCGCCCTCGATCCGGACGTTGCGGGTCAGGTTGAGCACCTCCGCGCCGAACACCGCGCCGCCGCCGGCGTTCACCTGCGGATGGGCGTGCTGGAGCGGTGCGGCGAGGGTGACGGTCGGGCCGTCGATCCGCTGGACCGTCACCAGGTCGTACGCGCTGGAGAAGTCGTCGGCGGAGGGCGGCGCGGTCGGCGTGACGGCGAGTTCGTCGCCCACCTGCCATCCCTCGGGGGCCGCCGCCAGCCGCACCGCGGTGTCGCCGGCCTTCAACCCGCCGGCAGCCCGCACCCAGGCGGTGCGGGGCGCGCCGTCCAGGCGCAGGTAGCCGCGGCCGGTGACCCACAGGCCGGTGTCGGTGTCGACGACGGTCATGCCACCGCCCTGGAAGCGGCGTTCGTCGATGTCGGGGAAGCGCAGCGTGTGGGTGTGCGCCGAGTCGGGGGCGAGGGCGAGGATGCCGCGGACCTCGACGTTGCCGCCGCTCTCCAGGGTCGGCGAGCGGTCCTTGGCGAACACCAGCGAGCCGCCGGTGTCGATCAGCAGCGAGCCGACCCGGGCGTCGGTGTCGAGCACCACCTTGTCGGTGATCCGCACGGCACTGCCCGGCCCGGGCACCTTGCCGCCCCAGCCCTTGGCATCGGACCACTTCCGTCCGCTCTCGTCCAGCACCGGCGGAGCCTGCGCCGGTGCCGCCTGGGCCGGCTGCCCGTGGACGGGCGAGCCCTGGATCGGTTGCGGGCCCCCCGGTGTCACCGCCGCCCCGGCCAGCGACTGCCGCAGCACCACTCCCCCGCCGACCGCCGTCACCGTCCCGACGGCCAGCCAGGTCAGCATCCGCCGCCGCCCCAGCAGGGGCCGCCGATGCCGCCCGTTCACGCTCTGCTCCACGATGGCCGCCTCCCGAACGCACGCAGGGACTCCGAATCGTCGGGGGCAGCATAAGTGGCGGCCCCGGAGATATCGGCGACTTCCGAGGCGGTTAAGCATTCTGACGTATCGTCATTCGTCAGTTCGACAGAAATGAGGGCGGGCTGGATTTCACGGACCGTCAACATCAGGTGGACAGAACTGGGCAAAACACCCCAGTGATGCGATCACGAATGCCGCGAAGATGAACATTTACCCACCAAGCGGCATAACCTACCAAAACGGGCACAAGATCACCAATTCCCTGACGGGGCAGCAGTTCTCCCGAAATGCGGCGGAGTTCGCCCGGAATTCCTTGATCACCATTTCCCGGCCCGGTGACGGCCGTCACAGGCATTTGCTAATCGTCCTTAAATCCGCTTAATCTCCTGCCCACGTTCGTGGTCACACGGACCCAGCTCACCCGGAACGCCGAGTCCTGCCGCCGGGTGTGCCGGCTCATGCAAAAACGCACCGCGGCAGGGGCGGGGGAACCAGGTAAGTCGCCCTGGGGCGGTCCTGACGGACCGGTCCGGGGCTTGGGGTGAAGCCGTGCGCACCGTCACCGGTGTGCGCGGCCGGGCAACTCCAGCCCGAATCCGACAGCTCACCTCGCAGGCGTGGGAGAGGATCGCATCTTCATGCTGCCCATCAGCACCAAGCGTGCCCGCCGCCTGATCGCCACCACCGGTGTCGTGGGCATCGGCCTCACCGTTCCCGGCCTGGCCGCCGGCACCGCCTCCGCCGCGTCCGTGGCCACCTGGGACAAGGTCGCCCAGTGCGAGTCCAGCGGCAACTGGTCGATCAACACCGGCAACGGCTTCTACGGCGGCCTGCAGTTCACCGCCTCCACCTGGGCCGCCTTCGGTGGCACCGCCTTCGCCCCGCGCGCCGACCTGGCCACCAAGGACCAGCAGATCGCCGTCGCCGAGAAGGTGCTGGCCTCGCAGGGCCCCGGCGCCTGGCCGGTGTGCTCGGTCCAGGCCGGCCTGACCAAGGGCGGCGCCGCCCCGCAGGTCGACACCTCCGCCAAGCCGTCCACCTCGCAGGACACCACGCAGAAGCAGACTCCGGCCCAGCCGCAGGCCCCGAAGCAGTCCCAGGCCCCGCAGCAGACCCAGCAGACCAAGCCCCAGGCCAAGCCCCAGGCGCAGCCGCAGGCCGCCCAGCAGGCCCCCCAGGCCGACGGCAGCTACACCGTGGTGGCCGGCGACTGGCTGTCCGCCATCGCCCAGCACCAGAACGTCGAGGGCGGCTGGCAGAAGCTGTACGAGCTGAACCGCTCCGTCCTCTCCGAGGGTCCGGACATGATCTACCCGGGTCAGAAGCTGGCGCTCGGCAACGTCGCGGTCGCCCAGACCCCGACCCAGCAGTCCACCAAGCCCGCCACCGGCTCGAACTGGAACGGCAACCGCTCCGGCGGCCAGTCCTCCAACACGCCGGCGCCGAGCACCCCCGCCCCGGCGAAGCCGGCCACCCCGGCCACCCCGGCCAAGCCCGCCGCCACCACCACGACCACGACCTCCACCGCCACCACCGCGGTCAAGGCGACCGGTTCGAAGGCCGCGGCGATCGACTTCGCGCTGTCGAAGGTCGGTCAGCCGTACATCTACGGCGGCACCGGCAACGGCGGCTGGGACTGCTCGGGCCTGACCCAGGCGGCGTTCCGCCAGGCCGGCATCAGCCTGCCGCGCGTCGCCGCGGACCAGGCCGACTACGCGACCCGGGTCTCGCTGAACAGCCTGCAGCCGGGCGACCTGCTGTTCTGGTCGAACAACGGCTCCAACTCGGGCGTGTACCACGTCGCGATCTACATCGGCGACGGCAAGTACGTCGAGGCCGCCAACCCGAAGTCGGGCGTGAAGACCGAGACCATCGCCAACTGGGCGCCGGACTTCGCCGGTCGGGTCTGACACCCCGCGCAGTGACGGCTGCGGCCCCCGGAGACCTGGTCGGCTCCGGGGGCCGCGGCCTTTTTGCACAATCTCCGTTACTTTCAAGGAACTTACCGTCTAGTAAGTTCGCGGCCGAGTCCCTACCCTGGGCGGACCCTCACCCACCCAAGGGAGTCCGCCGATGGCACACCCCCTCGCCCGGGCCGCCCGCGCCGAGCATCTCCGCGACCGCGCGCCCGTCGAAGTCCTGCGCGCCGACGGCCGGGTCGTCGAGGCCCGCACTCCGCACCTGGTCCCGCCGCCGGACGCCGGGAGCCTCGCCGACCTGCCCTTCCGCAACGCCGAACAGGCCCCGGACGCCGAGGTGCTGACCAGGCGCCGGCCGGACGGCGGCTGGCAGCAGGTGACGGCCCGGCAGTTCGCCGAGGAGGTGGCGGCCACCGCCCGCGGACTGATCGCCGCCGGGGTGCGGCCCGGTGGGCGGATCGTCCTGATGTCGCGCACCCGCTACGAGTGGACGCTGCTGGACTTCGCGGCCTGGGCGGCCGGCGCGTCCCTGGTCCCGGTGTACCCGACGTCCTCGATCGAGCAGGCCGAGTGGATCGTCCGCGACTCCGGCGCGGTGCTGGCGGTCGCGGAGGACGCCGACACCGCCGAGGCGCTGACCGTGGCGATCGCCCGCACCGGCGGCGCCGTCCCGCTGTGGCGGCTGGACGAGGACGCCGTCACCGCCCTCGGCGAGCTCGGAAAGGCCGTCCCCGCCGGGGAGTTGGAGCAGCGGCGCGCGGCGCTCGGCCCGGACAGCGAGGCCACCCTGATCTACACCTCCGGCACCACCGGACGCCCCAAGGGCTGCCTGCTCACCCACGGCAACTTCCTCACCGAGGCGGCGAACTGCCACGCCATGCTGGAGCCGGTGTTCACCGCGGCCACCGGCGAGACTCCGTCCACCCTGCTGTTCCTGCCGCTGGCGCACGTGCTGGGCCGGATGATCCAGGTGACGTGCGTCTTCGGCCGGATCCGGTTCGGCCACAGCCCGTCCCTGAAGCCCGACGAACTCCGGCCCGACCTGGCCGCGTTCGGTGCCACCTTCCTGGTCGGCGTGCCCTACCTGTTCGAGAAGATCCACCAGTTGGGGCGGGCCGAGGCGCAGGCGAAGGGCGCGGTGCGGGTCTTCGACCGGGCGGCCGGGATCGCGGTGCGCTACGCCCGCGCCGAACTGGCCGCGCTGGCCGGCGAGGGCAGCCCCGCGCCGCTCTCGCTGCGTCTCGCGCACGGCCTGTACGACGCCCTGGTGTACCGCAGGGTGCGGCAGGCGATGGGCGGCCGGATCCGGTACGCGATCAGCGGCGGCTCGTCGATAGATCCGGAGCTGCTGCTGTTCTTCGCCGGCGCGGGCGTGCTGGTCTACGAGGGCTACGGGCTGACCGAGACCACCGGCCCGTCCACCGTGAACCCGCCGCTGCGGCCCCGCCCGGGCACCGTCGGACCGCCGGTGCCGGGCAGCGCGGTGCGGATCGCCGCGGACGGCGAGGTGTTCCTGAGCGGGGGCCAGATCTTCGACGGCTACTACGAGTTGGGGGCGGAGAGACCCGGGCGCGAGCAGTGGTTCGCCACCGGCGACCTGGGGCGGCTGGACGAGGACGGCTACCTGACCATCACCGGCCGCAAGAAGGAGATCCTGGTGACCTCCGGCGGCAAGAACGTCTCCCCCGGCCCGCTGGAGGACCGGCTGCGCGCCCACCCGCTGATCAGCCAGGCGCTGGTGGTCGGCAACGGCCGCTCGTACGTGGGTGCGCTGCTCACCCTGGACCCGGAGGCGGTGGAGCAGTTCCTCCGGATGCGCCCGCCGAACACCAGCGCCACCGCCACCGCCGGGACGGACCCGGCGGCCGCCGGGATGACCAGCGCGATCCCGGTGCACCACGCCGTGCTGGCCTCGCTCGCCGAGGCGGTGAAGGCCGTCAACTCGACCGTCTCGCGCGCCGAGTCGATCCGCCGGGTGCGCGTGGTGGGCGGCGACTTCACCGAGGAACGCGGCCTGCTCACCCCGTCGTTGAAGGTCCGCCGGCAGGCCGTCTGCACCGCCTACCGGCGCGACATCGAGCAGTTGTACAGCTGACGGGCCGTGTTCAGCTGACGGGCCGTGTTCGGCCGACGTGCCGCGTTCGGCCGGCGAGCCGTGTACAGCCGATGGCGCCCGACACACCTGCGGCCCCCGCTCCGTGAGGAACGAGGGCCGCAAGTCATCGACTCGGACGGTCAGTTGCGCGGGCCGGACCCGGTGGAGCCGCGCATCACCAGCTCCGGCTGGAACATGAACTCGGAGCGCTGCGCCGGGTTTCCGCCGACCTCCTCCAGCAGGGCGTCGACGGCGGCGGTGGCCATCGCCTCGACCGGCTGGCGCACCGTGGTCAGCGGCGGCTCGGTGAACGCGATCAGCGGCGAGTCGTCGAACCCGACCACCGAGACGTCCTGCGGCACCGACAGGCCCCGCTGGCGCACCGCGCGGATCGCACCGAGCGCCATCATGTCCGAGCCGCAGACGATCGCGGTGCAGCCCTTGTCGAGCAGCGCCTGGGCGGCCGCATGCCCGCCCTCCACGCTGAACAGGGTGTGGTGGATCAGCTCGGCGGCCTGCTCGGCGGTGCGCCCGGTGAGCTGCTGGAGCGCGGCGGTGAAGCCCTCGATCTTGCGCAGCACGGGGACGAACCGCTTCTGACCGACCGCCAGCCCGATCCGGTCGTGGCCGAGTTCGACCAGGTGCTGGACGGCCATCCACATCGCGGCCCGGTCGTCCGGGGAGATGAACGGCGCGGCGATCTTCTCGCTGTAGCCGTTGATCAGCACGAACGGGACCTGACGGCCCGACAGCTTGGCGTACCGGTCGTGGTCGGCGGTGGTGTCGGCGTGCAGTCCGGAGACGAACACGATGCCGGCCACCCCGCGTTCCACCAGCATCTCCACCAGTTCGTCCTCGGTGGAGCCGCCCGGGGTCTGGGTGCACAGCACCGGCGTGTAGCCGTGCCGGCTGAGCACCTGTTCGATGACCTGGGCGAGCGCGGGGAAGATCGGGTTGCTGAGCTCCGGGGTGATCAGACCGATCAGCCCGGCGCTGCGCTGGCGCAGCCGGGTGGGACGCTCGTAGCCGAGCACGTCCAGCGCGGCCAGCACCGTCTGTCGGGTGGTCGCGGAGACGCCCGCCTTACCGTTGAGTACGCGGCTGACGGTGGCTTCACTGACCCCCGCCTGCGCCGCGATGTCGGAGAGTCGCGCCGTAGTCACGATCCCAGAGCCTACTGCGGCCACCTCAGACCGCCCACCATGCGGTGCTGTCGGCCGGCAGTTCGACGTCCTCCGCCTCCGTCACGACGGCGGAGGAGAGCAGCAGACGGCCGGGCGCCGGGATGCCGACGCTCTCGCCGGTGGTGTTCACGGTGCACACGAACGACCCTTCGGCCGACTCGCGACGGAACATCAGCAGGCCCTCGGGGGCGGCCAGCCACTCGACGTCGGCGCCGGCGCCGAGCGCGGGCTGCTCGCGGCGCACGGCCAGCGCGGCGCGGTACAGCTCCAGCGTCGAGGTCGGGTCACCGGTCTGGACCTCTACCGACAGCTCGGCCCAACTGGCGGGCTGCGGCAGCCAGCTCGGGCCACCGGCCACCGGGCCGAAGCCGTACGGGGCCTCGGTGCCGGACCACGGGATCGGCACCCGGCAGCCGTCGCGGTAGCCGTCCTGGCCGGCCTGCCGGAAGAACGACGGGTCCTGGCGGACCTCGTCGGGCAGGTCGGTGACGTCCGGCAGGCCGAGCTCCTCGCCCTGGTAGATGTACGCGGAGCCGGGCAGCGCGAGCATCAGCAGGGTGGCGGCGCGGGCCCGGCGCAGGCCGAGTTCGCGGTCGCCGGCGGTGCGGATCTGGGTGCCCAGGCCGGGCGGGTTGGCGAACCGGGTGGCGTGCCGGGTGACGTCGTGGTTGGACAGCACCCAGGTGGTGGGGGCCTGCACCGGGCGCATCGAGTCGAGCGAGAGGTCGATCACCTCGCGCAGCTTGCCGGCGTCCCAATCGGTGCCCAGGTACTGGAAGTTGAACGCCTGGTGCAGCTCGTCGGGGCGGACGTAGTTGGCGGTCCGCTGGACGGTCGGGGTCCAGGCCTCGGCGACGCCGATCCGGTCGCCGGGGTACTCGTCGAGGATCTTGCGCCAGCTGCGGTAGATGGCGTGCACGCCGTCCTGGTCGAAGAACGGCATGACGTCGTTGCCGAGCAGCTTCAGCTGGTCGTGGCCGCCGAGGTCGGGCAGGCCGGGGGCCTTGACCAGGCCGTGGGCGACGTCGATCCGGAAGCCGTCGACGCCCATGTCGAGCCAGAACCGCAGGATGGAGCGGAACTCGTCGGCGACCGCGGGGCTGTCCCAGTTGAAGTCGGGCTGCTCCGGGGCGAACAGGTGCAGGTACCACTCGCCGAGGGTGCCGTCGGGGTTGGCGCTGCGGGTCCAGGCCGGGCCGCCGAAGATGGACTCCCAGTCGTTGGGCGGGAGTTCGCCGTTCTCGCCCTTGCCGGGGCGGAAGTGGTAGCGCTCGCGCAGCGGCGTGCCGGGGCCTTCGCGCAGCGCCCGCTGGAACCACTCGTGCTGGTCCGAGGAGTGGTTGGGGACCAGGTCGACGATGATCCGCAGGCCCAGGTCGTGGGCGTCGCGGATCAGCCCGTCGGCGTCCAGCAGGGTGCCGAACATCGGGTCGACGGCACGGTAGTCGGCGACGTCGTAGCCGGCGTCGGCCTGCGGGGAGGCGTAGAACGGCGAGAGCCACACCGCGTCCACGCCGAGGTCGCGCAGGTAGGGCAGGCGGCTGCGGATGCCGGGCAGGTCGCCCATGCCGTCCCCGTTGCCGTCGGCGAAACTGCGCGGGTACACCTGGTAGATGACCGCGTCCCGCCACCAGCCGCCTCTGGAGGCCCCGGTGGTCGCAGCAGTCGTCCGAGCGGCGGGAACGGCGGCGGGCCGGGAGGCGTCGGCCAGGTTCTGGGTCATTGGACAGTCATCCCTTGGGTGCTGTGGAAGGTGACGGAGGTTCAGGACTTGGCCGCGCCGGCCGTCAGGCCGGTCACCAGGTGGCGCTGCACCAGGTAGAAGACGACCGCGGCGGGGATCGCGATGAGCACCGAGGTGGCGGCCATCAGCTGCCACTGGTGGTCGTGCTCGCTGACGAACGAGGCCAGGCCGACCGCCAGGGTGTACTTGCTGGACGAGAGCATGAAGGTGGAGGCGTAGGCGACCTCGCCCCAGGCGGTCAGGAAGGAGTAGAACGCGGCCACCGCCAGGCCCGGGCGGGCCAGCGGCAGGATCAGCCGCCAGAAGGTGCCGAACGGGGACAGCCCGTCGACCCGGCCGGCCTCGTCGATCTCCACCGGGATGGTGTCGAAGTAGCCCTTCAGCAGCCAGGCGCAGTACGGCACGGTGGTGGCGGAGTAGACCAGCACCAGACCGGTGTAGCTGTCCAGCATCTGCAGGCTGGACAGGATGTAGTACATCGGCACGATCAGCACCGCGATCGGGAACATCTGGGTGACCAGCAGGATCCACATCAGCTGGCGGTGCCCGGGGAAGCGCATCCGGGAGACCGCGTAGCCGGTGGAGGCGGCGATCAGCACGCCGAACAGCGTGGTGCCGCCGGCCACGATCGCCGAACTGCCGAACCAACTGAGGAAGTTGGTGTCGCTGAGCACTCGGCCGTAGTTGGCGAAGGTGGCCTTGTCCATGATCTTCGCCGGGTGCAGGTAGTCCATGTCGTCCGGACCCAGCGAGATGTACGCGATGTACAGCACCGGGAACAGCGCGATCAGGCTGGCGATGATCAGGGTGCCGTGCGAGAGCACGGAGGCCAGCCGGGAGGACTCGCCGCGCGGACGGGCCTTGACGGCTCGTTCTGCGGGTGCCGGGTCGGCGGCGGGGCGGTCGGCGGTGAGGGTCATGGGGCTACCTGCCTGGTCGTGGTCCTTGGGCTGCGGCTCGGTGGCGGCGCTCATCCGTTGGCCTTCTCGTTCCGGGCCAGCCAGCGGCGGTAGAAGGTGGTGAAGACGATCAGGATGGAGAGCAGCAGGATTCCGTAGGTCGCGGACTGCGCGTAGTCCTTGGGCTGCTGGCCGAAGCCGAGGCGGTAGGCCCAGGTGACCAGGATCTGCGCGTCGGGGGCGCCGGAGCCGAACAGCAGGTAGATGACGGCGAACTGGTTGAAGGTCCAGATCACGCCGAGCAGCACGACGGTGGACGAGACAGTCCGCAGGCCCGGCAGGGTGACGTAGCGGAACCGCTGCCAGGCGCTGGCGCCGTCCATCTCGGCGGCCTCGTACAGCTCGGCCGGGATCGACTGGAGCCCGCCGAGCAGCGAGATCATCATGAACGGCACGCCGACCCAGGTGTTGACCATGATCGCGGCGCACTTCTGCGCGAACGGCTCGGACAGCCAGCCGGGTTCGGGCAGGTGGAGCATCGACAGCAGGCCGTTGACGGCGCCGCCGTCGGCGAGCATCAGCCGCCAGGAGAAGACGGTGACGAAGGTCGGCACCGCCCAGGGCAGCACCAGCACCAGCCGGTACAGGCTGCGGCCGCGCATCTTGCGGTTGAGCAGCATCGCCAGGCCCAGACCGATGCTGTAGTGCAGGACCACGCAGATCACGGTCCAGATGACGGTCCAGATGAAGTGCGACCAGAACCGGTCGTAGGCGGTCGGCCCCCACAGCACGTCCGCGTAGTTGTCCAGGCCGACGAAGTCGAAACTGTCGGGTATGTGGTTGACGCCGATCTGGCGGCCCACGTTGAGGCTGGTGGCGTTGGTCAGGGTCAGGTAGAACCCGCGCACCAGCGGGTAGCCCACCAGCACCCCGAGGACGACCACGACGGGCGCGACCATCGCGTACGCGTACCAGTACTTCGAGTACGACAGCCTGATGCGCTGAACGACCGCAACTGCCATGGATTGACACCTTCTCCGGGAGGTCCGCCGCCTGCCTCGGCGACTGGTGCTGTGGGTCTGACGGAGCGCGCCCGGCCCACCGTCAGGTGTGGGCCGGGCGAGCTGGTTCCGACTTACTTGGCGAAGTCCGGCAGGAGCTTCGCGTAGTCGGTGGCGGTGGCGTCCAGGCCGGCCTTGGTGTCGGACTGGCCCTGGACGATCTTGCCGAGGTTGGTGCCGAAGGAGCCGAACAGCGAGGCGTACTCGGGCAGTTCGGGGCGCGGCTGGGCGGAGGTCAGGATCGCCTGGAAGTCGGCGATGCCCGGGTTGGCCTTGACCTCGGCGGTGTAGGCGTCGCTGCGGGTCGGCAGGGTGCCGTTCTTCAGCGCGAGGAAGGTCTGGCTCTCGGCGGAGGTCAGGAACGCGGCGAGCTTCTCGGCGGCGGCCTTGTGGGCGGCGTCGGAGCCGGCGTAGACCGAGACGTTGTGGCCACCGGTCGGGGCGCCGCCCTTGCCGGCGGAGCCGTTCGGGACGGCCGCGATGCCGAGGTTCTTCTTGTCGGCGAAGGCGGAGCCCTTGTAGACGTTGGTGACCTCCCACGGGCCCTGGATGATCGCCGCGACCTTGCCGCTGTTGAAGGCGTCCATCATGTGCGCGTAGGCGTCGGTGGTGACGTCGGCCTTCACGGTGCCGGGGGCGGTGAACATCGACTTGTAGGTCTCGATGGCCTTGACCGCTTCCGCCGAGTTGACGGTGATCTTCTTGCCGGCGGCGTCCACCATGTTGGTGCCCTCGCCGTACAGGAACGGCATGGCGTAGTAGCCGTCGGCGGCCTTCAGCCAGAAGCCGTCCACGCCCGCCTTGTCCTTCAGCTGGGCGGCGTCGGTCTTCAGCTCGTCCCAGGTGGTCGGCGCGGCGGTGATGCCGGCCTTGGCGAACAGCTCCTTGTTGTACATCAGGGCGAGGGTGTCGGTGACCAGCGGCACGCCGTAGGTCTTGCCCGAGAACTTGGCCTGCTGGATCAGCGAGGGCTGGAAGACGGAGGCGTCGGTCAGCGCCGGGGTGCCGTCCAGCGGCTCCAGGTAGCCGGCCTTGGCGAAGGCGGAGGTCCAGCCGACCTCGGAGCGGAAGGCGTCCGGCGCGCCCTTGGCGCCCATCGCGGTCTCGAGCTTGTTCTGCGCCTGGTCGAACGGCACGTTCTCGAAGTTGACCTTGATGTTCGGGTTGGCGGCCTCGAACTTCTTGACCAGCTCCTGGTAGTTCGGCGCCTCGTTGGTGGCGTTCGAGGTGTCCCAGTAGGTGATGGTGACCGGTCCGTCGCCCTTGGCGTCCGAGCCGGAGCCGCTGCTGCCGCACGCTGCAAGGGTGACCGCAAGAGCCGCAACGAGAGCGGAGGCCGCGATACCACGCCGCATGGAAACTCCTTGAAAGATGAGGGTGCCCGAGTGGGGGAGGACCGCGCATAATGGCTGTCCCGGGCCGACTGCGCCGTTGCAGGCCGTCGGGCTTGAGCAGGAACGTAACAGCGGGGCGCGCACGCCTGAAAGTCCTTGCAGCAAGTTTCCGCAAGATGACGGTGATCGTTACATCGACGTGTCCTTAGAGTTGCCGCCGCGCGTCTTGACCATCCGTGGCCTTGCGGAAACTCCTTGCAGCCACACCCCCGCCGAGCAGCGGAAAGAGGGCCCCGGGAAGCTCCCGGGGCCCTCTTTCGGTGCGCTGCTGCGGTCAGCCGGCGGTGCCCAGCCGCAACACCGTGCTGGAGCGGAACTCCTGCCCCGGCCGCAGCTCGGTCGACGGGTAGGACGGCTGGTGCGGCGAGTCCGGGTGGTGCTGGGTCTCCAGCGCGACGCCCGCGAACGGGCCGTACGCCGTCCCGGACGGGCCGGTGACGCTGCCGTCGAAGCCGTTCGCGGTGTACACCTGCAGGCCCGGCTCGGTGGTCAGCACCTCCAGGGTCCGCCCGCTGCCCGGGTCGGCCAGCAGCGCCGCCCGCACCGGCGGCCCGTCCGCGGGGCGCTCGCGCAGCACCCAGTTGTGGTCGTAGCCGTGCGAGAGCTTCAGCTGCGGATGCCCCTCCGCGAGGCCCTCGGCGATCGTCCGGGCGGCGGTGAAGTCGAACCCGGTGCCCGCCACCGGCTCGAACGGGCCGTACGGGACCTGCCGTTCGTCGACCGGCGTGAAGGCGTCCGCGTCGATGGTCAGCAGGTGGCCGCGCACGTCGCCGCGGCCCTCGCCGGCCAGGTTGAAGTAGGCGTGGTTGGTGAGGTTGACCACCGTGGGCCTGGTGGTGACGGCCCGGTAGGAGATCGTCAGGTCGGCGCCGTCCAGCGTGAAGTCCGTCCAGACGTCCAGCGCACCGGGGAAGCCCTGGTCGCCGTCCGGGGAGTGCAGGTGCATCCGCACCCCGCCGGGGATCTCCTCGGCGTCCCACACCCGGTGCGAGAAGGAGTCGGGGCCGCCGTGCAGGGTGACGCCGTGTCCGGTCGGCAGCAGCGGGTGGTCCTCGCCGTCCAGGGTGATCCGGCTGTCGGCGATCCGGTTGGCGTACCGGCCGACGGTGACGCCGTAGTGCTTGGCCGGGCCGAGCAGGGCGCCGACGTCCTCGGTGGTCAGCAGCACCTGGGCGGGCGTGCCGGTGCGGTCCGGCGCGGTCAGGGTGTGCAGCGCCGCGCCGAGCGTGATGACGGAGGCCTCGATCCGGTCGGAGCGCAGCGTCCACCGCTCCAGCCCCATCCCGGCCCCGGACAGGTCGTACGGTGCCCGGTGCACCTCGGTGGGCCGGTCCGACACGGTCATGGGGCTGCTCCTCGGTTCGTGATCACCCTGTTCGGCCAGCGTAGCCCGCCCCGGCGGGCGGGTCGGTGACCCGCTCCCGCGCGCCGGGGCGGCCTTCGCCCGGTCGGACCGTCGGCCTGTCGGACCGTCGGTTCGTCAGCTTGTCGGAGCGTCAGCCGGGCTGCCCGGGGCGGTCGACGGGAATCCCGAGGGCGTCGGCGAGGCCCTCCGGCCCGGTGCCGAGCTTGCGGTGGACGGCGGCCAGCCGCTGCTTGACCACCGACACCGGCAGCTTCAGCTGTTCGGCGATCCGCTGCGGCGGCAGGGCCAGCACCGCCAGTTCGGCGACCTCCAGCTCCTGCGGGTTGAGGGTGACCCTGGCGGGCACCAGCGCCCGGCTGGGCTGAAGACCGGACGCCGAGAGCACGTTGCGGGCCCGCACCTCCAGGCCGTCGGCGCCGCAGTGCTTGGCCAACTCCATTCCCTGGTACAGGTGTTCCGCGGCCTCCAGGCTGCGGCCGACCTGCACCAGGGCGGCCCCGAGGTCGACCAGCGCATGCGCGTGCTCATAACTGGCCGGGGAACGGCCGAGCAGCGCGACCGCCTCCTGGAGCAGTTCGACGGCGCGCGGGCCCTCCCACACGCTGGCGGCCAGCCGCAGCGCGCTGCCGATCGCCGACGGCGAACCGGACTCCCGGGCCCGGGCGACCGCGTCGTCGCCGTTCTTCCGGGCGGACGGCAGATCCCGGCGGGCCATCGCCACCGCCAGGTGGCCGGCCCACGGGGCGTGCACGGTGGAGCGCCAGCCGCGCTTGTCCAGCCGCATGCCGGTCTCGGCGAGCACCTCGACCGCCATGTCGTAGTCGCCGCGGGAGATCAGCAGCTTGCCGTAGATGGTGGCGACGTCGGGCAGCACCAGCGCGGTCTGGTGGTACGGCGGCGAGAAGCGGTACTTCTGCGCGATCTCCCAGGCCTCCCGGTCGCGGCCGCGGGCCAGCAGGGTGTCGATCAGCGAGCCGACCAGGTTCCACTGCAGCGGCAGGCCAGTGCCCATCCGGTCGGCGATCCGCAGGCCCCGGCGCAGGAAGTCCTCGGCCTCCGGCAGGAAGCCGCGGCGCAGCCGGGCGAAGCCCATCAGGAAGTAGGCGAAGCCGCGGTGCGCGCCGCTCCACCCGGCGATCTCGAACTCCAGGATGGCGGAGCTGAACAGCTTCTCGGCGCGGGCGATCTCGTCGTTGTAGGCGAAGCACAGGCCGAGCAGCGCGGGCAGTTCGAAGTTCCAGGTGGTGTTGGTCCAGCCGAGGCTGCGCGGCAGCCGGCCCAGCACCAGGGCGTCCTCGGCGGCCCGCAGCGCCTCGGCGGTGGGGCCGCCCTTGAGGGCGAGGTCCCAGGCGTGCAGGGCGCGCACCGGCCGGGACGCCTCGCTCTCCTCCTCGACCTGGGCGGCGAGCGCGGTGACCCGGTCGGCCCGCTCGGGGCCGTTGTCCTCGTCCCGCTGGAGGGCGGTGTACAGCAGGTGGGCGGTCATCAGCCGGACCCTGCCGAGGCCTTCGGCAGTGTTCTCCGCCTCGGTCAGGCAGAGCCGGGCGGCTCCGGTCAGGTCGCCGCCGTGGGCGATCACCTCGGACAGCCGGAACACCGCCTCGACCCGCAGGTCGGGGCTGAGGCCGTCCTCGATGTCGAGTGCGCGGCGCAGCTGGTTGGCGGTCGCGTCGGGGTCGGTGAGCAGGGCGGCGCTGCCGAGTTCGTACAGCACCTCGGCCCGGTCGTCCTCGTCCGGCGGCTCGGCCAGGGCGCGTTCCAGGCAGCGGCGGGCGGCTTCGGGGGCGCCGATGGCGAGGTTCTCGGCGGCGGCCCGGCGCAGTTTGCGGACCATCCGGTCGTCGCCCTCGCCGGGGTGGGTCTCCAGCAGGTGCCGGGAGGCGGCGAGCAGCGAGCCGCCCCGGTCCTCGATCGCGGTGGCGGCGACGCCGTGCATGCCGGTGCGGGTGGCTTCCGGGATCGACTGGTAGATCGAGGTGGCGATCAGCGGGTGGACGAATTCGAGCTTGCCGTTGGGCTGGCTGGTGAGCACCCGCAGCCGGCGCAGCTCGCGGACCGACTGGGCGGCCTGCGCCGGGCCCTGGGCGCAGATGGTGGCGGCCAGTTCCTCGTTGATCTCGGTGCCGATCAGGGCGGCGGCCCAGGCGAACTGGATGATGGTCGGGCCGAGTTTGTCGAGCCAGTAGTCGCGGCCCTGACCGCGGGCGGCCGCGGCGAGGTCGCGCAGCCGGGGCGAGTTCTCCTCGACGGGTTCGAGGTTCTGGTCGCGCACCTCGCGCAGCAGGGCGACGGTGTCGTACGGGGCTCCGGCGGTGACGGCCCACACCTGGCGGCAGAACGCGTCGTCGGCATCGGAGAACTCGGTGTGCACGATCTCGGCGATCGACAGCGGGTTGAGCGGGTGCAGTTCGTGGCGGCGCTCGGCGCGTTCCTGGATCTGCAGGACGAGCGGGCGGGCCGCCTCGTCGAACTCGTGGCGGTAGGCGAAGACCAGCAGCACCGGGAGTTCGCGGGCGCGTACCGCGAACGAGGCCAGCCAGGCCAGCGACTCCTGGTCGACCGCGTGCAGGTCGTCGATCACCACGACCAACGGGGCGCGCCGGGGCGCGAGTTGGGTGATGACGAAGTCGAGGCCGTCGTGCACGCCCTGCGGGTCGATCCGCTCGACCTCGTCGGACGGCGGGGCCAGGCCGACGGCCGGCGCGACGATGTTGTACCAGTTGCCGAACACCTCGGTGCGCTCGTCCTGGTCGAGGTCGCCGAGGACGGGCAGCAGCAACTGCCGCAGGACGCGGAACGGTTCCTTCTTCTGCCGTTCGCTGCCCCGGGCGAACAGCACGGTGGGGTCCTTGCGGGCTCCGGCGATCCGGCGGACCTGTTCGAGCATGGTGGTCTTGCCCATCCCGGGCGGCCCGGAGAACAGCAGCAGTTCACCGATCTTGGTGCCGCCGGCGGCGAACTCCCGGCACAGCTTGTCCACGGCCTGTTCGGCGGACTGGAGTTCACTGTCGCGTTCCCACAGCCGCTGCCTGGCTGCTCCCTCACCGGCCGCCGATTCCTGCGGCCCGCTCTGCTCTTCGGCCACGTCCGTCCTTCCGACTCGCCTCTCCCGCACTCCGTTTCCGACCATAGCGCCGTCAAGGGCCGCGCGGGCCGCGTTCCCGCAGGCGGTGGACCCGAAGGGTGGTCGGATCACCTGGTCAGAGCCAAGTGCCGTACCGGACAAGGCCTCTGATGGAGCGTTAGGATTAACTCTTTCCGGTTTCTCAGGTGTATTCGATCTTTGCTGGGGAAGACCGACGCCGGGCGCGAGCCCGAACCGACGTGACACACCAGCACATCAGGCCGCTCTGGAGAAACATTGGCTGCCATACCCCCGCTCTTCTGCCCCATCCCCTCGTCCCTGCACCCCGCGCACGAGGCCGTCGGCAAGAGCACCGAACTCTGGCTCGACGCCATGGGCTTCAGCCACGACGCGGAACGCCGCCGCCGCCTCCTGGCCATCGGCGCACACGAATTCGTCTGCCGGATCGCCAGGGACGCCGAGGGCATCACCGGGCTGGAACTGGTCTCGCAGTGGTTGTGCAGCATGTTGACGCTGGACGACGAGTGGGACACCGGCAGACTGAGCCGGGACCCGTCCCGTGTACTCACGATAGCAGCCACATTACTGGCCGTTATCAATTCCACGCCTTCCCATCCGGAGGAGTCGGACATCTACGTCGCGTCGGTGCGCGACGTGTTCCGCCGGGCCCGGGACTGGGCCCCCGCGGTGGCCGTGAAGCGGTGGGCGGACAGCCAGTTGGAGTCCTTCATGGGCGCCGCCGCCGTCACCGCCTTCCGGGCCCAGGGCCGGCCGATGACGCTGTCCGAGTACCTGACGATAGGTCCGCTGGACCGCGGCAGCCGCTCCTGCATCGAGATCATCGAGGTCTGCGAGCGCACCGCCGTCCCGCAGTCCCAGTTGGACTCGCCGCGGGTGCACGCCCTCACCGAGGCCGCCAAGTTCCTGGTGCTGGTCGCCGCCGACGTCTACTCGTACAAACGCGAGGACAGCCAGGGCGCCCTGGAGAGCAACATCGTCGACTCGCTGGAACGACATCTGGGCTGCAGCCGCGACCAGGCCCTGCTGGAGGCCGCCGCGCTGCACGACCGCACGATGTGCCTGTTCCTCCGCCTGTCGGACCGCGCCGGCCGCCGCGCCGGGCCCGAACTGAGGCGCTACATCCAGCAGTTGTCCAACCTGGTGAGCGGAAACCTGGAGTGGGGATTCACCTCCGCCCGCTACACCCCCCGCGTACCGGGCGTCGTCCCGGTCGCCGAGCGCGCCGAGCGCCCCGCCGACGGCCGGCTCACGCCGCCGCCCTATCCCGAGATCGCCTGGTGGTGGGAGCAGCTCTGGTGACGGCCCGCTGACGGTCCGACAGCCGCACCGCGCCTCCCCGAACGGGGCGCGAATCCGCGCATCGGGACATCACACCACACCACTCCCCCGGCCCCGGCCCGCGGCACGCGCCCGGGGCCGAAGCGTGCCCGCAGCGGTGGCGCACCGGCTCCGACCGGCCCAGAAGAGCTGGCAAACGGCGGTCCGGCGTGGTCACGTCGGGTCAGTGTCCGACCCGTCGGGTCCGATCCACCGTTCCACCGCCAAGGAGTGAACCCCTCATGACCATCGCCGTCGACAAGCTCTCCGACCCGGCCGTCCGCCGACTGCTCGGCGCCGTCAACTCGGGCAACCGGGACGCCTTCTTCGCCGCCCTCACGGACGACGCCACGATGTCCGACGACGGCTCCCAACGCGACCTGGCGGACTGGGTCGACCGGGAGATCTTCTCCTCGCACGGACACATCGAGGTGCAGACCGAGAAGTCCGGCGGGCGCGCCCTGGTCGCCGACTTCCGCAACGACGCCTGGGGCGAGATGCGCACCGCCTGGAAGTTCACCGTCGACCCGGACGGCCGGGTCAGCCACTTCGACACCGGCCAGGCCTGACCGGCCCGTTGACGGACGGTCGACGGCCGGGGCCCATCCGCACCCCGCCCGGCCGCCGACCGCCCGAGGCCCGACCGACCCGGGCCCGAACGGCCGGACACTCCCGGCCCTGCCCCGACCGCCCAGGCCCAACCAGCCCAGGCCCAACCAGCCCGGGCCCGAACGGCCGGACGCTCCCGACTCAGGCCCAACCAGCCCAGGCCCAACCAGCACAGGCCCAACCAGCCCAGGCCCGAACAGCCGGACACTCCCGACCCGGGCCCGAACGGCCGAACACTCCCGACTCAGGCTCAACCAGCCCAGCCCCGCCCAGCCCCGCCCGGCCGCCGACCGTCCGAGGCCCGACCGGCCCGGGCCCGAGGGCTCAGCCCCGACCGGCCAGGCACTCCCGGACGGCCGTGATCAGCGCCCGCGACCGGATGTCCCCGGTGACGCCCGGCTGCATGCCGTTGGTGACGTAGCCGAAGCCGATGCCCAGCTCCGGATCGGCGAAGCCCAGCGAGCCGCCGCGGCCCGGATGCCCGAAACTCGCCGGGGACGCCATCGGCGAGCTGCCGCCGTGCCGGAAGAAGCCGTGGCCGAACGTGGTGTTGACGATCAGCACCCGGTCCGGACCGTGCACCGCGGGGCCCGCCGCCTCGGCCAGGGTGGCCTGCTCGAACAGCGCCGGCCGCCGCTGCCCGGAGCCGTCCGCCGCCTCAGTGGGTCCGATCAGCCCGGCATAGAACCGGGCCACGGAACGGGCGGTGCCGATGCCGGCCGCGCCCGGCACCTCGACGGCCTGCACCGCCGGGTCGTTCAGGTCCACGCTGCTGCGCACCGAGGCGAACGACCGGGCCGTCAGCGAGCGCGGGTCCCGGTAGGCGTCCACCACCGACTGCTTGGGGCGCATCCGCATCCCGCCCGGCCCGGTCCTGGCCGCCTCCGGCGCGGGCAGGTCGACCAGCCGGCCGACCCGGCCGGACTCGGCGGCGGGCAGCCCGATCCAGAGGTCCAGGTCGAGCGGCGCGGCGATCTGCTCCGCGAAGTACTGCCCGACGCTGCGCCCGCCGGCCCGCCGCACCACCTCGCCGACCAGCCAGCCGAACGTCAGCGGGTGGTAGCCGTGCGCGGTGCCAGGCTCCCACGCCGGGGCCTGCGCGGCGACGGCCGCCGCGGCCGGGTCCCACGCCAGCACGTCCTCGATCCGCAGCGGCACGTCCAGCGCGGGCAGCCCCGCCTGGTGCGACAGCAGCCAGCGCACCGGGATCCGCTCCTTGCCGGCCTGCTTGAACTCCGGCCAGTACGCCGCCACCGGGGCGTCCAGGTCGAGCAGCCCGCGCTGCACCAGCAGCAGCGCCGTCGCAGCCGTCAGCCCCTTGGTGACCGACCGCAGCACCTGCGCGGTGCCCGCCTCCCAGGCCACCGCCGGAGCGGGCCTGCCGCCCACCTCCGGTCGGGCGTCACCGCCCCACAGGTCGACCACCTTCCGGCCGTCCAGGTACAGCGCGAACGCCGCACCCAGCTCCCCGTACTGCCGGAAGTTGCCCTCGAAAGCCGCCCTGACCGGCGCGAATCCGTCCGCCGTGAATCCCTGGATCTCCACCCACCCACCTTAAGCACCGCCCTCCGCGGGCCTGCCGCCGGAGCGGCAGCTCCCGGGTCCCCCCGGCCGACCCGGGCCAGAATGGCGGACATGACTACTCCCGCCCCCGACTCCGCCGCCTCCCCCTCGGACGAACTCGTCGACGTGGTCGACGAGCACGACCGGGTGCTGCGCAGCGCGCCCCGCTCCGAGGTCTACCGCGACAACCTGCTGCACCGCTGCGTCTTCGTGCTGGTCCGCGACCCGCAGGGCCGGATCTTCACCCACCGCCGCACCGACACCAAGGTGTTCGCCCCCGGCGCCTACGACTGCTTCGTCGGCGGCGTGGTCGGCGCCGGCGAGAGCTACCTGGACGCCGCCGTCCGGGAGGCCGAGGAGGAACTCGGCGTCACCGGCATCCGCACCCGCCCGCTGTTCCGCTTCCGCTACACCGACGGCGAACGGTTCAGCTGGTGGTCCGACGTCCACGAGGCCGACTGGGACGGCCCGGTCTCCCCGCAGGCCGAGGAGGTCGCCTGGCACACCTGGCTCACCGAGGACGAACTCGCCGACCGCCTCACCACCTGGGAGTTCGTCCCCGACGGCCGGGAGGCCTGGCGCCGTTATCTCGAACTGCGCACCACCGGCTGACCACCCGGTTCGTACTGTCCCGTGCCACCCCGACGAACTAGGGTGGGCCGCATGGCTTCCCGTATGCCGTCCGTGGCACCCCGCGCGGAGGAACAGCAGCCCGCCGCCCGCACCCCCCGGCGGCGGCTCACCGTCGACGAACGCCGCGAACAACTCATCGCGGTCGCCCTGGAACTGTTCTCGGACCGGGCCCCCGAGGACGTCTCCATCGACGACATCGCGGCCGCCGCCGGAGCCTCCCGCCCGCTGGTCTACCACTACTTCCCCGGCAAGCAGGCGCTCTACGAAGAGGCCCTCCGCCGGGCCGGCCAGGAGCTCGCCGGACGCTTCGAGGAGGCCGCCGACGGCCCGGTCTCCGAGCGCCTGTTCCGCGTCATGGGCCGCTACCTGGACTTCGTCCAGTCCCACGAGGCCGGCTTCACCGCGCTGCTGCGCGGCGGCTCGGTCGCCGCCAGCGCCGACGCCGACGCCGTCATCGACCAGGTCCGGCACGCCGCCCAGGAACAGATCCTCTGCCACCTCGGCCTCGCCGACCCCAGCCCCACCCTGCGCCGCACCGTCCGCGCCTGGATCGCCAACGCCGAGATCAGCTCCCTCGACTGGCTCGCCGACAAGCCCGTCCCCGCCGAGACCCTGCAACTCCACCTGGTCCAGGACCTGGTCGCCGCACTCGCCGTCGCCGCCACCCGCGACCCCGAACTCGCCCCCCTCCTCACCGAGTTCTTCTCCACCGAACAACCCGACGGCCCCACCGCCCGCCTCGTCCGCGACCTCACCACCACCCTCGCCAACCCCGCCCTCGCCACCACCCTCCTCCACCTCGCCACCCCACCGAACTCCTGACCCACCCTCACCCCACCCCACGGACACACCCCTCCCCCGACACCCCCGCCGCAGGCCCTTCCCCCGCGCCCCACCCGCACCACCCGCACCACCAACCGCCCGACCCCGAACGACCCTTCTTCCTGCGTCGTTCACGTCTGATAAAAAGTGCCTGAACTGTCCACACCCGAGAACGAGGGGGCTCGGCGAATGACGCAGGAAGGCTTCGCCGCCGCAGACCGGATCACGGCCACGCTGGACGCGGCGTCCGCCGCACTTCTCGGCAGCCGCGCCACCCACTACCCCGCCGACGCGCTCACCGCGTTCCGCCGGCCCCAACACCCGGCCGCCAAGGCCCTGTTCGGCCTGCGGATCAGCCAGATCGGCCCCGGCCTGCTCTCCGTCCCGAAGCTCGGCACGGTCATAGAGGTCTCCGCCAACCGCCGCCCGAACGCGGGCGCCGGCCGCGAGGCCGTCCCCGTTCTGACGCAGCGTTTCGCCGCCTCCGTCCTGGGCCTGACCGACGTCCCGTCAGCTTCCGCGCTGCGGGTGCACGCCGAACCGACCGCGGTGGACAGCGGGCCGCTGGCCGGCTTCACCCAGGCCCTCGCGGAGCTGGCCGAACCCCGCGCCACGGTCGCCCCGGACGAGCTGTCGACCGGCTCCGGCGTCGAGGCTCGCATGGTGGTCCCGCCCGCCTTCCACACCCTGACGGTGCGTGGTTCGGGCAACGCCCTCTCGGCCCATCTCGCCGAGACCGCCGAGGAGTTGTTCTCCGGCACGTCCCCGGCCGAGCGCAACGACTTCGCCGTGGTGGCGGCCCTGCTGGCGGAGCAGTTCGCCGCCGCGAACATCTCCTACGCGGGTGTCGCCGCGCTGCTGGTGAACGGCCGCCGTTCACGGGTCTCGCTGGTGGTGTCGACCGTGCCGTGCGCGCAGCCGATCCAGGAGTTGGCGGTGGAGCTCTCCACCGAGCGCCCGTCCTCCGAGGTCTGGACGGTGCTGCTGCCGGCCGGCCCGGCCGCAGTGCTGGTGGAGAACCGGGCGATGCCCGCCCTGAAGGAACTGCGCGACGACCGCCCCGGCGGCGTGGTGCACAGTTCGGTGGTCGAGGCGTTCGTGCCGATGCCGGACGGGGCGACGGTCCTGACGGTCCAGCTGACCACCTCCGACACCGAGGACTGGGATCTCTACACCTCGGTCTTCGCCGACCTGCTCTGCTCGGTCCAACTCGCCTGGGACGGCGTGGCCGTGATCCCCGCGCCGGTGCCGGTCGGCCGGGCCGTCCCCGCGCACGCCCCGAGCGTTCCGGCGCAGTCCGCCGCGCCGTCCGTGCCCGTCGTCCCGCCGATGCCGGCCACGGCGCCCGACCCGTCCGGCACCTCGGTGCGGGTCCCGCCCTCGGACTTCAACCCCTTCGCCACCCCGGCGCCCGCCGACCCGCCGGCCCAGCAGCCGTCCCCGGTACTGGCCTCCGCCGACCCGTTCGGCGCACCGGCCCAGACGCCGGCCACCCCGGCGCAGCCCACCAAGGGCACCGCGGTCCGGGTTCCCCCGAGCGACTTCAACCCCTTCGGCGCACCGGCCCCGGCCACCGCCACAGCCGCGGCACCCGCCGACCCCTTCGGCGCCCCGGCCCAACCCGCTGCGCCCGCCGACCCGTTCGGCGCACCTACGGCCACGCCCACACCCGCACCTGCCCCGCAGGCGGACCCGACCAAGGGCCGCCTGGTCAACGTGCCCCCGGCCGACTTCAACCCCTTCGGCGCACCGACCCCTGCCCCCGCCACCGCAGCCGCACCGGCCGCACCCGCGGCGGACCCCTTCGGCGCACCCGACCCGTTCGCCGCAGCGCCCACACCCGAGCCCGAGCCCGAACCGGAAGCCGCCGACCCCACCAAGGGCCGCCTCGTCAAGGTCCCCCCGGCCGACTTCAACCCCTTCGGCACACCGGCCCCCGCCCCCGCCACAGCCGCACCGGCCGCACCCGCGGCGGACCCCTTCGGCGCACCCGACCCCTTCGCCGCCCCGGACCCCTTCGCCGCAGCGCCCGCGCCCGAGCCCACACCCGCGCCGCAGGCGGACCCGGCCAAGGGCCGCCTGGTCAACGTGCCCCCGGCCGACTTCAACCCCTTCGGCACACCGGCCCCGGCCCCCGCCGCAGCCGCGCCGGCCGAACCCGCACCCGCGGCGGACCCCTTCGGCGCACCCGATCCCTTCGCCGCAGCGCCCACACCCGAGCCCGAACCGGAAGCCGCCGACCCCACCAAGGGCCGCCTGGTCAAGGTCCCCCCGGCCGACTTCAACCCCTTCGGCGCCCCGGCCCCGGCCCCCGCCGCAGCCGCACCGGCCCAACCCGCCGCACCCGCGGCGGACCCCTTCGGCGCACCCGACCCCTTCGCCGCCCCGGACCCCTTCGCCGCCGCCCCCGCTGCCCCGGCAGCCCCCGCACCGGCACCGGCCCCGCAGGCGGCCGACCCGACCAAGGGCCGCCTGGTCAACGTGCCCCCGGCCGACTTCAACCCGTTCGCGCCCCCGGCCCCGCCCGCGCAGACCACCGCCGACGCGGAGCCCGAAGCGGACGCGGCCGACCCCACCAAGGGCCGCCTCGTCAAGGTCCCCCCGGCCGACTTCAACCCCTTCGGCGCCCCGGCCCCCGCCCCCGCCGCAGCCGCACCGGCCCCCGCCCCGGTCGCCGCACCCGCACCCGCCCGGGCGGCCGCCGCAGACCCGTTCGGGACGACGCTGTCCTCCGAGCCGGCCGACCCGTTCGGCACCGTGACCAGCAAGTCCTCCAACATTCCGCCCCGGCCCACCGCTCCGCCGGTGGTTCCCGCCCCGGCCGATCCGCCGCAGGCGGCCGATCCGACCAAGGGCCGCCTGGTCAACGTGCCCCCGGCCGACTTCAACCCGTTCGCGCCCCCGGCCCCGCCCGCGCAGACCACCGCCGACGCGGAGCCCGAAGCGGACGCGGCCGACCCCACCAAGGGCCGCCTGGTCAAGGTCCCCCCGGCCGACTTCAACCCCTTCGGCGCACCGGCCCCGGCGGCGGCCCCCCAGGCCTCACCGCCCCCGCCGGCCGCCAGCCCCTTCGGCTGACCCGCACCCCACGAACGGCGAGCCCGGCCCCGGGCTCGCCGTTCGGCATTTCTCGAACCGCGCCCCATGCATCGTCAACTCCCGCACCCAACCCGCTAATTGCCGCCAGCCCAAAGCACCGACAACTGGTTCCGACTCCACCGATGAACTAGGTTGTTGGACCATGACGACCGGGACGGCGGCCCTGCGCCACTCACGAATCGGCGACCCGGCGCTCCGCTGAGCGCCGCCCGACCCGCAGCCGGCCTTCCGCCGACCGCGCGGGCTCCGCCTCCGTCGCGTTGACCACCGCATCGACAACGTCAACCACGGCCGGAGGAACAGATGTCCACTCAGTCACGTACCGAATCGCTGACGATCCCCACCCCGGACGGCACCGCCGACGCTCTCGTCGCCTTCCCCGCCGGGGGCGGGCGCCACCCGGGTGTGCTGATGTACCCGGACGGGTTCGGGCTCCGGCCCGTGCTGCGCGAGCTGGCCTGTGAGCTGGCCGCTCACGGGTACTACGTGCTCGTCCCCAACATCTTCTACCGGCACGGCCCGGCCCCGGTGGTCGAACTCCCCGCGTACATCGGGGCGGAGACCCGCTCCGAGGTCTTCGGCCGGGTCATGCCGCTGATCTCGGCGCACACCCGCGACCGCGCGTTGCTCGACGCCGACGCGTACCTGCGGTTCCTCACCGCCCGGCCCGAGGTCGCCGCCGGACCGGTCGCGGTGACCGGCTACTGCATCGGCGGCCTCCAGGCCGTCCGCACCGCCGCCGCCCACCCGGACCGGGTCGCCGCCCTCGCCGCGTTCCACGCCCCGGTGGCGGCGGACGGGCCCGAGCTCTTCGCCGATCTCACCGCCGAGGTCCATTTCGGCCATGCCGCAAGCGACTTGACCCCCGAGACCCTCGCCGGGCTCAACCGCGGCCTGGACGCCGCCGGGGTCACCCACACCTCGGAGATCTACCCCGACACCGTCCACGGCTTCACCATGGCCGACACCTACGCCTTCGACGCCGCGGCTCTCCAGCTCCACTGGGACCGCCTGCTCGCCCTCCTCGCCCGCACGCTCTGAGCACTGGCCGACCTGGGCTGTCGGCACCCCGTGTCAAGATCTCCATCACCCCATCCGAAGGAGATCATCATGGGTGCCTGGGACATCGGTCCGTTCGGCAACGACAACGCCGCCGACTTCGCCGGCGAGCTGGACGACACTGCCCCTGAGCAGCGCGAGGACCTGGTCCGCGCCGTGTTCGGCACTGCCGTCGACGAGGACGGCGAGTTCGACGAGTTGGACGCCGAGGACGGGGACCGCATCATCGCCGCGGCGGCGCTGGTGGCCGCGCAGTGCCCGGGCGGCACGCCGATCGACACCGCGTACGGGCCGGAGCAGCCGCTGCCGCTGTTCGGCCCGGAGACCCGCCGACTCGCCGTGACCGCACTGACGGGAGTGCTCTCCGAGGACTCCGAACTCGCCGAGCTCTGGGACGAGTCGGACGAGGGCCCGGCCTGGCGCGCCGAGGTGAAGCGGCTCCGCGCCGTCCTGTCCGCGGCCTGACGCACACTCGGTCCGAACGGCGACCGACCCGGGCGGGCGACGACCCGACCCGGGCCGAGAAACGACCGACCCGGGCCGAGAAACGACCGGCTCAGGCCGAGAGGCGACCGGCTCAGGCGGGTCCTCGTTCGGCGTCGACCTCCTCGGCCAGCGCGGCCATCCGGTACAGCGTGACGAAATACCGGGAGGCGTAGCTGTCGGTGCCGAAGACCGGCAGGAGGTCGGCGAGGAGGGCGATGCGGCTGCGCAGGTGCTCGCGGTGGCGGGCGCCGAGGGCCGGGCCGTCGAGGACGTTGGCGGCGAAGCCGGTGAGGACGGTGTTCAGGGTGACCAGACAGGTGCCTTCGGGCTCCTGGTCGTACCAGCCTGTGGGGAACCGCATGGCGCTGAACTCGTCCCAGAGGCACGCCAGGAGGTCGGTCTTCTCGTCCGCCATGATGATGATCATGCCGCACTGAAGCGCCGCTGTGAACGCTTCACGCACACATGTTCGACACGATTCCGGCAGTCGGGCCGGGGCCGAGCCCCGGGTCAGCCGGCGCGGCGGGCCAGGTGCACCACATCGGGCACGCCGCGTTCGACGGCGATCTCCTCGGTGCGGACGTCGGTGAACCCGGCGTCCCGGAGCGCCTGTTCGAAGGCGGTGGACGGCTGGGCGCTCCACACCGCGAGGACGCCGCCGGGCCGGAGCCGGGCAGCGGCGTTGGCCAGGCCGGTGGGGCCGTACAGCGCGTCGTTCTCCTCGGTGACCGTCCAGTCGGGGCCGTTGTCGATGTCGAGGCAGAGCGCGTCGTAGCGCTCGGCGGCGGAGGCCAGGTACGCCACCAGGTCGGTGTGCAGCACCTCGACCCGCGGGTCGTCCAGCGCACCGGCGGAGAACGCGCCCAGCGGGCCCGTCCGGTGCCAGTCGATGATCGCGCCCTCGCGCTCGGCCACGGCGATCCGCCCCCACCGCGGCTCGGCCGCGGCACAGGCCAGCGAGAAGCCGACCCCGAGCCCCCCGATCAGCACACTCGGGCCACCCCCGACGGACACTCCCCCTGCCGGCCCTCCCCCGACAGACGCTCCCCCGGCCGATTCGCCCACCGCCCTGCCCGCCGCCACTCCGTCCGCCGCCCTGCCCGCCACTCCGTCCGCTGCCCCGTCCAGCGCCAGCCCGTCCACCGCCAGCTCGTCCAACGCGGCCCGGATCAGCAGCCGTTCGGAGCGCCCGTCGGCGGTGTCCATCAGGAAGCAGCCGTTCGCGATGATCTCGTACTGCTCGCCGCGCCGCCGCAGCACCACCTCGCCGTACGGCCCTTCCCGGCGGTCGATCACTTCGGCCTCGGGCAGGTTCTGACGGCTGGGCAGCACGGACATCCGGCAACTCCTGGTGTGCGCACGGTCACAGGGCGATCCGACCCTAGCCGATCACCCCGGCCGGGGCCGATCGGTTTTCGCTACCCCTGCGCGTCGGGCACCGGCGCGGCCGCGGCGACCGGCGTCGCCCCTTCGCGCGGGCTGCGCCGGGCCCGCCGCTCCAGCCACTTGGCCAGCCAGGACAGCAGCAGACACATGCCGATGTAGATCGGGGAGATCACCATCACCACGGGGATGAACGGCAGGTCGTAGTCCAGGTTGGTGGCGATCAGCTTCCCGGCGTGCAGGAACTCCTCGAAGGTGATCAGGAAGCCCAGCGAGGTGTCCTTCAGCGCCACCACCAGCTGGCTGACGATGGTCGGCAGCATCGACCGGACGGCCTGCGGCACCAGGACGTACGACATCACCTGGGTCTTGCGCAGCCCGAGCGCGTACGCGGCCTCCCGCTGCCCCTTGGGGACGGCGAGCACCCCGGCCCGGAACACCTCGGCCAGCACCGAGCCGTTGTACAGGGTGAGGCCGGCCACCAGCGCCCACAGCGGTTCGACCTTGAGGGCGACGAAGATGAAGAAGATCATCACCAGCAGCGGCATGGCCCGGAAGAACTCCACCACCACGGTGGACACCCAGCGCACCGCCCGGTGGTCGGAGAGCCGTCCGGCGGCGAACAGCGCGCCGAACGGGAGCGCGAACAGCACCGTCCAGCCGAACGCCTTCAGGGTGTTGCCGAGGCCGCGCAGCAGCAGCTCCTGAACGCCCTTGTACTCGAAGGCCATCCACTTCTGGTAGGTGAACTGGTCGGTGTGGAACAGCATCCAGATCACCCAGCCGACCAGCGCGGCGAGCAGCACCAGCGTCAGGATGCCGTACAGCCGGTGCCGGGCCAGCGCCTTGGGGCCGGGGATGTCGTACAGCGCGGAGGACTCCACCGTCATCGGGACACCGCCACCCGTCGCTCCAGTACGTTGAACACGGCGCTGATCGCCAGCGTGATGATCAGGTAGCCGACCGCGATCCAGACGAAGGTCCAGATGATGCTGTAGCCCAGCTCGTTGATGGTCCGGTAGGTGCCGAGCAGTTCGATCACGCTGAACGAGCCGGCGATCGCGGTGTTCTTCGCCAGCGCGATCATCACACTGCCCAGCGGGGCGACCACCGAGCGGTACGCCTGCGGCAGGATGACCAGGCTCAGCGTCTGCCCGAACGTCAGGCCCAGGCTGCGGGCCGCCTCGCCCTGCCCGGTCGGCACGGTGTTCACGCCGGAGCGCAGCACCTCGCAGACGAACGCCGAGGTGTAGCAGCCCAGCGCCAGCACCGCGAAGGTGAAGAACGGCAGCGTGATGTGGAACCGGGGCAGGCCCAGCACCACGATGAAGAACAGCAGGGTCAGCGGGGTGTTCCGGAGCACCGTCACCCACCCGGTGCCGATCGCCCGCAGCGGCTTCACCGGCGACACCCGGAAGCCCGCCATCACCACCCCGAGCACCAGCGCGATCGCGGCGCTGACCAGGGTCAGCCAGAGGGTGCCGAGGAAGCCGTGCCAGTAGGTGGACCAGTTGCTGGTCAGGACGTTCATCCGCGCCCCCTGTTCACTTGTACCGGTCGATGGCCGGGGGCGGCGGCGCGGGCACCCCGGAGAGGCCCAGCGTCGCGTCGTAGGCCTTCTTCCAGTTGCCGTTGTCCATGTTCAGCTGCAGCGCGTCGTTGATCGCCATCCGCAGCACGGTGTCGTTCTTCGGGACGCCGATGCCGTACGGCTCGGTGGAGAACGGCTCGCCGACCATCTTCAACTCGTCGGGGACCTTGGCCACATAGCCCTGGAGGATGGCGTTGTCGGTGGTGACCGCGTCGACCTGACCGCTGATCAGGTTGTCCACGCACGCCGAGTAGGTGTCGTAGCCGACCAGCTTGGCCTTCGGGTAGTCGGTCTGGATCCGCTGGTACGGGGTGGACCCGGCAGCCGAGCAGACCTTCCGCCCCGCCAGGTCCTGCGGGCCGTTGATCTTCGTCTCGTTCTTGCGGACCATCAGCGCCTGCCCGGCGATGAAGTACGGGCCGGCGAAGCCGACCAGCTTCTTCCGGTTGTCGTTGATGGTGTAGGTGCCCACGTAGTAGTCGACCTGGCCGTTCTGCAGCGCGGTCTCCCGGTTGGCGGAGGCGATGGTGCGGAACTCGATCTGTCCGGGTCCGAAGCCCAGGTAGGCGCCGACCATCTTGGCGATCTCGATGTCGAAGCCGGAGTACTCGCCGGTGGCCGGGTTCTTCTGGCCCAGGTACGGCTGGTCCTCCTTGGCGCCGACCACCAGGTGTCCGCGCGACCGGGCCGCGTCCAGGGTCGGCGAGCCGGTGATGTCGTCGGTCCGCACCGGGTAGCTGGGCAGCGCGCTGGGCTGCGGGCCCTTCGGCGGCGGGGTGCCCTCCTTGCCGCAGCCGGACAGCGCCGCCAGCGCGACCGTCACGGCCAGGGCGAACAGCGCGGGCGCGCGCAGGATGTACCGCTGGTTCACCGCGCCGCCTCAGTGCTTCAGGATCTTGGACAGGAAGTCCCGGGCGCGCTCGCTGCGCGGGTCCGCGAAGAACTCCTCGGGGACGCGGTCCTCGACGATCCGCCCGTCCGCCATGAACACCACCCGGTTGGCGGCGGAGCGCGCGAACCCCATCTCGTGGGTGACCACCACCATGGTCATCCCCTCGGCGGCCAGCGAGCGCATCACCTCCAGCACCTCGTTGATCATCTCGGGGTCGAGGGCCGAGGTCGGCTCGTCGAACAGCAGCGCCTTCGGGTCCATCGCCAGCGCCCGGGCGATCGCCACCCGCTGCTGCTGCCCGCCGGACAGCTGCGACGGGTACTTGTCCGCCTGCGAGGCCAGCCCGACCCGCTCCAGCAGCGCCCGCCCCTTGGACTCGGCCTCCGCCCTGCCGCGCTTGCGGACCTTGATCTGGGCGAGCGTGACGTTCTGCAGCACCGTCCGGTGCGCGAACAGGTTGAAGGACTGGAACACCATCCCGACCTCGGCGCGCAGCTTCGCCAGGCCCTTGCCCTCGGCGGGCAGCGGCTGACCCTCGATCAGGATGTCGCCGCTCTCCACCGGCTCCAGCCGGTTGATCGCCCGGCACAGCGTGGACTTCCCCGACCCGGACGGGCCGATCACCACCACGACCTCGCCCCGACCCACCGTCAGGTCGATGTCCTGGAGCACGTGCAGCTGCCCGTAGTGCTTGTTCACCCGGCGCAGCTCGATCAGCGGCTCTCCGGCCGGCCGCCCGGCGGCCTCCTGCGACGCCGTCACCGGTTGCGCCGGCCCTTCAGCAGCCAGCCGAGCGCGGTTCCCGCGATCAGCGTCGCCAGCAGCGCGATCCACAGCGGGCAGGTGACGGTGAAGACCCAGAACTGGATCTTCACCTTGTCCAGGTTGGCGAACAGGAACCACAGCGCCAGCACCACGATGACGCCGATGCCGATCCAGCGGGTCGGAACGCCGCCGATCTCACCGCGCTGCCCGCTGGACGGGGAACCTGAAGTCTTTGTCACCCTGGCAGTCTGCGCCCGGCCCGCACGCCCTCCCCCGCACCACCACCGCCGGACCAGCCCATTCACCCGTTCGGCCCCGACACCCGTCCGTGACGCAGATCACAGGGCCCTCCGTGACACTTAACCCCGCCCCCACGGCGTTCTGTCCATTGGGCGATCCCGGTCCCCTCGGGAGTCCCCTCGGGAATACTCCGCCGTTCGCCCCGGTTGCCGCCCTCTTGGACACATCTGTGCAGTAACCCACCATGATCGACCGAAGGGCACCCCTCTCTCGTGACCAGCACCTCCGCAGTTCCCCCGATCCCCTCGATCACGCTGAACAACGGCGTCCGGATCCCGCAGCTCGGCTTCGGCGTCTGGCAGGTGCCGGACGCGGAGGCGGTCCCCGCGGTGCGCACCGCGATCGAGGCGGGCTACCGCTCGATCGACACCGCCGCGATCTACGAGAACGAGGCGGGCACCGGCCAGGCGATCGCCGAGTCCGGCGTGGCCCGGGACGAACTGTTCGTCACCACCAAGCTGTGGAACTCCGGCACCGTCGACTGGTCGGGCGACCAGGGCCGCGACCGGGTGCTGCGCGCCTTCGACGAGTCGATGGCCAAGCTCGGCCTGGAGCAGCTGGACCTGTACCTGATCCACTGGCCGCGGACGATGCACGGCCCGTCGTTCCTGAACATCTGGCGCGCCTTCGAGCAGCTGCAGGCCGACGGCCGGGTCCGCGCGATCGGCGTCTCCAACTTCCACGTCACGGACCTGGAGCTGCTGCTCAAGGAGACCTCGGTGGTCCCGGCGCTGAACCAGGTCGAGCTGCACCCGTACTTCCCGCAGGCCGAGCTGCGCGCCTTCCACGCGGAGCACGGCATCGCCACCGAGGCGTGGAGCCCGCTGGGCCAGGGCGGCGACCTGCTCGCCGAGCCGGCGCTGCTGAAGATCGCCGAGAAGCACGGCCGTTCGGCGGCCCAGGTGGTGCTCCGCTGGCACCTGCAGAGCGGCGTGATCGCCATCCCGAAGTCGGTCACCCCGGCCCGCATCCGGGAGAACCTGGACGTGACGGGCTTCGAGCTGGACGCCGAGGACCTCGCGGCGATCGCCACCGTCGACACCGGCAAGCGGATCGGCCCCGACCCGGCCGGTTTCGACTGGAACTGACGGTCCGTCAAGCGCTCCGTCGCCGGCCCCGCGTCGGCGTGAACTGACGCTTCGTCAGTACGGAGCGTGACGACCGGAACAAGCCACAACAACCCGGAAGGGGCCGACACCTGAGGTGGTGTCGGCCCCTTCCGGAGCGTCCCGAGCGGTGCCGCGTGCCCGCCGGGGCGCGATCGCCGCCCGAAAATTGGTCGGCGCTTTGCAGAATCGTTACAGCCGAGCCGCCTTCGCGAGCAACGCCAGCGCCGGCGCGTGCTCGTGCGGCTCCAGCGGAGCGAGCAGTGCCTCCTGGACCTCGCGGACCCCGGCGGTGGAGCGGTGCAGCAGCTCCTGGCCGGTCGGGGAGAGCGAGAGCAGGTTGCGGCGCCCGTCCGAGGGGTCGCGGCGGCGCAGCACCAGGCCGCGCCGCACCAGCCGGCTGACCATCTCGGCCATCGTCGCCTTGTCGAGCGAGGCGAGCTCGCCGACCGTGCGCTGGTCGGCGCCCGGTTCGGTCTCCAGCGCGTCCAGCACGGCGTACTGAGGGGCCGTCAGTTCGGTGCCGACCTTCTCCGACCAGAGCTTGGTGTGCACCTGCTGGGCGACCCGGATCAGGTAGCCGATGGCCCGCTGGGCGTCCAGCGTCGGCCGGGCGTCGGCCATCACGGCGACGGCGGCCGGCTCCAGCCGGGCGATCCGTGCCATGGTCCGGACGAGTTCCAGCTGTTCGTCCGGACTGAGCGACTCGAACAGGGTCCGCTGGACCCGGACCACGCCGCCGGTCGCCTCGCGCACCGCCTGAGCGCCGCTCTGCGAGAGCGCCAGCAGCTTGCGACGGCCGTCGGCCGGGTCCCGGCGCCGGAGCACCAGGCCCCGCCGGACCAGCCGGGCGACCATCTCGGCCATCGTCGCCTTGTCGAGCGAAGCCCGTTCACCGACCGTGCGCTGGTCGGCTCCGGGCTCCAGTGCCAGTACCAGCAGCACCGCAAACTGCGGGGCCGTCAGCTCGGTACCGACGTATTCGGACCACAAGCGGGTGTGAACCTGCTGGGCCACGCGGATGAGGTGCCCGGGCGACTGCTGCAGTCGGCCGGGCACACGGGTTGTCGGGATCTCCCCCAGCACCATGAAATCCGTCCCGGTGTCACGCTCGGGGTGTGTGTGGGACACCCGAGCGGGGCAGTAACGGCGAGTGAGCATCCTGCTGTGAGTAAGGATGTGTCGGCCGTGCAGCCGGTGGCTGCTGGCGCACACTATACAAACGGTCGGCCTGGACCGGCAGGTAGGGGCGCAGAGTAGTCGCAGGTTCGGCAAAGTTGGCATATTTCCCCCGTATGTCGGGACCACGACCAACCTGGTTCACCCGCTCGGCCGCCGCTCCCCCTCACCCTCTGTCACCTGCGGCGCTGCCTCTGGTCGGAATTTCTACTCGCCGGTAGGGTTGCCGCGCTGCGCCCAGCGCACCTCATTCAATTCTCATCCGCGGGTCACCGGCCCGGTCCGGTCCCGTCGTCCGATTTCGAGAGAGACGAGTACGAAGATGACCGAGCAGAGCACGTCCGTGACCGCCGATGTTCCGGTGCGGGTGGCCGTGGTGACGGGTGCGGCCCGTGGGATCGGCGCCGCCACCGCGCTCCGGCTGGCCGCCGACGGCTACGCGGTCGCCGTGGTCGACCTGGAGGAGTCCACCGCCAAGGGCACCGCCGAGGCGATCGTCGCCGCGGGCGGCCGCGCGCTGGCCGTCGGCGCCGACGTCTCGAACGCCGAGCAGGTGCAGGCCGCGGTGGACCGGATCGCCGCCGAACTGGGCACCCCCGTGGTGCTGGTGAACAACGCGGGCGTGCTCCGCGACAACCTGCTGTTCAAGATGTCCGAGTCCGACTGGGACACCGTCATGAACGTGCACCTCAAGGGCGCCTTCCTGATGACCCGCGCGGTGCAGAAGCACATGGTGGCCGCCGGCTTCGGCCGGGTCGTCAACCTGTCCTCCTCCTCCGCGCAGGGCAACCGCGGCCAGGCCAACTACTCCGCGGCCAAGGCCGGCCTGCAGGGCTTCACCAAGACCCTGGCGATCGAGCTCGGCAAGTTCGGCATCACCGCCAACGCCGTCGCCCCCGGCTTCATCGCCACCGACATGACCGCGGCCACCGCGGCCCGGGTCGGCATGGAGTTCGAGGCGTTCAAGCAGGCCGCCGCCTCGGCGATCCCCGTGCAGCGGGTCGGCGTGCCGGACGACATCGCGCACACCATCTCCTTCCTCGCCTCCGAGGGCGCCGGCTTCGTCTCCGGCCAGGTCATCTACGTGGCGGGCGGCCCGCTCGACTAGTCGGGCGGCGGGTTCGTGGTGCGCCGCCCACGGCGCGGGTCCAGACTCGACGTGCAGACCTCCCGCCGCCGTCCCCCGGCAGCGGGCGCACCCACGGAGGATCTTGATGACCGATTCCACGGACAGCGACTCCAAGCCGACTCCGGACAAGCTGCTGCACACCGGGGCCGAGCACCCGGTCGACCCCGAGGACCTGGTGATGGCCTCGGGGCGCGACGTCACGGAGGAGCGGCTCGCGAAGGCGAAGAAGGACATGGAGGAGCACGGCGCGGCAGCCGTCGAGAAGGTGTTGCCCTGAGCCGTCCGGCGCCGCCCGACCCGGCGGCCGATTTCCCGGAAGTGACCTGCGTCACGGGAAATCGGCCGCCTCTTTCGTTCCCGCACCACCCGTCCGGCAATTGGAGAATCTCTCCGGAAACGGCCCCCGGGAGCGCGCGGGAGGGTGATTTGGCCCACTCCCCGAGGCTTTCCCGCCCGCCCCGCAGCCGCTGAACTGCCCGTATGGGGAAAGTGCGGACAACCGATCACCGGCGGGTGACAGATACTCCGAATAGCCCGGGCCGCTCCGGGCCAGCCGGTAATGTCGAAGGCGTGCCAGCCAAGCCCGAATCCCCCGCGCCGCGGATATCGACCGCGTCGCGCATGATTCCGATCCAGTCCGAGCGCGATTCCGTCACCGAAACGACCGAATCCGCACTCTCCTCGATCAGTCGGCGGCACGCCCTGCTCTTCGGCATCACGGCGGTGCTCTACCTGGCGGTGGTGCTCGCCATCATGTGCGACTCGCCGCTGGTCGACCTCGACTGGGCACTGCAACAGCTGCGCCCGTACAAGCAGTGGCCGCAGGCCCTGCCGTACCTGGACATCTGGGTGATCGCCGGGCAGCGCGGCCCGACCGCGATCGCGGCCTGTCTGTGGCTGGGCTGGCGCTGCTACCGCACGCACTCGTCGCGGCCGCTGCTGGTGATGGGCATGGCGCTGCTGCTGCTGAACGTCACGGTGGGCGGGGTCAAGATCCTGACCGGCCGGCTCGGTCCGCACTACGCGCACTACATAGGGTCGCCCGAGCTGTTCTCCGGCGGCACCATCTTCCCGTCCGGGCACACCGCCAACGCCGTGGTCACCTGGGGCGTGCTGGCCTACCTCGCGGTGCGCTGGCGGCGGACGGGCACGGTGCTGGCCGCGCTGACCGCTGCCTCGATCGGGCTGACCACCGTCTACCTGGGCACCCACTGGATCTCCGACGTGTTCGCCGGCTGGGCGGCGGGAGCGCTGGTGCTGCTGTCGCTGCCGCTGGCCGAGCCGGCGATCGCCGCGCTGGACGAACGGGTGCTCGCGGTCTGGCACCGCGAGGGCCGCTTCGCCCGCCCCGCCCCCGTGCGCCGGCCGAAGCCGGCCACCGCGCACTGGGCCGGCCGGCCGCTGTCGGTGCGCCCTCAGCCCGCCCAGGCGCGTTCCACCACCCCGCCCCGGACGGTCAGGTTGAGCCGGTCCGACCGGTACTCCATGGTCAGCAGCGCCTCCGGCGCCAGCTCCCGCACCGTGCGCCAGCCGCGTTCGACGGCCAGCGCCCGGGCGCGTTCCACCGGCAGCCCCAGGTAGTCGTCCAGCAGGTCGTCCATCACTCCGCCTCCCCGAACCCGACAGTCCTACGCTGGAAGGGTACGAGGGAGGCGGTGGCGCATGCGGCGGACGAAGACTCCGAGGGTCTGGCGGAGCGGGACGGAGCCGGCCACCGCGCGCAGCGATCTGAAGCTGCGCTTCCTGCTGTCGATGCTGTTCCTGCCGTTCTTCGCGCTGTGCACGGCGGGCTTCGCGCTCTGGGCGTGCTTCGCGTCGCCCGACGGTGCGCCGAGCAGCGGGACGCTGACCGTGTTCGCGGTGGCCTGCGGGGTGCTGATGCTGGTGGCGGCGGCGGACCTGTGGGTCGTGGTGCGCCGCCGCCGTACCGAGCTGTAGCGGTCAGCGGGAGCCGACGGCCTGCTTGACCAGGGTGCGGCCGAAGTCCCACATCAGGCCGCTGCCGCGGTGGGCGTCGTCCATCACCTCGGTGAAGGCGTCCATGAAGCGGTCGACGTCCTTCTCGGTGATGATCAGCGGCGGGATCAGCTTGATCACTTCCAGGTGGTCGCCGGAGACCTGGGTGAGGATCCGGTGCCGTTGCAGCAGCGGGACCACCACCATCTGCGCGAACAGGCCCTTGCGGGCGGCCTGCAGGGCTGTCCAGCCGGTGCGCAGCTTGAGCGACTTGGGCCGGCCGAACTCGATGCCGATCATCAGCCCGCGCCCGCGCACCTCGGCGAGCAGTTCGTAGCGGTCGACCAGCGCGGTGAGGCGGGCCTTGAACAGCTCGCCGACGCGCGCGGCGTTCTCCACCACCTGCTCCTGCCGCATCACGTGCAGGGTGGCCAGGCCGGCGGCCATCGCCTGCGCGTTGGAGCCGAAGCTGGCGGAGTGCACCAGCACCCGGTCCATCGAGGAGTACACCTTCTCGAAGATCCACGACTTGCCGAGGGTCGCCCCGATCGGGACGTAGCCGCCGGACAGCGCCTTGGCGGCGCACACCAGGTCGGGCTGCACGCCGTCCTCGGCCTGGTGGGCGAAGAAGGTGCCGGTGCGGCCGACGCCGGTCTGCACCTCGTCGCAGATCAGCAGCGCCCTGTGGTCGTGCAGCAGCTGCTGGGCGGCGGCCAGCCAGCCGGGCGGCGGGGCGAGCACGCCCTTGCCCTGGATCGGCTCCACGATCAGCGCGGCGACGTCGGCCTTCTTCAGCTCCCGCTTCAGCGCGTCCAGGTCGCCGAGCGGGATCGCGGTGTCCGGCAGCAGCGGGTCGAAGCCCTTGCGGAAGCCGCTCTCGCCGTTGACGGACAGCGAGCCGGTGGTGAGGCCGTGGAAGGCGTGCTCGCAGTACAGGACGCGGCGCTTCCCGGTGGCGTACCGGGCGAACTTGAGCGCCGTCTCGACCGCCTCGGTGCCGCTGTTGCCGAAGAACACCCGGTCCAGGCCGGGTGCGTGGGCGAGCAGCTGTTCGGCGAGCAGGCCCGGCAGCGGGGAGCAGTCGAAGCGGGTGAGGTCGGCGGTCTCCAGGTCCATCGCCTGCTGGACGGTGGCCCGGACGGCGGGGTGGTGGCGGCCGAGCGCGAAGATGCCGAAGCCGGCCAGCATGTCGAGGTACTCGTTGCCCTCGGCGTCGTAGAAGTACGGGCCTTTCGCGCGCTCGTAGAACCGGTCGAAGCCGATGGTGTGCAGCATCCGCGGCAGCTGCGGATTGAGGTGGCGGGCGTGCAGCTCGTAGCGTTCGGCGCCGCGGGCGGCGAGCAGGGCGGCGAGGTCGAGCGGTTCGGCCTGGGTCACGCGGGTTCACTCCAATCGGTCACACCCGGGGGACCCGGTCGCCGGGGCGGGTTCCGGTCCCGGGCAGCAGGCGGCGGGCGTGGGCGGCGGTCTGGGCGGCGACGCCGGTGCCGGTGAGTCCGATCTCCTCCAGGATCTCGCCGCGCGAGGCGTGCGCCAGGAACTCCTGCGGGATGCCGAGGTCGCGCAGCGGGGTGTCGACCTCGGCGTCCCGCATGGCCTGCGCGAGGGCGGCGCCGACGCCGCCGGTGCGGCCGTTGTCCTCGACGGTGACCACCATCCGGTGCGCGGCGGCCAGCTCGACCAGGGCGGGGTCGACGGGCTTGACCCAGCGCGGGTCGACGACGGTGGCGGTGATGCCGTCGGCGGCGAGCAGTGCGGCCGCGTCCAGGCAGGCGAGGGCCATCGGGCCGACGGCGACCAGCAGCACGTCGGGGGCGGGGCCGGTGCGGGCGAGCACGTCGGTGCCGCCGGTCCGGTCGATCGCGGGCACCTCGGGCCCGAGTTCGCCCTTGGGGAAGCGCACCACGGTGGGGGCGTCCTCGACGTCGACGGCTTCGCGCAGCTGTTCGCGCAGCCGGGCGGCGTCGCGCGGGGCGGCGATCCGCAGCCCGGGGACGACCTGCAGCACCGACAGGTCCCACATGCCGTTGTGCGAGGCCCCGTCGTTGCCGGTGACGCCGGCCCGGTCGAGCACGAAGGTGACGCCGAGCCGGTGCAGGGCGACGTCCATCAGCACCTGGTCGAACGCCCGGTTCAGGAACGTCGCGTACACCGCGACCACGGGGTGCAGCCCGCCGGTGGCCAGGCCCGCGGCAGAGGCGACGGCGTGCTGTTCGGCGATGCCGACGTCGAAGGTGCGCCCGGGGTAGGCCCTGGCGAACGGGCCGAGTCCGACGGGGTGCAGCATGGCGGCGGTGACGGCGACCAGCTCGGGGCGTTCGGCGCCGAGCGCGAGCATCTCCTTGCCGAACACGGACGTCCAGGAGGCGCCGGCGGACGGCGAGATCGGCAGGCAGGTGTACGGGTCGATCGGGTTCACGGCGTGGAACCGGTCGGCCTCGTCCTGTTCGGCGGGCCGGTAGCCGCGGCCCTTGACGGTCAGGCAGTGCACGATGACCGGCCCGCCGAAGTTGCGGGCCCGGCGCAGGGCCTGTTCGACGGCGGCGATGTCGTGGCCGTCGATCGGGCCGAGGTACTTCAGGCCGAGGTCCTCGAACATGCCCTGCGGGGCGAAGGCGTCCTTGAAGCCCTTCTTGGCGCCGTGCAGCGCGTCGAACAGCGGCGGCCCGACCACGGGGGTGCGCTGCAGGGCGTCCTTGCCCCAGGCGAGGAAGCGTTCGTAGCCCTTGGTGGTGCGCAGTGTGGCGAGGTGGTGGGCGAGGCCGCCGATGGTGGGCGAGTAGGAGCGTTCGTTGTCGTTGACGACGACGATCAGCGGGCGGTCCTCTGCTTCGGCGATGTTGTTGAGGGCTTCCCAGGCCATGCCGCCGGTGAGCGCGCCGTCGCCGATCACGGCGATGGTGCAGCGGTCGACGCCGAGCAGCTGGTTGGCCTTGGCGATGCCGTCGGCATAGCCGAGCGCGGTGGAGGCGTGCGAGTTCTCGATCAGGTCGTGCGGGGACTCGGCGCGCGAGGGGTAGCCGGACAGTCCGTCCTTGGCGCGCAGCCGGCCGAAGTCCTGTCGGCCGGTGAGCAGTTTGTGCACGTAGGCCTGGTGGCCGGTGTCCCACAGGATGCGGTCGTGCGGGGAGTCGAAGACCCGGTGCAGGGCGATGCTGAGTTCGACGACGCCGAGGTTGGGTCCGAGGTGGCCGCCGGTGCGGGTGACGTTGTCGATCAGGAAGTGGCGGATCTCGGCGGCGAGCGGCGGGAGCTGTTCGGGGTGCAGTCGGCGCAGGTCGGCGGGCCCGGTGATCCGGCTCAGCAGTGGCATGGCGTACCCCTCACGGCTGTTCGGGTGGGTGGACGGTCGGTGTCCAGCCTGCGGCCCTGCGGTCGCGGTCGCCTGTCGGCGCGGGGCCGCCCGCGCGGTGGCTTGCGGGCGGCCGGTGACGGTGCTTCAGACCGCCTTGGGCGCGGCGAGGGTCTCCCGGGCGGCGCGGATCGTCTCCTTGAGCGAGCCCATGGTGGCGAGCACCGCGGTGGGTTCGTACCCGCAGTGGGCCATGCAGTTGTCGCAGCGGGGGTCGCGGCCGCGGCCGTACTTGTCCCAGTCGGTCTTCTCGATGAGTTCCCGGTAGGTGGGGACGTAGCCGTCGGCCATCAGGTAGCAGGGGCGCTGCCAACCGAACAGCGAGTAGTTGGGGATGCCCCAGGCGGTGCACTCGAAGTCGACCTTGCCTTCGAGGAAGTCCAGGAACAGCGGGCTGTGGTTGAGCCGCCAGCGGCGCCGGTTGCCGCCGGAGAAGGCCTGGCGGAAGAGTTCGCGGGTCTGTTCGACGCCGAGGAAGTGCTCCTGGTCGGGGGCCTTCTCGTACGCATAGGCCGGGGAGATCATCATCTCGTCGACCTTGAGTTCGTCGTTCAGGAAGTCCAGCACCTCGACCACGGTCTGCGGTGTGTCGGTGTTGAAGAACGTCGAGTTGGTGGTGACCCGGAAACCCCGCCGCTTGGCCTCCTTGATCGCCTCGACGGCCTCCGCGAAGGTGCCCTCCTTGGCCACCGACTCGTCGTGCCGCTGCTCCAGGCCGTCGATGTGCACGGCGAAGGTGAAGAACGGGGACGGGGTGAACAGGTCGAGCTTCTTGCGCATCAGCAGTGCGTTGGTGCACAGGAAGACGTACTTGCGGCGGGCCACCAGCTGCCGGACGATCTCGTCGATCTGCGGGTGCATCAGCGGTTCGCCGCCGGCGATGGAGACCATCGGGGCGCCGCACTCCAGGACCGCGCCGACCGCCTGCGCGACCGGCATCCGCTGCTTGAGCACCCCGGCCGGGTGCTGGATCTTGCCGCAGCCCTCGCACTTCAGGTTGCAGGCGAACAGCGGCTCCAGCTCGACGATCAGCGGGAACTTGTCCCGGCGCTTCAGCTTCTGCTGCATGAGGTAGGTGGATACGCGGAGGGTCTGACGCAGCGGCATGGCCATGGCTTAGCTCGCCTCCTGAGGGAGCGTCGAGGGCTGTGTCGAGGGCGGTGGGGCGGTCGGCGGACGGGGGGCGGCGTTCAGTTGCCGGTGCCACGCGGTGAGGGCGGGGACGGCGGCCCGCAGCGCCCGCCAGGCGCGGAACCCGGCGGGCAGGGTGCCGGGGCGGACGAGTTCCCGCTCGGGGGTGTCGACCACCACCCGCAGCACCGCGGCAGGCAGGTCGGGGGCGTGTTCGGCGCGGGCGGCGAGCACCGCGGCGGCCTCCATGTCGACGGCGAGCGCGCCCTCGGCGTGCAGCCGGGCCCGTTCGGCGCCGCGCACCACCCGGTCGGCGGTGCGGTGGGTGCCCAGGTGGGCGCGGAGCCCGGCCTCCTCCAGGGCGGTGGCCAGCGCGGGCGCGGCGACCAGCGGGTGGACGCGGCCCTCGGCGTCGGTGACCTGGTCGGCGACGATCACCTCGCCGGGGCGCACCCCGGGGCCGACCGCGGCGCCGAACCCGGCGACCAGCAGCGCCCCGTAGCCGCCGACCTCCAGCAGCACGGCGGCCCGGCGGCCGGCCGCCCGGCGGCCCATGCCGGTGCGGGCCAGCACCGGGGGGCCGCCGGCCGAGCCGGACCAGTCGCCGCCGCGCAGCGCCCAGGCCTCGGGGGCGAGCGCGCAGAGCACCAGCAGGGGGGCGGTCATCGGTGGCCGCCCCGGCCGAGCGGCGCGTCGTGCAGGTACCGGCCGAGGGCGGTGACCGGGAACACCAGGCGGTACAGGTGGTAGTTGATGGAGAAGTCCCAGGGGAACCCGGTGCCGGTGAACTGCGGTTCGTCCCAGCTGCCGTCGGGGCGTTGGGTGCGGGTCAGCCAGGCGATGCCGCGTTCGACCGCCTCGGTGTCGCGTTCACCGGCGGCGAGCAGCGCCATCAGGGCCCAGGCGGTCTGCGAGGCGGTGGAGTCGCCGCGGCCGGCCCAGGTGGCCGGGTCCTCGTAGGAGCGCATGTCCTCGCCCCAGCCGCCGTCGGTGTTCTGTCGGCCGGTCAGCCAGCGGACGGAGCGGCGGATCGCGGGGTGGCCGGGGGTGAGTCCGGCGGCGATCAGGGCGGGCACCACGGAGCCGGTGCCGTAGATGTAGTTGGTGCCCCACCGGCCGAACCAGGAGCCGTCGGCCTCCTGGTGCTCCAGCAGCCAGGCGACGCCGCGCCGGGTGCGGGGGTCGCGGGTGCGGCCGGTCTCGGAGAGCATCTCCACCATGTGCGCGGTGACGTCGGCGGAGGGCGGGTCGATGACCTCGCCGAAGTCGCAGAACGGCAGCTTGTTGGGGAGCCGGCTGGTGTTGTCGGCGTCGAAGGCCCCCCAGGCGCCGTCCTTGGACTGCATGCCGAGGCTCCAGTCGACGGCGCGTCCGACGGCGCCGGTCAGTCGGGCCCGGTCGGGGTGGTCGATCCGGCGCAGTGCTAGCACCACTTCGGCGGTGTCGTCGACGTCGGGGTAGGTGTCGTTCTGGAATTCGAACGCCCAGCCGCCGGGGGCGAGCCGGGGGCGCTTGACCGCCCAGTCGCCGCGGGTGGTGATCTCCTCGCCGAGCATCCACTCGCCGGCCCGGACCAGGGCGGGGTGGTCGCCGGGCAGTCCGGCGTCGCGCAGCGCGATGGCGGCCAGGCAGGTGTCCCAGACCGGGGACTGGCAGGCCTCCATCCAGCGCTTGCCGTCCTCGGTGTGCACGGTGAAGCCGTCGAAGGCGGCCAGTCCGGCCTTCATGACGGGGTGGTCGAGACGGTAGCCGAGCAGTCGCAGGGCGATCAGCGAGTACACGGCGGGCGGCTGGATGCCGCCCCAGCAGCCGTCGGCCTCCTGCCGTTCGATGATCCAGGCGGCGGCCTGTCGCAGCGCGAGGCGGCGCACCGGCCGGATGGCGTGCCGGTGGTAGCGGTGCATCAGCTGGTCGAGGCGCTGGAAGAGGCCGTCCCAGCTGTGCGCGGGGGCGAGCGGCCGGTTCGGGTACGGGTCCGCCGGGTCGGTGTGCAGTTCGGTGAGGCCGAACGGGGCCGGGCGGACCGGGCGGTGGGCGGAGACCACGGTCAGCGGGACGATGGTCTGGCGGGCCCACTGGCCGAAGGAGTAGATGTTCAGCGGCGCCCAACTGGGCAGGAACAGCACTTCGGGGGGCAGTTCGGGGAGTTTCTCCCAGGGCCACCAGCCGAACAGGGCGAGCCAGATCCGGGTGAAGACCCGGGTGGCGGCGATGCCGCCGCTCTCCCTGACGAAGGTGGCGGCGGCCCGCATGTGTGCGGCGTCCGGGGCGTCCCCGGCGAGCCGGAGGGCGACGTACGCCTCGACGGTGGTGGACAGTTCGGGCGGGCCGCCGTGGAAGGTGGCCCAGGTGCCGTCCTCCCGCTGCCGGGAGCGGATCCAGGCCGCGGTGGCCCGGGTCTGCTCCTCGGTGCGGATGCCGAGGAACTGGCGGAGCAGCAGGTCTTCGGCGTCCATGGTGACGTTGGTCTCCAGGTCGCCCTTCCACCAGCCGTCGGCGTGCTGGAGTGACAGCAGGTGTGCGGTGGCCCGGCTGAGCGCCGCCGCGGGTGAGGAATCGTCAGATCGTGTTACTGCAACTGAGGTTTGGGGTCCGAGCCTTCCACCCGCGGTTGCTGTCACTCTTACGTCACCTCTCTCTGACCACCACGAATTCGGCGAGTGCGACGAAGTGCTCGCGCACCTCGTCGGCCATGGGCACCTCGCCGAGCGCGGCGAGGGCGGTGTCGTACTGGCGGCGGGCCTCTTCCTGCGTCCAGGCCCGGCCGCCGGCCTGCTCGATCAGCGCGGCGCGGGCGGCGAGCTGCTGCTCGCTCTCCTCGCCGCGGCCGGTCGGGTCGGCCAGCTGTGCGGCCAGCTCGCGGGAGGCGGCGCCCCCCTCGGCCAGCGCGGCGCACACCGGCAGTGACTTCTTGCGCGACTGGAGGTCGCTCCAGTGCGGCTTGCCCGTCACTTCGGTGGCGCCCCAGATGCCCAGCAGGTCGTCCACCGCCTGGAAGGCCAGGCCCAGGTGGTAGCCGTACCGCTGGAGCGCGTCGGAGATCCGGTCGTCGGCGCCGGCCAGTACCGCACCGATCGCCGCGGAGGCCGCCAGCAGGGCGCCGGTCTTGCCGCCCTCCATGGTCAGGCACTCCTCGACCGTCACCACGTCCCGCTGTTCGAACGAGACGTCCAGCGCCTGACCGTCGATCAGCCGCCGGGTCGCGGTGGTGATCAGACGGACCGCGCGGGCGGCATCGGTCGGAGTGGCCCCGCCGGTCACCGCGGCGTCCAGCAGGACCTCGGTGCCGAGGGTGGCCAGCGCGTCGCCGACCAGCACGGCCTGCGCCGGGCCGAACACCGTCCAGGCGGTGGCCCGGTGCCGACGTGTCTCGTCACCGTCCATCAGATCATCATGGAGAAGGGAGAAATTGTGGACCAGTTCCACCGACACGCCGCCCGGTACGCCCACCTGCGCGTCCGCGCCCGCCGCCTCGGCCGACAGCAGGGCCAGCGCGGGGCGCACCGCCTTGCCGCCGTCGCCCGCGGCGGGACTGCCGTCGCGGTCGATCCAGCCGAAGTGGTAGGCCGCGACGGTGTCCATCGGCGCGGCCAGACGGGCGACGGCCGCGCGCATCGGCGGCGTGCAGAGCGTGCGTCCGCGCGCCAGCAGGTCCAGGACCGTCGGGGTGTCCCTGACCGTCGAGCCGGTGCGTGCCTCCACGTGTGTTCCCTCTCGGTACGTCTGACCGGCCGCGAACGGCGGCCGGCCGGGTGCGATGTCGGTGGTCGGGGACTGCCGGGTCGCCGTCATCGGGGCCACCGCCCGTCCGCCCGGTCGACGGGCAGCCGACCGGTGCCGGCCAGGGCGGCGTCGGCCGCGGCGTGACCGCTGCGCACCGCGCCCTCCATGGTCGCGGGCCAGCCGGTGGCCGTCCAGGACCCGGCGAGCAGGATGCCCGGGACGTCGGTGCGCGCGCCGGGGCGCAGCCGGGCGGTGCCGGGCGCCGGGTCGAAGGTGGCGGTGCGCTCCCGGGTGACGAAGAAGTCCAGCACCCGGGCGTCCCGGGCGGCGGGCAGCAGCCGGGCCAGCTCCGGCAGGTAGCGGGCGCGCAGCTCGGCGACCGGCAGGTCGATCTCGTCCTCGGCGGCGGACTGCGACACCGCCAGGTACTGGGCGCCGGGGACGGCCAGGCCGGAGTGCGCGGTGCGGTCGAAGACGAACTGCACCGGGGAGCCGATCGCGGCGAAGAACGGGCGGCGGATCAGCGGCCGGTCGTAGATCACGTGCACGTTGAGGATCGGCGCGGTGCCGAACTCGGCGAGCCGCTGCTGCCGGGGGATCGCGCCGGCCGGCAGCAGCGCGGCCGCGGTGTCCTGCGCGCCGGCCAGCACCACGGTGTCGGCGGTGAGCAGCTCGCCGCTCTCCAGCCGGACGGCGTGGGGCTCGGCGGCCTTCAGTTCGGCGGCCTTGGCCCGCAGCAGCACCCGGACGCCCGCGCGTTCGAGTTCGGCGGCGGCCCGGTCGTGGTGGATCTCGCCGAGCGGGACGCGGGCGACGCCGAGGTCGGCGGCGCCCGGGTCGGACAGCAGGCCGGTCTTGAACACCTTGGCGGCCAGTGCCATCGAGGTGCGGTCGGCGGTGGCGTTCAGGGTGGCGATGCCGACCAGGTCCCAGACCGCTTCGACGGTGGCCGGGGTCTGGCCGTGGCGGCGCAGCCACTCGCCGAAGGAGATCTCGTCGAGCGCCGGGTCGTCCAGGTCCAGGCCCTTGAGGGCGAGCGCGCCGCGCACCACCCGCAGCCGGTCGGCCGGGCTCAGGTGGCGGTAGCCGGCGAGACTGCCGGCCAGGTGCAGCGGGACGGGCAGCGCGGAGCGGCGCAGCCTGCCGAGGCTGCGGGCGCCGTCGGCGGCGAGGCCCAGCACCGGGACGTCGAGCCGGTCCTGGAGGTCGGTCAGGGCCTGGGCGCCGAGCCGGTCGAGCAGGCCGCGGTAGGCGGTGCAGCAGCGCATGTAGACGTGCTGCCCGTTGTCGACGGTCAGGTCGCCGCGCTTGAAGGAGAACGCCAGGCCGCCGAGCCGGGGGCGGGCCTCGACCAGGGTGGTGCGCACGCCGGCGTCGGCGAGGCGGAGCGCGGCGGTGATGCCGGCCAGGCCGCCGCCGATCACCACGGCGGTGCGCTCCCGCTGCGGAGCCGGCGTGCTCATCGGTCCTCCCGGGCGGCAGTGGACTGTGGGCACAACAACGAGCGCGTGCGTCGTGATTCCCTGTTGACACAGCGTGACATAACTGGCGTGAGAATCAAGAACGCCCTCCGGCGAGCCCGGACAGTGCCACGTACGCCTTCTCCCAGCCGGGCAGCGAGACCCGGCCGCGGAGCACCGAGTGCGGGTCGGCGGAGATCCGGCCGAGCAGGCGGTGGTAGATGCCGGCCATCGCGGCGGTGGCGGCGCGGCTGCGGCGGTCGAGCATCGGCAGCAGTTGCAGGCCCTCGGTGAAGGCCTGCTGGGCGCGCTCGGCCTCGAACGCGACCAGGCCGGTGAAGTCCGCGCCGAGCGGGAGCTGCGGGAGGGCGAAGCCCTGCTGGCAGCCGAACCGGGCGAGGTCCTCGGCGGGCAGGTAGGTGCGGCCGTTCAGGGCGTCCTCGCGCAGGTCGCGCAGGATGTTGGTGAGCTGCAGGGCCAGGCCCAGGGTGTCGGCGTGGGCGGCGCCGCGCTCCCAGTCGTCGCAGCCGTACACGCCGAGCGAGAGCCGGCCGATCGAGCCGGCCACGCAGCGGCAGTACACCTTCAGCTCGTCGAAGGTCTGGTACTCGACACCCTTGAGGTCCATCTCGACGCCGTCGATCAGCTCGTCGAAGCCGCCGAGCGGGATCGGGAAGCGGCGGGCGGCGTCGGCCAGCGCGACCTTGATCGGGTCGGTGTCGTCCTCGCCGACCGCGCCGGCCCGGATCTCGTCCAGCAGGGCCCGGGTGCGGGCCAGCGCCTCGGTCTTCTGCTCGGCGGGCAGCTCGCCGTCGCCGATGTCGTCGACCCGGCGGGCCAGCGCGTACAGCGCCGACATCGCCAGCCGCTTGGCCTCGGGCAGCAGCCGGATGCCGTAGCTGAAGTTGCGGGCCTGCAGGGCGGTGACCGCCTCGCAGTACCGGTAGGCCGCCATGACCGGCGCGGACGCCAGTGGTGATGCCCCCACGCGGGCGCTCACCTTCCCTTCGCGAAAAGTGCCGCCGCCCGGCCGGCCAGACGGCGCTTGTCCGGCTTCGCCCGGTGCGCGAGCACGTCGTACCCGGCCGCCGCGATGGCGTCCAGGGCCGCGTACCCGCCGGCGGTGAATCCCGCCAGCAGCAGTCGGAGCCTCCCGTGAACCGTACCTACCAGCGGCGCGCCGTGGTCGAGCAGGGTCCGGGCCCGGCTCGCTTCCCAGGCGATCAGCTGCCGGACCTCGCGCGAGGCGGCGGGGGCGGCGAGGTCCTGCTCGGTGACGCCGAAGGTGGCGAGGTCCTCCTGCGGGAGGTAGATCCGGCCGCGGTCGAGGTCCTCGGCGACGTCCTGCAGGTGTTCGACGATCTGCAGCGCGGTGCAGATCGCGTCGGAGAGTTCGATCCGCTCGGGGGTGGCGCGGCCGGCCAGGGCGAGCACCAGGCGGCCGACCGGGTCGGCGGAGAGCGTGCAGTAGTGCCGCAGGTCGTCCCAGGTCGACCAGCGGGTGGCGGTCTGGTCGACCCGGTTGGCCTCGATCAGCCGGCGGAACGGCTCCGGGGTGACGGCGTGCTGTTCGATCAGCGGGACCAGGCGGCGGATCAGCGGGTGCCGGGGCTCGCCGGCGGCGGTGCCGAGCACGGTGCCGCCCTGGGCCCGGTCGTCGCCGAGGGCGGTGGCGAAGGCCCGGTCGAGGTCCCGCTCCAGGCCGTCCAGCAGGGCGAGCCGGAAGCCCTGGTCACCGGGGGCGCCGGGGACGTCGAGCAGTTGGGCGACGGAGGCAGGGTCGGCGAGGTCGCCGTCGCCGGCGTCGTCGATCAGCCGGGCGAAGCCGTAGACCGCCAGCAGGTCGCCGCGCCAGGCGGCGGGCAGGAAGGCCGGGGCGACCGGGAAGTTCTCCAGGTCCGCCTTGTCCAGCGTCACCGCCGCTGTCTGGTTATCTGATTTGGTTGAAGCCGACACTGCCGTCACTCCCCCGTTCTACACCGGTCCCGGCCGCCATCGCGGCTCGGACACGCTTCCGTCTCCACGCCTTCACCCGCCGCACGGCGCAGGGCCGGTGCCGGGGAGCGCTCCCCGGCACCGGCCCTGCGACCGTCGGCCGCGCCCCGGTCAGGGGCGCTCGCCCTTCTCGTACCGCCGGACCACCTCGTCGGTGTGCCCGTCCATGATCAGCTCGCCGTGCTCGATCCAGATGGTGCGCTCGCAGGTCTCACGGATCGCGTTGTTGTCGTGGCTGACCAGGAAGACCGTGCCGGCCTCCTTGCGCAGCTCGTTGATCCGGGCCTTGGAGCGCTGCTGGAAGCCCTGGTCGCCGGTGGCGAGGGCCTCGTCGATCAGCAGCACGTCGTGGGTCTTCGCCGCGGCGATGGAGAACCGGAGGCGGGCGCCCATGCCGGACGAGTAGGTGCGCATCGGCAGCGAGATGAAGTCGCCCTTCTCGTTGATGCCCGAGAACTCCACGATGCTCTGGTAGCGCTCGCGCACCTGGGCCGGGGACATGCCCATCGCCAGGCAGCCCAGCACCACGTTGCGCTCACCGGTCAGGTCGTTCATCAGCGCCGCGTTGACGCCCAGCAGCGACGGCTGGCCGTTGGTGTAGATCGCGCCCTTGGCGGTCGGCAGCAGGCCGGCGATGGCCGCCAGCATGGTCGACTTGCCGGAGCCGTTGGAGCCGATCAGGCCGACCGCCTCGCCCTTGTACGCGGTGAAGCTGATGCCGCGCACCGCGTGCACCTCGCGGATCGAGGGCGAGTTCTTGCGGGAGATGATCCGGCTCAGCGCCGAGGTGGCGCTTCCCTTGCCGGAGCCCGCGCCGTGCACCTTGTAGACGATGTGCACGTCGTCCACCACCACGGTGGGGACCTGGGCCTCGTTGCCGCTCACGACCGCGGCCTCCTTCACGGTGTCGAGTGTTGCGTCAGCCACGGCCGTACTCCTCCTCGGACTTCCAGAAGAACACGAAGCCGATCACGAACGCGACGACCGCCCAGGTGCCGGCCATGATCCAGATGTGGTGCGGGAGCGTCAGCGCCTTGCTCCCGTAGATGTGCTTGTCGAAGCTGTCCGGCATGAACGCGTAGCGCATCAGGTCCATGTAGACCGTCGCCGGGTTCCACGAGTAGATCGTCTGCCAGAGCGTCGGCCAGTGCTTGATGTAGCCGGAGACGCTGTACATCACGCCGGAGACGTACATCCAGGTGCGCAGCAGGAACGGCATCAGCTGCGAGATGTCCGAGGTCTTGGCGCCGATCCGGGCCATCACCATGGCCAGGCCGGTGTTGAACAGCGACTGCAGCAGCAGCGCCGGGATGATCAGCAGCCAGGTCATGCCGGGCGTGACGTGGTTCATCAGCACGATGGCGACCAGCACCACCATCGAGATCAGCAGCTGCTGGAGCTGGATCACGGTGAAGGCGATCGGCAGCGAGGCGCGCGGGAAGTGCAGCGCCCGGATCAGGCCCAGGTTGTCGGAGATCGACCGGGTGCCGGCCTGGATCGCGCTCTGCGAGAACTGGAAGACGAAGACACCGACGCACAGCCACGCGATGTACACCGGGACCGAGTCCCGGCTCTGCATGATCACACCGAAGACCAGGTAGAACACCGCGCAGTTGAGCAGCGGGGTGAGCACCTGCCAGAGCTGGCCGAGCTTCGCGGTGGTGTACTGCGCGACCAGGCGGGCGGTCGCGAACGCGCTGATGAAGGCACGCCGGGCCCACAGCTGGCCGATGTACTTCGCCAGACTCGGCCGCTTGCCGCTGACGGTCAGCCCGTACTTGTCCGCCAGTTGCTTCGGGGTCAGACCCGCATCGGTGCCCCTCGGTGCGGAGAGGTTGACCGGGTCACTCAGTGTCGACACATTCGTCCTTCAGGGGGTCGAAATTCCGCGGACCGGGGGGACGGGTCGCGGAACCGGGGTGTAACCGCAAGGAGCTCGGGTTTGCAACCGGTCGGCGCGGGGAAGCGCCGACCGGTTGCGATCAGATGATTGGCGGTCTGCCGAGCCTGGTCAAGCGCCAGACGGTGGACCACTTCATCGGACGGCGCGGACCGCAGGGCTCGCTCCAGCCGGCCCGGAAGCCGCCGAGCCACGCCTTGAGCGCCGCTCGGGCGGGTCGGCGGGCCACCGTCAGCAGGAACCAGGTCCCCAGGTAGAGAGGCACCAACAGGGCCGGAAGGTTCCGCCGGGCCAGCCACACCCGGTTGCGGGCGACGTTGTGGAAGTACGCCGCGTGCCGGGCCGGGGAGGTCGCCGGGTGGTACAGCACCACGTCCGGGCGGTAGTCGATCGACCAGCCGGCGTCCAGCGCCCGCCAGGCCAGGTCGGTCTCCTCGTGGGCGTAGAAGAACTCTGCGGGCAGCTGCCCCGCCTGCGGGAAGACCGCGCTGCGCACCGCGCTGGCGCCGCCCAGGAAGGTGGTGACCCGGGAGCCGCGCATCGGGTCGGAGGCGCGCAGCCGGGGCACGTGGCGGCGCTGGGTGGTGCCGGTCTCCGGGTCCGCGATCCGGAACGAGACGATGCCCAGCGACGGGTCAGCGGTGAACGCCTGCCGGAGCAGTTCGGCGGAGTCGGTGTTCGGCAGCAGGCCGTCGTCGTCCAGGAACAGCACCGCGTCGACGTCCCGGCCGTCCGGGCCGAACAGTTCGATGCCGACGTTGCGGCCGCCGGGAATGCCCAGGTTCTCGGGCAGTTCGACGCTCCGCACGCCCTCCGGCAGCGGGGGCAGCGGGGCGCCGTTGGCGACCACGGCGAGTTCGACCGGCGGGCCCTGCTGGGCCCGGACCGAGTCGATCAGCGCGTTCAGCTCGGCGGGCCGGTTGCCCATCGTGATGATGACCGCGCCGAGGCGGAAGTCGTCGCTCATCGCAGCCTGCTGGAGAGCACGATGGACAGCAGGTGCAGGACGGTCTGCAGCATCGCGATGGCGGCGAGCACCACCACGGCGAGGCGGGTGAAGAACAGGCCGCCGTGGACCTGGTCGGCGATGCCGGCGGCCAGGATGAACAGCGAGGCCTCGACGGCGCCGACCAGGCGGTGGAACTTCAGCAGCGAGGCGGCCCGGCGGGCCTTGGCGACGGCGTTCGAACGCGGCACCGAGGCCTCGTCCAGGACGGCGGTCATCCCGGAGCGGGCCCGGGCGACGTCGACCAGGTCGGTCTCGGACTTGATCAGGATCGCGCCGAGCGCGGCCAGCGTGCCGAGGAAGGCCCACTGCCAGGCGGAGTGCGAGCCCTCCCGGTGCAGCAGGTCGGTGGCCCGCAGGCCGAGGCCGGTGAGCAGCGCGGCCTCGGACATGTAGTGGCCGACCCGGTCCAGGTAGACGCCGGTGAGCGAGGTCTGCCGGCGCCAGCGGGCGACCTCGCCGTCCACGCAGTCCAGCAGCAGGTAGATCTGGATCAGCAGGGCGCCGAGGACCGCGCCGGTCAGGCCCGGGACCACCAGGGCGATGCCCGCCAGGATGCCGGTGAGCATCATCAGGTAGGTCAGGCCGTTGGGCGTGATGGCGGTGACGGTCGACAGGATGCGGGTGATCCGCAGCGAGATCTTCCGCATGTAGAGGCGGCCGGCCCAGTGCTCGGCGCTGCGTCGCTGGAGCATGCCCTCGGGGTGGATGACCGCCCGGAGCTCCTCGATCGACGGGCGGCGGGTGAGGTCAACCGGCGGGCGTTCAGCTGTTGACGGCTTGGACATAGTCGGCGTACGCGTCCCTGATGTCTGTGGCGGAGAGGTCGAGGTGTTCGAGGATGGTGAAGCGCCCCGGTCTGGTGTTCGGAGCGTAGTGCACCGCTTCGGTGAACTCCGCCTCGGTGAAGCCGATCTGATCGGCTGTCACCGGCAGGCCGTGGAAGCGCAGGCGTTCCACAATCAGTCCGGACAGGTCCTGCTCGCCCCGCAGGAAGCAGGCGAAGGCCGCGCCGAGACCGACCTGCTCACCGTGCTGGGCGGATCGCTTGGGGTACAGCACGTCCAGGGCGTGCGAGATCTCGTGGCAGGCACCCGAGCTGGGCCGGGTGCTGCCCGCGATGTTCATCGCGATGCCGGACAGTACCAGGGCTTCCGCGAGCGTCGTCAGCAGGTCCGGGTCCTCCAGGGTTCCCGGGTGCCGCAGCAGGTTCTCGCCGGCCGCCCGGGCCATCGCCACCGCCAGTCCGTCGACCGGCTCGCCGGTGACGGCGTGCGAGAGCTCCCAGTCCGCGCAGGCGGAGATGTTGGAGACGGCGTCGCCGATGCCGGCCGCCACGAACCGTTTCGGCGCCTTGCTGATGACGTCCAGGTCGACCACGATGCCGATCGGGCCGGGCACCCCGTAGGAGCCGCGGCCGGCGTCGTTGTCGAGAGTGGAGACCGGGGAGCAGATGCCGTCGTGGGCGAGGTTGGTGGCGACCGCGACCACCGGCAGGCCGACCCGGGCCGCCGCGTACTTGGCCACGTCGATGATCTTGCCGCCGCCGAGGCCCACCAGGGCGTCGTAGTGGCCGCGGCGGATCTCGTCGGTCAGCCGGACCGCGCTGTCCAGGGTGCCGTCGTCGACCTGGTACCAGTCAGCTCCGGGCAGCGCCGGCTCCAGCCGCTCGCGCAGCAGGGCGCCGGAGCCGCCGCTGATCGCCACCGCGATCCGGCCCGCGGTGGACAGCCGCTGGTCGGCGAGGATCCCGCCGAGCGCGTCCAGCGCGCCGGCCCGCACCTCGACGAAGACCGGCGAGGGCACCAGTCGGGTCAGTACCGGCACGCGATCTCCCGGGCCTTGGCCAGGTCGTCGTGGTTGTCGATCTCGACCCAGGAGACCTCGCCGATCGGCTGGACGTCGACGACCAGGCCGCGGTCGACCATCTCCTGGTAGCCGTCCTCGTAGTACAGCTGCGGGTCGCGCTCGAAGACCGCCTTGAGGGCGTCGGCGAGGGCCGGGCCGGCGGACGGGTTGATCACCGTGACGCCGATGTACTCGCCGGTGGCGTCCAGCGGGTCCATCAACTTGGTGATCCGGCGCATCCCGAGCTCCGGGTCGACGACGACCTTCATCTCCTCGTCGGCGAGCTTCTTCACGGTGTCCAGCGCCAGCAGGATGCCGGGGGCCTTGCCCTCCTTGATCCGCCGGTCGTTGCCGTCCAGCATGGTGCGCTGCACCGACGCCGGGTGGACGGTGTCGCCGTTGGCCAGCAGCAGGCCCTCGCCGAACAGGTCGCGGGCACACCACAGGGAGTAGGCGTTGTTCCACTCCTCGGCCTTGTCGTTCTCGACCAGGGTGAGCTTGACGCCGTACTTCTGCTCCAGCGCCTGCTTGCGGTCGTACACCGCTTCCTTGCGGTAGCCGACCACGATCGCGGCCTCCCGCAGGCCGACCTCGGCGAAGTTCCCCAGGGTCAGGTCGAGCACCGTCCGCTCCCCGTCGACCGGCACCAGCGCCTTGGGCAGGGTGTCGGTGTACGGACGAAGCCGGCGGCCTGCGCCGGCGGCCAGGACGAGGCCGATCATGCGGGACTCCAGGGTCTCGGGTGCCGTCCGGCGCGGTGCGGGCCGGCCGGGACGCGACCGCGGCTGCGGCGCGCCGTGCGGGCGCGTCCTGCGGACCGCCCGGCTCCACTGATGGTAGGCGACCCCGACCACCTGCCAGAACGCGCCCCGGGCGGGCCGGGTGATCAACTACGGGTACTGCGTGAACGTCCGGCGAAGCCTGACGATCACGGATCGAACAGTTCTGTCGAACATCCGGTCCGCGGTCCCGGCGGTGTGCGTCGCGGCCCCGGGCCCACCGGGGCATGCGGCAGACTTGGGACCCGACGCCGTCGGCGGCCGGGCCGGGCCGGTCCGGTCCCGCCGTGCGCGCAGCCGACCTCAAGGACCGGGGTGGGCGGCCCGTTGGCCGCCCCCGGTCCACGTGCCGAAAGGGGCATTGTGCCCATGAGCCCTGCTGTCAGCCCGACCGACGACCTCTCCCCCGAGCTCGCCGCCCCGTCCGCGGCCGCGCCCGGCGAGATCATGCTGGAGCTGGTCGACGACCACGGCGTGACCATCGGGACCGGCGAGAAGCACTGGGCCCACCAGCAGCCGGGCCGACTCCACCGCGCCTTCTCGGTGTTCCTGTTCGACCGGCAGGGACGGATGCTGCTCCAGCGCCGGGCGCTGAGCAAGTACCACTCGCCGGGCGTCTGGTCGAACACCTGCTGCGGGCACCCCTACCCCGGCGAGCAGCCGTTCGTGGCGGCCTCCCGCCGCACCGCCGAGGAGCTGGGCGCCGCCCCCGCGCTGCTCTGCGAGGCCGGCACCGTCCGCTACGACCTGCCCGACGAGACGACCGGGCTGATCGAGCGGGAGTGGAACCACCTGTTCGTCGGGCTGATCACCGCCGAGCCGGAGCCGACCCCGGAGGAGGTCGAGGACACCCGCTACGTCACCGCCGCCGAGCTGCGCGAGCTGCGGGCCGAGAAGCCGTTCTCGGTGTGGTTCGAGACGGTCTTCGAGGCCGCGCTGCCGGGGATCCGGGAGATCGCCGGCAACGACTGGTGACGGCTCGGCAGTCCGGCCAGCGGTCCGGCTAGCGGTCCGGCCAGTCGCCCGATCAGTAGTCCGGGTCCTCGTCGGGGCCGTCCCCCGTCCCGGCGGGCCCCGGTGCGGGCAGCGGCAGACTGGCCCAGATCACCTTGCCGCCGTCCGCGGTGCGCTCCACGTCGCACTCGCCGCCCGCCTGCAGGGTGACGCTCTTGACCAGCAGCAGCCCGCGCCCGCCCGGCCGGGCCGGGTCGTTCTCCTGCGCCCTGGGCCGGTACGGGTGGCCGTCGGCCACCGAGATCCGCACCCGCTCCGGGCCGATCATCAGCTCGCAGTGCACCTGCGGGGAGAGCGCCGCGGCATGCGTGACGGCGTTCGACACCAGCTCCGAGACGATCAGCAGCAGATCGTCCACCAGCTCCTGGTACCGCTCCCCCGCCATGCCCTGCGCCAGCAGCCGGTCCCGCACCGCGTGCCTGGTCCGCGGCACCGAAGCCTCCTGCGGCGCCGCGGTGAACCGCCACACGCCCGGCCCCGGCTCCCGGCCGGGCCGCCGGGTCGCGACCGCCTTCTGCGTCTCTTCCACTGCACGCCGCCCTTCACGCGGTGACGGGAGCCGGCGGCAGCTGTCGAGACATCGGGCGGTCCGCTCGGGGCTCCAGGTCACCCGAGGCTAGGAGAGCGGCCCCGGCCGACCTGCACCGGGACTGGATTTCACGCGTGTCGTGAAGCTTCCCGACCGAATCGGTGCACCCTCTGCCCCGTCCTGGCCGCCCGCACCACCGGGTCTGCCGCCAGAACACCCGCCCGAACCCCCCACCACCAGCAGTTTCACCCCCATCTCCGCCCGCCTTGCCCCCCTTCCGCCCGAATTGCCCGCCAGCCCTGGCCCGCGCCACGAAAACGCAGGTGAGAAGCACTCCGGAAGCCTGGTAATGTTCTCTTTGTCGCCAGGGGGCAGCCGAAAGGAAGCCCGAAGACGACAAGACACCTGGTCCGGGTGGCGGAATGGCAGACGCGCTAGCTTGAGGTGCTAGTGCCCTTTATCGGGCGTGGGGGTTCAAGTCCCCCCTCGGACACCAACGAAGAGGCTCCAGTTCATCTGGGGCCTCTTCCGCGTTTTCCGGGGCATCTGCGCGGCAAGGTCACCCGCCCGGTGCCCAGAACCCCTCGGCGCGGCCCTCGGCGAGGCGGCCGCGGTAGGTGTCGACCTTGTGGTCGATGCCGGTCAGGTGGGACTGGAGTTCGGCCAGCCGGTCGGCGACCTCGATGCGGTGGGATTCGAGGAGGGCGAGGCGGTCGGCCTCGTTGCCGGGGCCGGCGGTGACGAGTTCGGCGTAGCGGCGGATGGTGCGGATCGGCATGCCGGTGGCGCGCAGCCGGGTGCAGAGGTCGATCCATTCGAGGTCGCGGCGGTGGTAGCGGCGACGGCCGCCCGGGGTGCGGTCGACGGGCGTGACGACCAGGCCCGCCCGTTCGTAGTAGCGCAGGGTGTGGACGCTGACGCCCGTCCGTCCGGCGGCTTCGGCGATGGTCAACCCCTGGGCAGGGACGGCCGGTTGGGTATCGGTGTCGAGCACATTCGACATCCTCCCCCGGCTCGGCCCCGCACGGGAACCTCCCGGATCCGAACAGCTCCGGGCGGCTCCGGGCGGCTCCGGGCGGCTCCGGGCGATTTTGGGCGACGCCGGGCGACTTCGCGGACGACGAGCCCGGTGGGCTGCCCCGCCGACGCCCGGGCGGAAGCCGCGCTTGATTTCGAGCGCGCTCGAAATCGTAGCTTCGGCGGTGTCGACCGGACGGGCCTCAACTGACGAGACGTCAATTCCTGCCCGGGCGCGGAATGGAGGAGATCAGGTGTCCGAACTGACCGGCCGGCGGAAGCGGTTGGTGCTCGCGGTGTGCTGCGTGAGCATGGTGATGGTGGTGCTGGACATCACGGTGGTGAACGTGGCGCTGCCGTCGGTGGGGCGGGAGTTGGGTGCGTCGGTGTCGGCGCTGCAGTGGGCGGTGGACGCGTACACGCTGGTGCTGGCGGCGTTTCTGCTGCCGGCAGGGGCAGCGGCGGACCGGTGGGGGCGGCGACGGGTGTTCATGGTGGGGCTGGGGCTGTTCGGGGTGGGGTCGGCGCTGTGCGCGCTGGCACCGGGGGCGGGGGCGCTGGTGGGGGCGCGGGCGGTGCAGGCGGCGGGCGGGACGATGCTGAACCCGGTGGCGATGGCGATCGTGGCGACGGCGTTTCCGGGGCGTGAGGAGCGGGCCCGGGCGATCGGGGTGTTCGGGTCGGTGTCGGGGCTGTCGTTGGCGCTGGGCCCGGTCCTGGGCGGGGCGCTGGTGGATGCGCTGGGGTGGCGTGCGGTGTTCTGGGTGAACCTGCCGGTGGTGGCGGCCGGCCTGGCGGGGGCGGCCCGCTGGGTGCCGGAGTCGCGGGGGACGCGGGCGCGGCGGTTCGACCCGGTGGGGCAGGTGCTGGTGGTGGTGCTGCTGGGCGGGTCGGTGTTCGGCCTGATCGGGGCGGGCCGGGACGGCTGGTCGGCGCCGCAGGTGTGGGGGCCGATGGCGGTGGCGGCGGTGTCGGTGCCGCTGCTCGCGTGGTGGGAGTCGCGGCGGACGGACCCGCTCCTGGAGGTGCGCCTGCTGCGGAGCGCCCCGGTGGCGTCGGCGCTGGTGATGGCGTTCGCGGCGCTGTGCGCGTTCGGGGCGTTCCTGTTCGCGGTGACGCTGTACCTGCAGGGGGTGCGCGGGATGTCGGCGCTGCGGGCGGGGTTGTGCACGGCACCGGTGGGGGTGCTGATCGTGCTGCTGTCGCCGTGGACGGGCCGGGTGGTGGGTCGGCGGGGGCCACGGCTGCCGCTGATGGTGTCGGGTACGGCGCTGGCGTCGGCGGGCGGCCTGTTGCTGCTGGTGGGGCCTGGGACACCGGTGCCGGCGCTGTTGGCGGTGTTCGCACTGGTGGGGGTGTTCCAGGGAACGGTGAATCCGCCGATCACCAACACGGCGGTGGCGGGGATGCCGGTGTCGATGGCAGCGCTGGCGTCCGCGCTGGCCTCGGCGGCCCGGCAGACGGGTTCCGCGGTGGGGGTGGCCGTGGCAGGCACGGTGCTCGCGAGCGGGGTGGCAGCGGGCGGCGCCACATTCACCTCAGCAGCGCACGGGGTGTGGTGGCTGCTGGTGGCGGCGGGCGCACTGATCACGGCGCTCGGCGCAACAGGCTCGGGCCGCCGACCGCCGGCAGGCCCCGGGCGTCAGCCGGAGCGGCGGGCGCAGGCGACGCAGAGCCTCCGATAGGCGGATTCGGCGGGGCCGGTGACGGCAAAGCCGATGGAGCAGCGCACGCGGTCGGCGCAAAAGCCGTAGTCGGCGGGTTCGACGGCAGTGGCGGTGGGGCCGGAGTCCTTGGCGTGGCGGGGTCGGGCCGCCGGGCGGTGGTGGGGGCCGGGGGGGTCAGGCGGGGTGGCGGGCGCAGTCGGCGCAGAGGCCTCGGTAGGTGACTTCGGCGGCGGTGATGGTGAAGCCGAAGCGTTCGGCGGTGGGGAGGGCGGCCAGGGGGTCGCCGGTGGGGTGGACGTCGCGGATGGTGCCGCAGGCGTAGCAGACCAGGTGCTGGTGCGGCTGGTGGGCGTTGGGGTCGTAGCGCTTGGCGCGGCCGTCGGTGGCGACTTCGAGGATCTCGCCGAGGGTGACGAGTTCGCCGAGGGTGTTGTACACGGTGGCGCGGGAGATCTCGGGGAGGCGTTCGGCGGCGCGCGCGTGGACCTCGTCCGCGGTCAGGTGGACGTGGTCGCCGTCCAGGACTTCGGCGACCACCCGGCGCTGGGAGGTCAGCCGCCAGCCTCGTTCGCGCAGCCGTTCCAGCAGGTCACTCATGTGTTCATCCATTCAGCTCAACAGACGCCCGAACTGTACAGGGGGCGCGGCGACGCGCCCGACTTCGAGCGGAACCACCACCCGATTGACTGACTTCTTGACTTAGACTGTGTCTATCTTAGGATCGGCTCCGAAGAACAGCCAAGATGCCGGTTGCAGAGTGCGATCCGCCCGATTCGGAGGGACTCCCATGCCCGAGAACGACGAAGCCATCGTCACCGACCCCAAGTCCGAGGGTGCGGGCGGCTGCCCGGTCGCGCACGGCCGCGCGCCCCACCCCACCCAGGGCGGCGGCAACCAGCAGTGGTGGCCGAACCGGTTGAACCTGAAGATCCTCGCCAAGAACCCGGCGGAGGCGAACCCGCTGGGCGGGGACTTCGACTATGCCGAGGCGTTCAACAGCCTCGACCTGCCCGCCGTGAAGCGGGACATCGAGCAGGCGCTCACCACCTCGCAGGACTGGTGGCCGGCCGACTTCGGCCACTACGGCCCGCTGATCATCCGGATGGCCTGGCACAGCGCCGGCACCTACCGGATCTCCGACGGCCGCGGCGGCGCGGGCACCGGCCAGCAGCGCTTCGCCCCGCTGAACTCCTGGCCGGACAACGCCAACCTGGACAAGGCCCGCCGGGTGCTGTGGCCGGTGAAGCAGAAGTACGGCAAGGCCCTGTCCTGGGCCGACCTGCTGATCCTGTCGGGCAACGTGGCGCTGGAGTCGATGGGCTTCGAGACCTTCGGCTTCGCCGGCGGCCGGCCGGACGTCTGGGAGGCCGACGAGGACGTCTACTGGGGCCCGGAGACCACCTGGCTCGGCGACGAGCGCTACACCGGCGAGCGCAACCTGGAGGACCCGCTGGGCGCCGTCCAGATGGGCCTGATCTACGTCAACCCGGAGGGCCCCAACGGCAACCCGGACCCGATCGCCGCGGCCCGCGACATCCGCGAGACCTTCCGCCGGATGGCGATGAACGACGAGGAGACCGTCGCGCTGATCGCCGGCGGCCACACCTTCGGCAAGACCCACGGCGCCGGCCCGGCGGACAACGTCGGCGAGGCCCCCGAGGGCGCGCCGCTGGAGGAGATGGGCCTCGGCTGGAAGAGCGGCTACCGCTCCGGCAAGGCCGGTGACGCGATCACCTCCGGCATCGAGGTCACCTGGACCAACACGCCGACCACCTGGGACAACACCTTCTTCGAGATCCTGTTCGGCTACGAGTGGGAGCTGACGAAGTCCCCGGCCGGCGCGCACCAGTGGAAGCCGAAGGACGGGGCCGGCGAGGGCACCGTGCCGGACGCCTTCGACCCGAAGAAGAAGCACGCCCCGCAGATGCTCACCACCGACCTGTCGCTGCGTTTCGACCCGGTGTACGAGCCGATCGCCCGCCGCTTCCGGGACGACCCGGCGGCGTTCGCGGACGCCTTCGCCCGCGCCTGGTACAAGCTGACGCACCGTGACATGGGCCCGGTGTCCCGCTACCTCGGCCCCGAGGTGCCCTCCGAGGAGCTGCTCTGGCAGGACCCGCTGCCGCAGGCGCAGGGCACGCCGATCGACGCGGCGGACGTCGCCGCGCTGAAGCAGCGGGTGCTGGCCTCCGAGCTGACCACCGCTCAGCTGGTGTCCACCGCCTGGGCGTCCGCGGCCTCGTTCCGCGGCAGCGACAAGCGCGGCGGCGCGAACGGCGCCCGGGTGCGCCTGGAGCCGCAGCGCGGCTGGGAGGTCAACGACCCGGAGCAGCTGGCGCAGGTGCTGCGGGTGCTGGAGGGCATCCGGTCGGCGTTCAACGCGGAGGGCGGCAACCAGGTCTCGCTGGCCGACCTGATCGTGCTGGCCGGCTCCGCGGCCGTCGAGCGGGCCGCGCAGGCCGGCGGTGTGGGCGTCGAGGTGGCCTTCCACCCGGGCCGGGTGGACGCCACCCAGGAGAAGACCGACGTGGAGTCGTTCTCGGCGCTGGAGCCGAAGGCCGACGGCTTCCGCAACTGGGTGGGCAAGGCCAGCCGGCTGCCCGCCGAGTACCTGCTGGTGGACCGGGCGAACCTGCTGAACCTGTCCACCCCCGAGCTGACGGTGCTGGTCGGCGGCCTGCGGGTGCTGGGCGCCAACCACGGCGGCTCGCAGCACGGCGTGTTCACCGACCGTCCGGGCGCCCTGAGCAACGACTTCTTCGTCAACCTGCTCGACATGGACACCGCCTGGGCGCCGGTCGCCTCCGACAACACCCTGTTCGAGGGCCGGGACGCCTCCGGTGCGGTCAAGTGGACCGGCACCCGGGCCGACCTGGTGTTCGGCTCCAACTCGGAGCTGCGGGCGGTGGCCGAGGTGTACGCCTCGGACGACGCCAAGGAGAAGTTCGTCAAGGACTTCGCCGCCGCCTGGACGAAGGTGATGGACTCGGACCGCTTCGACCTGAAGTGACGCCCCGCTGACGAAGGCCCGGTCCCGCTCGCGCGGGGCCGGGCCGTTCGGCTGTCCGCCGCGGTCAGCGGCGCAGTTCCAGGGTGCAGCACTTGACGGCGCCGCCGGCCCGGAGCAGCTCGGTGAGGTCGATGCCGATCGGGTGGAAGCCGCGGGCGCGCAGTCGGTCGGCGAGGCCGGTGGCGGCCTCGGGGAGGATGACGTTGGCGCCGTCGGAGACGGCGTTCAGGCCGAACACCCGGGCGTCGTCGGGGCCGGCCAGGATCGCGTCCGGGTAGAGGCGTTCCAGCACGGCCCGGGACTCGGCGTCGAAGGCCGGCGGGTGGTACATGATCTCGTCGTCGTCGAGGACGGCGAGCGCGGTGTCCAGGTGGTAGTAGCGCGGGTCGACCAGCCGCAGGGTGACCACCTCGCGGCCGAGGAAGTCGGCGGCCTCGGTGTGCGCGGCGGTCTCGGTGCGGAAGCCGGTGCCGGCCAGGATGCGCCCGCCGGCCACCAGCAGGTCGCCCTCGCCCTCGTTGATGTGTTCGGCGTCCCGGACCTGCCAGCCCCGCTCGCGGAACCAGTCGGCGTACGCCGGGCCCTCGGCGACCCGCTCCGCGTACCGGAAGCGGGCGCTGAGCACCTTGCCGTCGACCACGGTGGCGCCGTTGGCGGCGAACACCATGTCCGGGAGGCCGGGCAGCGGGTCGATCAACTCCACGGTGTGGCCGAGGCGTTGGAAGAGCGCGTAGAGGTCGTCCCACTGGGCGAGGGCGGCGCCGGTGTCGGTGGGCTTGGCCGGGTCCATCCACGGGTTGATCGAGTAGTCGACGGTGAAGTGCGCGGGTCGGCACATCAGGTAGTGGCGCGGGCGGGCGGTTCGCGGCGACACGGTGGTGTCTCCTTCCGGGCGGAACGCGGCTGCTGACGGTCGGTCAGTGGCGCGCGATCTGGTTGGGGAGGGTCAGCTGCCGATGGACTGCGGGAAGGCGAACAGTCCGCTCGGGTCGTGACGGTGCTTGATGGCGACCAGCCGAGGGTAGTTCGCACCGTAGTAGGCGGTCCGCCAGCCTCGCAGGTCCGGATCGGTGAAGTTCAGATAGGCGCCGTCCGTCGTGTGCGCGGCGATCAGGTGATCGAATCCGGCCAGCCAGTCGAGCGGGCCGGCCGGGTCCTCGCCGGGCAGCCAGGAGGTGTCCAGGCTGACCAGGTACTGGGCGTCCCGGTGGACGAACGCGGTGGCCTGCGGGTCGACCCGGTTGATCGCGCCGCCCCAGCCGAACAGGGCGAGGCCGCAGCCGTCCGGGTTGCCGCTCGGCGGTGCGGCGGCCAGCAGGTCGAGCGCCGCCGCGACCGCCTCGGGCGGCAGCGGGTCGGTGGCGAAGTGGGTCCGGACGGCGAAGGCCCCGCCGGCGGTCTCGTGCTGGAGGTACTCCATGGCGTCCCAGAAGTCCCGGTCGGCGATCTCGGCGCGCAGCGGCCGGCCGGCGGCGAGCGCCGGGGCGAGCAGCTCGCGCAGTTCGGCGGCCGGGCCGAGGTGCAGGCCGACGGTGGAGACCAGGGTGCGGCCGCCGGACGTCGCGACGCCGAGCCGCAGCGAGGTCTGCTCCGGGGCGGTGCGCATCAGCTGCTGGACGGCCTCGAACACGGCGGGCGCGTGCGGGGCCTCCCAGAGCAGCAGGCAGGTGGACGCGGCCGGGGCCTCGACGGCCTGGAAGGTCAGGTCGAGGTTGATCCCGAAGTTGCCTCCGCCGCCGCCCCGGCAGGCCCAGTACAGGTCCTCGTTCTCCTGCGCGTCGCAGTTCAGCACGGTGGCGGACGCGGTGGCCAGGGTGGTGGCGCGCAGCGTGTCGGCGGTCAGCCCGAGCCGGCGCGAGGTGGCGGCGGACCCGCCGCCGAGGGCGAGTCCGGCGATGCCGACGCCCGCGCCGTTGCCGAGCGGCAGGGCCAGTCCGTGCGGCCGGAGCGCGGCGTACAGCGCGCCGGTGAGGACGCCCCCGCCGACGACGACCCGCCCGGTCGCGGGATCGACGTCGATCGCGTCCAGCGCCCGCAGGTCCACCACCAGGCCGGAGTTGACGGAGTGTCCGGCGTACGAGTGCCCGCCTCCGCGCGGGACGATCGGCACCCCGCTCTCCCCCGCCCACTCGATGGCCCGCAGCACGTCCGCGGGGCCGGCCGCCCGCAGGACGGCGGCGGGCGCCCGGTCCGCCCAGCGTTCGTTGAACGCCGCCGACGACTCCCGGAACGCGCCGTCCCCGGGGTGCAGCAGCGGCCCGGCGGTGTGCTTGTCCAGCAGCGCCCAGTCGGGGGTCACGGGGCGACCTCTTCGATGGTGGAGGTGCCGGTGGCGGGGTGGGGGCCGTAGCGCTCCCAGGTCTCGTGCAGGCGGATGCGGCCGTCGGGGGTGAGCGAGGGGGTGTTGCGGGTGCGGCCGCAGACGACTTCGCCGTCGGTGAGGACGAAGGTGTAGCCCATGGCGAGGGTGCCGTCGGGCCCGCGGGTGCCGGCCGTCCAGCCGCGTCGGATCGCGCCGCCGGCGATCTCGCCCCAGACCAGGTCGCCCTGCTGGTGGTAGACGGCGACGGTGCGATGGTCGCCGTCGGGGGCGTGGAAGCGGCGTCCTTCGTAGTCGAGGTCGTGGGTGTTCATGCCTGCCACCAGATCGCGTAGTAGGCGAAGTCGGCGTCGTGCGGGTTGGCGACGGCGTGGTCGGTGTCGGCGGGCAGCAGGACGAGATCTCCGGCGGCGATGGGGTGGCTCGCGCCGTCGGGGGTGCGGACTTCGCCGCGGCCGCTCATGCAGATGAACAGTTCGCGTTCGGCGTGCTGGTGGGTGTCGGTGAGGTCGCCGGGGCGCAGGACGCACCAGGCGCCGTGGAAGGGGGTGGTGAGGCCGTCCCAGGGGTGGAGGAGTCGGAGGTCGAGGCCGTGGGCGCGTTCGAGCTGCCGGTGTTCCTGGCGGCGGATCACCAGGCCGGGCGGTGGGCCGGTTTCGGGCATGGCGGACTCCGGTTCGGAAGGGGGCTGACGGTGGAGTGGCGTCAGCGGACGGGTAGCGGGGTGTCGGCGGACGTGGAGGGTCGGCCGACGGTCGGGGGTGCCGGCCGACGGCGGACCGGGCGTCAGCGGACGGCGGCGAACGCGTGGCCGAGGCCGGCGTCGCGGGCGAGCACCAGTGCCTGCGCGCGGTCGGCGACGCCGAGTTTGCCGAGGATGCCGGAGATCCGGTTGCTGACGGTCTTGGAGGCGAGGGCGAGTTCCCGGGCGATGGCGATGTTGGAGCGGCCGGCCGCGAGGTGTTCGAGTACTTCGCGTTCGCGGTGGCTGAGCTGCGGGAACGGGTAGCTGCGGGTGCGCTGGCCGGTGCCGATCAGGGTGCCGAGGCGGGCGGCGATGGTGCGGTCCAGGATGGCTTCGCCGGCGCCGACGGCCAGGATGCCGCGGACGATCTGGTCGGCGGTGGCGCGTTTGACCAGGTAGCCGCGGGCGCCGGCGTGGAAGGCGGCGGCGACGGCCTTGTCGTCGTCGAGGGTGCTGAAGACCAGGACGCCGGTCTCGGGGGTGAGTCGCAGGACCTGGCTGATCACCCGTACGCCGGCGCTCTCGTCCATCTGCGGGTCGAGCACCAGGACGTCGGGCCGGTGCCGGGAGGTGGCGGCGAGCACTTCGCCGGTGGTGCCGGCCTCGCCGACCACCGCCGCGCCCCCGGAGGCCTCGATCATGGAGCGGACGCCCTGCCGGACGGCGGGTTGCACGTCGGCGAGCAGCACGGTCGGTGGCACCGTACTCCCGTGCTGGTTCATCGTTCCCTCGCGGCGTGTGGGGGTGCGGCGGTGGTGCGGCGCTGCCGGCCGTGATCACCGGCAGTGATGACTCCGCCATGCCATCATGAGCCGATCATTTCTCCGTCTCAAGTAGTCAATGTCATACAGGAGTTGGCAGATGTGAGGGTTGAGACGCCGCCTCCCGGGCCTTGCGCATGATCTCCTCGCGGCCGCGCCAGTGCGACCAGAAGGCGCCGGTGTAGCCGAGGCCGCCGAGGCTGGTGAGGAAGGGGTTGTCGGCGTAGTTGTTGTCGTGCTCGCTCATGCCCTCGACGGTCGGCAGCATCACCCGGTGGTGGTCGGCGGGGTCGATCAGCGCCCACAGGTCGGTGACCGCGCTGTGCCAGCGCTCCGCGGGGTCGGCGGCGCGGGCCGGGTCGGACAGCAGGTCGGGCGAGAAGTAGCAGACCAGGCGGAAGTTGCCGTGCTCGTCGAACATGAACTGCCGTTCGTACTCGGCCGGGGAGACGCACATCCGCAGCGGCTTGAGCACGATCGGGCCGTCGGCGGTGTTGGACTGGAGGCCCGGGACGGTGCGCACGCCCGCGCACCGTTCGGCCAGGTCGATGCCCATCGGGGTGTAGGGGAACAGCCGCAGGCCGAGCGAGAAGCCGGTGACGGTGGCGTCCAGCGCCATGAAGGCGTCCACGCAGGCGCGGACCGTCCCCGGGGTCTCGCCGGGCATGCCGAACAGTGCCTCGACCATGGTGAGGATGCCGCGTTCGTGGCAGAGCCGGACCAGCCGCTCGGTGTCGGCGAAGGTGTAGTAGGTGCCGCCCTTCTCGGTGACCTTCCAGCCGCTGAGCACCTCCGGCCGGATGTGGTCGCTGCCGACGTTGACGCCCCGGCAGCCGGCCGCGGCCAGCAGGTCGGCGAACTCCTCGTCGAACGGGCTGGGTTGGCAGTAGACCCAGAGCCGCAGGTCGTTCAGCGGGTTGCCGGGGTCGGCGTGCCGGCGGCGGACGATCTCCCGCAGCAGGTTCTTCGCGTGCGCGATCGACAGGTTGAACTCGCTGTCGGTGGTGTGCTGGTCGAGGATGCCCTGCGCGGCCAGCGACTCCATCTCGTCGACCACGGAGGCGAGTTCGCGCTGTCCGTAGCGGGTGCCCTTGGCGTCGGGTTCGACGCAGTGCGAACAGCGGTACGCGCAGCCGTTCTTGGTCAGGATGGAGCCGAGTCCGCCGCGCCGGTAGTACTCCAGGTTGTCCACCCGGTGCGGCAGGCCGGAGCGCCGCCGGTACACCGAGAGCCGGTCGACCTGCCACACCCGGGGCTCGAACCGGCCGGTGGGGTCGACCGGTTGGGGTTCGCCGTGGCGGACGGTCAGCACCGCGGGCGGGACCCGGACGGCGCCGCGTTCGGTGTTGCGGATCAGGCCGGCGATGCCGGAGGTGTCACGGCCCTCGGCGACGGCCGCGGCCAGTTCGCAGAGGATCTTCTCGCCGGGGCCCTTCACCCCGTAGTCGATGCCGAAGTACTCGACCAGGGCGAACGGCATGGTGGAGAAGCCGATGCCGCCGCCGACGATCGGCGCGTCGCTGAGCCGGCGGATCTCGGTGATGATCTCCCGGTGCTCGCCGACGAACGGGCGCTGCTCGAAGGCGTACACGGTGTCGGTGTTGCGGACGGTCACGCCGACCAGCAGCGGGCTGCGTTCCGCGAAGTACTCGTGCAGGCAGGTCTTCCAGTCGTCGCGGCGGAAGGTCAGGTCGAGCACCTCGACCTCGAAGCCGGCGTCCTCCAGTGCGGTGGTGAGGACGTCGAGGGCGTACGGTGCGATCGGTGGGTGCACCTTGTTCGGGTTGACCAGCAGGACGGGTCTGCTCATCGGGTTCCCCTTCCCGGGAGGTGGGTGGCGGCCGGTCAGACCAGGCCGAGGCTGATGCCGAACTCGGGTGTGCCGCCCAGCAGGTACGCTCCGGCGGACTGCAGGATGCGGTCCTGGGCGACCAGGTGCTGGGCCATCACGGTGGTGTCGCGCAGCCAGCGGTCCATCGGCGAGCTGCGGTTGATCGACCAGGTCTGCAGCAGGTCGTAGGTGCGGGCCACGATGGTCCGGGAGTTGCGGAAGGCGTACAGCCAGGACAGCGGGGAGGCGGCGCGCTCGACGGGCGTCAGGTCGTCCAGCGTCCCGCCGGCCGCGAGCACCTCCCACTGGCGGCGCATCGACCCGTACACGCCCTCCCGGGTGGCGTTGAACTCGGCCTCCAGGCGGGCGAGTTCGGTCTGCACCCGCCAGCTGTCGGCCCAGCTGCGGCCGGCCATCCGGTCGTAGCGGGAGGTGGCGATCTCCCGGGCGTGGTCGAGCGCGGCGCGGGCCACGCCGAGCGGGACGCCGCACATGGCGCGGGTGAAGGAGTCCGGCTGGGCGAGCGGGCCGGGGCGTCCCTGCGGGGTGGCGAAGGTGTAGGTGTGCTCCTCGGGGACGAACACGTCGGTCATCGTGTAGTCGCAACTGCCGCTGCCGCACAGGCCGGTGGTGTCCCAGTTGTCGATCACCTCGACCTGTTCGCGGCGCACCAGGAACTGCCGGGAGTCGTGCCGGTGCTTGCTGCCGGGCGCGGCCCAGGGCTCGCCGTCCTGGAACAGGAACGCGCCGGAGGTCACCCAGTCGGCGTGCTTGATGCCGGAGCCGAACGACCAGCGGCCGCTGAGCCGGAAGCCGCCGGGGACGCGCTCGGCCCGGCCGGAGGGCTGGAGCAGGCCGGCCACCACCAGGTCCAGGCGCGGGAAGACCTCCTTGGCGACCCGCTGGTCCAGGAAGTTGGCGTAGATGCCGGTGTTGGCGCCGATCACGGCGCACCAGGCGGCGGAGGCGTCGCCGTGGGCCAGGGCCTCGACCACCTCGGTCTGTTCCATCGAGGTGAGTCCGGGGCCGCCCCACTCGGGGCCGAAGCACATGCCGAACACGCCGGTGGCGCGCAGCAGTTCGACCACCTCGGCGGGCAGCGTGCGGTTGGCCTCGATCTCCGGGGACTTCTCCCGCAGCGTCGGCGCCAACTCCCGGGCGCGGCGCAGGATGTCCGATGTCATCGGGTCACTTCTCCTTCCAGCAGGGGGTCAGCGGTCCAGCCCGAGGCTGATCCGGAACATCGGGGGCCGGCCGAGCAGGTAGGCCCCGACCGACTCCAGTACGGCGTCCTGGGCGGTGAGGTTCTGGCACATCACGGCGGTGTCGCGCAGCCAGCGGTCCATCGGCGAGGAGCGGTTGATCGACCAGGTCTGGAGCAGGTCGTAGAGCCGGGTGACGACGGCCCGGGAGGCCCGGAAGGCATGCAGCCAGGCCAGCGGGGACGCCGCGCGCTCGGTCGGGGTGAGGTCGTCCAGGGTGCCGCCGGCCGCGAGCACCTCCCACTGGCGGCGCACCGCCCCGTACACGCCCTCCCTTGCGGCGTTGAACTCCGCTTCGCAGCGGGCGAGTTCGGTCTGCACCCGCCAGCTCTCGGCCCAACTGCGGCCGGCCATCCGGTCGTACCGGTCGGTGGCGACCTCGCGGGCGTGGTCGAGGGCGGCCCGGGCGACGCCGAGCGGGACGCCGCACAGGGCGCGCATGAAGGAGTCGGGCTGGGCGAGCGGGCTCGGGGTGCCGCGGACCTCCCAGAAGGTGAAGGTGTGCTCGTCGGGGACGAACACGTCGGTCATCGTGTAGTCGCAACTGCCCGTCCCGCACAGGCCGGTGGTGTCCCAGTTGTCGACCGTCTCTACCTCGGAGCGGGGCACCAGGAACTGCCGGGAGTCGTGGGCGTGCGGGCTGCCGGGCTCGGCCCAGGGCTCGCCGTCCTGGAACAGGAACGCGCCGGAGGTCACCCAGTCGCTGTGCCCGATGCCGGAGCCGAACGACCAGCGGCCGCTGAGCCGGAAGCCGCCGGGCACCCGCTCGGCCCGGCCGGCGGGGGCGAGCACCCCGGCGGTGATCAGGTCCAGGCTGGGGTACACGTCCTTGACCACCGACTGGTGGAGGAAGTTGGCGAGCAGTCCGCTGTTGGCGCCGATCACGCCGCACCAGGCGGCGGAGGCGTCGCCGTACGCCAGGGCCTCGACGACCGCCAGCTGTTCGGCCGAGGTGAGTTCGGGGCCGCCCCACTCGCGGGCGAAGCACATCCGGAACACGCCGGTGGCGCGCAGCAGTTCGACCACCTCGGCGGGCAGCGTGCGGTTGGCCTCGATCTCCGGGGACTTCTCCCGCAGCACGGGGGCGATCTCCTTGGCGCGGCGCAGCACCTCGGCGGCGTCCTGGGGCGGGGCGTCCCAGCGCGCGGCGCTCACCGGTCCACGTCCAGCAGTCCGGCGGGCATCGCGAACGGGGCCTGCGGGTCGGCGGGTTCGACGTCGGAGGTGACCGTCCGGACCAGCGCGGCGGCGGCGTCCAGGCGCTGTTCGCACCCGGTGACGCTGTCGGCCTCGCAGATGACGAAGGAGTGCCGGGCCAGGTAGCCGCCGGGGGGCAGCCGCAGCACGGTGCCGGGCGGGGCCATCGGGGCGGCGTGCAGCAGGCCGGGCGCGTCGCCGGCCTGCGGGAGGGTCAACTCGTCGAGCCGGCAGTCTTGTTCGGGGCAGCCGAAGCGGATCCCGGCGACCGCGGACCGGGTCGGGGCGAGCTCCGGGCGGCGGCCGACGGCGACGTCGAACAGCACCTCGCCGGGCTCCAGTCCGGTGGCGATCCGGCCGAGCAGCGGGATCAGGTCGCCGCCGAGCCGGCCGTTCACCTCGACGATCAGCGGGCCGCGCGGGGTGAGCCGCAGCTCGGTGTGGGTGATGCCGTCCTCGACGCCGAGCGCCCGGTGCGCGTCGGCGAGCACGGCCGTCAGCCGCGGGTCGGCGAGCAGCGGGTCGGCGGCGTCGACGATGTGGCCGACCTCTTCGAAGTACGGCTCGTCGCTGCTGTACTTGCGGGCCATGAACAGCGGCAGGTACTCGCCCTTGTGCACGGCGCCGTCGACGCTGATCTCCGGTCCGCCCGCGTACTCCTCGACGATCACGCTGGCCCGGTACGGCCCGGGGTCGACCCGGCTGGCGGACAGTGCGGTCGCGAACGCCTCGTCCAACTCGCTGTCGTCGGCGGCGAACACCACGCCGATGCTGGCGCCCATGGCGCGCGGCTTGAGGACGACCGGGTAGCCGATCCGTCCGGCGGCGGCGCGGGCCTCGGCGAGGTCGGTGGTGAGCGCGTAGCCGGGCTGGCGCAGGCCGGCGGCGGTGAGCACGGCGCGGGTGCGCTCCTTGTCGCGCACGCCGCGCACGCCGCGCTCGGACAGGCCGGGGACGCCGAGTTCGGCGGCCAGCAGGCCGGCGTCCAGCACCAGCGGCTCGTCCCAGCAGAGCAGGCCGACGATGTGCTTGCGGGCGGCGATCTCCCGGACGGTGGCGTTCATGGTGGCGGTGTCGAAGACGTCGGCGACCACGATCTCGTCGAAGTACTCGCGCTGCCAGGTCGGCCGCAGGTTGTTGACCAGGAGCAGTTCCAGCCCGGCGGCGCGGGCGCGGCGGCTCATCGGGCCGACCAGGTACTCGCGGTACTCCTTCAGTCCGCTGCCGATCACCAGCAGCGTGCCGGCGGCGGGCGCCGGCTCATTTTCCTGACTGTCCGTCATGTGCGGTCCTCCGTCCTTGTGTGGGGGTCGATCTCGAACCGGACCAGGGCGGCGGCCGCGTCGGCGAGCCGGCGGGCCTCGGCGGGGGTGTCGGCGAGGGTGGTGACGATGCCGACCCGGTCCCAGGAGCTGCGCAGTCCGGCGGCCCGGTGGCCGGGGGCGATGCCGACCACCGCGAGGTGCACGCCTTCGGCGGCGGCGGCCGCGTCCAGGCCGTGCACGGCGGTGACGGTGCCGGGCCGCTCGGGGGCCAGGAAGCGGGCGGCGGTGGCCCGTTCGGCCCGGTCGGGCAGCGGGCCGAGGGGCTCGCCGCTCATCAGGGCGAAGTAGGCGCGGGTGAGGTCGACGGGGTAGGCGGCCTCGATCAGGTCGGGGATCGAGTCGCCGGGCAGCCGCCCGGCGCACTCCACCAGCACCGGCACGCCGTCCGCCACGATCCACTCGCAGTGCAGCACGCCGTCGCCGAAGCCGACCGCGGCGGCCAGCCGCTCGGTCTCGGCGACCAGCGATTTCCGCTGCCGGTCGTCGAGTTCGGCGGGGACGGTGTGCCCGGCCTCGATCGGGTACGGGCCGGGGTAGAGCACCTTGCCGGTGGTGTTGGCGAACACCGGGCGGCCTTCGGACACCAGCATCTCGACGCTGAACTCCGGTCCGTCGACGTACTGTTCGGCGAGCATCACGGACGCGATCGGCCGGTCCGGGACGAAGGCGCCCTCGTCCTGCGCCTGCCCGAACGCCCAGGCCTCCTCGGCCTCGTCGGGCGTGCGGACCACCCGGGTGCCGACCGAGGCCTGCCGGCCCGCGGGCTTGAGCACCGCCGGTCCGGGGTACCGGGCCATGAAGTCGGCCAGCCCGGCGGCGTCGGCGACCGGCTCGGAGGCCGGGTTGGCGATCCCGGCGGCGGCCGCGACGGTCCGCAACTGGTGCTTGTCGCGCAGCAGTTGGGCGGCTCCGAGGCTCGCGCCCGGCAGTCCGTAGCGCTCCGCGAGGCGGGCCGCGAACGGCACCGCGTACTCCACGGCGGGGATCACCGCGACCGGGTCGAGGCCGGGGTGGGCGGCGAAGAAGGCGTCCGCCCGGCCCGGCCGGTGGTACTCCCATTCGATCAACTCGCGGGCGTAGCCGATGCGTTGGACGGCCTCGGCGAGGTTGCGCTTGCGGGCGACGTCCGGTTCCTCGACGTAGATCACCGAGTCGGCGGCCTGGAAGGCGGTGATGGCGGGCACCGCGAACGCGACGTAGCCGACGATCAGCACCGGGCGCGGGCCGGCTGCCTTGCTGTTCATACGGTCTCTCCCACGGGGTCCGGGTCGGTGGTCCGTTCGGCGGCCCGGTGCTCGGCCCGGTGCTTGATGCCGATCACCGCGAGCACCCCGGCCAGGCCGTTGACCACGGCCATCAGCACCCAGAACCCGGCGTGCAGGTGCGTCCAGGCCCACACGCCGAACAGCGGTCCGACCGCCGAGGCGAGGCCGGCGGCGGCCTGCATGGTGGCCAGGTAGCGGGCCTTCGAGGCGTCCGGGAAGGTCGCCGGGTGGGCGAACATGCTGGGCCCGGCGATCATCAGGCCGCTGACCGCGAGCACCGCGCCGAACAGCACGAACGCCCCGGAGTGCACGGCCAGGCCGTACGCGGCGAGGCCGATCGAGTTGACCAGGTGGCCGACGCCGACCGCCAGGTAGGTCGGGATCCGGGTGATGTAGGCGGTGATCTTCAACTCGCAGGTGATCAGCACCAGCGAGGAGGCGGTGAGCACCGCGCTGTACAGCCAGGTCGGGTAGTCGTCGTGGACGATCTCCAGCGGCAGCGAGATGGAGGACTGCACGTAGGCGACCGTCCCCAGCACCACCGCGGCCAGGTACGCCAGGTACGCCCGGTCCCGCAGCATCGCCGCGTACGCCGCCCGGCCGGTGGAGCGCCGCTCGGCGGCCTCCTGCGGGGCGGTCTCCGGCACCGCGTGCCGGGGCAGCAGCCGGTGGGCGAGCGCCGCGTAGAGCAGGGTGGTGGCGCCGTCCACCCAGAACAGCACGTCCCAGTCGAGCAGGATCACCCCGGCGGCGATCAGCGGGGCGAGCGCCGCTCCGGTGTTCAGGGCGATGCGCATCATGGAGAACGCCATCACGTGGTAGCGCTCCGGCATCAGGTCGCTGAGCAGCACCGAGGCGGCGGGCCGGTACGCCTGGGCGGACAGGCCGGCCAGCGCGATCGCCACCAGCAGCGCCGGGACCAGTCCGGGCCGGGCCAGCAGCGGCAGCACGGCGACCAGCGGCGCGGAGACGGCCATCGCCGCGACGATCGTGGTGCGGGCCCCCAGCCGCTGGGTGATCTCCCCGCCGAGGACCGTCCCGAAGACCGTGCCCAGGCTGTACGCGCCGAGCGCGAAGCCCGCGGTGCCGTCGGACATTCCCCGGTGCGTCAGGTAGAGCACCAGGAAGGTCTGGACGAACGCGCCGAGCTGGTTGACCAGGACGCCGCCGAGCAGGTACCGAACGGTGGTCGGGGTGGCCCTGAGCGTGTCGAGGACGCCGATCGGTGGCTTGTCGTCGGTCATGCCGCCTCCTTCACTGCCGTGGCGATGCGTTCCGCGACCAGCGGAGCGGTGGAGAACCCGCTGCCGCCGCAGGCGGTGCGGGTCCACAGGCCCGGGGAGACCCGGGTGAGCTGCGGGCCGCCGGTGGCGGCGTCCGCGGTGTAGTGGCAGACCCGGACGCCGGCCACCCGGTAGCGCTCCAGGTCGGGCAGGATGCCCTCCGCGGCGAGCCGGTCCAGGTAGGGCCGCTGGTCCTCGCCTGCGCTGTCGGTGTCCGCGACGGGGCGGCACACCGAGTCGGAGCTGAGTTTGAGCAGGGTTCCGGCGCCGGGCGGCAGCACCCAGCCGCGGCCCTCGCGGCCGAGGCCGCCCGCGGCGGGCGCGTCGTCCCAGCGGTCGCCGCCGGCGGGCCGGCCGAGGTAGACCATGGTCTGCCGGTGCAGCACGACCCGGGTGGCCGTCAGCTTCCGGGTCCACGGCCCGCCGGCCAGCAGCGCCAGGTCGCCGCGGACCACTTCGCCGCTGTCCAGCACGATCCGTCCGGAGCCGGTGAACACCGAGCGGACGGTGGTGTGCGGGCGCAGCGCCACGCCCGGCCGGGCGGCCAGCCAGCGGGCGGCGGCGTGCAGCACCCGGTCGGCGAGCAGCACGCCGCCGGTGCGTTCGCGCAGTGCCGCGGTGCCGGGCGGCAGTCCGAGCGGCGGGAGTTCGTGCTCGGCCGGCCGGTCGACGGGGACGCCGGCCCGGTCCGCCTCGGCGAGCAGTTCGGCGAGCCGGCCTTCGGGGTGCGCGGTGAGCGTCCCGACCCGGCGGTACAGCGGGGTGCCGAACAGCGCCTCCAGCTCCTCCCAGTGGCGGTGCGCGGCGAGCCGGCGGGCGGTGCCGTCGGGGTCGCCGGGCAGCAGGGTGCGGATGGCGCGGTGCTGGTCGTGCGAGGTGGCGTCCGGGTTGGGCAGCGGGCCGCGCTCCAGCACGGTGACCCGGTGCCCGGCCCGGGCGCACGCGACGGCGGCGAGCAGGCCGGTGACGCCCGCGCCGACCACCACCACGTGCGCGGCGGCGCTGTCGGTGCTCACCGTCCGCCGCCGTGCGGCCGGGGCCGGACGCGGGTCGCCAGCCTGGGCAGCGGGCGGGGCAGGACGGTGGTGGCGGTCGGCTCGGCGGGGACGGCGCTGTCCGGCAGTCCTTCGGCGGCGAGGTCGACCAGCAGCGGGGCGGCGCAGCGCAGGAACAGGTCGAGTTCGTGCCAGAAGTCGCCGGCGTCCTGGTCGGTGACCTCCCAGCGGTCGAGCCGGCCGAGCTGTTCGGTGAGGGTGAAGGCGGCGGCGCTGAGGCTGAAGCGGCGCGGGCGCAGCGCGGCGGCGAAGCGTTCGGCGATCAGCGCGGCGGCGTGCCGGGAGCGGGTGCTGACGGGCAGCGGGCCGCGGCCGAGGTACGCCTCCGCCTTGGCGGCGACCCGGTTCCACGGTTCGACCAGGCGCTGTCCGCAGACCCGGTCCATGGCGGCGCGGGTGAAGTTGGTGCGCTGGAAGTCGGGTCCGGTGGCGGCCAGGTAGTAGCGGGCCAGGTCGCGCGGCACTTCGGCGGTGAGCTGTCGTCCGGTGACCACGTGGCCGCGGCTGGTGGAGAACTTGTCGCTGTCGAGTTCGTAGAACTCGTTGGTGACGAAGTGCGCGGGCAGGGCGAGTCCGCCGAGGGCCAGCAGCATGGCGGTGCCGGCCAGCGCGAACGCGAAGCTGGCGTCGGAGCCGAAGAAGTACACCACTTCGGGTCCGGCCTCGGCGGCCCAGTGCCGTTCCTCGTCGCCGGGGACTTCGCCGCGGGCCTCGGCGGCCAGCGCGATGGCGTGCAGGCTCCAGGCGACGGTCTCGGTGTCGGAGTACAGGACCTGGCCGGGGGTCTCCGGGAACGGGGCGGGGATGCCCCAGTCGATCGGCAGGGTGATCGGGTAGTCGGGCAGCCGGCGGGCCATCAACTCCTCGACGAGTTGGGCGAGTCGGGGCCGCATGGTGGGGGCGAGCCGGGCGAAGTAGGAGGCCAGGGCGGCCCGGTGCTCCTCCAGCGGCAGCACCAGGACGTCCTTCTCCCGCAGTTCGACCGGGAGTTCGGGGTGTCGGGTGGAGCGCGGGTCGAGCAGTTCGCCGGAGGCGATCCAGTGGCCGCAGTTCTCGCACAGCCCGGCGCAGCCCTCGGCCAGGCAGACCGGGCAGCCGCCGCGCACGTACGCGTCGGTGAGGTACTCGCCGGTCTCCGGCAGGTACGGGAACCTCACCTTGCGGAGCCTCAAGTGCCCTTCGCCGTGCAGGCGTTCGAAGAAGGTGCGGACGGTCTTCAGGTACCGCTCGTCGAACCGGACGAAGCCGTCGGGGACGATGCCGGCGGCGGCGAGGGTGGCCTCGACCTGTTCGGCGGCGCGCAGCCGCAGTTCCTCGGGCTGTTCGCCGAGGCGGCGGGCGGTGGTGACGATGTAGTTCTGGGTGAAGTGCACGCCGGTGCCGAACAGGGCGTCGCGGCCGGTGGCGCGGGCGTAGCGGGCGCACACGTCGGCGGAGAGGAACGGCCCGGCGAGGTGGCCCAGGTGCAGGTCCCCGTTGGCGGTGGGGCCGGGGGCGATCACCAGCAGCGCGGCCATCAGCGCGCCGCCGCGGCGGTGTCGAGGCCGTGGCGGGCCAGCAGGTCGCCGGTGATGTCGCGGGCCCGGTGGGCGAGCACGCTGATCAGCGAGTCGGCGATGCCGTGGGTGGCCTCGTTGACGCCCTGGAGGTACAGCGCGGCCTCGGTGCCGGTGCCCAGGTCGACCCGGTAGTCGCGGCTGACGGACACCTCGGGCAGCCCGGCCTTCTCGGTCAACTCCCGGACCAGGGCGGGCATCCGGCCGTCGTAGCCGGTGCCGAGCAGCACCAGGTCGCAGCGGTGCTCGGCGACCTTCCCGGTGCGCCGGTCGCGCAGGTCGAGCACCACCTCGCCGTCCTCCTCGCGGGCGGCGACCACCTCGGTCATCGACCGCACCTCGGCGCGGCCGGTGCCGATCATCTTCTCCCGGTACAGCATCATGTACAGCTCGTCCAGGAACGGCGGGGCGAGGCCCGCGTAGTTGGTCAGCCGCATCTCGTCGAGCACCTGGGCGCGCATCTCGGCCGGGGCGTCGTAGAACTCGTCCACGAACGACGGGTAGAACAGCTCGTTGACGAACTTGCTGGTCTGGTAGTTCTGCAGGCCGATCGAGCGGACCAGCATGGTGACGGTGGAGTTCGGCAGGTTCTCGTACAGCGCCATGAACATCTCGGCGGCGGACTGCGCCCCGCCGATCACCACGGCGCGCAGCGGCGCGTCCTTGTCGACGACGTTGATCCGGCTGCGGAACCGGGCGCTGTGGATGACCCGTTCGGCGGGCAGGTCGGCGAAGACCGGCGGAATGTGCATGTCGCGGCCGGCGCCGACCACCAGGTCGCGGCAGCGGATGGTGTCGCCGTCGGCGAGGGTGACCTGCCAGCCGATCAGCTTTCCGTCCGCGTCGTGGCGCGGCTCGGTGGCGACGGCCCTGGCGTCGTAGCGGATCCGCACCTTCTCCAGCGAACGGGCCACCCACTGGAGGTAGTCGGAGAACTCCCAGCGGTGCGGGTGGAAGGTGCCCAGGTTGATGAACTGGTCCAGCCGGTCGTGCTGGTGCAGGAAGTTGAGGAACGAGAACCGGCTGCGCGGGTCGCGCAGCGTCACCAGGTCCTTGAGGAAGGAAACCTGGCTGCGGGCCCATGGCATCAGCAGGTCGCGCTGCCACTTGATGTCCGGGGCCTGCTCCAACAGCAGGGTGCCTTCGGCCAGTTCGGCCGAACCGCTCTCCTCGATCGCGGCCGCGAGGGCCAGATTCGCCGGGCCGGCGCCGATCGCCAGTACGCCCACTTCCAGGTCAGCCATGCTCTCCCCTACGTGAACTCGGTGCTCTCCAGGGCCGGTTGTCGCGCCGAGAAACCTAGGGAGCCCGCGTTCCCGCCAGGTAGGGCCGCTTTCCCGCCCGGAGGGGAATTTCCGGACGGGTGCACGAAGGGCCCCGGGGAGTCGTCCCCGGGGCCCGCCGCGGTCGGCCTACTCGGGCCACTCCGAGCCGAGGATCACCTCGACGAAGTCGCCGCGCCGGAAGCCGGGCAGGAAGTGCTCCAGCACGTCGGCCTTCACGTTGCCGAAGGTGGTCTGCGGCCGGTCGGCGAGGCCTTCGGTGAACGCCGCCAGGATCCGGTTCTTGAAGTCCGGCCGGGGGTGCGCGGCGACCACCTCGGCGCGCTGCGCGTCGTCGATCGCGCGGTAGCCGATGCCCAGCACGTCCAGCTCGACGCCCCTGGTCAGCAGCGCCACCTCGGGGGCCATCCGCAGCGGGATCTCCGGCGTGGTGTGCAGTGCCACCGCCGTCCACACCCGGTCGGCCGGGTCCCCGGTGACGCCGTGCCGGTGCAGGAACTCGCGGGCCAGGTCGGCGCCGTCCAGTTCGAACCGCTGGTCGGTGCGGCGGTGGCGCGGGGTGAGCCCCAGGTCGTGGAACATCGCCGCGACGTACAGCAGCTCCGGGTCGTACCGCAGGCCCTCCTCCCGGCCGCGCAGCGCCCCGAACAGGTACACCCGCCGCGAGTGGTCGAACAGCAGCGGGGACGCCGCCTCGCGCACCAGCTCGGTGGCCTCCCGGGCCAGCGCGCTGTCCGGGACCCGTACGCCCGCGATCTCCTCGATGGCCATGTCCGCCACCGCCTTCCGTCCGTCGTGGCTGTTCCTCTTCCACCCTCGCGCGGCGGCGTACGCTGGGGCCATGTCCATTCGGACCTCCGACCCACAGATTCGGACATCGGCCCGGCGGGTGGCCTTCCTGGTCTTCGACGGCGTGACGATGCTCGACGTCACCGGCCCGGGCGAGGTGTTCCACCAGGCGGGGCGGCTCGGACACCGCTACGAGCTGCTGCCGGTCTCCCCCGGCGGCGGCGCCGTCACCACGTCCGCCGGGCTGGTGCTGGCCGCGACCGCGCCGGCCGCCGCGGCCGGGCCGCTGGACACCCTGCTGGTGGCCGGCGGCGATCTGCTCGCCGAAGCCCCCGTCCCCGCCGAAATCCTGTCCACCGCCGAGGAGTTGGCGTCCCGCGCGGAGCGGGTCGCGGCGGTCTGCACCGGCGCGTTCGTGCTGGCCGCGCTCGGCATGCTCGACGGCCGCCGCGCCACCACGCACTGGCGGCACGCCGCCACTCTCGCCCGACGGCACCCACGGGTCCGGGTCGAACCCGACGCACTGCACCTGCGGGACGGGCGCTACCTCACCTCGGCAGGCATCACCGCCGGCATCGACCTGGCGCTCGCCCTGGTCGAACACGACCACGGCCCCGAGCCGGCCCGGGCGATCGCCCGCGAACTCGTCGTCTTCATGCAGCGCCCCGGCGGCCAGTCCCAGTTCTCCGCCGCACTCACCGGCCCGCCCGCCCGGCACCCCGCGCTGCGCGCCCTCACCGATGCCGTCGCCGCCGACCCGGCCGGCCCGCACACCCTCCCCGCGATGGCCGCCGCCACCGCGCTCAGCTCCCGCCACCTCACCCGCCTCTTCCGCACCGAACTCGGCACCACGCCCGCCCGCTGGGTCGAACGAGCCCGTCTCGACCACGCCCGGCACCTGCTCCTCACCGGGCACACCGTCACCTCCGCCGCCCGCCGCAGCGGCCTCGGCAGCGACGAGACCCTCCGCCGCGCGTTCGCCCGCCACCTCGGCACCACCCCCACCGAGTACCGGCAGCGCTTCGCCACCACCGCGCCCTGACCGTTTTCCCGGGCGACGGCCGGGCATGGCTGAGGGAACAGCGGTGCGGTGTTGGGACGAGAGGGGACGGGTGTGGGGACGGACTGGGCGCGGGGTGCGGTGCTGTACCAGGTCTATCCGCAGAGCTTCGCGGACGGGAACGGCGACGGGATCGGGGACTTCGCGGGGCTGACCGAGCGGCTGGAGTACCTTCAGTGGCTGGGGGTGGACGCGGTGTGGCTGAACCCGTGCTTCGCCTCGCCGTTCGGGGACGCCGGGTACGACGTCGCGGACTTCCTGACCACCGCGCCGCGCTACGGCGCGCCGGAGGACCTGGCGAAGTTCACGGACGCGGCCAGGAGGGTCGGCATCCGGGTGCTGCTGGACCTGGTGGCCGGTCACACCTCGGACCGGCACCCGTGGTTCGTCCGCTCGGCCGGCGACCCGGACGACCACCGGTACATCTGGGCGGACCGGCCCGCGCCCGGGTACGTGGCCTCGCCCGGCAGCCGCCCGGGCTGGTACCGGCCGAACTTCTTCGACTTCCAGCCGGCCCTCAACTTCGGCTGGGCGCAGCAGGATCCGGCGGAGCCGTGGCGGCAGCCGGTGGACGCGGACGGCCCGCAGGCCAACCGGGCGGCGCTGCGGGAGATCATGACGCACTGGTTCGGCCTGGGCGTCTCCGGCTTCCGGGTGGACATGGCGTCCTCGCTGGTGAAGGACGACCCGGGGTTCGTGGAGACCGGCCGGCTGTGGCGGGAGACCCGGGCCTGGATGGACGCCCGCCACCCCGACCGGGTGATCCTCGCCGAGTGGGGCGACCCGGCGCGGTCGGTGCCGATGGGCTTCCACGGAGACTTCTTCCTCCAGTTCGGCGGCCCCGCCGACGGCGCCCCGCTGCGCTCGCTGTGGGACAACGGCACGGGCACGGTGCACGAGCACTGGCCGCAGCAGCCCTGCTACTTCGACGCCGACGGCCTGGGTTCGATGCAGCAGTTCGTCGCCGAGTGGCAGCGCGCCGAGCAGGCCATGGACGGCCGGGGCTTCGCCTCGCTGCCGACCGCGAACCACGACTGGTCCCGGCTGGCCTGCGGCCCGCGCACCCGCGAGCAGCTGGCGGCGGCCTTCACCTTCCAGCTGACCTGGCCGACCACGCCGGCCATCTACTACGGCGACGAGATCGGCATGCGGTACGTGCCGGGCCTGCCGGACACCGAGGGCAGCACGCTCGGCCCGCGCTACAACCGGGCGGGCTGCCGCACCCCGATGCAGTGGGACGCGACACCGGACGCCGGCTTCTCCTCCGCGCCCGCCGACCGCTTCTACCTCCCGCTCGACCCGTCCCCGGACCGCCCGGACGTCGCCTCCCAGCGCGCCGACCAGGCCTCCCTGCTGCACCAGGTGCGGCAGTTGATCGCGCTGCGCCGCGCCCACCCGGCGCTCGGGCCGGACGCGCCGGTCGAAGTCCTGCACACCGGCTACCCGTTGGCGTACCTGCGCGGCGGCCGCTGCCTGGTGGTGGTCAACCCGCGCCGGACGCCCGCCCATCTGCCGGTGGAGCGCGACCTGCCGGGGCGGCTGCTGTTCGGCCGGGGCGTGACGCTGACGCACTCGGCGCTGCACGCGGACGGCTTCTCGTACGCGGTGTTCGGGGTCTGATCGACCGGCCGCGCGGTGCTCCCGACTACCCGTCGCCGCACAGCAGTTCGGCCGCGGCCGTGCGCAGGTAGAGCACGCTGCGGCCGGTGCGGTGGCGGGCGGTGAGGCCGGCGGCGCACAGGGCGTGCAGGTGGTGCGAGACGGTGGGGGCGGACAGGCCGGTGCGGGCGGCGAGTTCGGTGGTGGTGGCGGGGGCGTCGAGTTCGGCGAGCAGCCGGGCGCGGGCCCGGCCGAGCACCCGGGCCAGGCCCTCGGACGTGCCGGTGGCGGAGGTCTCCCACAGGGTGGCGACGCCGCGCGGCGGGTAGACCAGACCCGGCTGCCAGGGCGGGTCGAGCTGGGAGAACACGCCGGGCCAGGCGAACACGGTGGGCACCAGGACGAGTCCGCGTGCGCCGTCCAACCGCCGGTCGGCGTCGACGTGGCGGTGCCCGATCCGCAGCAGGTCGCCCTCCCAGCTCACCTTCGGATGCAGGTCGGCGAACAGCCCGGCCGGCCCGCCCGCCGCCAACTGCCGTGCCCTGCGCAGGATTTCACCCTCGACCAGCCGGTCGATCCGGGCCCGGTGCGGGGCGATCGCCGCCTGCCAGTACGCCCGCAGCTCGCCCGCCAGCCGCGCCGTGCCCGCCGCCGGGTCGCGGGCCAACTCGGCGACCAGCGGCGGCAGTTCTCCGTCGATCCGGCTCAGGTCGCGGCGGACGGCGGCCGGCTCCAGCGCGGTCAGCTCGGCCAGCTGCTCGTCCAGGGTGGGGCTGCTGCCCGCCGGCACGGGGGTGAGGAAGTCCGGCACGTGCACCGCGGGCAGCGGAACCAGCTGGGACAGCAGCTCCCACGACACCCCGGCCAGCGCCGTCCGGGCCTGCCGGACCCAGGGCAGGTGGACGGCGTGCCGGCCCGGGTTCTTGAACACCTCGACGCTGGTGACGAGTTCGCACAGCGGCGACTGGGCGAACCGGGTGTGCGCCAGGTCCTGCGCGGAGAACTTCCAGGTCAGCAATGGCGCTCCAGGCTCCGGTGGCGGCGAGGATTCGACCAGGACGGAATTCCTGGGCGCGGGTGATCATCGCAGGCAGCCTGGACGCATGACCACCGCACCTGCCGTCCCGCTCCGGGACCGCCTCGGGCTGCCCGCCTCCGCGGGCCGCCACCGCCGGCTGATCGGCGCCCACCTGATCGACAGTCTGGGCACCGGCCTGGTACTGGCCTTCACCCTGGTGTACTTCGCCCGCACCACCTCGCTGCCGCTGACCGCGATCGGCGCGGCCGTCTCCGCCGCCCGGCTGCTCGCCCTGCCGACCGCACTGGGCGTCGGCCCGCTGATCGACCGCTACGGCGCCCGCCCGGTGGCGGCCGCCGCCAACGTCCTGTCCGCCCTGGCGTACGCCGGATTCCTGCTCGCCGACCGCATCTGGGCGATCGTGCTGGTCTGCCTGCTCGCCCAGGTCGGCCAGGCCGGGTACTGGACGGCCAGCACCGGCCTGGTGGTGCTGGCCTCGCCGCCCGAGGAGCGCACCCGCTGGTTCGCCCTGGTGCAGACGCTGCGCAACACCGGCATGGGCCTGGGCGGCGCCGTGGGCGCGCTGCTGGTGGGCGACGGCGGAGCGGGCGGACTGCGACTGCTGGTCACGCTGAACGCGCTCTCCTACCTGGCGGCGGGCGTGCTGCTGACGGCGTGGAAGCCGGGCGCCCCGGCGCCGGCCGCCGCCCCGCGGCCCTCCGGCGAGGGCGGCTACCGGGCGGTGCTGACGGACCGCCGCTACCTGCTGATGGTGACGTCCAACCTCTCCTTCGTGCTGTCCTCGATGGCGCTCAGCGTGCTGATCGCCCTGCACGTCACGGAGGCGCTGCACCTGGGCGCCGCGGTGGCCGGCGCACTCCTCGTGCTCAACGGCGTGCAGGTGGTGGTCACCCAGAACCCGGTGTCGCGGCTGCTGGAGGGCGTCCGGCCGACCCGGGCGGTGGCCGCCGGATCGGTGCTCAACGCGCTCGCCTTCGCCGTCTTCGCCGTGCTGCCGGGCGCGTCCGGCTGGCTGGTCGGCACCGGGCTGGTGGCCGCCATGCTGGTCTACAACCTCGCCGAGACGGTCGCCACGCCCGGGCGCGAGGAGTTGAGTGTGGCCCTCGCCCACCCGGCGCGCCGCGGCCGCTACCTGGCGGTCAACCAACTCTCCTGGAGCATCGGGCAGGCGCTCGCCCCGGGCCTGCTGACCTTGCTGTTCGTCCACGGTTCGGCCTGGCCCTGGCTGTTCCTGCTGGCCGCCTCGCTGGCCGCCGTCCCCGCGCTGCTCCGCCTGGAACGCCCCACTGCGGCGGTTCCCGACATTCCGTCGGAAAACGGGACGCCCGTCAGGGTCTAGCATGCCGTCAGGGTGAAGCACAGTAGCGGGAGTTGACGATGGTCGAACTGGTGGTGGGATCGCGGGCCAGCCAGCTGGCGCGGGCCCAGGTCCGGGAGTTCCTCGCGCCGGTCCGGGAACGCTACCCCGACCTGGTGATCCGCCACCGGGTGATCCTGGAGGACGGCGACCTGGACCGGAAGGCCGCCCTGCGGGAGGTCTCCGAGCGCGGCGGCGGCTCGGCGTTCTCCACCAACCAGGTCGCGGCGCTGCTGAACCGCGAGGTGGACGTGATCGTCCACTCGCTCAAGGACCTGCCCACCGAGAACCCGGACGGCCTGATCCTGCTCCCGCCGCCGCCCCGCGAGGACGTCCGCGACGCACTGTGCGGCGCCCCGCTGGCCGCCCTCCCGACGGGCGCCCGGGTCGGCACCTCGGCCGCCCGCCGGATCGCCCAACTCCTGCACCGGCGGCCCGACCTGCGCCCCGAGCGGATCCGCGGCAACGTCCCGACCAGGCTCGCCCGGCTGAAGACCCTGGACGCCGTGGTGGTCGCCGCCGCCGGGCTGCGCCGCCTCGACCGGGCGGGCGAGATCGCCGAACTCCTCCCCGTCGAGCTCTTCCCGCCCAGCCCCGGGCAGGGCGCGCTCGGCATCCAGGTCCGCGAGGACCACGCGCTGGCCCGCGAACTCCTCGACCACACCGGCGACCTGACCACCGACGCCGAGGTGCGCGCCGAACGCGCGATGCTCGCCGAACTGCACGGCGGCTGCTCCGTCCCGGTCGGCGCGTTCGCCACCACCGCCGACGGCGTCCTCACCCTGCACGGCCAAGTCACCTCGGTCGACGGCACCCACCAGATCGAGGCCCGCCTCTCCGGCCCCGCCGCCGCCCCCGAGAAGCTCGGCGTCTCCGTGGCCGGCCTGCTGCTCGACCAACACGCCGACCGCATCCTGGCCCAGGCCCGCGCCCACGTCTGACGGCGCACCCCACGGATTGCCTCAGCCGCGCGGCGCCTCGGTGATCTAACGGGTGGTCCGGGCGGCGACCCGCGGGTCCACGGCGGCGTAGTGGGTGTAGGCGTTCAGTCCGGTGGCCAGCGCCCAGCCGCGTCCGCGCAGCCAGGTGGCCTCGTCCACACCGAGGGCTTCCCGGAAGACGCTTCGACTCCCGGCGGACGTCAAAGTGAACGCGATGGTCAGGTCGCGCGCCGAGCCCGCCGAAGTCGATGACGGCACGGAGCCGCCCGTCGACCGTCAGCAGATTGCTGGTGTGGAAGTCCCCGTGGCACCACACCGGCAACCCGCCCCCACGCCGGTGCACCCAGTGCCGCGTCCCACAGCGCCGTCATCGCCGCACCGTCGAACACTCCGCCGAGCGCCGCGATCGCGGCCCGCGTCGCCGCGTCCCGCGCGGCCAGCTCATCACCCCGCACAGCCCCGGCGCCCCCGCGCCCACACCCCTGAAGCGCCCTGAGGAACTCCGCCAGTCGGACGGCCGCCCCCGCCGACGCCCCCAGCCCCTCGACCGTGGCGACCTCCCCCTCCCCCCAGCGACTCACCCCCCCCACGCCCACGGATACCCGCACCCCGGCTCCCCCGCCGCCACCGGCACGGGCACCGCCAACGGCAACCTCGGCGCGAGCCGCGGCAGCCACTCCAGCTCCTTGGCAGCCTGCCCCACCGCATCCACATGCCGGGGCAGCCGCACCGCCAACCCCCCACCAAGCCTGAAGATCACATGATCCGACCCTCCCCTCTCCACCCCCACCACCGACAACCCCGCCCACTCCGGAAACTGCGCCCCCACCAACCGCCCCACCAGCCCACCATCAACCCGCACCACACCCAACCCCCACCCCGACACATTCCCCGACCCATCACAGCCCGCCACACCCACCCTGCCGACCGGGTTTCCCCCGCCTACCTCCACCACCCGTGCGCCAATGCGCCGTTGACGGTCGGTCAACCGGTCGGGACGGTGGGTCCGCAAGGATTCGCAACCGGTTTGGCACAAGGAACGGTCATGGCACTACGGTTCAAGGGAATCGACCCGGACTCGCCCAACGGCGGTTCTCCGACCGTGTGGCTGGAGGACGAGAAGGCGGAGATCGTCATCCAGGGCTGGCTGCCCGACATGGAGATGTACCGCATGATCAACGAGACCGAGTGGGCCCCGGGCCACGCCGTCGGCGTGCCCGACCACGAAGCCGTCGTCAGGATCCCGGCCCGGATGATCCCGTTCTTGAGGAAGGTGTGCGATGAAGCCGAGCGTGCCGGACTTTGGCGCCCTGCTGAGGAGTGCTGAGCGTTCCGCCTACCACCTGGAGATGCGTGACTCCTACCTGGCCGACCCGGTGTTCGCCGACTGGCGCGCCGGCCTGCCGGTCGGGCGACCCGAGGCGTACGACCTGCCGGACGAGTACACCGCCTGGGCCGCCGTGGTGCGGGAGGCCGTCGGGCGCGGGGTGGTGGTTCGCCGGGCGAGGATCGTCTCGGAGCCGGTCAGTGACTACATTCGGTGGGAGCACACGATCACCGAGCGACACAACGTCGCGCTCGGCGAGCAGGTTCGCTGGCTGCCCCGCTCGAAGGCGTCGGACCTTGCGTTGCCGGGCAACGACCTGTGGTTGATCGACGACCGTTCGGTCCTGTTCCACTGGTTCAGCGGCGACGGCGAGTGGGCCGGCCACGAGATCACCGAGGACCCATCCCTTGTGACAGCAGTGACCACGGCCTTCGACGCCGTATGGGAACGAGCCCTCCCGCACGCGCACTTCACCCTCTGACCAACCCGTTGGACAGCTCGCACCATGTCGTCGTCCCCCTCGTCCAGCGTCGTCGAGGCGCGCAAGGCCCTCGCCGGCCGCCTGACCGGCCTGCGCAAGGACGCCGGGCTGACCGGCGACGAGCTCTCCGCCCGCTGCGGGTGGCATCCGGCGAAGACCTCCCGGATCCAGAGTGGGAAGTCCGCCCCCTCCGAGGCCGACGTGCGGGCCTGGTGCGCCGCCTGCGGTGCCGACGACCAGGCCCCCGAGCTCATCGCCGCCGCCCGCACCGTCGACTCGATGTACACCGAGTGGCGACGCATGGAGCGCACCGGGCTGCGGGCCGCGCAGGAGTCCGTCGCCGCCCTCTACCGGCGCACCGGGCTGTTCCGTGTCTACGCCAGCCGGGTCCTGCCCGGCATGGTGCAGACCCCCGAGTACACCACTGCCGTGCTCCGCTCGATCCAGCGCGCCCGGGTCGAGGTCGACGACGTCGACCACGCCGTAGAAGCCCGCTTGGAACGCCAACGGATGCTGTTCTCCGGCCGGCACCGCTTCGGCCTGCTCATCGAGGAGTGGGTGTTGCATGCCGCAGTGTGCGGGCCGGAGACGATGGCAGCCCAGCTCGGCCACCTGCTGGATGTCTCCGCGAGCCCGTTCGTCAGCGTCGGTGTCATCCCCACCGGCCCGGGCCGACCGCATCTGCCGGTCGAGGACTTCTACCTGTTCGACGAGGCCGAGGTAGCTGTCGAGTTGACGTCCGGCTACTTGCGGATCACCCAGCCGCGCGAGATCGCCGACTACGTCCGTACCTTCGCGGATCTGGCGTCCATGGCCGTGCACGGAACTGCCTCCCGTCAACTGATCGCTGCCGCCATCGCCTCGTTCGGGTGACGTCGCGCAAGAAAGCGCAAGCTCTTTGAAGGTTCGGGCTGCGCCCGCCTACCGTCGAACCGTTGCCGCAGGGAACCCCATCCACCGCGACGGCCAGGAGGCCGGCATGGACATCGACCGCACAGACCCCGGCGGAGGCGACCGCCTTCCCGGCACGCCGTGGACGCCGCCGCCCACCCCGCCCTCGCCCGACGGCGGGCCGCCGCCCGGGGACGGGGGACGGGGGACGGCGCAAGTGACGCCGGTACGCGATCGGGTGGTTCCCGTTGCCGGTGGCTGGGCACCGACGTTCGACGCCGTGCCGCGCTCCCTGTTCCTGCCCGACCTGATCTGGGCGCACGACATGGCCACCGGCACCAGCCGCCCCGTCAACCGCGCCTCCGACGAAACCGGTTGGCTGGCCACCGCGGCCGCCGACGTCCCGATCGTCACCCAGTGGGACGACGGCGAGCACCGGGGCGCCGAGCCCGGCACGGTGGCCAGCAGTTCCGCTTCGCAGCCGTCCCTGGTCGCCTCGATGCTCGAACAGCTCCAGGTCGAACCGGGAATGCGGGTGATCGAGCAGGGCACCGGCACCGGTTGGAACGCCGCCCTGCTCGCCCACCGGCTCGGCGACGCCAACGTCACCACCGTCGAGATCGACCCGCAGGTCGCCGCCCACGCCCGCACCCGCCTGCACGCCGCCGGCTACCGCCCGCGCACCGTCTGCGCGGACGGCGTCCACGGCCACCCGGGCGGTGCGCCGTACGACCGCGTCATCGCCACCTACGGCCTGCGCGACGTTCCCCGTGCCTGGATCGAACAGACCCGGCCCGGCGGCGTGATCCTCGCCCCGTTCGGCAGCCACTACTCGAACGCGGACGCCGTTCTCCGCCTCACCGCCCACCCCGACGGCACCGCCACGGGGCCGTTCCTCCAGCCCGTCGAGTTCATGAAGATGCGCTCCCAGCGCCTCACCTGGCCCGCCGCACCGCCCGCCGGCGACACCGTCACCGAGCGAACCACCACCCAACTACCGCCCCCGCACGGCAAGTTCGACCCATTCCCGTTCGCCGCCGGCCTGCACCTCCCCGACGTCACCCACGCGGTCCAACCGCACGACGACGGCGCCAGCACCCTGTGGCTGTACTCCCTCACCACCCCCGCCTGGGCCGCCGCCACCTTCCGCGACGGCGACAGCATCCACCACGTCCGCCAGTGCGGCACCCGCCGCCTGTGGAACGAGTTCGAACGGACGCTCTCCTGGTGGCACGAGGCGGGCGAGCCGGGCATCGAACGGTTCGGACTCACCGTCACCCCGACCGGCCGGTACGCCTGGCTCGACGGCCCCGACCGGCCGATCCGAGTCCGGTCGGCTCCGGGAAGGCCGCAGGTAAACCGCCAAATCCCTTGACGTGGACCGGAATTGTCAGTGCCGGGTGGTGGAATCGCCGCGTGCGGGGAGCATGTCCACCACCCTCTCTGGAGCGTCGATGACCAAGACCGTCCCGGTTCGCGGCCACTACCGCAACGACGGAAGCTACGTCAGGCCCCACCACCGGACGATCAAGAGCGCGAACAGCGCCACCTGCAACACCGGCTACACCACTTACCGCAGCGGGTCCGGCAACGGCGGGAAGGCCGCGGCCGGCGGAGGAGGGCTGCTGTTGGTCCTGCTGTTCCTGATCGGCATCACCTCCAGCCACGGCAACTCCGCCACCACCGGACCGTCCCCGGCCCCCAGCATCACCCGGCAGGTCGGCGTCAATCCCTGACTCTCTGCCAGGTGCGCTGTGCGAGACCCGGGCCGTCCGTACGGTCCGGGCCCCGCGGCACCAGGGCGTGGCCCCAGGTCGCGCGGCAGGGCGGCACGCTGCGCCGCCGAGACGGCCGCCGGGGCCAGCGCACCGAACAGCAGCGCCCCAGGGCCACCCAGATCGGCGACTGCGCCAGGAAGCCCGGCAGCCACCGCGCCGGGATCGGGGCCTTCGGTTCCGGTTTCGGTTCCCGTTCCACGTCCACTCCTCACCCGAGGTCGCGGTCTCGGTGAATGGTGCGATGGTGCGACCGGCCGGCACGCCGGAGTCATGCACGGCGCTCATGACGCTCCACCGGGCAATCACTCCTGTCGTCAGGAGCCGCTGCACAGGCCGCCGTTGAGCAGCAGCAGCGCCACCGCGACCGCCGTGGCGGCGATGACGGCCAGGAACGGGAGGCGGCCGCGCGGGGCGAGGAGGGCGGCGACGGCGGGCGGGGCGGTGACGGCGAGGACGGGCCAGCCGGGGGCGAGGAGCAGGGCCGCGGCGGTGGCGGCGAGGACGGCGACCAGGGCCGAGGCGCGGGCGCCGGCGCGTTGTGGCAGGCCGCGGATGTTCGCGGCGCGGTCGGCGGCCAAGTCCGGCAGCACGTTGGCGAAATGGGCGGAGACGCCGAGCAGGGAGCCCGCGCCGAGGACGGATGCGGCGGGCCAGGGACGGCCCGGCAGGGCGAGGGTGACGAAGGCGGGCAGCAGCGCGAACGCCAGCGCGTACGGCAGCCAGGACCACCGGGTGGCTTTCAGTCGCAGGTTGTACGCCCAGCCGGCGGCCACCGCCACCAGGTGCACGGTCGCGGCCGCGATCCCGCAGGCCGCCGACAGCAGCACGCAGCAGACGATCGCCCAGCGGGCAGCGGAAGAGACCTGACGCGAAGTCAGACGGCCGACGGCCAGCGGTTTGTCGGAGCGCCCGGCGGCCTCGTCCCGCTGCCGGTCGATCAGGTCGTTGCTCCAGCCGATCGACAGCTGCCCGACCGCGACCGCGCCTCCGGTGAGCAGCGTTCCGGCCAGTCCGCGTCCGGCCCCGGCCGCCATCGCCCCGGCCAGGGCGGTCACCGCTGCGGCCGGCACCGGGTGGCAGGCCCGCGCCAGTCCCCCGACCAGCCCCCGGGGCACCGCCGCCGTATCGCTCACACCGGCCACGCTAGCCGCCTGCGGACCGCCGGTGCAGGATCACCGCGCCGTGGCGGCGGGGACCGGGCGGGACGCGCCGGGGCGAGCGGATTGCCCGATTCGGGCGGGTTCGCTCCCTATCCTGGGTCGGTGACGCGGATCGCGGCAGTGTGCGGGGTCCTTCCGCCCCATCGGTACCGGCAGGGCGAGTTGGCCGCCGGGCTGGCGGCGCTGCGCGGCGGGGCGGGGGACGAACAGGCCCTGTCGGAGCGGTTCTTCGCGGGGGCGGGAGTGGCGTCCCGGCATCTGGCGTACCCGCTGGAGCGGCACGAGGAGATCGACGGCTTCGGCCGGGCGAACGACGCCTGGCTGGAGGCGGCGTGCGAACTCGCGCAGCAGTCAGCCGAGTTGGCGCTGGCCAGGGCCGAGCTGGCCGCCGAGCAGGTCGACGTGGTGGTCTCGACCACCGTCACCGGCATCGCGGTGCCCTCGCTGGAGGCGCGGATCGCCTCCCGGCTCGGCCTGCGCGAGGACGTGCGCCGGGTGCCGCTGTTCGGCCTCGGGTGTGCGGGCGGGGCGGGTGGACTGGCCGTGGTGCACGACATTCTGACGGACGGTCGGAGCGACCGGGTGGCGCTGCTGCTGGCCACCGAGCTGTGTTCGCTGACGCTGCAACGGGCGGACACCTCGCCGGCGAACCTGCTCGCCACCGCCCTGTTCGGGGACGGCGCCGGCGCGCTGCTCGCGGTCGGCGACGACCATCCGGCAGCAGCGGCAGCGGGCGGGCCGGTGGTGGTGGCGACCCGGAGTCGGCTGTATCCGGGGACGGAGCGATTGCTCGGCTGGCAGGTGGGCGACTCGGGGTTCGGCATTCTGCTCGGTCCCGAACTGCCGGAGCTGGTACGGCTGCACGTCGCCGAGGAGGTGGAGTCGTTCCTGGCCGCGCACGACCTGAAGCCGGGGGACGTGGGCAGCTGGGTGTGCCATCCGGGCGGGCCCCGGCTGTTGGACGTGCTGGCCGAGGAACTCGGGCTGCCGGAGGAGGCGTTGGCGCCGAGCCGGGAGTCGCTGGCGCGGTGCGGCAACCTGTCCTCGGCGTCGGTGCTGCACATTCTGCGCGACGTGATCGACCAGGGTCCGCCGGCGCCGGGCTCGTTCGGGCTGATGCTCGCCCTCGGGCCGGGGTTCTCATCCGAACTCGTCCTGCTCCGCTGGTAGTCGACGGTGATCGCCTACCTGGTCCTGGTCGCGCTGGTCGCCGTGGAGCGGCTGGCCGAGCTGCTGGTCGCCCGCCGGAACGCCGCCTGGAGCCTGGCCCGCGGCGGCGTGGAGTACGGGCGGCGGCACTATCCGCCGATGGTGGCCCTGCACACCGGGCTGCTGCTGGGCTGTCTGCTCGAAGTCCAGTGGGCGGGGCGGCCGTTCGTCCCGCCGCTGGGTTGGCCGATGCTGGCGCTGGCACTCGCCGCGCAGGGGCTGCGCTGGTGGTGCATCGGGGTGCTCGGGCCGCGCTGGAACACCCGGGTGATCGTGGTGCCGGGCCTGCCGCTGGTCACGGGCGGGCCGTACCGGTGGCTCCGGCACCCGAACTATCTTGCGGTGGTGATGGAGGGCTTCGCACTGCCGCTGGTGCACACGGCGTGGGTGACGGCGCTCGGGTTCCTCGTGCTCAACTCCCTGCTGCTGGCGACCCGGCTGCGCTGCGAGGAGGCGGCGCTGACGCTGTGCCGGGCCGCCGCGTGATCGACCTGCTGGTGATCGGCGGCGGCCCGGCCGGGTTGGCCGCCGCCATCCACGCCGCCCGCGCGGGGCTGTCCACCACGGTGCTGGAGCCGCGCCGGACCCCGGTCGACAAGGCCTGCGGCGAGGGCCTGATGCCCGGCGCGGTACGGGCGTTGGCCCGGCTCGGCGTCACCGTCGAGGGGCATCCGTTCCACGGCATCCGCTACCTGGAGGCGGACGGCCGACGCGCCGCCGAGGCCCGCTTCCGGGCCGGCCACGGCCTGGGCGTGCGCCGCACCGCCCTGCACGCCGCCCTCGCGGCCCGGGCCGAGCAGGTGGGCGTCCGGCACGCCGCCGGCCGCGCGGAGGACCTCGTCCTCACCGAACAGGCGGTGGTGGTCGGCCAGTTGGCGGCCCGGCACGCGGTCGCCGCCGACGGCCTGCACTCCCCCGTGCGCCGCGCACTCGGCCTGCACCGGCCGGTAGCCGACGCCCGCCGCCCGGCCCGGTACGGGCAGCGGCGGCACTTCGCGGCGCGGCCGTGGAGCGACCTGGTGGAGGTGTACTGGTCCCGGCATGCCGAGGCGTACGTCACGCCGGTGTCCGAGCGGACGGTCGGGGTGGCGGTACTCGGATCGCAGCGGCTGCCCTTCGATCGTCAACTCGCGCAGTTTCCCGACCTGTTGGAGCGACTCGGCGGTGCGGAGGCCGGCCAGGTCCGGGGCGCCGGGCCGCTGCGGCAGCACGCGACCGCGCGGGTGCACGGGCGGGTGCTGCTGGTCGGCGACGCCGCCGGCTACCTGGACGCCCTCACCGGCGAGGGCATCGCGATCGCCCTGGCCTCCGCCGAGGCCGCCGTCCGCTGCCTGACCACCGACCGGCCCGGCGCGTACGAACGCGAGTGGCGTCGCGCCACCCGCCCCTACCGGCTGCTCACCACGGCACTCCTGGCGGCCCGGCAGCACCCCGCGATCGGCCCCCGGATCGTCCGACTGGCAGCAGCGGCACCGCCGTTGTTCCGGGCCGGGGTCAACGTGCTGGCCCGCTGACCCGCTCCGCCGGCACCATCGGCTGCGGGCCCGGCGAGAGCACCAGCCTGGGCAGCGGCCGCACCGCACTGTCCGCCGCCGGGCGAAGCCGCCAACGGCCGGCGACGGTGGCCAGGGCCAGCGTGGCCTCGACGGTGCCGAAGCGGTCGCCCGGGCAGCGGGTCGCGCCGAGGCCGAACGGCAGGTAGGCGTCCCGGTGGACGGCCCCGGGGGCGAACCGGTCCGGGTCGAAGCGGGTGGGGTCGGGGAACAGCTCGGGGCGGCGCTGGAGCAGGTAGAGGCAGCAGATCACCAGCGCGCCGGCGGGCAGCCGGGCGCCGCCGAGTTCGAGCGGGCGGGTGGTGGTGCGGCTGATCGCCCAGGCCGGCGGGTAGAGCCGCAGCGCCTCGCTCACCACCTGCGCGGTGTAGGGGAGTTGGCCGAGGTGCTGCCACCCGGCCGGGGCGCCGGCCGGGCCGGCGTCCACCTCGGCATGCAACTTCCGCTCCACTTCGGGGTGTTCGGCGACCAGCCGGAGCGACCAGGCCAGCGCGGAGGACGTCGTCTCGGCCCCGGCCAACACCAGGGTGGCGACCTGGTCGGCGAGTTCGCGCTCCGCCAGCGGCCGACCGGCCTCGTCGCGGGCGGCCAGCAGCAGCGACAGCACGTCGCCGTGGTCGACGCCCCGGGCCCGGTAGTCGGCGATGATCGCCGCCACCCCGTCGTGCCAAGTCCGCAGCGCCCGACGGTACTCGCGGCGGGCCGGAGTCGGCAGCAGGTCGGCGGCGGGCAGCACGACCCGCAGGTAGAGGCCGCGCAGCAGCACGTCCAGCGCGTGGCGCAGCCGCTCGGCGGCGGCGTCGGACAGGCCGGCGGAGAACAGGGTGCGGACGGCGACGGCGGTGGTGAGGGAGAAGGCCTCGCGGGTGATGTCGACAGTCTGCCCGGCCCGCCAACGGGCCGTGAGGGCAGCGGTCTCGGCCGTCATCGCCTCCGCGTAGCGCGGCAACAGGGCGTGCCGGAAGGCGGGTTGGACGATCCGGCGGAGTCGCTGGTGGTCGGCGTGCGGGCAGGAGGCGAGGCCGTTGCCGAGGAAGGTGCGGATCTTCGCGTAGAGCGGGCCGGTGCGGTCGAAGCCGGCCCGGTCGGTGAGCACCTGCCGGATCAACTCCGGTGCGCCGACCATGTACAGCTCGCGCGGGCCGACCCGGACCCGGACCAGGTCGCCGTGCGCGGGAAGGGTGTCGAGGAAGGCGAGCGGGCGGGTGACCATGGCCGGCAGGTGGCCCAGCAGCGGGAGGCCGCCGGGGAGGGTGGCGGGTTTCACGGGCCCTCGATTCGGCGTCGGGACGCGGATGGCACACACGATACGTCACCGTCCGACCACGATGTGCAACAATCGTGCCGCATCCGGGTGGCGACGATGCGTCAGGCGCGGCTCCCGCCTCCGGCCCGGTGCCGACTGCGGCTCCGGCCCAGCGACAGACGGGATGCCTGTGCCCTCCACTCCCGCACCGATGGATGCCCACACCGCCGACCCGCCCGGCCCCGCGGCCGTCCGACGCCGCCTCACCGCCACGGTGCACGTCGACCCGTCCGGCCGGGTGCTGCTGTACCGGCGCACCGGGTCGGCCCCCACCCACCCCGGCCACTACGACCTGTTGACCGGCGCGGCACGCCAACGACTCCACCCGACCGGCCAGTTGGCGAGCGGCCTGCTGGTGGTGCGCCGCCTGCTGACGGACCGCCCGCCGGCACCGGACCCGGGCGACGTCGACTGGTACGGCTTCGTCCGGCCCGCCGAGCTGTTCGCCGGCCGCTACTGCCCACTGGTCCCGGGCGGCCTGGACGTCCTGCGCCGCCTGTTCGCCGGCTGACGGCCGGCGGCCGGCGGCCCGCGCAGGACAGCCGACGGCTGACGACCGACGCAGGGCGGCTCGCGCAGGACGGCGGACGGTCCGCGACCGGCCGCCCACGCTCCGCCGCCAACACCGCCACGGCGACCGCTCTGACCTGCACCGATGCCGGTCCGCTCGGGGAGCGGGACACTGGGGATATGAGCGAGACCGGAGACATATTCCACCCGCCGGTGGTGGTCCGCCCCCCGACCCGTGGGGCGCGGCCGTACCGGCGGGTGGAGATCTACGGGCGGACCGTGGGGCGGGCCACCTCGGTGGAGGACGTGGCGGAGTTCATCCGCCGCGCGGGCGTGGACGACCCGGACCTGGACGACACCGAGCTGGTCGCCTGGCGGGGCGGCGACCGCACCGTGTGGGCGCAGCATCCCGAGCAGCCGCCCGAGCAGGCTCCCGAGCCCGCCGGGCAGCCGCCCGAGCCCGTCGGCCAGGCTCCCGAGCCCGCCGGCCAGCCACCAAAACAGGCGCCCGAGCAGCCGTCCGAGCCCGCGTCCTGACCTGCCCACGCCCTGACACCGCAAGGCGGCCGGCCGGACGGCCGGACCGCCTTGCGGTGTCGGGCGGTCAGACCGCCTTGCGGTAGAGCCAGACGCCGAGCGGCGCGAACGCCGCCACGATGCCGACGTCCCAGGCGAGCGCCTGCCAGACCTGCGCGCCGACCGGTGTGCCCAGCATCAGGGCGCGGACCGCATTGGCGGTGATGGTCACGGGCTGGTGGTTGGCGAACACCTGGAGCCACCCGGGCATGGTCGAGGTCGGGACGAACGCGGAGGACGCGAACACCAGCGGGGCCAGCACCGGGAAGGCCGCGGCGGTCGCGGTCTCGGGGTCGCCGACGGCCAGTCCGACCACGGCGAACACCCAGGACATCGCGAAGCCGAACGCCACCACCAGCAGCGCCCCGGCCAGGAACGCCCAGGCGTTGCTGTGCACCCGGAAGCCCACCAGGAAGCCGACGCCGCTGATCAGCGCCACCACGAAGACGTTCCGGACCAGGTCGGCGCCGGTCCGCCCGGAGAGCACCGCGGAGCGGGCCATCGGCAGCGACCGGAACCGTTCCATCAGGCCGGTCTGCAGGTCGGTGGCCAGGCCGATCGCGGTGTTGACCGCGCCGAAGACGACCACCTGCACGAACACGCCGGGCATCAGGTAGTCGACGTAGCTCACCCCGTGCAGGGCCGCGCCGACCACCCCGCCGAACACGTAGCGGAACAGCAGCACGAACACGATCGGCTGCACCGTGGAGAAGATCAGCAGCCGGGGCACCCGGCGCAGCGCGATCAGGTTGCGCCCGCAGACGGCCAGGCCGTCCCGGACGGGGGCCAGCAGGCGTCCGGACAGGCCGGGCGCGGGAGCGAAGCCGGTGGCGGTGACGGCGGTCATGACGGGCCTCCGGAGGTGCGGTGGCCGGTGAGGGCGAGGTAGACGTCGTCCAGGCTGGATTCGCGGACGGCGATGGTGCGCGGGGTGAGCTGCTCGGACTCCAGCGCGTGCAGGGCGTCCATCAGCAGCAGCGACCCGTCCGGGCTGGGCAGGCGCAGCATGGCGCCGTCGCGTTCGGGGGTGCGCCGGAGCCGGTCGGCGAGCAGGGCGGCGGCGCGGACGGCACGCGGGTCCTCGCCCATGCCGAGTTCCAGCACGGTGGTGCCGAGCCGGGCCTTGAGGGCGTGCGGGGTGTCGTCGGCGACCACCCGGCCCTCGGCGAGGACGGCGATCCGGTGGGCGAGCCGGTCGGCCTCCTCCAGGTACTGGGTGGTGAGCAGCACGGTGGTGCCGTCGGCGACGAGTTCCCGGATCAGCTCCCACAGTGCGGTGCGGCTCTGCGGGTCGAGTCCGGTGGTGGGTTCGTCGAGGAACAGCACGGGTGGTTCGGGCACCAGGGCGGCGGCGACGTCGAGCCGGCGGCGCATGCCGCCGGAGAAGGTGCGCACGGGCCGGTCGGCGGCCCGGGTCAGGTCGAACCGGGCCAGCAGGTCGGCGGCGCGCGGGGACCTTCGGCTGCGGGGCAGTTGGGTGAGCCGGCCGATCAGGCGGAGGTTCTCACGGGCCGTCAGGTTCGGGTCGACGGCGGCGTACTGGCCGGCCAGTCCGATCATCCGACGCACGGTGCCGGGGTGGGCGACCACGTCGGTGCCGAGCACTTCGGCCCGCCCCCCGGTGGGCTGGATGATGGTGGTGAGGATGCGGATGGCGGTGGTCTTGCCCGCCCCGTTCGGCCCGAGCAGTCCGAACACGCTGCCCGGTGGCACCTCGAAATCGACGTCGTCGAGAGCGACGAGGTCCTTGAAGCGCTTGCTGAGCTTCTGGACCCGGATCGCGGGTGCGGTGCTGTGCTGGGTGCTCATGGGCGCCCCCTCGGGCGAGGTCGCGTACCTCTCCAGTGTCCGCCCGTCCGGGCGCGGCGCGCAGAGCGGCTGCCCGGTGGCCGGGCGGCCCACGGGCGGGCCGACCCGCCCGGGTGGGCCGTCCAGGGCAACGGGGTACCCCCTGGTGCGGACCGGGCCTGCTCTGGAGTGGCCGGGCGGCGGGCGGCGGGGATGGATGGTGACCAGCCCCTCCGCCGCTCCGGTCCCCGGGAGTCGTGATGCCCCGTACCTGCCGTGTCGCCGCCGCAGTGCTGTCCCTGTCCGCCCTGACGGCCGCGGGTTGCAGCGCGGATCCCGCCCCGAGCGGCCCGCCGGCCGGGGCCGCGCCGTCGGTGTCCGCCCCGGCCGCCGAGGCGAGTCCGTCGGGCGGGTCGGCGTTCGCCACCTCGGTGGGCGCCACGGTGGCGCTGGCGAGCGTCGGCAGCCTCGGCCCGATCCTGGTGGACGCGCAGGGCCGCGCCCTGTACCTGTACGGCGCGGACACCTCGGTGCACGCCAGCTGCCTGGACGAGTGCGCGAAGTCCTGGCCGCCGGTGACCACGCCGGGCTTCCCGCTGGCCGGGCCGGGCGTGGACGACGGGCTGCTGGGCGCGGCGGCGCTCGCGGACGGGACGGCGCAGGTGTTGTACAAGGGCCACCCGCTGTACCGGTTCACGGGCGACCGCGGGCCGGGCCAGGCCGCCGGGCACACGGTGGCCGACCAGCACGGCACCTTCTACGCGGTGACTTCGCTGGGCGACCCGGTGGGCGTGGACATCTCGACGCTGCACAGCGCCGGCGGCGTCCCGTCGGGCGCGGCGACGGCGAGCGCCGGGGCGACGGACCAGCCGACGGGCGGTGCCACCGCGGCACCGTCCGGATCGGCGGCGACCTCCGTCCCGGCGGTGCCGTCCACGCCGGTGGTCCCGTACGTACCGCCGGCCGCGACCGCGCCGGCCGGCGGCCAGCCGCCCCGCAGCTCGGGAACGGACCCGGGAACCGACTCGGGCTCGGGCTCGGGTGCCGGTGCCGGTGCCGGCTCGGGTTCGGGTTCGGGGTCGGGTTCGGGCACCGATCCGGGCTCCGGCTCGGGATCGGGTTCCGGCTCGGGCTCCGGCTCCGGCGACCCGGGATACGCGCCCGATGACGGTACGCAGGACGGCTGAGCTGCAACTCTCCGGCGCGCGGGCGGGAGTGACGCCCGGCGGGCTGCGGTTGTGGGTGGCCCGGGCCGGTGTTCGAGTGGGGGAAGTCGCGGTGGACGACCCTCGCCGCCGCACGGCTACGGCGCCCGATGGGGTGCCCGAGGAGGATTGCCCCGATGTCCCAGCACGTCCCGTTCACCACGAACAACGCCGGTGTCCCGGTCGAGAGCGACGAGGACTCGCTGACGGCGGGCCCGATCGGCCCGATCCTGCTGCACGACCACTACCTGATCGAGAAGATGGCCCAGTTCAACCGGGAGCGGGTGCCGGAGCGGGTGGTGCACGCGAAGGGCAGCGGCGCGTACGGCACCTTCGAAGTGACGCAGGACGTCAGCCGGTTCACCAGGGCGGACCTGTTCCAGCCGGGCAAGCGGTGCGACATGCTGGCCCGGTTCTCCACGGTGGCGGGCGAGCTGGGTTCGCCGGACACCTGGCGCGACCCGCGCGGCTTCGCGCTGAAGTTCTACACCGAGCAGGGCAACTACGACGTGGTCGGCAACAACACGCCGATCTTCTTCGTCCGCGATCCGATGAAGTTCCAGGACTTCATCCGCTCGCAGAAGCGCCGCCCGGACAACGGCCTGCGCGACCACGACATGCAGTGGGACTTCTGGACGCTCTCCCCCGAGTCCGCGCACCAGGTGACCTGGCTGATGGGCGACCGGGGCATCCCGAAGAGCTGGCGGCACATGGACGGCTTCTCCTCGCACACCTACAGCTGGGTGAACGCGGCCGGGGAGCGGTTCTGGGTGAAGTACCACTTCAAGACCGACCAGGGCATCGAGTTCCTCACCCAGGCGGAGGCGGACCGGCTGGCCGGCGCGGACGGCGACTTCCACCGGCGGGACCTGTTCGAGGCGATCGAGCGCGGCGAGTCCCCGTCCTGGACGCTGCACGTCCAGGTGATGCCGTTCGACGAGGCGTGGGACTACCGGTTCAACCCGTTCGACCTGACCAAGGTGTGGCCGCACGGCGACTACCCGCTGATCGAGGTCGGCCGGTTCACCCTGAACCGCAACCCGGAGGACCACTTCATCCACATCGAGCAGGCCGCGTTCGAGCCGTCCAACCTGGTGCCGGGGGTCGGCGTCTCGCCGGACAAGATGCTGCTCGGCCGGATCTTCTCCTACCCGGACACCCACCGGTACCGGATCGGGCCGAACTACGCGCAGCTGCCGCCGAACCGCTCGCACGTGCCGGTGCACTCGTACAGCAAGGACGGGCCGATGCGGTACGACGCCGCCCGTACCGGCCGCCCGTACGCGCCGAACTCGTACGGCGGGCCGGCGGCCGACCCGGAGCTGTGGGGGGCGCCGCTGGGGTGGGACGTGGCCGGGAAGATGGTCCGCGAGGCGTACCCGCTGCACCGGGAGGACGACGACTGGGGGCAGGCCGGCACGCTGGTGCGCGACGTGCTGGACGACGCGGCCCGGGACCGGCTGGTCGCCAACATCGCCGGGCACCTGCAGGACGGCGTCTCCGCGCCGGTGCTGGAACGCGCTTTCCAGTACTGGCGCAACGTGGACCGGACGCTCGGGGAGCGGGTGGCCGCCGCCGTCGCCCGCTGAGCTCTCCCCGCCCTTCCGCCCGCCCGGCCCTCCCTTGCCCGGCGGGCGGTGCTCGTTGACAACTCGGGCCCTCGGAGCAATCCTAAGCAAGCGCTTAGTCAGCTCACATCCCCTCTGCGAGGTGCCCCCGATGACCACCGCCGCTCCGCCCGGACTCGACCTGGAGAGGCTGCGCACCCACCTGGACGCCGCCCTGCCCTCCCCCACCGCCGGACCGCTGACGGCCCGCCGGTTCGAGGGCGGCCGGTCGAACCTGACCTACCTGGTCGAGGACGGCGCCTCCCGCTGGGTGCTGCGCCGCCCCCCGCTCGGGCACGTGCTGGCCACCGCGCACGACATGGCCCGCGAGTACCGGGTGCTGGACGCGCTGGCGCCGACCGACGTGCCGGTGCCGACGCCGGTGCTGCTGGTCGAGGACGAGGCGGTGATCGGCGCGCCGTTCTACCTGATGGAGTACGTCGAGGGCGTCGCGCACCGGGACGCCAGGACGCTGGCCGCGCTCGGCGAGCAGCGGGTGCACGGGCTCGGGGTCCGCCTGGTGGACACCCTGGTGGCCCTGCACGCGCTCGACCCGGCCGCGGTGGGACTGGCCGACTTCGGCCGGCCGGAAGGCTTCCTTGAGCGCCAACTACGGCGTTGGGGAAAGCAGTTGGATGCCTCACGGAGCCGCGAGGTGCCGGGGATCGACGAGCTGCACCGGCGGCTCGCGGACACCCTGCCCGCCTCCCCCGCCCCGGCGCTGGTGCACGGCGACTACCGCCTGGACAACGTGCTGGTCGGCGCGGACGACCGGATCACCGCGGTGCTGGACTGGGAGATGTCCACGGTCGGCGACCCGCTCACCGATCTCGGCCTGCTGGTGATGTACACCGAACTGGCCCGCCGCTTCGACGGCGTCCTGCCCGGCGCCGCGCTCGCCCCCGGCTTCCCCGGCACCGACGAACTGGTGCGCCGCTACGCCGAGTTGTCCGGCCGCGAGGTCTCCGGCCTGGGCTGGTACGTCGGCTTCGCCTCGTTCAAGCTCGCGGTGGTGCTGGAGGGCATCCACTTCCGCTGGACCCAAGGCGGAACGGTCGGCGCCGGGTTCGACCGGGTCGGCGAACTGGTGCCGCTGTTCGTGGAGTTCGGACGCACGTCGGTGGAGGGCTGAGCAATGGCATACGGACACACGGCACTGGAGGGCTAGCGCAATGGACTTCGGATACGACGCCAGGACGGTCCAGCTGCTGGGCGAACTCGGCGCTTTCATGGACGAGTTCGTCTACCCGGCCGAGGAGGTGCTGGCCGCGCAGCTGGACGACCCGAAGCGCGAGCCGTGGCACCTTCCGCCGGTGATCGGCGAGTTGCGGGCCGCAGCGAAGGCCCGGGGCCTCTGGAATCTGTTCCTGCCCGGAGAGCACGGCGCCGGCCTGACCAACCTCCAGTACGCGCCGCTGGCCGAACTCACCGGCCGCTCCGTCCTGTTGGCCCCGGCGGCGGTCAACTGCGCGGCCCCCGACACCGGCAACATGGAACTGCTCGCCCAGTTCGGCTCCGCCGAGCAGCGCGAGCAGTGGCTGCGCCCGCTGCTCGACGGGGAGATCCGCTCGGCGTTCGCGATGACCGAGCCGGACGTCGCCTCCTCGGACGCCACCAACATCACCACCCGGATCGAGCGGGACGGCGACGCGTACGTCGTCAGCGGCCGCAAGTGGTACATCACCGGGGCGATGAACCCCGACTGCCGGCTCCTCATCGTGATGGGCAAGACCGACCCGGACGCCGAGGTGCACCGCCAGCAGTCGATGATCCTGGTGCCGCGCGACACGCCTGGCGTCCAAGTCCTGCGTGGCATGCGGGTGTTCGGCTACGAGGACGCCGACCACGGCGGGCACGCCGAGATCGTCTTCGACCAGGTCCGGGTCCCGGCGGCGAACCTGCTGGGCGAGGAGGGCGCCGGCTTCGCGATCGCCCAGGCCCGGCTCGGGCCGGGGCGGATCCACCACTGCATGCGGGCCATCGGCATCGCCGAGCGGGCCCTGGAGCTGACCTGCCGCCGCGTCAACTCCCGGATTGCCTTCGGTCGTCCGCTGGCCGACCAGGGCGTGGTGCAGGACTGGATCGCCGAGGCCCGGGTGCGGATCGAGCAGGCCCGGCTGCTGGTGCTGAAGACCGCCTGGCTGATGGACACCGTCGGCAACCGGGGCGCGCACACCGAGATCCAGGCCATCAAGATCGTCGTCCCGTCCACCGTCGAGTGGATCCTCGACAAGGCCGTCCAGGCGCACGGCGCGGCCGGCGTCAGCCAGGACACCTCCCTGGCCCAACTCTGGGCCGGCAACCGCACCTTGCGGCTGGCCGACGGGCCGGACGAGGTCCACAGGCGTTCGCTGGCACGCCGGGAGTTGAAGAAGTACCGCTGAGCGGACGCGCAGAGGGGCGGCCCGCCCGAACGGGCCGCCCCTCTCCGGCGGTTACGGCAGGACGGCGATCCGGCCGGTGCTGGCGCCGGTGGCGACCCGGTGGACGGCGTCGGCGGCGCCGGCCAGCGGGATGCGCTCGGAGATCAGCGGGCGGACCACCCCGTCGGCGGCGAGCGCGGTCAGCGCCGCGTGGCAGTCCCGGACGGCCTGCGGGTCCTTGGCCGCGTACAGGCCCCAATGCAGGCCCAGCACCGAGTAGTTCTTCACCAGGGCGTGGCCGAGCGGTGGGGCGGGGATCTCGCCGGAGGCGAAGCCGACCACCACGATGCGGCCCTCGAAGGCGATGCACTTGGTGGAGCCGGTGTAGGCGCTGCCGCCCACCGGGTCGAAGACCACGTCCGCGCCGCGGCCCCCGGTGGCGGCGCGGACGGCGGCGACGAAGTCCTCGGACTTCCGGTCGATCACCAGGTCGGCGCCCAGCTTCCGGGCCGCGTCCGCCTTTTCGGCGCCGCCGACGACGGCTATGACGAACGCCCCGGCGGCCTTGCCGAGTTGCACGGCAGCGCTGCCGACACCACCCGCCGCGGCGTGCACCAGCAGCGTCTCGCCGGACGCGAGGCGGGCCCGGCGGTGCAGCGCGAACCAGGCGGTCTGGTAGGCGATCAGCAGGGCGGCCGCTTCGGCGTCGTCCAGGCTGTCGGGGGCGGGCAGCGCACCGGCGGCGTCCATCAGCGCGTACTCGGCGAACGCGCCGGACGGCAACGCGGCGGTGCCGATGAGGCGTTCACCGGCGCGCGGGCCCTCGGCCACCTCGCCGCAGAGCTCCACGCCGGGGGTGTACGGCAGCGGCGGGCGGACCTGGTAGAGCCCGGCCGCCATCAGCGCGTCCGGGAAGTTGACGGCCGCGGCCCTGACCCGGACCAGCAGCTGCCCGTCGCCGGGGACGGGCCGGTCGGCGTCCTCCACCGGCTTCATCACGTCGAGCGGGGCGCCGAGTTCGGCGATCTGCCAGGCTCTCATCGGTTCTCCTCCGGGGCCTCGATCTGCTGCTGGAGCCGGTTCATGCCGTGCAGCCAGCGGTCGGGGGTGGTGGCGCGGGCCGCGTAGTACTGGGCGACCTCGGGGTGCGGCAGGATCAGGAACTCGCCCGCCGCCATGCCCCGCAGGGCCGCCTCGGCCACCTCGGCGGGTTCGATCGCGGTGGGCGCGAGCAGCACCTGCCCGTGCTCGCCGGTGCCGTCCAGCATCCTGGTCCGCACGCCCTGCGGGCACAGCGCGTGCACCTGGACGCCGCGGTGCCGGTACGTCGCGGACAGCCACTCGGCGAAGGCCAGCGCGCCGTGCTTGGTGACGGCGTACGGGGCGGAGCCGAGCATGGTGAGCAGCCCGGCGGCGGAGACAGTGGACAGGAAGCGGCCGCGGCCGCGCTCCAGCCAGTCGGGGAGCAGCAGTCGGCTTGCTCGCACGTGGCTGAGCACGTTGACCTGCCAGGCCTGCTCCCAGGCCTCGGGCGACGCGTCGGGGCCGCCGGTGGTGGCGACGCCCGCGTTGGCGCAGTACAGGTCGACGGCGCCGAGGTGGGCGCGGGCGGCGTCGATCAGGGCGGCGACGCCCTCGGCGCTCGCGGCGTCGCCGGGGACGGCGTGCGCGCCGAGTTCGGCGGCGACGGCGTGCGCGGCGTCCGCGTCGAGGTCGTTGACCACGACGCGGGCGCCGGCGGCGGTCAGCGCGCGGGCGAGGGCCTCGCCGATGCCGCGGCCGGCGCCGGTGACGACCACGCCACTGCCTTCGAACACCGGTCGTCGGTCTGTCACAGTCCGCCGCCGAGGGTGACGCCGCCGTCCACCACCAGGGTCTGGCCGGTGATCCAGCCGGCGTCCTCGGAGAGCAGGAAGGCGACCGCGCCGGCCACGTCCTCGGGCAGGCCGAGGCGGCCGAGCGGGTAGGCGCGGGCGACCTTCTCCTCGCGGCCCTCGAACAGGGCTTCGGCGAAGCGGGTCTTGACCACGGCGGGGGCGACCGCGTTGACCCGGATGTCGGGGCCGAGTTCGGAGGCGAGTTCCATGGTGAGGCGGATCAGCGCGGCCTTGGAGACGCCGTACATGCCGATGCCGTTGGAGGCGCGGATGCCCGCGACGGAGGCGACGTTGACCACGGCGCCGCCGTGCTCGGCCATCCAGGCGGCGTGCGCGCGGCGGGTCCAGGCCAGCGGGGCGAGCACGTTGACGGCGAGGATCTTGGCGGCGGCGACCGGGTCGGTGTCCAGGATCGGGCCGTAGATCGGGTTGACGCCGGTGTTGTTGACCAGCAGGTCGAGTCGGCCGAAGGTCTCCAGCACCCGGGTGACGGCCTCCTCCTGGTGCGCGGCGTCGTCGGCCTTGCCGGCCACCGCCAACGCGTGGTCGGGGCCGCCGAGTTCGGCCACCGCCTCGTCCAGGGTCTGCTGGGTGCGGGCGGTGATGCAGACCTTCGCGCCGCGCTGCACCAGTTCGCGCGCGATGCCGAGGCCGATGCCGCGGCTCGCTCCGGTGACCACCGCCACCTTGCCCTTGAACGACACTGTCATCGCCGTACCTCTCGGATGTGCTGCCAGGAATGGTTCCGCCGCCTCGTGCCGCCGCCGTTCACGCACCGACGGCTTGACTAAGCGCTTGCTTAGCATCTTGGCGGCGGGCGACACTGTCAACAGCCCACCCCGCCCGGCGCCGCCCGGACCGGCCCGAACCGTCTGCGAGGATTGCCCCCATGAACGACCCAGCGACCGCCGCACTGTGGCCCGGGGAGCGGACCGAGGCAGCACGGCGGCTGCTGCTGGCCGCCGTGGACTCCTTCGCCCGCCGCGGCTACCACGCCACCACCACCCGGGACATCGCCACCGCCGCCGGCATGAGCCCCGCCGCGCTGTACATCCACTACCCCTCCAAGGCCGCCCTGCTCGCCGAGATCTCCCGCACCGGCCACCGGGCCACGCTGGACCTGGTGGAGCAGGCCGAGGCCTCCGCCACCGACCCGGTCGCCCAGATGCGCACCCTCGCGGAGACCTTCACCACCTGGCACGCCCGCGGCCACACCGTCGGACGGATCGTCAACCACGAGCTGCACGCCCTGCCCGAGGAGGACTTCGCGGCCGTCGCCGAGCTGCGCATCCGGATCGAGGAGACGGTGCTGCGGATCATCGCCCGCGGGGTGGCGGAAAACGTTTTCCAGGTGCCCGACCAGCGGACCGCGGCCCGCGCCGTCACCTCGCTGGGCATCGACGTCTCGCGCTGGTACACCGAGCGCAGCAGCGAGTCCCCGGAGGAGCTGGGCCGCCGCTACGGGCAGTTGGTGCTGCGAATGCTGGGCGCTCCGGCCGCCGCGATCGACGCCTGACGCGCCGCCGCCACGCACTCCGCTGGACACCGAACCCCCACCTTGCTTAGGTTAGCCTTACCTAACCGAGAAGGGGACCCTCCGTGCTGCCCGACCCCGCCCGCCGCTCGTCCTCCCCCACCGCCGCCGAACGCGCCCGCACCCTGCTGGAGTTCGCCTCCTCCGCCGTCCTGGACGTCCGCGGCGCCGACCTCACCGCCCGCCCCGGCCTGCCCCCGCAGGTCCGGTGCACGCTGCGGCCGGACGGCACGGTGGCCGTGCTGGTCGGCCGCGAGTCCGCGCTGCACCGGATCGCCGTCCTCTCCCGCACGCCCCTCGTCGCCGAACTCGACTGCGTGGACGTCGCCCCGGTCGCCGTGCCGCACCGCATCCGGGGCCGGCTCCAGGCACAGGGCCTGCTCACCCGCGCCCCCGCCGGGCCGCCGGCCACCGACGAGGGCGTGCTCCTGCACCTGGAACTCGACCACCTCGCGCTGGACGACCTGTGGGGCGCCGAGTGCTGCCTCGACCCCGCGGACCTGGCCGCCGCCGAGACCGACCCGGTCGCCGCCGAGGAGACCCGGCTGCTCCAGCACCTGGCCACCGCCCACGCCGACCAGCTCCTACTGCTCGGCACCCGCGCCCTGGACCGCCCCGAAAGCCCACTCGGGCACCGGCTCCACGACGTCCGCCCGATCGCCCTCGACCGCCGCGGCCTGCGACTGCGCCTGCTCGGCGCCGACCCCACCGCGCTGCTCGACGCCCGCTTCGACTTCCACCACCCGGTCGACCACCCCGACGACCTGCCGAACGCCATGCACCGCCTGTTCGCCCACGCCACCGCGCCGACCACCCGGTTCTGACGAACCGTCAACTTGTTGCGGCCAGGATGGAGAACCGGCCGCCCTCGGGGTCGGCGAGGCGGGCGACGCGACCGTACGGGGAGTCGGCCGGGCCGTCGAGGACGCGGCCGCCGAGGGCGGTGGCGTGGTGGGCGGTGGCGTCGGTGTCCGCGACCGAGAAGAACACCTCCCAGTGCGGGGCCAGGTCGTGGGCCATCCGCAGCGCGGCCACGCTGTGGCCCTCGGAGCGCAGCACCACCCGCTCGTGCTCGTACCGGACTTCGAACTCCGCCGGGTCGCGGCCGTCCCAGCGGAACACCTCGCCGTAGAACAGCGCGGCGGCGAACGGGTCGGCGGTGCGCAGCTCGATCCAGGCGGGTGCGCCGGGGGCGGTCATCCAGACCTTGTCGTCGCCGGACTCGCCCTCCCAGATGCCGAACGTCGCGCCGAACGGGTCGGCGGCCAGCGCCACCCGCCCCGCGTCGAACGCCAGCGGACCGACGGCCAGCGTGCCGCCGCGTTCACGGACGCCGTCGGCGGCCCGGTCGGCGCTCTCGATGCCGAAGTAGGTGGTCCAGGCGACCGGGCGCTCCCAGTTCGTACCCAGCCGGCTGAGCCCCGCGACCTCCACGCCGTCGACGGTGGCCCGCACGTACGGGCCCCAGCGATCCGGCCCCGGAACGAACTCCCAACCCAGCAAAGGCCCGTAGAACCCCTGCGCGGCATCCATGTCACGGACCGTCAGGCCCGCCCAGCACGGCACCGCGGGCACACAGCGCACCGTGGCCGTTCGCTCCGCCACCATCCCTCGGGCTCCCTTCGCCGCCACCCCGGCCGCCCGGCCGGACCCGCCCCCAGCCTAGGCCGCCCCCCCGCCCGAACCGCGCTCCGCCTCGCGGACACCCCCACCACCTCGCCCCGCGTCCGCCCCCTCGCCTCCCACAGGGCCGGCAACACACCCAGCTCCTCCCCACCCGACGCGGGTCCCTCCGGGGATGGCGTCGCCGTGCCACGGCCTGAGGGACGCTCCGCAATCCCATCCCACCTCTCTCACCGCCCGCAGGGCCGAACACCACGCCCCCCACCATCCGGCGCGGACCCTCCCGGGGAGGGCGTCGCCGTGCCACGGTCTGAGGGACGCTCCGCAATCCCATCCCCACCCCCTCGCCGCCCGCAGGGCCGAACAACACCACCCAACCCCTCCCCCACCCGACGCCCCCCCGGGGAAGGCGTCGCCGTGCCACGGCCTGAGGAACGCTCCGCAATCCCATCCCCACCCCCTCGCCGCCCGCAGGGCCGAACAACAGCACCCAACCCCTCCCCCACCCGGCGCGGGTCCCCCCGGGGATGGCGTCGCGGTGCCATGGTCTGGGAGAGCCGTGTGGCGGGAAGGAGATTGGGCATGGACACCGGAATCGTGATCGTCGGGGCGAGCCTGGCCGGGGCGAAGGCTGCGGAGGCGTTGCGCGCGGAGGGCTACGCCGGGCCGGTCACCCTGGTCGGCGACGAGAATGAGCGGCCGTACGAACGGCCGCCCCTCTCCAAGGGTTACCTGCTCGGGAACGAGGAGCGGGAGAAGATCTACGTCCACCCGGCCGACTGGTACGAGGAGCACGAGGTCACCCTCCGGCTGGGCACCGCGGCCACCGCGATCGACCCGGCCGCGCACACCGTCGCGTTGGAGGGCGGTGACCGCCTGCCGTACTCCAAGCTGCTGCTGACCACCGGCTCGTCGCCGCGCCGGCTGCCGGTGCCCGGCGGGGACGGGGAGTTCGTGCAGACCCTGCGGCGGGTCGGCGACAGTCAGCGGTTGAAGGCGGAGTTCCGGCCCGGCGCCCGGGTGGTGATCGTCGGCGCGGGCTGGATCGGGCTGGAGGCGGCGGCCGCGGCCCGTACCGCCGGGGCGGAGGTGACCGTGCTGGAGGCGGCCGAGCTGCCGCTGCTGCGCGTCCTCGGGCGGGAGGTCGCCCAGGTCTTCGCCGATCTGCACCGCGAGCACGGCGTCGACCTGCGATTCGGCGTCAAGGTCGAGGAGCTGCGGGCGGACGGCGTGCGTCTCGGCGACGGCAGCACGGTGCCCGCGGACGTCCTGCTGGTCGGCGTCGGGATCAGCCCCAACACGGCGCTCGCCGAACGGGCCGGGCTGACCGTCGACAACGGCGTCCGCACCGACCAGCACCTGGCGACGTCGAACCCCGACATCTTCGCGGCGGGCGATGTGGCAAACGCTTTCCATCCGCTGTTCGGGAAGCCGATCCGGGTCGAGCACTGGGCGAACGCGCTCAACCAGCCGGCTGTCGCCGCGGCCTCGATGCTCGGCAAGGACGCCGCGTACGACCGCGTTCCGTACTTCTTCACGGACCAGTACGACCTGGGCATGGAGTACACCGGCTACGCGGAGCCCGGCGGCTACGACCGGGTGGTGTTCCGCGGTGACGTCGCCGGGCGGGAGTTCATCGCGTTCTGGCTGTCCGGCGGCAAGGTGCTGGCCGGGATGAACGTCAACGTCTGGGACGTCACCGACCCGATCCGGGAAATGGTCCGCTCCGGGCACAAGGTGGACCCGGAGCGGTTGGCGGACCCGTCGGTGCCGTTGACCGACCTCTGACGGGCCGTCGGATCAGCTGGGCTGCCCGACCTCCTTGTGGGCCTTGGTGAGCAACTGCATGGCGAGGTCGTTCAGGGCGCGCGCCCCGGCGACCTCCTCACCGACCCGCAGTTGCGGGCTGTCGGAGTGGTGGCGGGTGGAGTAGCCGTGTGCGCGCAGCTCCGTTCCGTCGCCGAGCCGGACCATGGCGGCGGCTCTGGTGCGGTTGCCGTCCTCCTGGAACTCCATTTCGATGTGCCAGCCGACGAGTGTCTGCATGGCGTCCACCTCCCGGGTGGGTACTGGGTGTTCAGCTTTCCGTCGGGTTCGCCGCGGCGGGATGGTCGCCGGAGGCGGGCTCGCAGGCCTCGCGGCCGGTCTCTGTGTGCACCACCCGGATCGGGTGGTGCGGGTCGTCGATGTGGACGACCTGCTGCGGCTCGCCGCAGCGTGGGCAGAGCAGGGGAATCGGGTGCATCTCGTGCATCTCGGCCGTCCACGCGCCCCGCGGCGGACAGCTCCCGGGCCCGCGTGGCCTCCTCATTCCCCAGTGTGCCGCGCCGGGGTGTTCACCGCCGGGCGGGCACGGTGACCGGCGCTGCCGGGCCCGCGGTTCGAACAGTTCGCCCAGGGGTACGTACGGCGGGTCCGGACCGCTCGGCGGAAGTCGAGCCCCGGAATAGTTCCGCAGGTGGCGGAGTTGTGACGGCCGTGGGTCCGGGACCGGGCCCGCGACGGAGATACCCGGCTGTGAAAGGCAGGTGGCGGCGATGAGCACGGTGGAACTGACCAAGGACAACTTCGACGAGGTGGTCCAGGGTGAGGACGGCAAGGGGTTCGTCCTGATCGACTTCTGGGCGGCCTGGTGCGGTCCCTGCCGCCAGTTTGCGCCGGTCTTCGAGCGGGCCGCCGAGAAGCACACGGACATCACCTTCGCGAAGGTCGACACCGAGGCGCAGCAGGAGCTCGCGGCGGCGTTCGAGATCCGGTCGATCCCGACTCTGGCGATCATCCGCGAGGGCGTCCTGGTCTTCGCCCAGCCGGGCGCGCTCCCCGAGGCGGCCCTGGAGGACTTGATCGGCCAGGCCCGCAAGCTCGACATGGCCGAGGTGCACGCGGGCGTCGCGGCCCAGAAGCCCGCGCAGAACTGACGTCCGCCGCACGCCGGTCCGGACGGGCACGACACACGACGAAGGGGCGCCGGGACTCTCCCGGCGCCCCTTCGTCGCGCCCGAACGCCGCCGCCCTCGCACGGACAAGGCCGCCGCCCTCGCACGGACAGCGTCCGAGCAACCTCCGGGCAACACCGAAAGGCCCGCCGTGTGGCGGGCCTTTCGGTGTTGCCCCTAAGCGCCGCCTCTCAGCGCCGCGCCTTTCCGCGTCGCCTCTCAGCGTCGCCTCCCAGCGTCGCCTCTTGGCGTTGCGGGCTCAGTTCAGGGTGGCGTTCATCTCCCACTGGAGCAGCTCGGCGCCCTCCGGCCCGGCGGTGACCCGCTGGCCCTCGGCGCCGGTGATGCGCAGCGCGTCGCCCTCGTGCAGCAGGCCGGCGCCTTCGACGGCGGCCTCGCCGCGGGCCACGTAGAGGTGGACGAACGGGGCGGTGGCGAGTTCCAGGGTCTCGTTGGGACGGACGCGGGCGACGTGCAGCGCGGCGTGCTTCTGCCGGATGCCGATCGCGCGCTGGTTGGAGTGCTTGCTCATGCCGGACGCGAGGGTGGTCCAACCGCCCTGGACGAGCTGGTCGTTGATGTCGAGCTGCTCGTAGCCGGGGGCGATTCCGGCGGCGTCGGGGATGGTCCACATCTGGATGAAGTGCACCGGGTCCTGGTGCTCCGGCTCGCCGGTGAGAGTCCAGGAGTCGTTCTTCTCGCTGTGCAGGATGCCGGTGCCGGCGCTCATCCGCTGGGCGAGCCCGGGGTAGATGACGCCGTTGTGGCCCTCGGAGTCCTGGTGGACCAGGCCGCCGTCGAGCACCCAGGTGATGATCTCCATGTCCCGGTGCGGGTGGGTGTCGAAGCCGGTGCCGGGGGCGACGATGTCGTCGTTGGAGACCAGCAGCAGGCCGAAGTGGGTGTTGGCCGGGTCCCAGTGGCGCGAGAACGAGAAGGAGTGCTTGGAGTCCAGCCAGCCGGCGCGGGTGTGGAAGCGCTGGTCGGCGCGGCGCAGGTCGATCGTGGATGCCATCGGGTCCTCCTCCATCGGGGTGTTGTTGAATCATAAACCATCAAGGGCGCCCATGCATTCCACCATGCCCCGGCCCGGGTGTCGCGGCGCGCTGCCGTGCACCTGTCGGACCTCGGGAGGAGACTGCTGCGGGACCGTGCACAACCGAATTCCGGATGGTTCACGATGAGCGACGTACGGGACGTCCTGCTGGCCGTCGGCACGCAGAAGGGCCTTTTCCTGGGCCGCAGTTCGGACCGCGAGAGGTGGGAGTTCAGCGGCCCGCACTTCCAGATGAACGCGATCTACTCGGTGGGCATCGACCGCCGAGGCGGGCGCACCCGGCTGCTGGTGGGGGCGGACAGCAGCCACTGGGGCCCGTCGGTGTGGTGGTCGGACGACCTGGGCGCGAGCTGGCAGGAGCCGTCGAAGCCGGCGGTGCGCTTCCCCGAGCGGACGGGCGCCTCGCTGGAGCGGGTGTGGCAGTTGCAGCCGGCCGGCCCGGAGGCGCCGGGCGTGGTGTACGCGGGCACCGAACCGGCCGCGCTGTTCCGCTCCACCGACGGCGGCGAGTCCTTCAGCCTGGTCGACGCACTGTGGGACCACCCGCAGCGGGAGCACTGGGGCGCCGGCTTCGGCGGCCAGGGCATGCACACCGTCCTCACCGACCCGCGCGACCCGGACGCGCTGACGGTGGCGGTCTCCTCCGGCGGCGTCTACCGCACCGCCGACGGCGGAAGCAGCTGGGAGGCGTCCAACACCGGCATCAAGGCGGACTTCCTGCCGGACCGCTTCCCCGAGTACGGCCAGTGCGTGCACAAGATCGCCCGGGACGCGACCGATCCCGACCGGATGTACCTGCAGAACCACGGCGGGGTGTACCGCAGCGACGACTCCGGCCGGACCTGGACGTCGATCGCCGGCAACCTGCCCGCCGACTTCGGCTTCGGCGTGGCCGCCCACCCGCACACCTCGGGCACCGCGTACCTGTTCCCGCTGGACGCCGACTACGCCCGGCTGCCGGTGGACCGCCGCTGCCGGATCTTCCGCACCACCGACGCGGGCGAGACCTGGCAGCCGCTGGAGACCGGCCTGCCGCACGAGAACCACTACGGCGTGGTCCTGCGCGACGCCCTGTGCACCGACGACGCCGATCCGGCGGGCGTCTACTTCGGCAACCGCAACGGCGAGGTGTACGGCTCGGCGGACGGCGGCGAGAACTGGTCGCTGCTCACCTCGCATCTGCCGGACGTGCTCTGCGTCCGCGCGACGCCCCTCTGATTTCCAGGCGCCCGATCGCCAGCCGCCCGATCTCCAGGCGTCCGGCCCCCACGTTTCCGCTCTCTACGCGTCGGCGGCGCGCAGGCGGTCGGCGACGGCGCCGAGGCTCTCGGCCAGGGCGGTCAGCTGCTCCGGGGTGAGCACGTCGATCAGCGTTTCGCGGACGGCGGCGACGTGCCCCGGGGCGGCGGCCCGCAACGCCTGCCGGCCCTGCTCGGTGAGTTCGGCGAACACGCCGCGAACGTCGCTGGGGCAGGACCGGCGGCCGACCAGTCCGGCCTTCTCCAGCTGGGTGATCTGGTACGTCAGGCCGCTCTTGGAGGTGACCAGCCGGTCGGCCAGGTCGGTCATCCGCAGCGAGCCGTCGGGGACGGCGGACAGCTGCACCAGGATCTCGTACTGGGTGTGCGACAGCCCCGCATCGTCCTTGAGCTGCCGCTCCAGTCGCCGCGCGACCAGGTTGGTGGCCTCGACGAATCCGCGCCAGGCGGCCATCTCGGTCTCGTCGAGCCAGCGGGGTTCGTCCATGCCCCGCATCCTACTCCGGTTGTTCAAATTTGAACTCAGGTGTACCGTCGACAGCGTTCGGTTCAAATTTGAACCTTCGAACTCTTCGGATCGCCGGACCACGCCAGGAGGACGGACCATGAGCACCGCCACCACCGAGCGCATGCCCGCTCTCTACCTCTCGCACGGCGCGCCCCCGCTGGCCGACGACCCGATCTGGCCCGGCCAGCTCGCCTCCTGGTCCGCCGACCTGCCCCGCCCCAAGGCGATCCTGATGGTCTCCGCCCACTGGGAGGAGGCCCCGCTGGCGATCGGCGCGGTGCGGACCATCCCCCTGGTGTACGACTTCTGGGGCTTCCCCGAGCACTACTACCAGGTGCGGTACGCCGCCCCCGGCGCGCCCGAACTCGCCGACTCCGTCCGCAAGTTGCTGCGCACCGCCGGGACTCCCGTGCAGGACGTGCCGGACCGCGGCCTGGACCACGGCGCGTACGTCCCGCTGGTCGAGATGTACCCGGGCGCGGACATCCCCGTCCTGCAGATCTCGCTGCCCACCCTGGACCCGCAGCAGCTGCTGTCGATCGGCCGCAAGCTCGCCCCGCTGCGCGACGAAGGCGTGCTGATCGTCGGCTCCGGCTTCTTCACCCACAACCTGCGCGCCCTCTCCCCCGACGGCCGGGTCACCTCCGTGATGGCCGAGTTCGACGACTGGGGCCGCCGCGCCCTGGAGGCCCGCGACCTCGACGCCCTGCTCGACTTCGAGCACAAGGCCCCCGCCGGACGCCTCGCCCACCCCCGCACCGAGCACTTCGCCCCGCTCTTCGTCACCCTCGGCGCGGGCGAGGCCGACCTCGGCGAACAGCGCAGCGTCATCGACGGGTTCTGGATGGGCCTGGCCAAGCGCTCGATCCAGCTCGGCTGACCGCCCGTCAACCGGCGGGCCCGCGTCGGCGGTACGGCTCGGACGACCACAGTGAAACCTCCGTCTGGCAGGATGTCCCGCCAACGGAGGTTTCACTGTGATGAACGACCGGGCGCTGTGGCGACCCTGGATGTGGCTCTGCCCACCGCTCGCCGTCGCGGGCTGGCTCTGCACCGCACCCGCCGTTCTGGCCTTGCTGGAGGAGCTGAACGCGGCCCTTCGCGGCCACGACGGGCCGGGCGTGCCCGGCTACCTCCTGGTGCTCGCCGTGGCCGGGCTGGTGCTCGACGTCGCCGCCGTCCTGTGGAGCGTCCGGCAGCTGGGCAGGGTCGTCCGCAGGCGCGCGCCGCTGGACGGACGGGGCCTGGCACTCGCGGCGGTGCTGGCGCTGACCGTGGTGGCCAGCTTCTACCAGTGGCAGATCGCGCAGATCACCCATGACATCCTCGGGCCGCACCACTACGGCGACTCCGCCGCTCTGCCGACCGGCCCTCAGTAGCCGCAGGTGAAGCGCTCGCCGTGGTGGCGGGGCGTCTCCAGCTCGTCCACCAGGGCGGTCGCGAAGTCCGCCAGCGAGATGGTGGACAGGCCGTCCGGGGTGGCGACCAGCTCGTCGACGGCGGTGCGGTAGGCGCCGGTGCGCTCGCCCGGCAGCAGGCTCTGCGGCGGGCTGAGCACCGTCCAGTCCAGGTCGCTGACAGTACGCAGGTACTCCAGCGCGCGGCCGTGCGCCCGCATCACCTCCAGCTGGCGGGGCGTCACCGACGGGTCGTCCCACAGCCGGGCGCCGTCCGGGGCGGTCAACCCGCCGGCGCTTCCCACCACCATCAACCTCGGTGCCCGGTCGCCGAGTTGACGCAGCCCCGCAACCAGCGCGTGTGCGGCCGGCTCGATCAGCCGCCCCCGCCCCGGGCCGTCCCCACCGCCGACCGCGCTCACCAGCGCCTCGCTCCCCGCCGCGACCCGGGCCATGTCCGCCGGCTCCAGCACGTCGCCGCGCTCCACACTGATCGCCAGCCCCTGGTACTCCGCCGGCCGCCGCACCACCGCCGTCACCCGATGCCCCCGTGCCAGCGCCTCGGTCACCACACACCGACCGATCTCGCCATTGGCCCCGACGACCGCCACCCGCATACCCGACCGACCTCCCGCTCCGCCCGCCCGACTCTTCATCAGACCACGCGACGGGCCGCCCGCCCGGCAACGAAACCCGCTGCGCAGGGCCCGCGGGGACGTCGAGAGGTCGGCCGGCGGCGGACGGGTGAGCGGGGTCACCGGTGCGGGTGAGGTGGGGCGGGGTAGGAGTGGGGGAATCGGCGGCGAAAGGGGTGGCGGGTGGACGGGCTGGCGGCGGATCTGGTGGCCGAGGGGGAGGAACTGGACTCCCTGGTGGGCGGGTTGGACGCGGCCGGGTTCGCGGTGGCGACGCCCGCGGCGGGGTGGACGGTCGCGCATCAGGTGTCGCACCTGGCGTGGACCGATCGGTGGACGCTGCTCGCGGCGCGCGACCCGGAGGGGTTCGTCGCGGCGCTGGGGCGGGAGTTCGCGGACGGGCTCGCGGCGGTGGACCGGGGCGCGGCGGAGGGCGTCGGGGAGGAGCCGGCCGCGTTGCTGACGCGTTGGCGGGCGGGCCGGGCGGAGGTGGCCCGGGCGCTGGCGGAGGCACCGACGGAGGCGCGGCTGCCGTGGTTCGGGCCGCCGATGAAGGCGCGGTCGATGCTGACGGCCCGCCTGATGGAGACCTGGGCGCACGGCCAGGACGTCGCGGACGCGCTCGGCGCGGTCCGCACCCCCACCGACCGTCTGCGGCACATCGCCCACCTGGGCGTCCGCACCGTCGGCTTCGCGTTCGCCGCTCACGGTCGGCCCGCCCCCGCCGCCCCGATCCGTTTCGAACTCCGCTCCCCCGCCGGAGAGTTGTGGACGTGGGGCGAGGAGGGCGCCGCCGACCGGGTGTCCGGCCCGGCCCTGGACTTCTGCCTGCTGGTCACCCAGCGCCGCCACCCCGACGACCTCGCCCTGACCGCCGAGGGCGACACCGCCCGCGCCTGGCTGCCGCTCGCCCAGGCCTTCGCGGGCCCGCCCGGCGAGGGGCGGCGGCCGGTCAGCGCACCATGAAGCAGGGGGCCCACCCGGGCAGCGAAGCGTAGCGGCCGGTCGCCTCGCCATTGCCGACGGTGAGGAAGGTGATGTTGTCCGGGCCGCCGAGGCCGTAGCCGAGTTCGGTGATCCGCAGGCAGAGGGCCAGGGTCTGGTCGCGGGTGGTGTCGGGCGTGACATTGACCGAGACGGCGTTCTCGCCGCCCTCCTGGACGTTCGCCTCGGGAGGGTGGTGCGAGTAGGTGCCGTGGTCGACGTGCGGCAGGCAGCGGATCTCCTCCGGCAGCGGCCCCGCCCAGCCGCCCATCCAGCTCTCGGTGGGGCTGGGTTCGGCCTTGCAGGCCGGGCCGGGTTCGCCGAAAGCTGCGTCGACAGCCGCGGCCGGGGTCGCCTGCGCGGTCGGGCCGGCGGTCGGGCCCGGGTGGTCGGCGGCGGTGCAGCCGACGACGGCGAAAGCTGCTACGGCAAGGGTGCTGACGAGGCGTCTGGACATGGTTCCCTCCTTGTTCGGGCACCACCGTATCGACCCTGGCAAGCGCTTTCCACGGCCGTTCCGGAGATGCCCGGCGGCCCCACGCGCAGGCGTTCGCGGGGCCGCCGGGCCAGGAGCGCGGGCCGCTACGACAGGGTCGGCGAGACGGTCGAGCGGGTCCCGTCGAAGCAGGCGCTGGGCGCGTCGGGCTCCGACTGGTAGTGGCCCGACCCGTCGACCGTGAGCAGGGTGACGTCGTGCGAACCGCCGCTTCCCCACCCGAGGTCGGTGATGCGCAGGCACAGGGCCCTGGCCTGCTCCGGGGTGGTGTCCTCGGTGACGTGGACTTCGAGGGCCTTCCACCCGCCGGGGGTCGGGCCGCTCGCCAGGTAGGAGTAGGTGCCCTCGGCGATGTGCGGCAGGCAGCGGATTTCGTCCGGCAGCGGCCCCCTCCAGTCACCCTCGTAGGTCTCGGTGGGACTGGGCGCCGCGCTGCAGGCCGGCCCGGGCCCGGCGGTGTCGACGGGAGCGGCGTGCGCGGTCGGCCCGGCGGCCGGGCCCGAGTGGCCGGCCGAGGTGCAGCCGGCGACGGCGAATGCGGCCACGGCGAGGGCCGCGGCAAGACGTCTGGACATGTGTCCCCCCTTGATCGAATCCATACGGTACCGACGCCCGCAACCCCATTTCTGCTGTCGGGCCGTCAGATGCCGAGCCGCAGTGGCGCGATGCGGGTGGCGACCAGGTTGGTCGCGCCGTGGGTGCGTTCGACGGTGCCGTGGACGAGCAGGCCGGCGCGTTCCAGGACGGTGCGGCGGTGGGCCTGCCAGACGGGGCGGTTGCAGATGACGTTGATCAGGCCGGTCTCGTCCTCCAGGCTGAGGAAGAGGACGCCGCCGGCGGTGGGCGGGCGCTGGCGGTGGGTGACCAGGGCGCCGACCACGACGGGGGTGCCGGGCGGGACGTGCCGGAGCTGGGCGGCGGTGACGGCGCCGGAGCGGTGCAGGGCCTCGCGCAGGTGCTGGACGGGGTGGCTGGTGGCGGAGCTGCCGGTGGCCCACAGGTCGGCGATGGTCTCCTCGATCGGGGTCATCGCGGGCAGCGGCGGGGCGTCCGCACCGGGGAGGGTGCCGGGCAGCGAGTCGGGGTCGGTGGCGGCGTACAGGCCGGCCGACCAGAGGGCCTGACGGCGGCTCAGCCCGAAGCAGGAGAACGCGCCGGCGGTGGCCAGCGCCTCCATGATCGGCCGGGGCAGTGCGGTGCGGCGGGCGAAGTCCTCCAGGTCGGCGTAGGGGCGCCCGGCGGCGATGGTCTCGGCCTGCGCCCGGCCGAGGCCGCGCACCGAGGTGAGGCCGAGCCGGATCGCGGCCTGCGGGGTCCCGGCGGTGAGCGGGTGCGGGTAGGACGGGTGCCGCCCGGGTTCCAGCGTCGGGCCGGGGTCGCTGACCGCGACGTCCACGCCGCGCACCCGCACGCCGTGCCGGCGCACGTCGGTGATCAGGCTGAGCGGGGAGTAGAAGCCCATCGGCTGGTTGGCGAGCAGCGCGCAGGTGAACGCCGCCGGGTGGTGGTACTTGAGCCAGGCGCTGGCCCACACCAGGTAGGCGAAGCTGATCGCGTGCGACTCGGGGAAGCCGTAGCTGGAGAAGGCCTCGATCTTGGCGTAGACGTCCTCGGCGGTCTCCGGCGGGATGCCGCGTTCGGCCATCCCTTCCAGCAGGCGGGTGCGCAGCACGGCGACGCGTTCCAGGGAGCGTTTGGCGCCCATCGCCTGCCGGAGCCGGTCGGCCTCGTCGGGGCTGAATCCGGCGCAGTCGATGGCGAGTTGCATCATCTGTTCCTGGAACAGCGGGACGCCGAGGGTCTTGGCGAGGGCGCGTTCCATGCTGGGGTGCGGGATCTTGACGGGTTCGACGCCGTCGCGGCGGCGCAGGTAGGGGTGGACGGAGCCGCCCTGGATCGGGCCGGGGCGGATCAGCGCGACTTCGACCACCAGGTCGTAGAAGTGCCTGGGTTTGAGCCGGGGCAGGGTGGCCATCTGGGCGCGCGACTCGACCTGGAAGACGCCGACGGTGTCGGCCCGGCAGAGCATCTCGTAGACCTGGGCGTCGTGTTGGGGGATGGTGGCGAGGTCGAGCCGTTCGCCGTAGTGCTGTTCGATCAGGTCGCAGGCGTCGTGCAGGGCGGCGAGCATGCCGAGGCCGAGCAGGTCGATCTTGACGAGTCCGGCGCCGGCGGTGGAGTCCTTGTCCCACTGGAGGACGGAGCGGCCGGGCATCCGGGCCCACTCGGTGGGGCAGATCTCGCCGACCGGCTCCCGGGTGAGCACCATGCCGCCCGAGTGGATGCCCAGGTGGCGTGGCAGGCCGTGGAGTTGACCGCCGAGGTCGAGGACGTCGGCGGGGATGACGGCGTCGTCCCGGACGGTGCCGTGGAACTCGACCTGCCGGGTGAAGGCGTCCACCTGCTCGGCGGGGTAGCCGAGCGCCCGGGCTGCGTCGCGCAGTGCGAGCCGGGGCCGGTAGGTGATGACGTTGGCGACCTGGGCGGCGTGGGCGCGGCCGTAGCGCCCGTACACGTACTGGATGACCTCCTCGCGGCGGCGGTTCTCGATGTCGAGGTCGATGTCGGGCGGCCCGTCGCGGGCGACGCTGAGGAATCGTTCGAACAGCAGGCCGTAGGCGACGGGGTCGACGGCGGTGATGCCGAGGGCGTAGCAGACCGCGGAGTTGGCGGCGGAGCCGCGGCCCTGGCACCAGATGTTCTCGCGGCGGCAGAAGTCGACGATGTCGTGGACGATCAGGAAGTACCCGGCGAGGTCGCGGGTCTCGATCACGTCGAGTTCGCGGGCGAGTTGGCGGCGGGCCTTGTCGTTGTCGGGGCCGAAGCGCCGCGGTCCGGCCTCGGCGACCAGGGCGCGCAGATGACTGCTCTCGGTGTGGCCGTCGGGGACGGGGTAGCCGGGCAGTTGCGGGTCGAGGGTGGCGAAGTCGAAGGCGCAGGCCCGGGCGAGGTCGACGGTGGCCTGCTGGACGCCGGGGAACCTGCGCAGCCGGTTCGCCATCTCGCGGCCGGAGCGCAGGTGCGCGGTGCCGGCGGCCATGGTGTACGGCGCGGCCTGTTCCAGGGTGCGGCGTTCGTGCAGCGCGGCCAGCGTCTGGGCGAGCCTGCCCTGTGCGGGTGCGGCGTGGTGGACGTTGTTGGTGGCGACCAGCGGCAGCGCGGTGCGGGCGGCGAGCGCGGCGAGGCGGTCGTTGCGCAGGTCGTCGCCGGGCAGCCGGTGGTCGGTCAGTTCGACGTACACGTTCTGCGCCCCGAACGCTTCTTCCAGCGTGCGGAGTTCACGTTCGGCGGCGTCCTCGCCGGCGGTCTCCAGGGCGTGCCGGACCCGGCCGCGGCGGCAGCCGGAGAGCACCGCCCAGTGGCCGTGGTGGGTGTCGGCGAGTTCGTCGAACAGGTAGCGCGGGCTGTTCTTGGCGCCGCCGCGCAGCTGGGCGGCGCTGATCGCGGCGGACAGCCGCCGGTAGCCCTCCGGGTCGCGGGCCAGCACCAGCAGGTGGTCGTCCGGGCCGACGGTGAGTTCGGCGCCGAACACGGTACGGATGCCGGTGCCCTTGGCGGCCTCGGCCAGCCGGACCGCCCCGTAGAACCCGTCGTGGTCGGTGATCGCCACCGTCTCGATGCCCAACGCGGCTGCCTCGTCGAGCAGTTGCTCCGGGTCGCTGGCCCCGTCGAGGAAGCTGAACGCCGAGTGGACGTGCAGTTCGGCCCACGGGACGGCGTCCTTCGGCGGCGCGGGCCTGGGGCGTTCGGGCTCCTCGGGTGCGCGCGGGACGGCGGCAGTGCCCGCGCCGGTCATCCGGCGTTGCAGCTCCGTCCAGGGGAGCGAGGGGTGACTGGTGAATCCCATCGCGGGTGGTGCTCCGGTCTCGGGGGTGGCTGGTTGCCGCTGCTCCCCCCGAGCAGCTTCTCGTCCTGACGCTTCGTCAATTTCTTTCAGTCATAGGCTCCTTCGACGAACCATCGGCCGCCCTCCACGGTGAGCAGCAGGGCCCGTCCGCCCTCCACCGCGACCTGGAACCTGGCCCGGCGGCGGGCGGTGCGCTGGTCCCACCAGCGTTCGACGGCCGGCCAGGGGCCGGTCCAGCCGAGCACGTCGAGGGTGCGGCCGTGCAGTTCGACCCGGTCCGGCGGGGCGGACACCTCGGCGCGGCCGTCCACCGCGACGGGCTGCCCGTCGCGGTCCAGCACCAGCACCGGCACCGGGTCCGGCGGCACCACGGACGGCGACGGGTCGGTGAGCCGGCCCGGCCAGGGGCCGTCCGCCTCGGCGTTCCCGCCGAGTTCGGCCTCGTCCCACGGCAGCCGCACCTGCTGCTCGCCGGGGGCCCGGCCGCCCTCCGGCGCGCCGCGCCGCAGCCCCGCGTAGCCCAGCAGCGACTGCACCCGGGCCACCGCGCGCTCCACCCGGTCCTCCGCGACCGCCTCGCCCCACAGCGCCAACTGCCGTCCCCGGTCCGGGAACAGGCCGTCCGGGACGAGCCGCAGCGCGGTGAACGCGCCGTCCGCGTCGGTGAACGTGCCGGTGGACTGCCAGGCGTTCAACTGCCAGCGGATCCGCTCGGCGAGGGCCGCCGCCGTCAGCCGCCCCTCGTGCTGCCACAGCCGAGCCACGGTACGGCCGCCCTCGCAGGACACCTCCACCGCCACCCGCTGGCAGGCCAGTCCGACCTCGGCCAGCCGGGCGTGCAGGCGCTCCGCGAGGGTGCGGCCGACGAACACCAGGGGCTCAGCCAACTCCTCCGGAGGGTCGAAGAGTTGCTCGACCGCGAGGTCCAGCCCCTGGTCCTTGGGCGCCAGCGGACGCGGGTCCAACCCGCGGGCCTGCCGGTGCGCGGCGCTCCCGGTCGGGCCGAACCGGTTCGCCACCACGTCTGCGGCCAACTCCGCGAACGCCCCCACCGTCTCCACCCCCAGCCGGTGCAGCAGCTCCGCCAACTCCGGCTCCCCCAGCGTCGACACCGGGTACGGCGCGAGGAACTCCGGCGTCCGCCCCGCCGGCACCAGCAGCTCCGCACGGGCCGCCAGCACGGCGGCGAACAGGCCGTCGGCGACCCCGAGCAGGCCACGCGGGGGCGACGGCTCCGGCTCGGACTGCGGCTCGGGGGCGGGCGACGGCTGCGGCGACGACTTGGGCTCGGAGACGGGGGCGGGCGACGGCTGCGGCTGCGGCTGCGGCTGCGGCGACAGCTTGGGCTCGGAGACGGGGGCGGGCGACGGCTGCGGCTGCGGCGACAGCTTGGGCTCGGGGACGGGGGCGGGCGACGGCTGCGGCTGCGGCTGCGGCTGCGGCTGCGGCGACAGCTTGGGCTCGGGGACGAACGACGACTTCGGCCCCGGGTGGGCGGGGGCGACCAGCGCGAGCGGAGCGGACGCAGGCTTCGGGGACAGCTCAGGCCCCGGCGACGGCTCGTGCCCCGGCTCGTGCCCCGGCTCCGGCTCCGGCCCCGGCCCCGGCTCCGGGTGCGATTCGGGGGCCGACGACGGCTTCGGTTCCGGGTGAGTGGGGGCGACCAGCGCGAGCGGGGCGGACGGCCCGGCCGGGGCGGGTTCGGCGGAGCCGCCGTCGAGTACGGTGAGCGGTGGGCGTGAGGGCTCCTGTTCGGTGAACACCTCGTCCACCCAGGCGGGTTCCGCCTCGTCGGTCAGCGTGTCGGACTCCTCCGGCGTGGCGGGCGCGGCGGCCGGCCAGGTCTCGGCCAGGACGGCGGCGACCGCGTCCCGGATGCCGACCGCGAGCGCCTCCTCACCGCCGAAGTACCGGGCCGGGCCCTTCACCGGAATCGCGCACAGCCCCGGCCGGAGCACCTCCACCCGCGGCGTGAACGCCTCGACCGCCGCGACCACCGGCTCGAACCGGCGTGCCTCCGCCTCCTCGTCCCGCTCGCGCAGTCGCAACTCCGGACAGAACCGCTGCGCCAACCGCAGCGGCTGCCCCCGGCGGACCCCCGCGGCGCGCGCCGCGTCCGAGGACGCCAGCACCCGGCCGCCCTCCACCACCGCCACCGCGCCGACGTCCCCGCCCACCGGCGCGGTCGCCACCAGCGGCCAGTCCGGACACCACACCACCAGCACCCGCTGCGCCGCCGGCCCCCACCCCGACCCCCCCTCCCCCGCCCGCGCGGTACCCCACAGCGGCCCGCCGCCACCACGGCTCGCGGACGATGTCGGCCTACGCATCGGATTGGGGTGCTTCATGGCTGGTCACTCGAAGGAAATCGGAGGAGATCTGAGGAAGTCGACGGGAAAGAGAGGGGGGACGGAGGGGCAGGGCCGGCTCAGACCGCCTCCAGGGCCGGCCGGGCGAGGGCGGGCTCGGCGGGGGCCAGGGCGCGGGCGGCGCCCTGCGCGTCGGGGAGCCAGAGGCGGGCGGTGCGGGGGCGGGTCGCGGTGCCGCGGCCTTCGGCGACGGCTTCGACCTGGCGGCCGGCGAGCTGGCCGTGGCCGTCGCCGAGGCCGAACCAGCGGCCGGTGCGAATACTGAGCCGCTGGGTGGCGCCGGGCCAGGGTCCGGCGACCAGCAGCGCGCAGCGGGTGCGGCGCAGCACGGCGGTGAGGCGGGCGGCGAGCGCGGGGGCGACCGGGCCGGTGGGGCGCAGCAGGATCAGGCCGACGGCGCCGGCGAGGGCGGCGACCACGTCGGGCCAGTGCGGTCCCGGGTGGTCGGCGAGCAGCAGGCGGCGCAGGTCGTAGCCGTAGCCGGCGGCGGCGGACAGCCCCAGTTCGGGGAGTCCGACGGCGGCGGCCCAGGCGGCGTCCCCGGTCGTCCCGGTGAATGCGCCGGCCCCGAGGGCGAGCAGCAGTCCGGTGTCCCCGGTGACGGAGACGGCGGTGCCGGGCCGCAGTCCGCCGCCGGGGAGCAGCGGCGCGAGGGCGGGGAGGACGGGCAGCAGCTCGGGTTCGGCGACGGCCGACAGGACTGCGTCGGGAGCGGGGGTGGTGCCGGGCCGCAGCGGGACGACGACCGTTCGATCCCGTTCGAGCGTTCGAACGCCACTCGCCGCCCGCTCGTGGGCAAATGGGGCGAAAGCTCCCGCCCCGGGCGAGTCGATCGAGTCTTGTTCGAACATGTGCACGACTCCAGCATCGAACATTCGTTCGCAAATATTCAAGTCCGGGAATCTGACTGAGCTGCAGAAACGCCCGCCCGACGACCCTCGGTGACCACCCGTGCCCGGCACGGCCGTCGGCGGCGGTCGGTAAAGTCCCTCGGGCCGCCGCCCGCACCCGCCCCACCGCTTGGAGAACCACCTGTGTCCGCGCTCCACGACTTCGACACCTGGGAACCGTTGCTGACACTCCTCCGGGCCGAGCACGCCGACCGCCCGGCCGCCGGCGCCGGCCACCTGGCGGGAAGCATCAGTTCGACGGGGTGGAGCCTGCCCCTGAGCCATCGGCTCCCGCCGCGGGGGCAGCCGGCCGTGCCCCGCGACCGGCAGCCCGTCGCCCGGGCCGCGGCGGCAGTGCAGTACGCGCTCGCAGCGGCGGGCATCCGCGAGGCGATGTTCGCGGCGGACGTCGCGCCGGACGGGCGAACGGTACTGCACGTGTTCGACGCCGGCCCGGCGATGGAGTCCGCCTCCGGCTTCCGGCACCCGAGCCCCGGCACGCTCGTCCTGGTCGAGGGCGCCGTCGCCGAGCCCTGGCGCCGCCTGCCCGCGCCGACGCCCGGGGCGGTGCCGGCGCCGTCCGCCGACCCGGCCCTGCTGGAGCGGACGCTCCGCGAGCGGCTCCCCGATGCCGTCGGCGCAACCGAGGAGGAGATCGCCACCGCCGAGAAGCGGCTCGGCGTCACACTGCCCGAGGAGCTCAAGGCGCTCTACCGCGTGACCAGGGTGTGCCCGGCCGGACCGGACGGATCGGGGGACTGGGAGGCCGACTCCGCGGAGCCGGCGGACGCCGAGTCCGCAGTCGGCTGCGAACTCACCTCCCTGGACGGGCTGTTCATAGCCGATACGACCCGACGGCCGGGCCCGTGGCAGTACGCCGCGACCGAGGCGGTCGTCACCCCGCCCGACGCCGCCGTCCAGGGCCTGGTCGGCTCGCCCGGCTGGATCGTCTTCGGCAGCAACGGCGGTGACGACTTCGCCGTCGACCTGACGCCCGGCCCGCGCGGCCACCTCGGGCAGGTCGTCCTCATCGACCACGAGCAGCACATCGGTGCCGAGCTGTACGGCGAATCCCTGACGGACCTGGTCCTGAGCCGTTTCGAGAACCGCGTCCCGGTCAGCCGACACGAGCAGCGGTCGCCGGTCACGGCCCGGATCGGCGACCACTTTGACCTGGTCGACCTCGCATCCGCCGCGCACCCCGACCTGGAGGTCGTGCAGATCTTCCACCGGAGCGGAGCGCCCCTCGGCCTCGCCCCCATCGCCGGGCTGCCGCGGGTGCGCACTCTCATCGCGCACCCCGGCACGCTCGCCGACCCGCTGGAGATCACCGGCCTGACCGGGCTGGAGTACCTGGGGCTCGGGCCGGACGAGTGGCGCGTCCTCCTCGACGCCGGGGCGGTCCCGCGGGGGCTGTCCGCCGCCTGTGTCGAGGTGCGCGGCGACGAGCACCCGCTGACGGTCGTGAGCGTGGCCAACGACCTTCTCGCGCTCCGGGACCGCCCGCCGATCGCCCACACCGCCGTCACGGGGCGCCTCCGCCCCTGAGCCGGCACCCGGCCCCGACCGGTCCGGAGTTCTGCCGCGCCCCGTACGGGGCAGGGGCGCGGCCGGGCGCTTCAGCGGACGCCGCGCGGGCGGAACTGGATGCTGATCCGCGGGCCGGCCGTGCCGGTGCTCTTCGGGACGGCGTGCTCCCAGGTGCGCTGGCAGGAGCCGCCCATCACCAGCAGGTCGCCGTGCCCGAGCGAGCGGCGTACGGTCGGGCCGCCGCCGGCCAGGGGGCGGAGCAGCAGGGGGCGGGCCTGGCCGACCGAGAGGATGGCGACCATGGTGTCCTCGCGGTCGCCGCGGCCGATCCGGTCGCCGTGCCAGGCGACGCTGTCCCGCCCGTCCCGGTAGAGGCAGAGCCCGGCGGTGGCGAACGGCTCCCCGAGTTCCTCCCGGTAGTGGGCGCCGAGCGCGTTCCGGGCCTCGGCCAGAACGGGGTCGGGCAGCGCGGCGTCCTCGCGGTAGAAGGCCAGCAGCCTGGGCACGTCCACCACCCGCTCGTACATCTCCCGCCGCCCGGCCCGCCACGGCACCCGGTCGGCCAGCCGCTCGAACAGCGTGTCGGCGCCGCTCAGCCAGCCGGGCAGCACGTCGATCCACGCCCCGTGCCCGAGCACCGTCCGTTCGATCCCGTCCAGCGGGCCGAGCGCGGGTTCCGCCTCCGGATCGCCGACGTCGAACAGCGAGCCCTGCAGCTGGTACGTCATGCCGCCCAGCGTACGCCTCATTCGAACACGCGTACGATCCACCGGAGAGCGACACCCCGGTGCGCCGCCGAAGTCCCGCCTGGCCGTTTGGCATAGATTGTCCGGCTATGGGAGAGAGTGGTGTGGTCAGTCGCCGCCTGGTCCTCAAGGCCGCCATCGGCCTCGCGGTGGCGTCCGACGCGATCCTGACCGGGCCGTCGGCGACCGCGGCACCGGCGGCGGCGCGCTTCCCGCAGCCGGCCGGGCCGGCCTCGCGGGCGGCGGCGGCGAGGGCAGTGGCGACGACGGTGGAGCAGACGCTGGACGTCCGGTTCACGGAGGTCGACGTCCCGGGCTACGGGACGGTCACCACGCGCACCTACAACGGGGCGATTCCGGGGCCGACCCTGCGGGTGCGCGCCGGGGACACCCTGCGGCTGACGCATGTCAACGGGCTGCCGCCCAACTCGCCCTTCCACGGCGACCACAACACGCCGCACCACGCGAACAGCTTCAACGTGCACACCCACGGCATGCACGTCTCCCCGTCCGGGGAGGCCGACAACGTCCAGCGCGAGTTCACCCCGCGCACGGCCGACGAGGTCGCCGCCGGCACCCCGGAGCCGCGGTACACGACGACCATCTGCGTCCCGGCCGACCACCCCGCCGGCACCTACTGGTACCACCCGCACCTGCACGGATCCACCGCCGAGCAGATCGCCGGGGGCATGGCCGGGGTGATCGTCGTCGAGGGCGACGTCGATCGGGTGCCGGAGATCAAGGCGGCCGCGGACCTGGTCGTCTGCATCAACGAGCTGAAGGTCGAGGACGGCCGGATCCCCGCCTTCACCTCGGGCGGCTGGGTGACCGGCGTCCCGTCCGTCTTCACCGTCAACGGCGCGGTCAATCCCACCCTCGGGCTGCGCCGGGGCGAGGTCCAGCGGTGGCGGCTGGTCGCCGCCACCGCCTTCACCGCACTGAAGCTCCAACTCTCCGGCGACGGCGGAGAGTTGACGTTGCACCAGATCGCCCAGGACGGCATCGGGTTCGCCGCGCCGGCCCCCCGGACCACGGTGGTCATGGCGATGGGCAACCGCGCCGACGTCCTGGTCCGGGGCGAGGCGCCCGGCCGGTACGAGCTACGGGCCGACGGGGTGTCCGAGCCGCTGATGACGGTCGAGGTGACGGAGGAGTCCGTCGACCCGCCGATGGAGCTGCCCGCCTCGCTGCCGCCCGGCCGGCCGTTCCTCGACGAGCGCGAGATCGCCGGCCCCGACCGCGAGGTGGTCCTGCACGTCGACCCGGGGGCCTTCGCCGGGGACTTCCCCAACGCCTACCGCATGCTGGGCAGCAACTCCACGCCCCCGGCCGACCCGGGCGGCGACCTCGCCCACGACCCCGCCTACGGCCGCTTCGACCCCGGCTACGTCAACCACACCCTGCGGCTGGGCGCCGTGGAGCGGTGGACCGTCCGCACCGACGAGACCGTCCCGGACCACGGCCACCCCTTCCACCTGCACACCAACCAGTTCCTGGTCACCCACCGGAACGGCCGGCCGCTCGACCCGCCGGTCTGGCACGACACCGTCGGCCTGGTCGGCGGCACGCCCGGGGACTCCGTCACCTTCCTGGTCAAGTACCAGGACTTCACCGGCCGCGCCCTCGCCCACTGCCACCAGCTCCACCACGAAGAGCTCGGCATGATGCAGACCGTCGAGTTCGTCGAACCGTGAAAGCGCTTACCGGGAACGCCTACCGCTGCTCGAAGTAGAAGCTGCGGATGAAGCAGTCCCGGGGCTGACCGATCGCGAACAGCACGCAGTCGGTGACGGACTGGGCGGTGAGCACGTCGTCGGCCGTGCGGGAGGCGGCGTCCCACGCGGGGGCGAGCGGATCGGCGTCGTCAAAGTCCGGCGGGTAGAGCGCGATCACCCGAATGCCCTCGGGGCGCAGGCGGGCGGAGAGCACGTCGGAGAAGCCGGACTGGGCGGACTTCGCCGCGTAGTAGGCGGGGTGCGAGTCGGAGCGGTGGTTGCGCAGTTCGCCGACCGCGGAGACCAGGTTGACCACGTCGGCGCCGGCCGAGGCGCGCAGCAGCGGCAGCAGGTGACGGGTCACCAGGACGGTGCCGGTGGCCCCGGAGGCGATGGTGTCGACGATCGCCTCGTCGTCGGCGCCCAGCAGGTCGGCGCCGTGCAGGTAGCGGGCGCCGTTGTTGACCAGGACGTCGACCCGGTCGGTGCGGGACGCGACCTCGGCGGCGAAGTCCCGTACCGACCCGGGGTCGGCGATGTTGCAGGCCAGGCCCTCCGCCTCGGCCCCGCTGTCGGCGGCGATCTCCGCGGCCGTCCGCCGAGCCGCGTCCAGCCCGCGCGCCGACACCAGCACCCGCGCCCCCAGCCGCCCGGCCCGGATCGCGAGCGCCCGGCCGGTGCCGCGGCCCGCGCCGGTGATGACCATGGTGCGTCCGGTGAGATCCACGAGTCGGCCCTTCGTCTGCTTCCCAATTACTGCGAGAAGAATAGGACTGTTGACCGAAGGGGGACGAAGTGGCCGCGTGGGGTGTGACATTGACGGTGGAGTGCCCGTGCGGGGCCGAGGCCAGGCAGGACGTCGGGCAGGCGCTGCGGGACGGACGGGTCTGCTGGGACGCGGAGTCCCACTGCCCCACCTGCGGGGCCGGGGGGTGCCTGGGCTTCGGCGTCGACGGGACGCCGCGCTGGGTGCGCGACCCGCTGATCGCCCGACACGGCACGGCACGGCTGCGGTTGACCGATCCGGCGGCAGGGCGGGTCGCGGTGCTGAAGACCCTGCGCGAGGCATGGCACCTGACGCTGCCCCAAGCCGGGGAGTTCGCAGCCCAGTTGGCCGATCAGGGGCTGGTCGGCACGCTCCCCGAGGTCGCCTGGCTGCGCGAGCGCCTGGCCGCCCGCGGCGTGCCGACCACCACCGCGGCCGGCTCCGGCGCGGCGACCACCACCGCGGCCGGCTCCGGGGCTGCGGTCAGTCCTTGGGATCCGTCGAGTACTGCCGGGCGCGGCTGAACTGGCCGGTGCCGACCCGGGCGGCGAGGGTGTCGTCCGGGCCGGACAGCAGGGAGCCGTAGCCGGTGGCGGCCCACAGGCTGCGCTCGGCGGGAACTTCGAAGTACGGGACGGTGCGGCCCTGGTCGCGGACCGCGAGGACCTGCGGGGCGCGCCGGGCCCGCAGGGCCTGGGTGCAGTCCGCGCAGGCGGCGATGTCGACCTGTTCGCGGCGGCCGAGCGGCCGCCAGGCGGTGCGGCCGGTGGCGGCGCCGTGCCGGGGGTCGAAGAAGCAGAGCGGCAGGCCGGGCTCGGGGGCGAGCGCGGCACGCCCTTCGGCGGCCAGCGCGAGCACGCCCGCCAGGTCGGCGAGGTCGTGGGCGCCGTCCAGCACCCGGCCGGCCGCGTCGTAGGCATCCAGGGCGCGGGACAGGCCGGGGGTGGCAGTGCCGTCCGCACCGTCCATGGCCTCACCGAGGGCGAGCACCTCGGCGGCGGCCTGCCGGCGCAGCCCCGCCTCGTCGGCGGCCAGGTCGGCGGCGAACACCACGGCCGGAAGCGCGAACGCGGCGTCCCGGCGGTGCGAGCGGCGGCGGCGCACCAGGTACCCGCCGCCGGCCGACACCAGCACCGCCACGACGACGGCGGCGGTGACGACCGGGACGGTGGAGCCGCCGCCGGACGAAGTGCCGGGCGCGGGCGACTCGGTGTGCGGGCGGGCCGCGTACTCGCGGTCCATCCGCTCGCTCTCGGCCTTGTAGACCGCGGTGCCCGTTCCGCTGCCGATCAGGTCGATCGCCCGGCCGACCCGGGCGGCCAGTCCGGCGTCCTTCAGTTCCTTGAGGAGGCTGACGGCGAACGCCGAGTCGTGGGTCTGGTGGGTGTCGGTCGGCCACTCGGTGCCGGTCAGCCAGGTGCCGAAGTCGTCGTTGGTGAGCAGGATCAGCTGCGGCAGGCCGAGACGTTCGTTGACCACGGCGGCCAGCGACTTGGCGCTGCCGTCGAACGCGTCGCCCTTGGCCAGCGGCACCAGCGCCACCTTGATCGGCAGGCCGGTCGCGGCGATCCGGTCCGCGAGTTCCTTCTGCTGGGCGGGGGTGACGGCGGCGGCGAACGCCGGGTCGACGTAGATCGGGCCGGTGCGCAGCACGTCCACGACGGTGGCGGCCGACCCGGCAGCCGGGGTGCTGTCGGCACGGGCCGGACCACCAGTGCCGAGCAGGGCGGCACAGGCCAACAGCAGGACGGCGAGCAGGCCGGCGGCACGGGGGCGGCGAACGGCCGGACGATCACTGGACACTGACGGACTCCCTGGCCCTGAGAACGAGCGGATCGAGACCCTCACGAGCAGCCGACAGCACCGACCCCGCCTCGTCCCAGACGGCATGACCGTCCGGCGCGGGCAGGCGCAGCTGTCGGTCGGCGACCAGGCGGAGGCGGGCGGCCGGGTCGGCGTCGCGGCGGTTGGCGCCGGCGGCGCGGAGGGCGTCCCGGCAGTCGGGGCAGAGTTGGGCGGACTGCGGGCCGATGCCGATGCGGGCGAACCAGGTCGGCACCCGGCCGCCGGTGGCCGCGCCGTGCAGCGGGTTGAGCCGGCAGACGGTCGGGGGGAGGTCGCCGTGCAGTGCGGCCAGCCCGCCCTGGGCGAGCACCACGACGGCGGCCAGCCCGGCGGGCTCGTCCGCGCCGTGCGGGGCGTCGGCGAGCAGTTCGGCGGCGTCCAGGCAGTCCCAGGCGCGGGCCCGGCCGGGCGCGTCCGGTGCGGCGGCGGCGAGCGCGGCGGCCAGTGCGCGGACGTCGTCCTCGGCCCAGCCGCGCAGCTGCCGCAGGGACGGCTGCGCGGTGCCGCGCCGGGGACGGGCGGCGTGCGCTGCGGGGTGCGCCGGGGACGGGTCGGCGGACCGGGCCCGGCGGCGGCGGAGCACGGCGCGGACGGCGGCGGCGACGATCCGGACGGCCAGCAGGACCAGGCCGAGCAGCAGCGCGCCGAGCGCGAGGCCGCCCCGGAAGTCGCCGGTGAACAGCGCCGGCAGCCGGTTGCCGCGCAGCGGCGGCAGCGTGACCTCGGTGGGCACGGGGTCGTCGCCCGGGCGCGGCTCGGCGGCGGCGACGGCGTCCAGCACCTGGCCGAGGCGCGGCATCACCTTCGGGTCGTCGTACGAGCCGTACGGGTAGCGGATGTTGAAGTCCAGCCGGGCGAACCGGCGTTCGACGTCCCGGTCGGTGCCGTAGCTGCTCAGGTCGATCCGGCCGAGCGACGGGTCGATCAGGATGTAGACGCCGTTCTGGCCGGTGCGTTGGCGGATCAGGGAGAGCAGCAGGCGGCTGTCGTGGTTGGTCTCGTCCTCGCTGGTGGACGCGGTGACCACCACGTGGACCGGGCCGACGGGGGCGAGTTCGGCGATCCGCTGCCGGAGTGCGGGCAGCTCGGCGGCGGTCAACGCGTAGGGCGTGGACGGGTCCTGGTAGATCGGGCCGGCGGCGAGGCCGGCGGCGATCTCGTCCACCCGGGCGTCCAGGTCGGCCTGACTCACCGCCAGGTCGGGGCCGTCCACGGTCTGCGGGTAGACCTTCGGCGCGGCGAGCACCACGCCGGCCACGGCGAGCACGGCCGCCAGCAGAGTCGCCGTCAGCACGCCGCGGTGGCGCGCCGCCCGAACGGCCGCGGCGGTCTTCGCGCCCTTCGCGCCCTTCGCATTCCTCGTGGTCTTCGTGGTCTTCGCAGCGGTCGGCTTGCCGAGGTCGACCTTCCCGCCGTCGCCTCCGCGGCCTTCCCGGGCCGGCTTCCCGGCGGCGGACGGCGCTTCCTCGTACGGGGTGTCGTAGCGGCGGGAGAAGCGGAGGCCGAGGGCGATCAGCAGGCCGGGGATCAGCACCGAGACGATGCCGAGGACCAGGTTCTGGTTCTGCCGGTCGGTGGCGCTGATGTACTGGTCGGACCGCTCCACGTTGCGGTAGCGGGCGGCCAGTTCGTCGGACTTCGCGCCGGCCTGTTCCTTGCTCAGGGTCACCGCGTCGACGAATGCCTCGAAGCGGGCCAGCGGAGCGGCGTCGTACGAGGTGCTGTACCTGGCGATCCGCTCGGCGTCCTCGGCGGGGACGTCGATGCCGAACGCGGAGGCGATGACGTCGCCGTACCCGTCGATCACCACGTACAGGCCGTTCTCGCCGAGCCGGTCGTGGACCACGGCGAGCAGTTGGGCGGCCTTGGGCTCGGGCACCGCCAGCACGTAGGTGGGGACGCCGGTGCGCTTCGCGAGGGCGGCGATCTGCGGGGCCAGCGAGCGCGGCAGTTCACGCGGCCGGGCGGCGGAGACGTACACCGGGTTCTTGCGCAGCTCGGCGGCCAGCAGGTCCGCCCGGCTCTGGCTGTCGGCCGCACCGCCCGTCGCCGTGGCACCCGTCGCCGTGGCACCCGTCGCGGTGGCGCTCGGTGTGGGGCCCGGGTCGGCCGCAGCCACGGTGGCCGTGACGGTGACGGTCGCGGTGCCGAGCAGCAGCAGGGCGGCGAGTGCTCCGGCGGCCGTCCGGGCTGTCAGGGTCGCCGGCCGTCCCGTTGTCCGTGTACGCATCGCGCGCCTCCCCCGTGGTTCGGCCAGCCACTCTACCCACGTCCGCCGATGACAGGCCGGACACCTCCCGGCCCTCGGCCCGGCCGGGTGGTTGGATCGGGGGCGGCGGTGCCGCCACGGGCACTGTCGGACGGAGGAGCGAGGACGATGAGCGGCGCCGAGCGGGCGGGCAAGCAGGCGGACCGTCAACACCTGGCGGACTCGCACGATCTGATCCGGGTGCACGGGGCGCGGGTGAACAACCTGAAGGATGTCAGCGTCGAACTGCCCAAGCGCAGGCTGACGGTGTTCACCGGCGTGTCCGGTTCGGGGAAGAGCTCGCTGGTGTTCGGCACCGTCGCCGCGGAGTCGCAGCGGCTGATCAACGAGACGTACAGCGCGTTCGTCCAGGGGTTCATGCCGACGCTGTCCCGGCCCGAGGTGGACGTGCTGGACGGCCTGACCACGGCGATCATCGTGGACCAGCAGCGGATGGGCGCCGACCCGCGCTCGACCGTCGGCACCGCGACGGACGCCAACGCGATGCTGCGCATCCTGTTCAGCAGGCTCGGCGACCCGTTCATCGGCCCGCCGCCGTCGTTCTCCTTCAACGTGCCGACGGTGCACGGCGCGGGGGCGATCACCGTGGAGCGCGGCGCGGGCTCGAAGACCGAGAAGCGCACGTACTCGCGGACCGGTGGCATGTGTCCGCGCTGCGAGGGGCGGGGCGCCGTCTCCGACATCGACCTGGGTCAGCTGTACGACGACACCAAGTCGCTGAACGAGGGCGCGCTGACCATCCCCGGCTACAAGCCCGGTGGCTGGAACTACCGGCTGTACACCGAGTCGGGCCTGGTCGACCCGGACAAGCCGATCCACCGGTACACCGAGAAGGAGCTGCACTCCTTCCTGTACCTCGAGCCGACCAGGATGAAGATCGCCGGCATCAACATGACTTACGAGGGCCTGGTGCTGCGGCTCCAGAAGTCGATGCTGTCCAAGGACCGGGCCGCCCTCCAGCCCCACATCCGGAGCTTCGTGGACCGGGCCGTCACCTTCGCCACCTGCCCGGAGTGCGAGGGCACCCGGCTGAGCGCCGCCGCCCGCTCCTCGAAGATCAAGGGCCGCTCGATCGCCGACGCGTGCGCCCTTCAGATCAGTGATCTCGCCGACTGGGTACGGGAGTTGGACGAGCCTTCGGTGGGGCCGCTGCTGTCCTCGCTGCGGCAGGTGCTGGACTCGTTCACCGAGATCGGCCTCGGCTACCTGTCGCTGGACCGCCCGGCGGGCACGCTGTCGGGCGGCGAGGCGCAGCGGGTGAAGATGATCCGGCAGCTGGGGTCCTCGCTGACCGACGTGACGTACGTATTCGACGAGCCGACCACCGGCCTGCACCCGCACGACATCCGGCGGATGAACGACCTGCTGCTGCGGCTGCGCGACAAGGGCAACACGGTGCTGGTGGTGGAGCACAAGCCGGAGACCATCGCGATCGCCGACCACGTGGTGGACCTCGGCCCGGGCGCGGGTTCGGCGGGCGGCACGGTCTGCTTCGAGGGCAGCGTGGACGGGCTGCGCGCCAGCGGCACCATCACCGGCCGGCACTTCGACGACCGGGCCGCACTGAAGCATGAAGTCCGCACCCCCACAGGCGTGTTGGAGATCCGCGGGGCGAACGCGCACAACCTGCGTGAGGTGGACGTGGACGTGCCGCTGGGCGTGCTGACGGTGGTCACCGGCGTGGCGGGCTCCGGAAAGAGTTCGCTGGTCCACGGCTCGCTGGTCAGCGGTGCGGCGCTGAAGGGCGGCGCGCCGGAGGGCGTGGTGGCGATCGACCAGAGCCCGATCCGCGGGTCGCGGCGCTCCAACCCGGCCACCTACTCGGGCCTGTTGGAGCCGATCCGCAAGGCCTTCGCCAGGGCGAACGGGGTGAAGCCCGCCCTGTTCAGCGCCAACTCCGAAGGCGCGTGCCCGAATTGCAACGGCGCGGGGGTGGTGTACACCGATCTGGCGATGATGGCCGGGGTCGCGACGGTCTGCGAGGAGTGCGAGGGCAAGCGTTTCCAGGCCGCGGTGCTGGAGTACCGCCTCGGCGGCCGGAACATCGCCGAGGTGCTGGCCATGTCGGTGGACGAGGCCGAGTCCTTCTTCGCGACCGGCGAGGCCCGCACCCCCGCCGCGCACACCGTCCTGACCCGCCTCGCCGACGTCGGCCTCGGCTACCTGACGCTCGGCCAGCCCCTCACCACGCTGTCCGGCGGCGAACGCCAGCGCCTGAAGCTCGCCGCACAGATGGCCGAGAAGGGCGGCATCTACGTCCTGGACGAGCCCACCGCCGGCCTGCACCTCGCCGACGTCGAACAACTCCTGGGCCTGCTCGACCGGTTGGTCGACTCCGGCAAGTCCGTCATCGTGGTCGAACACCACCAGGCGGTGATGGCCCACGCCGACTGGATCATCGACCTCGGCCCGGGCGCCGGCCACGACGGCGGCCGCCTCGTCTTCCAGGGCACCCCCACCGCCCTGGTCGCCGACCGCACCACCCTCACCGGACGACACCTCGCGGAGTACGTGGGCGCGTAGCAGCGGGAAATCCGAACGACACGGCATCCGGCGGGGCCGGAGGAGGAGAACCGATGGACATGCAGATCCGCACCGGCCGGGACGGCGACGCGGCGGAGTTGGTGCGGCTGGCCGGGCAGGTGGAGCACTAGTTCGGGGCGATGGTGGACGACCCCGGGTTCCACGGCGCGGTGGAGCGTCAACTCGCCGGGGGGACGGCGCTGGTGGCGGTCCGCGACGAGCGGGTGGTGGGCGGCCTGCTGGTCGGGTACGAGGCGGCGGCGTGCCACCTGCACTGGCTGGTGGTGGACGAGCGCACCCGGGGTACCGGTGTCGGCCGGGCGCTGGTGACGGAGGCGCTGGCCCGCTGCCCGGACGGGGTGGTGGGCGTCGAGGTGGTGACGTTCGGCGCGGACCACCCCGGGGCGGTGGCCAGCGGCGCCCGGGTGTTCTACGAGCGGCTCGGCTTCTCCCCCGCCGAGGCCGTCGAACCCGGCCCGGAGGGCGGCTCCCGCCAGATGTACCGCCGGACGCTCTGACGCTCCGTCAGTTCTCGGGCTTGTGCTCGCGGGCCCAGGTGCAGGCGGTGTCCAGCACGCCGATCAGCGAGCGGCCCACGTCGGTCAGCGCGTATTCGACGTGCGGCGGGTTGCCGCCGTGGTCGGCGCGGGTGAGCCAGCGGTCGCGTTCCATCGCCCGCAGCGTCTCGGTGAGCACCTTCGGGTTGACGCCGCGCAGCCGGGCCTTGAGTTCGGTGAAGCGGTGCGGCCCGTCCGCCAGGCAGCGCAGCACGGCGCCGGACCACTTGTCACCGACCTGGATCGGTGAGCGATGCGTGCACTCCCGGAGGTCGAACACGCCTGCTTCGTCGATGGTGGCCACGCGTACGACGATAACTCTCCTCCGCCCCGGTTTCGTTGCAGTAACCGGGGGTGCCCGTCCTACCGTCGGCGACGACACGGAACGCAGCAGGTCACCGAGGAGGAGCCATGAGCAAGGTCGTGATTTTCGGCGCGGGCGGACGAGTCGGCCGCGCGGCGGTCGCGGAGGCGGTGCGGCGCGGCCACAGCGTGACGGCGGTGGTCCGCGACCCGGCCAAGTACCCGGATCTGGACGGCGGTTCGGGCGTGACGGTGGTGCGGGGCGACGCGACGGACCCGGACGCCGTCGCCCGGGCGGCGGCCGGCCACGACGCGGCGATCAACGCCTCGGTGCGGCTGGACGTCTCGTCCGAGGCCTATTTCACGGCCACCGCCCACGCGCTGATCACCGGCCTGCGCGAGGCCGGCGTGGGCCGGCTGCTGGTGCTGGGCATCGCCACCACGCTGGAGACCGCCCCGGGGGTCCGCATCATGGACGACCCCCAATTCCCGGTGGAGTACCGGACGTTCTCCCAGGGCCACGTCGTCGAGTTCGACCTCCTCGCCACCGGAGCCGGCCCCCTCGACTGGCTGATGGTCGTCCCGCCCATGGACCTCACCCCCGACGCCCCCGCCACCGGCCACTACCTCACCGCGGTCGACACCGTCACCGGCACCGGCCGCATCTCGCACGCCGACCTGGCCGTGGCCCTGCTGGACGAGATCGACACCCCGAAGCACCACGCCGTCCAGCTGGCCGTCTCCCACTGACGCCCCGACACCCACCCGGACCGGCCGACAGCCGGCCACCGGCCCCGGTCACCGTCGGCGGGCGGAGACCGGGGCCGGCGCGCGACCCGACCTCCCACCGTCACGCCGTCACGCTGACTCGCCCTCGCGCCGTCGCACCGACTCGCCGTCACGCGGTCGCGCCGTCGCGCCGTCGCGCCATCGCGCCATCGCGCCATCGCGCCATCGCGCCATCGGGATGACGCCCCGTCATCTCTCCGGCGCGGCACACCCCTCCGACCTGCGGCGCGACCTACGGTGGGGCGCACGTCGCAGCCGGAGAGCCGAGGAGGCCGGAGATGACCGGGGCCGCTGTTCCCCCGCCGCCGCAGGTGTGGCCGACGCTGCGGGCGCGGGACGCCCGGGCGTTGATCGCGTTCCTGGTGGAGGCATTCGGCTTCGAGGCGACGTCCGTGTACACGGACGGCGACCACGTGTCGCACGCCGAGCTGGCGTGGCCGCCCGGAGGCGGCATCATGATCGGGTCCGAGAAGGATCCCGCGGAGAGCGCGGGCGGTTCGTCGCCGCTGCGGCCCGGCACGTTCGGCGCGTACGTGGTGACCGACGACCCGGACGGCCTGTACCGGCGGGCGGTGGGCGCCGGCGCCAGGGTGGTCGCCGAACTGCACGACACCGACTACGGCTCGCGGGACTTCTCGGTGCGCGACCCGGAGGGCAACCACTGGTCGTTCGGCACCTACCGGGGCGAGCCGCGCAAGCACTGATCGCTGTCGGAGGGCTCTGACAGGCTGGCGGCCATGACGACCGAACCGACTCCGCCCCCGCTGCACCTCTCCCCCGCCTGGGCCGACGCCGACAGCCGGACCACGCCGCCGCTGGTGGGCGACGAGCGCGAGCTGCTCACCTCCTACCTGGACTTCCACCGCGAGACCTTCGCCATGAAGTGCGCGGGCGTCCCGGTCGAGCGGCTGTCCGAACTCGCGCTCCCCCCGTCGGGTTTGAGCCTGCACGGGCTGCTGCGGCACCTGACGGGCGTCGAGCAGTGGTGGTTCGAGATCCAGTTCGCCGGCGACGAGAGCAGGCCGCTCCAGTACTACTCCGACGACGACCCGGACCAGGACTTCGAGCACCTGGACGGCGACTTCGCCGAGGCCCTGGCCCGCTGGCACGCCCAGGTCGAGACCTCCCGCCGGATCCTCGCCGAGGCGCCCTCGCTGGACGCCACCGGCATCCAGAAGTCCACCGGCAAGCCGGTCTCGCTGCGCCGCATCCTGCTGCACATGCTCGCCGAGTACGCCCGCCACAACGGCCACGCCGACCTGCTGCGCGAGCGCATCGACGGCGCGACCGGGTACTGACCGGCGGGCGGGCAGCCGCCCGGCGACCGAACGATCGGTTGATCGAATACTGTCATTTTCCGGTCGGCGTCCGGGCGGGGGTTGTAGCCTGGCGGGGTGCTTCTTCTTGTCAGCCGTCGCCACGTGGACCTGCTCCGCGTCACGAGCATGTCCTGTCGACGCTCCGGCTGATCGCTCCGCCACCCTCCCCGCCCGTCCGTGGTCCACCCGGCCCCGGCCGGGCGCCGCCACCCCGGCACCTCCGGCGTGACCCGCCGTGACGGCCGGGCCTTTCCCCGTGGACGCGCACCCATGACCATGCAGCACCCCACCGCCCTCCCCGTCATCGACCTCTCGCTCGCCGACGGCGCCCCCGCCGAGCGGGACCGGCTCCGCCGGGAGCTGCGGGAGGCCGCCACCGGAGTCGGCTTCTTCCAGCTCGTCGGGCACGGCGTGACCGCCGCCGAGACCGCCGGCCTCACCTCCGCGATGCGCGCGTTCTTCGCGCTCCCCGAGGCCGACCGACTGTCCGTCAGCAACCTCAACTCCCCGCACTTTCGCGGCTACACGCGCACCGGCGACGAACGCACCGGCGGCAGCCGCGACTGGCGCGACCAGCTCGACATAGGCCCCGAACTGCCCCCGCACGTGCCCGCGCCCGGCGAGCCCGCCTACTGGTGGCTGGAGGGCCCCAACCAGTGGCCCGCCGCGCTCCCGGAGCTGCGCACCGCGGCCCTGCACTGGATCGACCGCCTCGACGCCGTCGCCCGCCGGCTGCTGCACGAGCTCCTCGCCTCGATCGGCGCCCGCCCGGACTTCTACGACGACGCCTTCGCCCCGCACCCCCACCTGCACCTGAAGCTGGTCCGCTACCCGGGCACCGCCCCCGACGGCGCCGAGCAGGGCGTCGGCACCCACAAGGACTACGGCTTCATCACCCTCCTCCTCCAGGACACCGTCGGCGGCCTCCAGGTCGAACGCCCCGACGGCACCTTCCTGGACGTCCCCCCGCTGGACGGCGCCTTCGTCGTCAACCTCGGCGAACTCCTCGAAGTCGCCACCGACGGCTACCTCAAGGCCACCAGCCACCGCGTCCTGTCCCCGTCGGGCGCCCGCGAACGCTTCTCCGTCCCGTTCTTCTACAACCCGCGCCTCGACGCCCGGATCACCCCGCTCGACTTCCCGCACGCCCACCACGCCCCCGGCGTCACCCGGGACCCGGCCAACCCGCTGCACGCCGAGTTCGGCACGAACGAGCTGAAGGGCTTCACCCGGGCCCACCCGGAGGTCACCCGCCGCCATCACGCCGACCTCCTCCCCCGGGGCTGAGCAGGCACCGGGCCGTGAGGTAGGTTTCCCGCCCCAGGAACGAAGGGGCAGGAAGATGACGGGGTACGACCACTGGTTCCGGCTGGAGCTGGAGGTGACCGGCACCGCCAACGGCCGGGGCGCGCTCTCCGCGCTGCTGGCGGCCCAGGGCTGGCTGGTCACCGAGCTGGTGGACGGCGGGCCGCGCCACGGCCGCTGGCTGGTGGAGGCGGGCGTCACCGGCGCGCGGGCCGGTGCGGGGCTCGCCGTGCGGTTGACGCTCGACCGGCTGGTCGGCCGGACCCCGGTCGACGTCGATCTCCGGCTGATGGAGCCGATCGTCCGTCAGGAGCTGCCGCGCGGGCGGTACTTGGTCCAGCGCCCGGCCCGGGTGCCGTCCTGGCTCCGCGCGGCAGCGTCACGCACCCGGCTGTTCGACACCGGCCGCGAGCTGTTCCTGCCACCGGGCCCGGACATCCGCCGCCGGGCCGGGGCCGAGGCGGTCCGGGCCCTGCCGGGAGCCCCGACGCCCCCGGCGGACGGCACGCCCAGGCCGGTCGGCCACGAGTTGGACCGCCCCGGCCGAACCTCCGCGCCCTTCGTACCGGCTCAGGTGGTGGGACCGGTCACGGTCGTATTGCTGAGCGCGACCGTGCTTGCCGGTGTGCTGCTGGGCGGATCGCAGCCGGGCCCGGCTGCCTGGGCGGGCGTCCTGCTGGTGGTCGCGCTCGGTGGTGCCGCGGCCGGGGCCGCATTCAACTCCGGGCACTGGGCCTCCGGGCCACGACGCGGAGTCAAGGCCGCACTCGCGCTCGCCACCGCGGCGGTGGCCCTGACCGTCGCGGTGGCCCTGCTCGATTCGTCCGCACCCGGGTTCGGCAACGCCGCACTGGTCTCGGGCGCGATCCTGCTGTGCGGCAACGGTCTCCGACTGCTGCTGCGCGGCCTGACCTGGCAGGCCACCGCCGCCTGGCTGGTCCCGGCGCTGCTGCCGGTCGTGCTGGTCGTGCTGCCCGGGTTCGGCTTCTCGCTGCACGTCTTCTACATGGACGGGTTCGGCTTGAACCGCGAGGACGTGCAGGTCCCCTCCATGTGGCAGGTGATCGCCGACACCAAGGCGCTGATCGTGGCGGTCGGGCCGCTGGTCGCCGTCTCACTGCTCGGTTACGCACGGCACCTGCACGCCTTCCGGACGACCAGCGGGCTGTCGGTCGCAGCGTTCCTTATGTTCTGCACGTGCTTGGGCTTCGTCACCCTGTTCCAGACCCAGATCATGGTGCCCGCCTCGCACGCCGCCGCCGTCGCCCAGCAGCAGGCCAGGAACGGCCGGCAGCCCGCGGCGTACTTCGGGATCGCCCCGCGTCGGGTCTGTCTGCGGCCGGTCGCCGAGGCCGGCTGGGACGGGGCCGCGCCGGTGGCGGAGCATCCGTACCTGGTGTTCCCGGCGGCCGGCGACTGGGCCGCGCTGTGGGACGTCCGGACCGGCGAGACGCTGAACGTCAAGCGCGAGCAGTACCGGATCACCGACTCGACCGCGTCCGACTGCTGACGTCCGGTCAGGTGTCGTAGGTGCCGTCCCACGGCGCGCCGAAGCCGAGGCGGCACGGGTAGAGCTCGGCCCAGTCGAACTGCTCCTCGCCGGGCGGGTACTCGCCGTGGGACTCCAGCACCAGGCCGAACAGGTCGCCGTCGCGGTGCTCCGCGAACGGGGCGATCGCGATGTCGCCGTACTCGCGGCCGGGGAGCCCGTCCAGCAACTGGTGGAGCCGGGCATCCGAATCGCCGGGGACGGGGACGAGTTCGACGGTGGAGCCGAGGTGCCGACCGGCCGGGTCGAACGTGTGCAGGACGACCCAGCAGCCGGTGCGGGCGGGCGCCCAGGTCACATGGGCGAGGAACTGGCCGCCGGCCCAGTGGCCGATGGTGTCGGTGCGGTAGTGGGGCTCGTACGCGATCGGGATCAGGTCGGGAACGGTCATGGCGGGGAGAGTAGCGCCCTGGTGCGACAGCGGACGCCGGTGTCACACTGCTGGTGTCACAGTGGCACTGACACGAAGGCTGGGGTGCGATGGGCGGCGGGGAGCTGCGGTTCACGGTGGACGAGCTGGCCGCCCGGGCCGGGGTGACGGTCAGGACGTTGCGGTTCTACGGGGCGAAGGGGCTGCTGCCGCCGCCGGAGCTGGGGCCGCGGCGGGTGGGGCTGTACGGGGCCGAGCACCTGGGGCGGCTGGAGTTGATCGAGGAGTTGCAGCGGCAGGGGCTGACGCTCGCGGCGATCGACCGGTATCTGACGCAACTCCCGTCGGACATCGGCGAGTTGGACTTGGCCATCCATCGCGCCCTGGTGGCGTCCTGGACGCCGGAGTCGGCCGAGGAGGCCACCAGGGCGCAGTTGGAGCGGCGGACGGGGCGCGCACTGTCGGACGCGGATCTGGACGGCCTGGCCGCGATGGGCGCGCTGCACCGCACCGACGACCCGGACGTGTTCAAGGTCGAGCCGGGCCTGCTGCCGCTGGGGGTGCGGGTGCTGGACGTGCCGATCCCGTTGGAGACGCTGGTCGCGGCGCGGGCGGTGGTGCGGCTGCACAGCCAGGCGACGGCGCACGATCTGCACCGGCTGTTCCGGGACACCGTGTGGCGGCCCTACCGGGAGAGCGGCCCGGAGCCCGAGGAGCTGGAGCGGATGCGGGAGTTGACGGACCGGATCCAGCCGATGGTGGTGCAGGCGCTGGTGACGGCCTTCCAGCGGTCGCTCGCGGAGGAGCTGGCCCGCCCGGCGGACCGGGCGGGCCAGGAGGAGAGCGATCAGTCGCGGTAGCGGCCGCCGCTCTCGGCGAGGGCGACCAGCGACGCCGGCGGGGTGAAGCGCTCGCCGTACGCGGCGGCGAGTTCGCGGGCGCGGGCGACGAAGCCGGCCGGGCCGCCCGGGTAGCCGTTGACGTACTGGAGGACGCCGCCGGTCCAGGCGGGGAAGCCGATGCCGAGGATGGAGCCGACGTTGGCGTCGGCGACCGAGGTGAGCACGTTCTCGTCCAGGCAGCGGACCGAGTCGAGGGCCTCGGAGAAGAGCATCCGCTCCTTCATGTCCTCGAACGGAATCTCCGCGCCGGGCTGCGCGCTGTGCTTGTCCTTACCGAAGTGCTCGCGCAGGCCGGGCCAGAGCCGGGTGCGGCGGCCGTCGACGTAGTCGTAGAAGCCGGCGCCGCCGCTGCGGCCGGGGCGGTCGAACTCGTCGATCATCCGGTCCATGACGATCTCGCCGGGGTGCTCGACCCAGGTGCCGCCGGCCTCCTCGACGGCGCGGCGGGACTCGTTGCGGATCTTGCGCGGCAGGGTGAGGGTGAGCTCGTCCAGCAGCGACAGCACCTTCGCGGGGTAGCCGGCCTGCGCGGCGGCCTGTTCGACGGAGGACGGGTCGAGGCCCTCGCCGATCATCGCGACGCCCTCGTTGATGAACTGGCCGATGACGCGCGAGGTGAAGAAGCCGCGGGAGTCGTTGACCACGATCGGGGTCTTGCGGATCTGCCGGACCAGGTCGAAGGCGTGCGCGAGCGCCCGGTCGCCGGTCTGCGGGCCGCGGATGATCTCCACCAGCGGCATCTTGTCGACCGGCGAGAAGAAGTGCAGGCCGATGAAGTCGGCAGGCCGCTCGACGCCTTCGGCCAGCACGCCGATCGGCAGGGTGGAGGTGTTGGAGCAGAGCAGCGCGTCGGGGGCGACCACGTGCTGGATCTCCTGGAACACCTTGTGCTTGAGCTCGGGGTTCTCGAAGACCGCCTCGATGACGGTGTCGCAGCCGGCCAGGTCGGCCGGGTCCGCGGTGGGGGTGATCCGGGAGAGGAGCTCGTCGCGCTCCTCCGGCGACAGCCGGCCGCGCTGCACCTGCTTGTCCAACAGGCCTGCCGAGTAGGCCTTTCCGCGCTCGGCGGCCTCCAGGGTGACGTCCTTCAGCAGCACCGTCAGCCCGGCCTGCGCGCACGAGTACGCGATGCCCGCGCCCATCATGCCGGCGCCCAGCACGGCGACCTTCGAGGCCTTCCGGGCCGGCACCGCATCCGGGCGGGAGGCCCCGGAGTTGACGGCCTGCATGTCGAAGAAGAAGGCCTGGATCATGTTCTTGGAGGTGGCGCCGCAGGCCAGCTCGGTGAAGTACCGGGCCTCGATGACGAACGCGGTCTCCACGTCGACCTGCGAGCTCTCCACGGCCGCCGCCAGGATGTTGCGCGGCGCCGGGTACGGCGCGCCGTTCAGCTGCTTGCGCAGGTTGGCGGGGAAGGCCGGCAGGTTGGCGGCCAGCGCGGGGGTGCTGGGGGTGCCGCCGGGGATCTTGTAGCCCTTGGCGTCCCAGGGCTGCGCGCTGACCGGGTTGTTGGCGATGAACGCGCGCGCCTGCGCGAGCATCTCCTCGGCGGTGGAGGCGAGTTCGTGCACCAGGCCGTTCTGCAACGCCTGCGCGGGACGGTACTGGCGGCCCTGGAGCAGGACCTTCAGCAGGGCGTCGGTGATGCCGAGCATCCGCACGGTGCGGACCACTCCGCCGCCGCCGGGCAGCAGGCCGAGGGTGACTTCGGGCAGGCCGATCTTGCTGCCGGGGGCGTCCAGCGCGATCCGGTGGTGGCAGGCGAGGGCGATCTCCAGGCCGCCGCCGAGCGCGGCGCCGTTGATCGCGGCGACCACCGGCTTGCCGAGGGTCTCCAGCTTGCGCAGCGCGCGCTTGATCCGCATCGAGTTGGCGAACACCTGCTCGGCGTCGTCCGGCCCGACCGAGGAGAGCAGCTTGAGGTCGCCGCCGGCGAAGAAGGTCTTCTTCGCGGAGGTGACGACGACGCCGGTCAACTCCTCGGTGGCGGCGAGGCGTTCGACGGTCGCTTCGAGCGCGTCGGTGAACGCGGCGTTCATGGTGTTGGCGGACTGGGCGGGGTCGTCGAGGACGAGGGTGACCACGCCGTCCTGGTCCTGCTCCCAGCGGATGGGGCTCACGTCGGTCATTGTGTCGAAGTCCTTCTTCGGGTACGTGAGGTGGCGGGTGGTCAGATGCGCTCGATGACGGTGGCGATGCCCATGCCGCCGCCCACGCACAGAGTGGCCAGGCCGTAGCGCAGGTCGCGGCGCTCCAGCTCGTCGATCAGGGTGCCGATCAGCATCGCGCCGGTCGCGCCGAGCGGGTGGCCGAGCGCGATCGCGCCGCCGTTGACGTTCACCTGGTCGTGCCGGAAGCCGAGTTCGCGCATGAAGCGGAGCGCGACGGCGGCGAACGCCTCGTTGATCTCGACCAGGTCGATGTCGGCGGCGGTCAGGCCGGCCTTGGCCAGGGCCTTGCGGGTGGCGGGGGCGGGGCCGGTCAGCATGATGGTCGGCTCGGAGCCGGAGACCGCGGCGGAGACGATCCGGGCCCGCGGGGTGAGGCCGTAGCGCTCGCCGATCTCCTTGGAGCCGATCGCGACCAGCGCGGCGCCGTCCACGATGCCGGAGGAGTTGCCGGCGTGGTGGACGTGGTCGATGGACTCCACCCAGTGGTACTTCTGCAGCGCGACGGCGTCGAAGCCGCCGAGGTCGCCGATGTCGGCGAAGGACGGCTTCAGCCCGGCCAGCGTGTCCACCGTGGTGCCGGGGCGGATGAACTCGTCGCGGCCCAGCACCACCAGGCCGTTGCGGTCGCGCACCGGGACGACCGAGCGGTCGAACAGGCCGTCGGCCTGGGCCTTGGCGGCGCGGGCCTGCGACTCGGCGGCGAACGCGTCCACGTCGGTGCGGGACAGGCCCTCGATGGTGGCGATCAGGTCGGCGCCGATGCCCTGCGGGATGAAGCTCGTCTCGTACGCGGTCATCGGATCGGCGAACCAGGCGCCGCCGTCCGAGCCCATCCGGACCCGGGACATCGACTCGACGCCGCCGGCCAGGATCAGGTCCTCCCAACCCGAACGGACCTTCGCCGCCGCCAGGTTGACGGCTTCCAGGCCGGACGCGCAGAAGCGGTTCTCCTGCACGCCGGCGACGGTGTCGGGCAGGCCGGCGGCGATCGCCGCGACCCGGGCGATGTCGGAGCCCTGGTCGCCGATCGGGCTGACCACGCCGAGCACGATGTCGTCGATCGCGGCCGGGTCCAACGTCGGGAAACGGCGCCGGAGTTCGTGGATCAGGCCGACCACCAGGTCGATCGGCTTGGTGCCGTGCAGGGAGCCGGTCTGCTTGCCGCGTCCGCGCGGGGTGCGGATCGCGTCGTAGACGTACGCTTCGGTCGTCACGGTGTCAGTGCCTTTCAGACGTGTCGGTCAGCCGAGCAGGGAGCGGCCGACGATCTCTTTCATGATCTCGGTGGTGCCGCCGTAGATGGTCTGGACGCGCCCGTCGGTGAACGCCCGGGCGACCGCGCTGTCGCTCATGTAGCCGGAGCCGCCGTGCAGTTGAAGGCAGCGGTCGGCGGTGCGCTTCTGGAGTTCGGTGGCCCACCACTTGGCCATCGAGGCGTCCACCGGCGTCAGGGCGTACGTGTTGTGCTCCAGCACGCAGCGGTCCACGAACGCCCGGGTGACGGCGCACTCGGTGGCCATCTCGGCGATCTCGAAGCGCACGTGCTGCAACTTCGCCAGCGGACGCCCGAACGCGGTGCGCTGCTTCACGTACGCCGTGGTCTCCTCCACCAGGAACTCCGCGCCGGCGATCGCCGCGACCGCGATCGCCAGCCGCTCCTGCGCGAGGTTGCGCATCAGGTACAGGAAGCCCTGGTTCTCCTCGCCGAGCAGGTTGGCCTTCGGCACCCGCACGTCCTGGAAGAACAACTCGGCGGTGTCCTGGGCCTTCTGGCCGATCTTGTCGAGGTTGCGGCCGCGCTCGAAGCCCGGCATGCCGCGCTCCACCACCAGCAGGCTCAGCCCGTGCGCCCCGCCCTCGGCGGTGGTCTTCGCCACCACCACGACGAGGTCCGCCAGGATGCCGTTGGAGATGAACGTCTTCGCGCCGTTCAGCACGTAGTGGTCGCCGGCGTCGACCGCGCTGGTACGGATCGCCTGCAGGTCGGAGCCGGTGTCGGGCTCCGTCATCGCGATCGCGCTGATCAGCTCGCCGGAGCAGAACCCCGGCAGCCAGCGCCGCTTCTGCTCCTCGGTGGCCAACCCCGTCAGGTACGGGCCGATGATGTCGTTGTGCAGCCCGATCGCCAGGCCGCTCGCCCCGACCCGGGTGAACTCCTCGGCCAGCACCGAGGCGAACCGGAAGTCCGGGCTGCCCCCGCCGCCGTACTGCTCGTCCACCGCGAGGCCCAGCAGCCCCGCCCTTCCGGCGGCCAGCCAGGCGTCACGGTCGACGATGCCCTGCTGCTCCCAGCGGGCGTGGTGCGGAATGACCTCCTTGGCGAGGAAGGCCCGGACGCTCTCCCGGAAGTCCTCGTGTTCCTCGGTGTAGAGCTCGCGCTGCAAAGGATCTCCCCCTCAGGAGGCTGTCGGGTCGAGTGCGGGGACGGCCCAGTCGCGGGCCACCTCGGCGGTGTGCGCCCCGGGCCGGGCGGGTGCGGTGCGCAGCGCGCCCGGGGTCGCGGAGAACCGCGGGGCGACGCCCGGCTGGACGGTGCCGTGCTGCTCGGTGTAGCTGCCGCGGGCCGCCAGGTGCGGATGCTCCGCTGCCTGACGCATCGTCAGGACCGGTGCCACGCACGCATCGTGGCCCTCGAAGAGTTCCGTCCACTCGGCCCGGGTGCGGGTGGCGAAACGCCGCGCGATCCGCTCGCGCAGCTCGGGCCAGCGGGCCAGGTCGTACTGCGCGGGGGCGTCCTCGCCGAGCTCCAGCAGGCGGGTGAACTCGGCGTAGAACTGCGGCTCCAGCGGGCCGACGGCCATCCACTGCCCGTCGGCGGTGGCGAACGTCCCGTACCAGGGGGCGCCGCCGTCCAGCAGGTTGACGCCCCGCCGGTCCTGCCACAGGCCGGCCCCGAGCAGGCCCCAGAGCATGGTGGACAGGTGCGCCGCGCCGTCCACGATCGCGGCGTCGACGACCTGGCCGGCGCCGGTGGCCCGGGCATGGTGCAGGGCGGCCAGCAGGCCGACCACCAGGTAGAGCGAGCCGCCCGCGTAGTCGCCCAGCAGGTTGGCGGGGATCGCCGGGGGGCCGCCGGCCTCGCCGATCAGCCCCAGCACGCCGGAGGTGGCGAGGTAGGTGATGTCGTGCCCGGCGCGGTCGGCGAGCGGGCCGTCCTGCCCCCAGCCGGTCATCCGGCCGTAGACCAGCGCCGGATTGCGGGCCAGGCACTGCTCCGGGCCGACGCCGAGGCGTTCGGCGACGCCCGGACGGTAGCCCTCGATCAGCAGGTCGGCGCGGGCGGCCAGGTCGAGGACCAGGCCGGCCCCCTCGGGGGACTTCAGGTCGACGATCACCGAACGCTTGTTGCGGTTGGTCAGGTCCTGTTCCGGGGCCGGCCCGAGCGCCGGTCCGCCGGGGCGGTCCACCCGCACCACGTCGGCCCCCAGGTCGGCGAGCAGCATCGCGGCGAACGGCCCGGGCCCGATGCCCGCCAGCTCCAGGACGCGCACGCCTGCCAGGGGCCCGGCAGTGTCGGCGGGGGGTGTTGCGGGGGTCATCGGCGACCGCCTCCCAGGTTTGACAGTGAAGCTGTCACAGTCGTGATGATAGGGATGCAACTCGCCAGTAACAAGAGTGAACCGCACGGTCTGCGGCAGGCGGTCCCCGATCATGGACTCATGTCCGACCTCCACACCACCGTCCTCGACGACCCCGTCGCCTCCTCACTCGCCGGCCGGCACGCCCACCTCGCCCGCCACCACGGCCGGGCCTCCAGCTACCACCCCGAGGTGGCCGGCATCTCCACCCTCAACGCCCACACCGACCCCGGCAGCTGGGACGACCTGCTCGAACTCCTCGGCGCCGACGCCTTCGCCCTCCTCTTCCACTGCCCCGCCCTCCCACCCGACCACTGGGTGCCCGAATTCACCCTCCCCGGCTACCAGTTGATCCACACCGGCCCGCTCCCCGCACTCCCCCGCACCACCGCCCAGGTGGTCGAACTCGGCCCGGCGGACGTCCCCGAGATGCTCGCCCTCGTCGAACGCACCCGCCCCGGCCCGTTCCACGTCCGCACCCGCGAACTCGGCACCTACCTCGGCATCCGCGAGAACGGCGCGCTGGTCGCCATGGCCGGGGAGAGGCTCAAGCCGCCGGGCTGGACCGAGGTCAGCGCCGTCTGCACCGCCCCCGAAGCCCGCGGCCGGGGCCACGCCGCGACCCTCATCACCACCCTCGTCCACCAGATCACCGCCCGCGGCGAGCGCCCCTTCCTCCACTCCGCCGCCGACAACACCACCGCCATGGCCCTCTACCAACGCCTCGGCTTCACCATCCGCACCGAGGTCACCTTCCGCGGCTTCCGCACGCCGTAGCAGGCCGCGAACCCGGGGGCTCGGGGGCGGCGAGCGAACGGTTCGGCGGAGCATGCGCGCCCGAACTCCCGTACAGAACGGGCGTGGTGGCCGCATCGACCGGCCCTCCGACCTACGGACGCACTGTCAGCCGCGGCACTCCGAGCCCTCGACGCAGAAGGAGGCCGCGCTGACGGAGGCGTCTCCGGCCCGCTCCACCCGTACCCACACCTCGGACTCGCCCGGGCCGGAGTCGAAGTCGCCACCGCCGCGCAGGTTCAGGTCGCGGTCCCGGATGCAGCGGCTGATGTCGGCATCGACGGCGGAGGGCTTACGGCCGATCAGTTCGACGCCGTCGAAGCGGACTTGGTGGCCGGTGCGGCCGTGGACGGTCACCTGGACCAGTGCACTGCCTCTGCGCGTCTGCGACGTGCAGCCCGCAGAGCACGGCGAGTTCGTCCACGCCGCGTCCGGGATGGTCCGGCATCGCCCGGTAGATCTCGGTCGCTCCGGCCGTCAGGCCAAGTGCCTCCGGCACGGCATCCCTCAAGGATGTCGGCCCGCCCCCGGGCGGACGGCCGGTTGCAGCCAAACGGTCATTCGAGGCCGACGCGAGATCATCTTTCGCCCGTCCCGTCCGATATCGGACGGCCGGTCGGGCATGGCCGATCATTTGCGGCGCGTACACGACAACTTGTCTGGATCCGGTCAGGCCGATTGGCGCCATCCGGAACTCCTTCCACCCGCCCCGACGAGCGGCGAAGCTGTTCATCGCCGCCAGGGAAACAGCCCGAACGGCAAGCAGGACGAAGCGCCAGCCGCGGGGCGCCGAATCCGAACGGACACCCACTCGTCGCAGCCACCGGAAGGACCACCACCATGAACGCCTCCCGCCTCGTCAAGGCCACCGCGGTCTCCGCCCTCGCCGCCTTCCTGGCCGTCCCCGCCGCCGACACCGGTTCCGTCCCGGCCCCGACCCCGACCGCCACCACTTCGGCCCCGGGCGTCGCCCCGGCCAGCGTCACCCGGGGCGGCTGATCCACCGATGGACATCGTGCACGTCAGCGTGGAACCCACTCGGCCGCGCCGCACGTCGAACCCGCGGTCGAGGAATCCGAGGCCGTGGACGTGCTCCGGGCCCACGCCGAGCCCGACGAAGGACTCCAGCACGTCACCGCCCAGGCCTCCGTCGACCGGATCGACTTCCTGCTCCACCACCTGAGCCGCTCCCCGCTCGACCCGGTCGCCATCGCCCGTCGACTGGTCACCGAAGCCCACCGGGTCTCGCCCGGCTTCCGCCGCCGGTACCGCCCGCTGAAGCCGCTGTTCGCGGCGGACCGCGCCGAGCACCGACCGCCCGTCCGGGCCGCTCCTCCGGGCCGCTCCTGGCCGTCCCGCCGCACCACTTCTCCGCGCAGTCTCTCCGCGTCACCTCTCCGCGCCGCCGTACGACGCTGCACCCGCAGGGCAGCCGTCCCGGGCACGCCTCCGCACCTCCGGCCCCACGGGCCCGCCGCGCTGCCGCGGCTCTACCTGACACGACGTCACCACTGGAGTTCCGCCATGCCTCTGCACGCCCCGCGCCCCGCCCTCCGCCGCCGGACCGCCGCGTCCGCCGCCCTGATCGCCCTCGCCGTCCCGTTCGCCGCGGCCTCCGGTGCCTCCGCCACCTCGGTCGCCGGCTGGGACCAGGTCGCCCAGTGCGAGAGCTCCGGCAACTGGAGCATCAACACCGGCAACAGCTACTACGGCGGCCTGCAGATCAGCCTCCCCACCTGGAAGGCGTTCAGCGGCCTGCAGTACGCCGCCCGGCCGGACCTCGCCACCAAGCAGCAGCAGATCCTGATCGCCGAGAAGATCCTGGCCGGCCAGGGCCCCACCGCCTGGTCCACCAAGTGCAACGGCCCGCTCTACACCGACCACGCGAACCCGTACCCGTCCTCCCCTCCGCAGGTCTCGACCTGGAAGGCGCAGGTGCTGGTCAACGGTGGTGGCGGGATCTACCACTCGACGCGTGACGCGGCGGGCAACTGGGCGGGCTTCGCGAACATCGCCAGCCAGACCGGGGACATCGGCACGGTCGGTTCGATCGCGGACGCCGGGATCAACGGCGACACCCACGTGGTGGCGGTGGGCGGTGACGGCCACGTCTACCACGCCATCCGGTTCGCGGACGGCACCTGGTCCGGGTTCGGTGACGTCAACTCGCAGGCGGGTGCGCTGCCGGGCACGGTGACGAAGCTGTCGGCGGTCTCGATCGGCAATGACCTGCACGTGCTTGCGGTGGCCGGCGGGAAGCTGTTCCACGCGGCGCGGCTGGCGAACGGGACGTGGTCGGGCTTCGCGGACGTGTCGTCCCAGGCGGGATCGCCCGGCGCTGTGGTGACGAGTGCGTCGGCGGCGTCGGTGGCCGGTCAGTTGCAGGTGGCGGCGGTGGCCGACGGTCGGGTCGTGCACACGATCCGTACGGTGTCGGGTACGTGGGGCACCTGGGGCGATGTGTACACGGCGGCAGGGAACGTGGGCGTGGCCAGCGATGTCGCGGTGGCCGGCACGGGTAACGACATGCAGATCGTGGTGACGACGGCGGGTGGTACGAAGCAGTACCACGGCGCGCGGCTCGCGAACGGTACGTGGATGCCGCTGACGGATCTGACGAGCTCGCTGGGTTCGTTCACGGCGACGGGTGTGTCCGCGGCGTCGGTGGACAGCGAGCTCCAGCTGACCTTCGTGACCAACGACGACCGGATCCTGCACGCGATTCGCCACGTGAACGGCAGCTGGCAGCCCGCGGCCGCGATCCCGCTGGCCGGCGTCTACGGCAACCACTACGCCGCCAGCATCACCGGAAGCCTGTGATCCGAAGCCACTCCGACGGCCCGGCCGTTCCGCCAATTCGGCGGAGCAGCCGGGCCGTTCGGTATTTCCGGGGACCGTTCCACGTCAACTCGCCGTGACCCGGAATCACCCCACCATCGAACACCCGCTCAGATCGACGTCATGTTCCATCGTGGGACAGTTCCTTCCGGGCCTGGCGGATCAACGCTCGCGACGATGTTCGGAAGAGCGCTTCCACCTGAAGCCGATCGCAGTCCCCGCCCCACGCCGCAACCGAGCCCTTGCCCCTCTCCAGGTATCCGCGCTGGTGCGTCTCAGGTGCAGCCCAGAGTTGAGCCATCCGACGTGGTCAATAGCGTCAGCGCATGCAGGAAGCGCAGCGACGCCCCACCTTGAACGGGGCCACCGGGCAACACCGTTCACTGCACGATGCTGCCCGCCGCCCCCGACACCATCCGCGTTCCGCGCGTCGGGAGCGGGCCGCCGAGGAGCAGGCCCGATCGGGTCATGGCCGACAAGGCCTACTCCTCCCGGAAGATCCGCAACGGTGCTTCGCCAAGCTGAAGCAACTCCGGGCAATGGCAACCAGGTTCGACGAACCGGCCAAACTGCTACCGAGCCGGCGTCGTCGTCCTCGCCCTACTGATCCTCTGGCTGCGAGCCGAGAAACAATGAATCGCCGAACTTCCCGCTCCCCACCGCATCCGCGAAGGCAGCCCAGGCGGAAGGGGAGAAGCTGAGCGCGGGTCCGTCCGGGTCCTTGCTGTCCCCGGCGCGAGAGGACACGTAGTCGGTGCTGACCTCCACGCACTGACCTTGGCCATTGGAGTAGCTGGACTTGAACCAGTGTGCGCCGGGTCCGTTGATCGGAGCGGCGGCCATGTTGGCGAGATCCTTCCGAACAGTTCGGATCAGCGCGATTGAGTCGGCCGGGGCCGACGCCCGGCGCGAAGCCAGGGAGCGCGGATCCGGACCTGGCGAGACCCCACTGCCGGGACGGATAGTGGGGTCTCCAGGCCAGTCGGCAGGGCAGGCTCACACCTCGCCGAAGCGCCCGGCCTTCACAGCACCGATGAAGGCACCGAAGCTTGCAGGGCTGAATCGGAGGTGCGCCCCATTCGGGTCCTTGCTGTCTCGAACAGGGACGACGCCTTCGGTGGCAACCAGGTTCCGTGCCACCTCTACGCAGTTGCCGCCGTTGCTGCTGTAAGAAGACTTGAACCACTTGGGCTCGTTCACGGTAGTTCCTTTCTCAACTGGCAGAGCAGTGCCACGGCGTCCGCCTGAGGCAGTGCGAGGGCCTGCAACTGATAGTAGGCCGTCAGTATCGGCTCGACCGAGTTTGTGTCCCGCTCCAAATGCCCTTGCTGCGACGATTCGGCGTAGGACATCAGGGACCGGTCGGGAAGCGTGAGGATGTTCACCGGCAGGTCGAACGCCCGGTCTTCGCCTATCGCATAGGGCGCCACCTGTAGAAGCGTGTTGGGTAGCTTCGCGACGGCCACCAAGTGTTCGAGCTGAGCAGCCATGGTCCCCGGACCCCCGACCGGCCGACGGATGCAACTCTCGTCCATCACCACGTGAAGCCTCGGAGCAGGTTCCCGGTTGAGCTTCGCCTGCCGCCGAGCGAGAACCGCGACCCGTTCATCTGCCTGATCCTGCGTGATGCTGCCACGGCGGACGGCAGCGGCTGCGATGGCGGCGGCGTAGCCCTGGGTCTGGAGGAGCCCGGGAACGATTCCGAGGTCGAACAGCCGCAGCTCCACCGCCCTGGCCTCGTGCGCGGCGTACTCCGCGAACCCTTCGAGCAATGCCGAGCTGTGTAGCTCGCGCGCCTGGCGCTGGAACAGGTCTTCGGTACCCAGAACCCTGTCAAGTTGACGGGCAAAACGGGGAGTTGGGGGACGTCGACCATTTTCCACGGCGGACACGTGGGTGCCCGAGTAGCCGACTCGCGCGCCCAGCTCTTCCTGGGTCCACTTTCGCGCGTCACGTGAGCTGCGCAGAAACGCGCCGAACTTGGACTCAGGCGATGCATCAGGGTCCAGCTCAGACCGGTTCACCGACTCAACTCCTTACTCTCCGAGCAACTTTGGCAAGTTGAACACTTCGCGGCGCTGGGCCACAGTGAAGTCCCCCGGTAGCGACTCGACTACGGAGGGCCACGATGTGATGGGTGTGGACTTTAGACCCAAATCGACGGTGGTGAGTACCAGTTGCCAAACGCGAAGTGCTGGTGGACGCCAGCCGAGCCAGCAGGCAGGTAACCGCACGCCGGCGTGGCCCAGTTGGCCACACATTGACGACAGGACGGAGACAGCCGGTGTCCACCACACGCACGCGCCGGCCCCCGCTCGTCCCCAACCTGGCGATGCGGGAGCTGCGCGGCAACCTCTCGCCGAGGGAGTTCGCCAAGCGGGTCCAGAAGGCCGCCCGGGAGATCGGTGAACACGTGTCCTGCGACGCGCGCTACGTCGGGCGGCTGGAGGCCGGCGAGATTCGCTGCCCCAACTACGCCTACCAGCGGGTGTTCCGGCACATGTGGCCGGAGAAGTCGCTGGCGGATCTGGGGTTCGCCCCGCGCAGGGTGCTTCGCCGCACCCGGCCCTCCGTTCCATCAACCCCCCGGACCATTCAAGGAGTTGGATTCGCGATGCCCTGTCTCACAGGGCGCGGCTTCGCCCTGTTCGAGGTGGAGCCCGACGCGCCGCAGACCAGCAGCCGGCCCTCGGACGCGCAGATTGTGCTGGTGCAGGACGAACGGTCGGAGCGCTGGGACCTCCCTGGCGCCCCCTGGGCCACGGACATGCGCGAGCACCCCGCCGCAACCACCACCCGGCACGTCAAGGACCGTCTGGGAGTAGGGCTGCCTGTCTCCCCGACCCTGCTCGACGTTGGCCTGATGGCGCAGGGCGGAATGGAGCTGGTCTTCGACGGGGGCACCATCAGGCCCGTCGACGCACTCCTGATGCGGCCCCTGTCCGACGGCGAGTACAGCGCGGTGCGGGTGACCCGGCTGAGTGAGCTGCCCGAGATGGGCATGGACGGACACGTGACGGCCCGCATCCTGCGGGCGCTGGAGAACAAGCACGCAGGATGCGGCATCCCGCCTCCGGCGAAGTAGCTTCCGCAGCGACCTGTCCGGGTGCGTGGTGCGCACTCCTGCTTCCAGTGCGCGTCAGTGTTTGGCCCGCCCCCGCCAGTGGCGGATCTCCAGGGCCGCCGCCACTTCGAGCGGGTTCTCGGCCAGCGGTCGCGGCAGCGTCGCGTCCGCGCGGGCGAGGCGGCGGAGGAGTGTGTTGCGGTGGGTGAACAGGCGCTCCGCCGCGCGGCTCGCGTTGCACTGTTCGGCGAGGTAGGCGCGGACGGCTTCGGCCGGGGGGCCGTCGAGTGCGCCGAGGACGCGGCGGACGAAGCGGTCGGCGCCGTCGAGGTCCTGGGTGAGGAGGGCGACCAGTTCGATCTCGTCGTGGGAGGCGAGGCGTTGGACGGAGGCGAGGCGGGCGAGCATGCGTTGGGTGGTGAGGGCGTCGAGGTGGCTGCGGCGGAAGCCGTTGACGCCGGTGGCGGCGGGGCCGAGGGCGATCCGGACGGCGGGGAGCCGTTCCAGGCCCGTGCGCAGGATCGACGGATCGGGGCGGGCGGCGGTCCAGAGCCAGCGGCTGGCGGCGCTCGCGGTGACGTCGAGGACCGGCGGCCGGCCTGCGGCGGATGCCAACAGGTCGGCGGCGCGGTCGAGTTGGGCGAAGTCCTCGTCGAGGTCGTCGACCCACAGCACGGCCGCGGTGTGGGTGCTGGCGAGGGGGTACCCGAGCCGGGCCTCGGCGCGGGCCCGGGCGATGGGTGCGCCGTCCAGCAGCAGGGTGACGGCGTGCAGGCGCTCCGCGTGGTTGGAGCCGGTGAGGGCGGCGCGTTCGGCCCGGAGCAGGGCGGACATCTCGCCGACGCAGGCGTCCACGAACGCGGAGACGGAGCACAGGGAGACCTCCAGCAGGTCCCGGAGTTCGCCGGGGTCGGCGGTGAGGGAGCAGGCGATCCGGGTCCACAGGCGGACGGCGACGCTCTCGCCGGCGCGGTAGGAGTCGAGGGCGGGTTCGTCCAGGCCGCGGCGGACGATGTCGCGGGCGATCAGCCGCTGTTCCTCGCTGTCCGGGGCGGGCGGAACGGGCGCGCCGGGGGCGGCGACGTTGGCGGCGGCCCAGCGCAGCAGGTTGGCGCGGTTGGCGCGGCGCAGGCCGGCCGAGAGGACGGGGTCGTCGGCGATCGGCCGCCGGGTCTCGCCGGCCAGGGTGGCCGCGTCGAGTTCGGCCAGCCACTCGGGCAGCGGGTTGAGGGCGATCTCGGCGCCCTGGCGGATCAGCTTGCGGATCCGGGGCGGGGGCAGCGGCGGCATGCCCGTCACGGTAGTGGTGCAGAATGCAGCGGGGAAGGGGCAGTTCGGTGCAGTCTGAACCTGGGCAACTCCCCGGTGCCTTGTGGACGATGACGGGGCATCGTCCACCAGTTCGCCACTTCCGGGAGCCGCCCGTGTCCACCGTCGCCGCCGCCGCGCACCACGACCGGGCCGCCGCGCCCGTCGAGCACCTGGACGTGCTGATCGTCGGCGCCGGGATCTCCGGCATCGGCGCGGGCCGGTACCTGACCACCGAACTGCCCGGCAAGTCGTTCGCGATCCTGGAGGCCCGGGCCGAGCTCGGCGGCACCTGGGACCTGTTCCGCTACCCGGGCATCCGGTCCGACTCGGATCTGCACACCTTCGGGTACGCGTTCAAGCCGTGGCGGGAGAAGGAGTCGATAGCCGACGCCCCGCAGATCCTCTCCTACCTGCACGAAACCGTCCGGGAGAACGGTTTGCAGGACCGGATCCGCTACCACCACCGGGTTCTGGAGGCGTCCTGGTCGTCGGCGGACGCCCGCTGGAGCGTCCGGGTGGAGCGCGCCGACACCGGTGAGCAGCTGACGCTGACCTGCGACTGGCTGTTCTGCGCGATGGGCTACTACCGCTACGACCAGGGCTTCACCCCGGAGTTCGAGGGGCTGGAACGTTTCTCCGGAACCGTCGTCCACCCGCAGCACTGGCCGGAGGACCTGGACCACGCCGGCAAGCGCGTGCTGGTGATCGGCAGCGGCGCGACCGCCGTCACCCTGGTGCCCGCGATGGCCGCGCGGGCCCGGCAGGTGACGATGCTTCAGCGCACGCCGACGTACATCATGCCGGTGCCGCGCCGCGACCACATCGCCAACCTGCTGCGGCGCCTGCTCGGCGACGACCGCGGCTACGCGCTGGCCCGGCGCAAGAACATCGCCCAGCAGTACGCGATCTGGTCGTTCTGCCAGCGCCACCCGAAGGCCGCCCGGCGGATCATCCGCTGGGTGAACGCCCGCCAGCTGCCCAAGGGTTACCCGGTGGACGAGCACTTCAGCCCGCCGTACAACCCGTGGGACCAGCGGCTGTGCGCCGTCCCCAACGGCGACCTGTTCAAGGCGATCCGGGGCGGCCGGGCGGCCGTGGTCACCGACCGGATCCGCACCTTCACCGAGCGCGGCGTGCTGCTGGAGTCCGGGCGGGAGCTGGAGGCCGACATCGTGGTCACCGCGACCGGGCTGAACGTGCAGGCGTTCGGCGGCATCCCGATGAGCGTGGACGGGAAGCCCGTGCAGCTCGCCGAGACCGTCGCGTTCAAGGGCATGATGCTCTCCGGCGTCCCCAACTTCGCGTACGCGATCGGTTACACCAACTCGTCCTGGACGCTGAAGATCGGCCTGCTGTGCGAGCACTTCTGCCGCCTGCTGGCCCACATGGACCGGCACGGGCACCGGGTCTGCCGCCCCGAGGTCGCCGACCCGGCGATGCCCACCCGGCCGTTCCTGGACTTCTCGGCCGGCTACATCCTGCGCGTCGTCGACGGACTGCCCCGGCAGGGCGACCGCGGGCCGTGGCAGACCTCGACCAGCTACCGCGAGGACGCCCGGACGTTCGGCGAGGGGCAGGTCGCCGACCCGGAGCTGCACTTCTCCTGACCGGCCCGACCTCGACCTCCCCCGATTTCGACCTCGGCCTCCCCCGACCTCGACCTCGACCTCGACCGAGCCCGATCCCGATCCCGATCCCGACCGGCCCGACCGCCGCCCCTTGCCCCTTGCCGGGGGCGGGCGGACGCTGGAAAGAAGGCGCACCGGCCGCCCGTCGCCGGTGCGCACGGGAAGGTGACACGTCATGCAGAACCACTGGATCGTCGACCTGACCTTCGAAGAGGACGAGTCCCGCACCACCTGCACCGCCCAGCTCAGCGGCTTCAGCGCGCCCGGCGCTCAGGGCACCGGCATGGCCCGACGCAATCCCATCGACGACTCCGACAGCGTCATCGGCGAGGAGCTGGCCGCCGCCCGCGCCTGCCACGACCTCGCCCACAAGCTGGCCGGCCAGGCGGAGACCGGAATCGAGAGCCACACCCACAACCCGGCGCACCTCCCGCTCTGAACCACTGAGCTGCCCCGAACTCCCGTACGGGGCGGGCCCGTCCACCGACCGGTGATCTTTTCGGACTGTCGAACCGGCAGGTAGAGTGCGGCGACCAGTCGTGCCCACGGGGGGCACCAGCGAGACGAACACCGGTGACCGCATGACCGTCTGGACCCGCCCCGCCCTGTGGTGGCGCTGCGCCATAGCCCTGTCCGCGTTCCTGGGGATCTACCTCAGCAACAGCTCGCTGGTGTACTTCACGCTCCAGAGCAACGTGCTGGTGCTGGGCTACTTCCTCGGCGCGGCCTACTGGATGGTCAAGCGCGGAACCGTCGACGCCCCGGCCCCCCGGCTGCGCGGCGCCGTCGTCCTGTACATCACCATCACCGGCATCGTCGCGCACGTGCTGCTCAACCACGGCGAGAACCCGCTGCCCGGCCTGTTCTCCGGCCCGGACCGCCTCCAGCACTGGTCGAGCTTCTTCCTGCACTACACCACCCCCCTGATGGTGCTCGCCGACTGGCTGGTGCTCTCCCCCCGCAACGCCTCCCGCTGGCGCGACCTCCCGCTCTGGCTCTCCTACCCCCTCGGCTACGCCTTCCTCACCGAGGCCCGCGCCGCCGCCTTCCCGAACTTCCCCCTCCGCTACCCCTACTTCTTCCTCGACCCCACCGAAAAGGGCTACGCCTGGGTCGGCCTCCAAATGGTCCAGCTCACCGTGGAGTTCGTCGTCCTCGCCGCCCTGGTCGTCGGCCTCGACCGCCTCGGCACCAAGCTCCGCCGCGAGCCCGCGGCCCCGGCGAAGGCCTGACCCGCGAGTCGCCCCGAGGGCAATTCCCACTCCTTTGACAATCTGGCCGCATGACCGAACACGCCTACAACATCGGCGACGGGCCGGCGACCAGGGTCAGTCTCTCCCTTCCGGAGGGCACCGCGGCGGCGATCCGGGAGCGGGTAGGCAAGCGCGAGTTCTCCGCGTTCATCACCGCCGCCGTCGAGCGTGAGCTCCGCGGCCGGATACTGGACGAGTACCTGGCCGACCACGAGCGCCGCAACGGGCCGCTCCCCGCCGCGGACCAGGACCGTGCCCGCCAGGTGTTCGACGAGGTGTTCGCCGGGGAGGGCGAATGGCCCGCCGCAGGCTGAGCCACGAAGGGACGCTGGTTCTCGACTCCGAGGGGCTCTCCAAGCTGCTCTCGGACCACGCGCCGGTCGTCGCCCTGGTCGCGGAAGCGCGCGCCCGCGGCATGGAAGTGGTGATCAGCGCGCTGACGATCATCGAGGCGGTGCAGAGCCGGACCGATCGGGCCCGCCTGAACCGGCTGCTCTCCAGCATGCGCATAGCCCCGGTCGGCGACGAGGAGGCCACGGCGGCGTCGGCCCTCCTCCTGGCGGCCGGCCTGCACGGCCACAAGTATGCGATCGATGCCGCCGTGGCCGAGCTCGCGCTGCGTCAGCAGCGGCCCGTGGTGGTGCTGACCTCCGACGTCGACGATCTCACCAAGCTCTGCGGCGGCCGGGTCCGACTGGTCGCCGTATAGCCGTCCAGCCGCGTTGCCGTCCAGCCCTGTTGCCGCGTTGCCGTACAGCCCTGTTGCCGCGTTGCCGTCCAGCCCTGTTGCCGCGTTGCCGTACAGCCGTCAGCGGGTGGAGCCCATCGTTCGGGAGACGCGGGCGGCGGTCGCGGCGACGACCGGGCCGAGTTCGCGGGCTCGGGCGGCGGTGATGCGGGAGGTGAGGGCGGAGGTGGAGATCGCTCCGATGACGGTGTTGTTGTGGTCGAAGACGGGGGCGGCGATGCAGCGGACCTCGGGTTCGTTCTCGCGGTCGTCGACGGCGTAGCCGCGGCTGCGGATGCGGGTGAGTTCGGCGCGCAGGGCGGCGGCCGAGGTGAGGGTGCGGGGGGTGATCGCGGGGAGGCCGTGGGTGACCACGGTGGTGAAGGCGTCCTCGGGCATCCAGGCGAGCATGGCCTTGCCGACGGCGGTGCAGTACATGGGGGCGCGGCTGCCGATCCGGGAGGCCATCCGGACGGCGGTCTCGTTCTCGACCTTGTCGACGTAGACCACGTACGGCGCGTCGGGGACGCACAGGTGGACGGTGCCGGCCACCTCGCGCATCAGCTGGTGGGCCTCCTCGGAGGCGGCGGTGCGCAGGTCGAGGGTGGCCAGGTAGGCCTGGCCGAGCTGGAGGGCGCCGGAGCCCAGTCGGAAGTGGCCGGTGTCGCGGTCGCGGGCCAGCAGCTGGGCGTCGATCAGCGGCGCGGCGAGCCGCAGCACGGTGGACTTCGACATGCCGAGGCCCTCGGCGAGCGCGGTCAGGCTGAGACCGGGGCCGGCCGCGGCACGGTCGCGGACGTGTTCGAGCACGGCCAGGGCGCGGCGCAGCGACGCGGACTGGTTGCGTTCCGGCCGGTCAGGCGGCCGACTGTCGGCGGCAGTGCTGGTCATGGGGTGTGACGCTACGACGCGCCGGGGCGTGGTGCCAGTTCCGCAGCACATCGTTTTGCAGTGCAGAACTTTCGCGCTCTGCTCTTGTCGCCGTGCCCGGCGGCTTTCTAATGTCCCGCTCACACCGATCCCCCACCGCATGTCCGAGTTTTCTCCGGATCGTGCAGGTACATCCCGCTTTTCGGCGAGGAGATGACGTTGAGCATGAAGAAGCTGGCCCGTGGTGCCGCCCTTGCCGTGCTGGCGGGCACTGTGGCCACGGCCTGTGCGCCGGGCACCGCCAAGACCGCCTCGTCCGAGGACAAGCAGACCGGCACCGTGAAGGTGTGGCTGTACGACGAGGCGAACCGGGCGCCGAAGGAGCAGGTGGTGGCGCAGGCCGTCGCCGACTTCAAGGCGAAGCACGCGGGCGTGGAGGTGCAGGTGTCGTACATTCCGACGGACGCCGGCCCGCGCGCGGAGAAGATGAAGGGCGCGTTCAACGACCCGTCCTCCGCGCCGGACGTGGTGGAGTTCGGCAACACCGACCTGTTCGGCTACACCGCGTCGGGCGGCCTCGCCGACATCACCTCCGACCTGGCGAGCTGGGAGGACGGCAAGGACCTGCCGCAGGACCTGAAGGACACCGCGGTGGTGGACGGCAAGACGTACGGCCTGCCGTGGTGGCTGGGCGTGCGCGCGCTGTACTACCGCACCGACGTGTTCACCGAGCTGGGCCTGTCGGCGCCGACCAGCTACGCGGAGCTGAAGTCGGCGGCGGAGAAGGTCCGTTCGGCGCACGGGGACATGCTGGGCATCGCGGTCGGCGGCAAGTACACCTTCGGCGCGCTGCCGTTCGTCTGGGCGAACGGCGGCGACCTGGCGACGGCGGGCGGTTCGTCGTACACCTCGGCGATCGACTCGGAGAAGTCGCAGGCGGGTGTGAAGGCCTACACCGACCTGTTCTCGGACGGGATCTGTCCGGCGCAGCAGTGCGCCGACCTGACCGGCGGCAAGACGGTGGAGGCGTTCGCGGCGGGGAAGGCCGGCATGGCGATCCTGCCGAACTCCTCGCGCAGCGCGGTGGAGGCGGGTGCCGCGAACGGCAAGTACGCGATCGTTCCGCTGCCGGGCGCGTCGGCCGGCCAGATCGCGCCGGCGTTCTCCGGCGGCAACGACCTGGGTGTCATGAAGTCCACCCAGCACCGCAGCCTGGCGGTCGACTTCATCAAGGAACTCGCCTCCAAGAAGAACCAGTTGGCGCTGTTCGACGCGATGGGCAACCTGCCGACGCTGTCCTCGGCGCGGGCCGAGGTGGTGCAGAAGCAGCCGTGGCTGAAGCCGTTCACGGACACCATCGAGGCGGGCACCAAGTTCGTCCCGAAGGACGCCGCCTGGGCGAAGATCGACGCCCAGAACGTGGTGCCGACGATGCTGCAGAAGGTCATCACCGGCAAGGCCGACGTGGCTGCCGCGACCAAGGAGGCGGCGGGCGCGATGAACACCTCGTTCGCCGCCAAGTAGTCGTCAACGTCTAGACGAGAAGCGGAAGTTGTCGATGCCTGCCACGACCGTCACCGCCCGGGCGGACCACGGGGACTCCCCGGTCCGCCCGGCGGGCGGCGCCCCTGCGAAGGGCCGCCGCCGATCCGGGCCGCTCGCCCGGATCCCCGTCCCGCTGTGGCTGCTGCTGCCGGCCGCACTGGTGCTGATCCCGCTGTTCGGCTACCCGCTGTACCAGCTGGGCCTGCTGTCGGTGCTCAAGTTCGGCCAGCCGCAGGCGTCCGGCGGGGTGCCGACCGAGTTCGTCGGGCTGTCCAACTACACGGACATCCTCGGCGATTCGCAGTTCTGGGAGGTGCTCGGACAGACCCTGGCGTTCGCCGCGTTCTGCGTCGTCGCCACCCTGGTGGTCGGCGCGGTCTGCGCGGTGCTGCTGACCCGGGTCGGCAAGTGGCCGCGGCTGCTGCTGATGTTCGGCGCGCTCGGCGCGTGGGCCGCGCCCGCGATGACCGGCTCCACGGTGTGGATGTTCCTGCTGGACACCAACTCCGGCCTGGTCAACGAAGTGCTCGGCATCCAGGGCCACAACTGGATGTACGACAAGTGGTCGGCGTTCGCGATGGTCGCCGTGGTCGTGGTCTGGCACAGCTTCCCGTTCGTGATGATCACCCTGTACGCGGGCATCCAGGCCATCCCGGACTCCGTCCTGGAGGCCGCCCGGCTGGACGGCGCCGGCACCGCCACGATCTTCCACAGGATCATGCTGCCGATGCTGCGTCCGCTGCTGGTGATCGTGGTCATCCAGTCGATCATCTGGGACTTCAAGGTCTTCACCCAGATCTACGTGATGACCGGGGGCGGCGGCATCGCCGGCCAGAACCTCGTCCTCAACGTGTACGCCTACCAGAAGGCCTTCGTCGCGGAGAACTACAGCCTCGGCGCGGCCATCGGCGTCCTGATGACGCTGATTCTGCTGGCCGTCACCGCCGTGTACATCCGCAGCCTGCGCCGCTCCGGGGAGGAACTGTGAAGCGCGACAGCCGCGTCCTGAGGCAGGGCGCGAACGTGATGGCGATCGTGCTCGCCCTGCTGACCGTCTTCCCGCTGTACTGGATGGTGCTCTCGGCGCTCAAGCCGAAGGGCGAGATCACCTCCGCCCATCCGCGTCCGTGGACGTTCGCCCCGACGCTCGACAACTTCCGCAACGCGCTGGGGGTTTCGGGCTTCGGCCGGTACTTCCTGAACAGCCTGGCGGTGGCCGTGGTCGTGGTGGTCGTCTCCGCCGCGATCGCCTTCCTGGCGGCCGTCGCGCTCTCCCGGTTCAAGTTCCGGTTCCGGACGACCGTTCTGATCATGTTCCTGGTCGCCCAGATGGTCCCCGTCGAGGCGCTCACCATCCCGCTGTTCTTCCTGGTCCGCGACATCGGCACGGTCGCCCCCGGCTTCGGACTCTCCTCGCTGGGCGCACTGATGCTGGTCAACCTGGCGTTCTCGCTGCCGTTCGCGGTCTGGATGCTGCGCGGCTTCGTCGCCGCCGTCCCCGAGTCGCTGGAGGAGGCCGCCCGGATCGACGGCGCCAGCCGCTTCACCATCCTGTGGCGCATCCTCTTCCCGCTGGTCGCGCCCGGCCTGGCAGCGACCAGCGTGTTCTCCTTCATCACCGCCTGGAACGACTTCGTGTTCGCCAAGACGCTGATCCTGGACACCGACCACCAGACGCTGCCGGCCGCCCTGATGGTGTTCTTCAAGCCGGACGAGAACGACTGGGGCGGCATCATGGCCGCCTCCACCCTGATGACCGTCCCGGTGCTGATCTTCTTCGTGCTGGTCCAGCGGCACATGGTGTCCGGGCTCGGCGGCGCCGTGAAGGACTGACCTCGCCTACTGCCCGGCCCACGCGGCGAACGCGTCGTGGAAGCCCGGGAAGGTCTTCCGCACGCACCCCGGGTCGTCGAACGTGATGCCCGGGGTGCGCAGCCCCGTGACGGCGAACGACATCACGATCCGGTGGTCGCCGTGGGTGGCGATCTCCGCCGCCCGCGGCGCCCCGGGCCGGATCTCGATCCAGTCCCGCCCGGTCCGCACGTCGACGCCCAGCCGCCGCAGGTTCTCCGCGCAGGCGTCCAGCCGGTCGCACTCCTTGACCCGGGTGTTGTACACGTCCTCGATCCGCACCGGGCCCGACGCGAACGGCGCGATCGCGGCGAGCGTCGGCATGGTGTCGGAGATGTCCCGCATGTTGACCGTCCCGCCGCTCAGCGTCCGGCCCGTGACGGTGGTGGCGTCCGCTCCGATCTCCACCTCCGCGCCCAGCTGCTCCAGCACCTCGACGAACCCCAAGTCCCCCTGCAGCGCGCCCTTTCCGAGCCCCGGCACGGTCACCCGGCGGCCCGTCACCGCGGCCGCCGCGAAGAAGTACGACGCCGTCGACGCATCCGGCTCGATCGCGTACCGGGTCGCGGTGCAGCCGCCCGGCGGCACGCGGAACACGTCTCCCTCCCGCTCGACCTCGACGCCGAAGCTGCGCATCATCGCGAGGGTGATCTCGACGTACGGCGCGGAGACCAGGTCGGTGACTCGGATCCGCAGCCCGTCCTCGGTCAGCGGGCCGAGCAGCAGCAGCGCCGTCAGGTACTGCGAGGACAGCCCCGCGTCGAGCGTCACCTCCCCGCCCTTCACCCCGACCGTCCGCACGCTCAGCGGATGGTGGCCGTCCGCCCCGTGGCACTCCACCTCGACGCCCAGCTCCCGCAGCGCGGTCGTCAACGGACCGAGCGGCCGCCGCCGCATCTGCGCCGATGCGTCGAAGTGGAACGTCCCGCGTCCGGCCGCGGCCAGCGCCGGCAGGAACCGCGCCGTGGTCGCCCCGTCCCGGCAGAACACCCGCGCCCCGTCCACGCCCGGCCCCTGCGGCCGCCCGCCGATCCGCCACTCGCCTGCTTCCCGCGCCACCTCGTACCCCAGCGCGAGCAGCCCCTCCGCGAACCCCTCCGTGTCGTCCGAAACCAGCGGCCGCACCAGCGTGGTGTCCCCCTCCGCGGCCGCCGCCAGGAACAGCGCCCGCGCGGTGACCGACTTCGAACCGGGGATCTCGACGACACTCACTGCACCCACTCCAACCGGGCCGACAACGGGCGAACGCCCCCGATCCTGCCGCGCCGACGATCCCGCGAGACGAACCGTCTTGCTCCTCGGACGGGCGACTGTTCACCGCTCCCCGGCGCCGGACCGGGCGTGCCGGTGCAGGGCGTCGTGGACGGCGGTCAGGACGGCCTCGGCGTCGGCCCCCAGGGCGCGCGCGGCGGCGGTGAAGTCCGCCGCGAGCGAAGCCAGTTGATCGGTCGGTGCGTGCTTCGGCCCGGCGGGCGGGGCCGCCACCCGGGTACCGGCGCCCCGGCGGGTGCGGATCAGCTCCGCCGCCTCCAACTCGCGGTAGGCACGGGCCACCGTGCCGGGCGCCAGGCCCAGATCGGCGGCGAGCTGACGCACCGTCGGCAACCGCTCGCCCTCGGCCAGTCGCCCGCTGACGATCAGGGCGGCGAGCTGGGCGCGAATCTGCTCGTACGGCGGCACCGGCGCTGCGGTGTCCACCCGGACGGTGGGGCCCGTCATCGCCGGCCCGCCACAGCGCTCAGGCACCAGGCGAACGTGACCACCGCCAACAGCCCCAGCGGCCACAGCACCCAGCCCGCGACGGCCCCCGCCGTCCCGACGCAGGCCGTGCCCCGCAGCGCCGCCGCAGCCGTGAAACCCACCCCGGACAACTGCGCCGAGACCAGCGCGCCCCACGCCGCGACGATCGCCGACGAGCGCGTACGCCGCTCCCCCTCGCCGCCGGGCCGCTGGGCGATCCGCCGCAGCGCCCAGCCGCACGCCGCCGTCGCAGCCGCGAGCGAGACGACGGCCGGAATGCCGTAGAACCCGCCGGGCCAGGGACTCCTGCTCTCCGTCACCCCGCCGCAGGCGACCGTCAACGCCCGCCCGGCCCGCCCCATGTCGTCGGGCGACGCCACCGCGGCCGCAGCCGCCAACAGAACGAGGAGCGCCACCGCCTCCGCCACCAGCAGCCCGGCCACCCGAACGGACACCTGATCCCGCACCCGCCGCGGCACGAGCCCGGCCGTACGCACCGCACCACCCGGCCGGGGCGTCAGAGCATCCCCGACCAGCACACCCCCCACCGCACACAGCCCGAACCCCGCAGCGCCGTACAGAAACCCCACCCCGAGCCCGCCCACGGCCGCCGACCGCCACGCGACCACGCCCCCGACGACCAGACCGCCCCACCGGACACAGCGCTCGACGCGGACCCGCCGCGTTTCGAGCGGAACGATGTCGACCACAGGCACAGACCCCCGACGCGTGACGGCACCTGCACGGCTCCACGCCCCGCAGGACCACTTGTACCAAGCAGTGAGTACAAGATGCCCACGCCGACCCCTTGTGTCAACCACTTGATACAACCTGCCCGTTGGCCACGAAAGTGCGCCCGTCGACGGGACCGCCCACCAGCCGAGGCTCGCGATCCTGCCGACGGGCGCCTTCCGGTTCGGGCGCGTCCGGCGCCTACGCCGTGCGGGCGATCTCCTCGCGGGTGACCGGGTGGGCGAACGGCAGGCCGTCGACGTAGCGGGCGAGTTCGTCGGCGGCGGCGGCGGCCATGCGGTGGAGTTCGCCGCCGAGGGAGCCGGCGATGTGGGGGGTGAGGAGGACGTTGGGGAGGTCGTAGAGGGGGGAGTCGGCGGGGAGGGTCTCGGGGGCGGTGACGTCGAGGACGGCGTGCAGGCGGCCGGTGATCAGTTCCTCGGTGAGGGCGTCCTGGTCGATCAGGGAGCCGCGGGAGGTGTTGATCAGGGTGGCGCCGTCCGGGAGAAGAGCGAGGCGGCGGGCGTCCACCAGGTGCCTGGTCTCCGGGAGTTCGGGGGCGTGCACGCTCAACACATCGGAGCGGGCGCAGAGTTCGTCCATGGAGACCAGCTCGGCGCCCAGGGAGGAAGCCTCGGATTCAGTCACGTACGGGTCGTGGAGCAGGAGCTCGAAGTCGTAGGGCGCGAGCAGCTCCAGCACCCGCCGGCCGATCCGGGAGGCGCCGACGAGGCCGACGGTGCGGCGGTAGTTGCCGGTGCCGGCGTACGCGGCCTGCCAGTCGTGCGGGGCGCGCCGGGAGCGGTAGTCGGCGGCCAGCCGAAACACCGGCTTGTTGCTGAACAGGACGGCGGCGACGGTGAATTCGGCGACCGGGAGGGCGTTCGCCCAGGCGGCGGAGGTGATGCCGAGGCCGCGGTCCCAGCAGGCGTCGGTGACGTGGTGCTTGACCGAGCCGGCCGCGTGCAGGACGGCGCGCAGCTCGGGGGCGGCGGCCAGGACGGAGTCCGTGAGCGGGGGGCAGCCCCAGCTGCTGATGATCACCTCGGCCGAGGCGAGGGCTGCCGCGCCTTCCGGGGAGGAGAAGTCGTCGATGACCAACTCCGGGTCGAGGTCGGCGAGTTCGACCATCCGGGCCATGGTGTCGGGAGAGATCAGCCGGGCGGCGAGGTCGCGGTGCATGGCGAGCAGGGCGCGCGGGCGGGTCCGGACAGCGGTGGAGGAGGGCGATGCCTCGACGGGCGCGGAGTTGGGCATGGCGGGGGCTCCCCAGAAGGCGCAGTGAGAGAAGGAGGTGGTTACTTGACGCTGCCGGCGGTCATTCCGGCCTTCCAGTGGCGCTGGAGCAGCACGAAGGCGATGACCAGCGGCAGGATGGCGAGCAGCGAGCCGGTGACCACCAGCGGGTAGTACTCGGGGAAGGCATGGGTCTGGGCGTTCCAGGTGTACAGGCCGAGACTGACCGGGAAGAGCCGGTTGTCGGAGAGCATCACCAGCGGCAGGAAGAAGTTGTTCCAGATCGCGGTGAACTGGAACAGGAAGATGGTGACGAAGCCGGGCATGACCATCTTCAGGCCGATCGACCAGAAGATCCGCAGCTCGCTCGCGCCGTCCATCCGGGCGGCCTCCAGGGTCTCGCCGGGCAGGTAGCCGGCGCAGAACACCCGGGCCAGGTACACCCCGAACGGGTTGACCAGCGAGGGCAGCAGCACCGCCCAGTAGGTGTTGACGATGTGCAGCTGGGAGGCCAGCAGGTACATCGGCAGGGCGAGCGCGGTGGTGGGCACCAGCACGCCGAGCAGCACCACGCCGAACAGCTTCTCCTTGCCGCGGAAGCTGTAGACGTGGAACGCGTAGCCGGCGCCGACGCAGATCAGCGCGCACAGCAGGGCGCCGATCCCGGCGTACAGCAGGGAGTTGAGGTACCAGCGGAAGTAGATGCCGTCGCCGGTGGTGGCCAGGTCGTGCAGGTTCTGGCCGAGGTGGAAGTTGCCCGCGCCGAGCGAACGGCCGCCGATCAGGTCGGCGGTGTTCTTCGCGGAGGCGGTGATCAGCCAGCCGAGCGGCAGCAGGGTGTAGAGCGTGGCCAGCACCAGCGCCCCGTTGACGGCGGTCTTCGACAGCGTCCAGGGGCGGCGGCGCGGCGCGGCGGCCGCGTCGGCGTCGGCGTCGGGGCGCACGGGGGTGAGGGTGCTCATCGGGCGGTCTCCGTCCGCTTCGAGGTCGCCTGCGACGTCCGCTTCCCGGTCCGCTTCTCGCCGCGGTCGCGGGTGAAGCGGGTGACCACGAAGGACAGCGCGGCGGCGACCAGGGCGAGGAGCACCGAGGACGCGGCGGCCAGGCCGTAGTCGTTGCGTTCGAACGCGGCGGAGTAGGCGTACATGTTGGGGGTCCAGGTGGAGACCACGCCGGGGGCGACGTCGTGCAGGATCACCGGTTCGGTGAACAGTTGGAGCGAGCCGATCACGGTGAACAGGCCGACCATCACCACGGAGGCGCGGATCAGCGGGATCTTCACGCTGAACGCGGTGCGCAGCGGTCCGGCGCCGTCGACCACGGCGGCTTCCAGCACCTCGCGCGGGATGGCCTGCAGCGCGGCGTAGAAGATCACCATGTTGTAGCCGGTCCACTCCCAGACCGCGATGTTGACGATCGCGGGCAGCGGGTGGCCGAACACGTCGACCTGGGTGCCGGCCGAGTTGAGCGCATCGATCACGGGGCTGATGCCGGGGGTGTACAGGTACGTCCACACCAGGGCGGCGATGATGCCGGGAACGGCGTGCGGCAGGAACAGCGCGAGCTGGAAGAACCGCTTGGCGCGGGCCAGTGCGGAGTCCAGCAGCAGCGCGACGGCCAGGGACAGGCCGAGCATCAGCGGGATGTACAGCAGGCAGTACTGGGCGGTGTTCCAGAAGCCGTCGCGGAACGCGGCGTCGCCGAGCGCCCGGGTGTAGTTGCCGAGGCCGGTGAACACCTGGGTGGTGGTGCCGCCGAAGCCGAGGCCGGAGCGGCGCTCGCTGAACAGGCTGAGGTAGACCGCGTAGCCGATCGGGATCAGCGTGCAGGCGGTGAACAGCACCAGGAACGGGGCGAGCAGGACGATCGGGGCGCCGAGCGGCGCCCGGCGCTTGCGGGTGCCGCTCGATCCGGCGGAGCCGCCGCGGGCGGGCGTGCCCGCGGCGGCCGCGGACGCGCCCCGGGCGGCGGCGGAGGCGCCGCCGCCCGGGACGGGAGTGCTGCCGGACATCAGCCGGCCACCTTCAGACCGCGGTTCTTCAGCTCGGCGAGGGTGGCCTGCTGGGCGGTGTCGACGGCGGACTGCACGGTGGAGCCCTGACCGAGCTTGCCGAAGGCGTCCTTCATCGAGGTGTTGGTGGCGCCCATGGACGGACCCCAGGCCCAGTTCGGCTTGATGGCCTTCGCGGCGTCCTGGTAGATCGCGTAGATGTCCTGGCCGCCGTAGAAGTCGGTCTTGAACGCGGCCTTGGCGACCGGGACCAGCTCCGGGTCGGCCGGGTAGGCGGACGAGGCGCCGGAGGCGATGCGGGCCTGGATGCCCTCGGGCGTGGTGGTCGCCCAGGTGGCGAACTCGACCGCGGCCTTGGCCTTCTTGCTGTCCTTGGAGACCGCGAAGGTGGTGCCGCCGAGCATGCCGGACGCGGGCTGGCCGTCCCAGCTCGGCATCGGGGCGACCGCCCACTTGCCGTTCTCCGCCGGGTCGGTGCCGAGGGTGGACTTCAGCACGCCGCCGCCCCACGCGGCGCCCAGGTACGCGGCGGTCTCGCCCTTCTGCAGCGAGGCGGTCCACTGCTGGCTGAACGAGGGCTGGACGCGGATCAGGTCGTCGGTGATCAGGCCCTGCCAGTAGTCGGCGACCTTCTTGGTCCCGGCGTCGGCCATGTCGACCTTCCAGCTGTCGCCGCTGGTGCCGAACCACTTGGAGCCGGCCTGCCAGGCCATCGCCTCGAAGGTGCTCGGGTCGTCCGGGAAGAAGGTGGCGATCCGGGTGTTGGCGTCGGCGGCCTTCAGCTTCGTCGCGGCGTCCTTGAACTCGTCCCAGGTCTTCGGGACGGCCACGCCGGCCTTCTCGAACAGGTCCTTGCGGTAGTACAGCGCCTGCGGGGAGGCGTCCAGCGGCAGCGCCCAGGTGGAGCCGCCCAGCGTGGTCAGCTCCATCGACTGCGGCAGGTACTTGGCCTTCAGGTCGGCGGAGACCAGCTTGCTGATGTCCTGCACCGCGCCCTGGCTGACGAAGTCCGGCAGCTGCGGGTACTCGACGTTGAACACGTCGGGGGCGTTGCCGGCCTTCACCGCGTTGGAGATCTTGGCGTAGCCGCCGGCGTTGCCGGACGGGATCTCCTCGAAGGTGATCTGGATGTTCGGGTGGGAGGCGTTGAACGCCTGCACCACGTCCTTGGTGCCCTTGGCCCAGCCCCAGAAGGTGAGCGTGACCGGCTTGCCGTCACTGCCCGCGTCGGAGCCCGCGGCCGACTTGTCGCCGTCGCTGCCGCACGCGGCGAGCAGGGTGACGCCCAGGACGGTGGCGGTGGCGGCAGCGGCGAGACGGAGAGCTCTGCGGCGGTGAAGAGCGGGAGAGGACATGGCACGGCTCCTGTGGGGGTCCTTGAAACGCCTGTTAGGTACCCGATCACCCGATTTGAGCAGGTCGGGCCGGGTTGATCGCTATCTTGGGACGGCTCCGATCAGACGTCAAGGGATCGGGATCAAATGATCTGCATTGATCAACCGCGTTTGGCCCGCCAACCCGTGTTCACCTTGAGTTTTCGGCGTTTTTCGGGAGGTCACAATCAGATCAAGGAGATCATTCGATCAGTGATCCTTGACGGCACGATCGCCTCTTCCTAGGGTCGGCCGGGTAGCCCCCGCGCCCACAGGAACCGAGGCCGCCATGCCGCACCCGCTCCCCCTCCCGCCGGAAGACCGCGCGCTCAGCCCGCACACCGGCTGGACCCGGGCCCACTGGGAGGGTGCCGCCGACCACCTGCTGGCCGCACTGCGCCCGTACGCCGGGCCGGCCAACGCCCTGATCAACCTCCCCGGCACCCGCCCGAGCTGGTCCGGCCCCCGCTCGGACGGCCTGGAGGGCTACGCCCGCACCTTCCTGCTCGCCGCGATCCGGGTGGCCGGCGCGAACGGCGACGACCCCACCGGCCTGCTGGAGCGCTACGCCGAAGGCCTTGCCGCCGGCACCCGCACCCCCACCGCCGAACGCGACCTCGCCGACGGCGACCTCACCTCCTGGGGCGTCATCACCGACCGCGGCCAGCCCATGGTGGAGGCCGCCTCGATCGCCATCGGCCTGCGGCTGACCCGCCGCTGGCTCTGGGACCGCCTCGACCCCGCCGTCCAGGAGCGCGCCGGCGCCTGGCTCGCCCAGGCCCTGCACCACCAGCCGGTGGACAACAACTGGTGGCTGTTCCCGTTCACCGTCGGCGGCTTCCTCGCCGAGGTCGGCATCGACACCGACGCCGCGAACGCCGCGATCGACCGCGGCCTGGAACGCATCGACCGCTGGTACCTCGGCGACGGCTGGTACACCGACGGCCGCCCGCGCGCCATCGACCACTACAACGGCTGGGCGCTGCACCTCTACCCCGCGCTGCACGCCCACCTCGCCGCCGACCCCGACCTCACCGCCCGCTACGGCGCCCGCCTGCACGCCTACCTCGCCGACTACTCGCGGCTGTTCGACCGCACCGGCGCACCCGTCCACCAGGGCCGCTCGCTCAGCTACCGGTTCGCCGCCGCCGCCCCGCTGTGGGCCGGCGCCCTGCTCGGCACCACCCCGCTCGACCCCGGCACCACCCGCCGACTCGCCTCCGGCGCGCTGCGCTACTTCCTCGACCGCGGCGCCCTCGACGAGCACGGCCTGCTCACCCTCGGCTGGCACGGCCCCTACCCGCCGATCGTCCAGCCCTACTCCGGCCCCGCCTCCCCCTACTGGGCCTCCGGCGGCTTCCTCGGCCTGCTCCTGCCGGCCGACCACCCCGTGTGGACCGCCCCCGAGACGCCCTCCCCCGCCGAGACCGCCGACGCCGTCACCCCGCTGCCCGCGCCCGGCTGGCTGATCCAGTCCACCGCCGCCGACGGCCTGGTCCGCCTGCACAACCACGGCAGCGACGACCAGCCCGCGGACGCGCCCGTCGCCGACAACCCGCTCTACTCCCGCCTCGCCCACTCCACCCGCACCGGCCCGAACACCGCCGCCGGCGACAACCACTTCGCCCTGCTCCTCGACGGCGAACCCACCGAACGCGGCCCCATCACTCCCCTCGGCGCCGGCCGCGCAGGCCTCGCCGGCTGGGCCGCGTCCTCGCACCGCCCCCGGCACGGCGGCGTCGAACTGCCCGGCGTCACCGTCACCTCCGTCACCCTCGCCCACGGCCCCGACGAAGTCCGGGTCCACCTGGTCGACGGCGCGACGCCCGGCACGGCCGTCCGCGAGGGCGGCTGGGCCGTCACCGGCGACGCTCCCGCCGTCTCCACCACCGGAGTTCACGCCTGCGTCACCGGCGACGACCGCCTCCGCGCCGAACTCCTCGGCCTGCACGGCTGGACCACCGCCACCACCGCCCCCGCCCCCGACGGCACCGCCTTCGGGCCCACCGCGACCGTCCCCCACCTGCACGGCACGCTCACCGCCCCCACCGCCGCCTTCGCCACCGCCGCCCGCCTCACGGCTGCCGCCGACGCCCTCCCCCCGCTCACCGCCCTCGCCCTCGCCCTCACCGGCACCGCCCTGACCGTCACCTGGCCGGACGGGACGGTCACCGACCTGGCTCTGCCGAGCACCGCCTGACGGAACGCCACCTCGCCTGCCTGCCGACCCGTTCCGCCGCCTTGCGCAGGCGGGGCACGGGTCGGCAGGCCGGCGCCGGCCACCACCCAGCAGCCCGCCCGCCCCGCCGCGAACCCCCGCCGAACCCTTCCGTCGCTCTCCCCGTGCCCCGCTCCCTGCGCCAGTGGGTCACGGGTGGGCGAGTGGGCGGGTGGGCGGACGCGCGGCACCAGCAAGGACCCCCGCATGCCCCTCGCCTTCTCCACGCTCGGCCTCCCCGGCCACCCCCTGGACGCCGTCCTCGCCCTCGCCGCCGACCACGGGTACCAGGGCCTCGAACTCCGCGCCGGCCCCGGCGAGCCCGTCCACACCGGCCTGACCTCCGCCGAACGCCGCGCCACCGCACAGCAGTTCACCGCCGCGGCGGTCACCCCCCTCACCGTCGCCTCGTACGTCGGCATCGCCGAGCCCGGCCCGGACGCCCCCGTCCTCGCCGACCTGCTCGCCCACCTGCACCTCGCCGCCGACCTGGGCGCCCCGTACGTCCGCGTCTTCCCCCGCGGCGGCGCCGACACCGCCGAGGGCACCCGCACCGCCGCCCGCCGCCTGCTCCGACTCGCCGACACCGCAGCCGACCTGGGCGTCACCGTGCTGGTCGAGACGCACGACTCGCACCGCTCCGCCGCCGCCCTCGCGGAGCTCCTCGCCGCCGCCCCGCACCCGGCCGTCGGCGCCCTCTGGGACGTCCTGCACACCTGGCTGGCCGACGAGCCCCCCGCCGACTCGTACCGCCTGCTCGCCCCCCGCCTCGGCTACGTCCAGGTCAAGGACGTCGCCTCCCCGGCCGACCTCACCCCCCTCCCCCTCGGCGCCGGCGTCCTCCCCCTCGCCGCCGCCGTCGCCCAACTCCCCACCGACACCTGGATCTCCTGGGAGTACGAGACCCCCTGGCACCCCACCGCCGCCCCACTCGCCCCCCAACTCGCCAACGGCCACGCCTACTTGACGGGCCTGCTCGCCCGCTGACACCGCACACGGCAGGTCGGACTGCGCCCGCTGGACCGTCGGATCTCTCGACTGGGCTGCCGCGCCATGGGGTTCAAGACCGGACTCCCGATGTTCGCCGACGGGGAGGTGCCCGCCCGGCTGCGGCAGGGCGGCGCGGCCGACCTCGGCCGGACCGTTGCCATGATGCAGCGGCTCACTCCCGGGCGAACCGTGGAACCGACAGCCCCCCGTCTCGGGCACGCGTTGCATCCGCCCTCCGGCCCGGCGTTCGCCGCGAGCTTTCCCGGCGTCGACGTCGTGTGCGACCGGCAGCTGCCCGCCGACCGGCCGTCCGAACTCCCCGCCCCGCCGGTCGCCGCGAGCGCCGGCCGCCGACTCGTCCTGCACGCCATGCACAGCGTCGCCGACTGGTCCGCGTTCGCCGTCCGGGAGGACGGGCGACTCGTCCGCTCGACGAGCGTGTACCCCGACGAGGGGTTCATCGAGGACATCGGCGAGCCGCTCCCCTTCGAAGCCCCCTACCGGGCCGAGGGTCTGGACATGCTGCCCTTCCGTGCCCTGGCGCTGGGCGTGGACGCACTGCGCGCGCTCTGCGGGATCTCCCTGGAGGATCCGCCGGGCCCTGCCGACGTCAATGACATGGTCATTGAACTGCACGGATTCCTGGTGCGCGGCCCGATCTCCGGCTGAGCGCCCTGCCGGAGCCCGGCCCCGCCGATCGGCGGTCAGCCGGACGCGGGCCGGTCGTTCACGTGCGCGCCGAACTCGGCCACCCGCACCTCGGCGATCCGCTCGTGGCGGGCCAGGCGGTCGGTCCAGGAGGCGTCGACGCCGAAGGCGGTGGCCGCGAATCCGAGCCTGCCGATGGCCTGTGGCACGGCCGGGTCCCCGGGGGCCAGGAGCTGGACCGGGTCGCCAAGGGCGAGCATGTGCGGGGGGACGAAGTACTCGTCCGGGAGCACCGTGCGGGCGTGGACGAGTGCGGCGACGGCGACCACCGAACCGGCGCCGACCCGCGCCTCCTGCAGCACACTGGCCGAGGTCGCCAGGTAGCTGCAGCGCTGCACGGCGCAGCCCAGCAGGGTGGCGTGCGGGCCGACGAAGACGTGGTCGGCGAGCCTGACGGGCTGGTCGGCGGTGGCGGCGGAGGCCCGCAGGACGGCGTTCTCGCAGACGACTGTCGCCTCGCCGATCTCGATGTGCGAGCCTTCCGCGTCGAGCACGGCGCCGTACATCACCCGGGCGCGGGGGCCGATCCGGACGTCGCCGACGAGGGTGGCGGTGGGTGCGACGTAGGCGGTGGGGTGAACCTGCGGAACGGCGCCGCGGTGCTCGATCCGGATTCCCTGCGGGTGCGTGGTCATGGGCCCGGATTCTCGAGGCCCCCGGGGGCCCGCCGCTGGCGGAAAACGGACACTACGATCATCGGATGGCGACCGACTCCCCGCTCCACCTCACCGTCCTGGGCAGCGCGACGCCCTACCCGAGCGCCGACAACCCGTGCTCCGGCTACCTGCTGTCGAGCGGCCGCACCCGGATCTGGGTGGACGCGGGCAGCGGGACGCTCGGACCGCTGCAACGGCACGTCCGGCTGGACGAGCTGGACGCGATCTGGATCTCGCACCTGCACGCCGACCACAGTGCGGACCTGCTCACCGCGTACTACGGCCTGCTGTTCGCGGACCTCGCCCCGGCCGCGCCGGTCCCGCTGTTCGGCCCGCCCGGCACCGCCGACCGGCTGGCCGGGTTCCTGACCAACTCCGCCACCCGCAGCCCGGTCGAATCGGCGTTCGCCGTCACCGAGTTGACGGACGGCCACCAGGTGCGCGTCGGCGCCCTCGAACTGACCAGCCGCGCGGTGTCCCACGGCATCCCGGCGTTCGCCCTGCGCGCGGAGAGCGGCGGCACCTCGCTGGTGTACTCGGGCGACACCGCCCCGTGCCCGAACCTCACCGACCTGGCGGCGGGCTGCACCGCCCTGCTCTGCGAGGCCGAGGGCTCGCGGCCCCCGACCGACGGCGACCAGGTCCACCACACCCCCGAGGACACCGGCGAGACCGCGACGGCGGCCGGGGCGCAGCGCTTGATCGTCACCCACGTCGGCCGCACCCTGACACCCCGCCAGGCCGTCGCCCGCGCCGCGAGCCGCTACGCCGGCCCGGTCGAATACGCCGCCCCGGGGGCCGAATTCACCATCGCGTGCGAGCGGTCGGGGCGTGAGTCCGGCATAGACTCCCACCCGTGACCAAAGACCTGACGTGCACCCACTGCGGGAACCCCGGCCTCGACCAGGGCTTCATCGAGGACGCCGGTCAGGGCAGCCGGGGCGACGCCCGTTGGATCGAGGGCGCCCTGGAGCGCGGACCGCTCGGCGGGGCCAGGCGAGTCGGCCGGCCCCACTTCCAGATCGACGCCTTCCGCTGCCCGCAGTGCGGCCACCTGGAACTGTTCGCCCGTCAGCAGCTCAGCTAGCACCCCCGGCCGACCGACCTCGACGAGCCCCCCGCGAGGTCGGCCAGAGCGAGTTCGGGGCCGAGGGCGGCGACCAGCTCGCCGGTCAGCGGCCCACCGGCAAGGACGGGACGGCCCGCACGGCGGCCAGGCCGATCTCGGCCTCCGGGCAGTCCTCGGCGCGCGCGTGGTACGCCTCACGGTCGACGGCCTGACCCTCTGTCTCCCTCTCTTCGGTCTGCCGCCCGAGCAGGCTTGAGCCGCGCCGGCGCCCTCGCAGGGCGCGCGGGGGCGCCGGACCGGCGGGGTCAGATTTCGCCGTCGCCGCCGCAGGAGGTGCGGACCTTCAGGGTGGGGAGGAGTTCGACGTGGTACGCGGGGAGGCCGGAGCCGCCGTCGAGGCGGCGGAGGAGGAGTTCGAGGGCGGCGGCGCCGACGGACTTCTTGGGCGGGGCGACGGCGGTGAGCGGGGGGGCCGCGAGGGCGGCGAATACGTCGTCGTAGGAGATCAGGGCGACGTCCTCGGGGACGCGCAGGCCGCGGGTGCGCAGCAGGGGCGGGAGTTGGATGGCGTCCTGGTCGTTGTGGACGAGGACGGCGCGGACGCCGTCGGCGGTGGCTTCGGCGATCTGCTGGGCGACCCATTCGGGGTCGGGGACGCTGGCGGGGGCGCCGGGGCGGTTCATGTCGATGACGGGGCGGGTCTGCAGGCCGAGCAGGTGGACGGCTTCGGCGTAGCCGGTGCGGACCTGGTGCGCCGTCCAGGTGTCGGCGCGGGCGGCGAGCAGCACGGTCTCGTGGCCGAGGGCGGCGAGGTGGCGCAGGGCGAGCAGGACGCCGTGGCGGTGGTCGGAGCCGACCGCGTCGAGTTCGGCGGCGGCGCTGCCCGGGTCGGCCTTGCGTTCCACCAGGACGGCGGGGACGGGGAGTTCGGCCAGCCAGTGGTGGTGGTCGGGGTGGTGCGGCGGGTCGCCGGGCTGCCAGTTGGGGGTGAGCAGCAGTCCGTCGACGCCGGATTCGAGCAGCCGCTCGATCTGGGCGCGGTCGTCGCGGGCCTCGTAGGCGGCGATGCCGAGGACCAGGCGGGCGCCGGCGGTGGCGGCGGCGGCGCGGGCGCCGGCGATCACTTCGTCGAAGTAGGAGCCGACGGTGGGGACCAGCATGCCGATGACCCGGTCGTGGCGGCCGGGGCGGGCGTTCGGGCCGCTGTCGGGGAGGGCGACGGAGCCGTGCGAGCGGGCGAGTTCGCCGGCGTCGGCGAGGGCGGCGACGTCCCGGCGGACGGTGACCGCGGGGATGCCGAGGCGGGTGGCCAGGTCGACCACCCGGACGGTGCCGAGGTCGCGCACGACCTGCAGAATCCGTGCCCGGCGTTCGTCTGCCGTGACGGTCATGGCGTCCTCTCCTGGTGTGCGCCGCGAACCCGGTCGGGCCGCGGCGGCAGGTGCGGTGGATCTGAGCCACCCCTGCCGATCAATTCTTATCATTCGATCGCCATTCGATCGAAAGGTCTGAAGTTATTGACTCGATCACATGGTCAACCTACGGTGCGGAATCGGGCGCCCCATCCCACCCTCCATTCTCGGGAGTCCCAACGATGCTCCTGCACCGTTCCCTTCGGCGTGCCCTGCCACTGGCATTGGCCGCCGCCACCCTCCTGACCCCCGTGCTTCCGGCGGGCGCGGCGAGCGCCGCCGCCGGAACTGCGTGGTACCTGGACTGTTCGGCCCCCACCGACGGCTCGGGCAGCCAGGCCAGTCCGTGGAACAGCCTCGCCTCTGCCAACGCGCACCTCTTCCAGCCCGGCGACCAGTTGCTGCTCAAGCGCGGCGCGACCTGCACCGGCACCCTGCAGCCGCAGGGCTCCGGAACGGCCGGCGCGCCGATCATCCTGGCGGGCTACGGTACCGGCACCGCCCGCCCGGTGGTGGCCGGCGACCCGGCGAGCAGCCAGAACGCGGCCGTCCACCTCTACAACGTGGAGCAGTGGGAGATCCACGACCTGGAGATCACCTTCCGGGACACTGCCGCCACCAAGCGGGAACGCAACGGCCTGCTGGTGGAGATCGCCGACCTGCCGAGCGGCGTCGGCACCCACTACCTGGTGGACGACGTGTACGTGCACGACGTCAACGGCGACGCCACCAAGTGGTCCAACGGCATCCAGTTCCGGGTCTCCGGCACCACCACCCCGACCAACTTCGACGACGTCGTCGTGCAGAACTCGCAGATCGCGCACGTCGACCGGGAGGGGCTGACCAACCGTTCGACCTGGATGTGCCGGCCCAGCTACGGCACCGGCGACGGCTGCGGCACCACGAACAACTGGCGGGCCAGCACCCGGCTGGTGTTCCGCGGCAACACCATTCAGGACACCGGCGGCGACGGCATCGTGGTGCGGGCCGCCGACCACGCGCTGGTCGAGCACAACACCGCCTTCGACCTGGCGATGCGCCCGATGGGTTCGAACGCCGGTATCTGGACCATCGATTCGGACTACACGACGATCCAGTACAACGAGGTGCACCACGTGCGCCGGCTGTCCGACAACAACGACGGCATGGCGTTCGACTCGGACTACGGCAACAACGGGGCGCTGTTCCAGTACAACTACAGCCACGACAACCAGGGCGGCTTCATGCTGTTCTGCGGCGCCTGCGGGGCGGGTTCGTCCTCGACCGGCACCGTGGTGCGGAACAACCTGAGCCGGGCCGACCAGAGCCGCTGGCTGTTCGCGGTCGGCGAGAAGAACGCCCGGATGTACAACAACACCGTGTACCTGCCGGCCGGTTCGACCACCCCGATCATCCAGCAGGGCTCGGGCACCTCGACCACCGCGCTGAGCGGCAACCTGTTCTACAACCTGGGCAGCGGCGGGTACACCGGCTTCGGCACCAGCACCTACAAGCCCGGCGACTTCTCCTGGGACGCCAACGCCTTCTGGGGGACCCACCCGGCCAACGAGCCGGCCGACGCCCGGAAGGTGACGGCCGACCCGCAGTTGGCGAACCCGGGCGGCGCCGACCCGGCCGACTACCGGCTCGGCGCCGCCTCCCCGGCCCGGGGCGCGGGCGCCGTCGTCCCCGCCAATGGCGGGCAGGACTTCTTCGGCGCCCCGGTGCCGCAGGTGTGCCGCCCCGACATCGGCTTCCACCAGGGCAGTGCCTTCGACGATGCGGCGTGCAGCGCGCCCGACCCCGTCCGCAACGGCGGCTTCGAGGCCGGGACGCTCGCCCCGTGGACGTACTACGGCGGCGTGCAGCTGGACACCGCCGACCCGCACAGCGGCACCGCCGCCGTCCGGGTCGGCCCGGCGCAGGCCGCGGCCGAGCAGGTGATCCCGGTACAGCCGGGCACCACCTACCGGCTGACCGGTTGGGGCCGGGTGTCGGCCGCCGGCACCGAACTGTCGCTGGGCGCCAAGGAGTACGACACCGCCGGCTCCAGCAACCGGGCGGCGTTCACCGCGACGGGCTGGAGCCAGGGCTCGGCCGTCTTCACCACCGGCCCGACCGCCACCACCGCGCGCATCTACTGCTACGCGCGCAGCGGCAGCGGCTACGGCTGGTGCGACGACATCACCGTGACCAAGGTCTGACGACCCGCCGGCCGGCAGGTCACTGCGGGTCCACCGCGCGCAGCTCACCTCCGTCCCACTCCAGCCAGCGGGTGATGCCGATCTCCCGCAGGAACGGATAGTCGTGGCTGGCGACGAGCAGCGTGCCCCGGTAGCCCGCGAGGGCCTGGGTGAGCTGGCGGACGCTGGCCAGATCCAGGTTGTTGGTCGGCTCGTCGAGCAGCAGCAGCTGCGGCGGCGGGTCGGCCAGCAGCAGGGCCGCCAGCGTCGCCCGGAAGCGCTCGCCGCCGGAGAGCGTGCCGGCCTGCTGGTCGGCCCGCGCCCCGCGGAACAGGAACCGGGCCAGCCGGGCCCGGACGTCGTTGTCCGTGGCGGCGGGCGCGTGCGCCTTGACGTTCTGGAAGACGGTGGCGCCGTCGTCCAGCACGTCGAGGCGCTGCGGCAGGTACCGCAGCGGCACCGGCGTGGTGATCATGCCCTCGGCGGGGGCGAGTTCACCGGCGACGGTGCGCAGCAGCGTGGTCTTGCCGGAGCCGTTGCGGCCGATCAGCGCGACCCGCTCGGGGCCGCGCAGCTCCAGATCGACCGTGCCGCCGTACGCCAACCGGACGCGTTCGAGCTGCAGCACGCTGCGCCCGGCGGGGACGGCGGTGCGGGGCAGGTCGATGCGGATCTCCGCGTCGTCCCGCACGGCCTCCTCGGCGGTGGCGAGGCGTTCCTTGGCCTCGTTGAGGCGTTCGGTGTGCATGCCGCGCAGCCGGCCGGCGGTCTCCTCGCCCTTGCCCTGGAGCTTGTCGGCGAGGGCCTTGGGGTCGTTGCGCCGCACCGAGCGCTGTCTGCCGTAGGCGGCGGACTTGGCGAGCCGCTGGGTGGCCTCGACCAGATCCCGCTTCTGCCGCTTCACGTCGGCCTCGGCGTTGCGGACCAGGCGTTCGGCGCTGTCCTGCTCGGCCGCCAGGGCCTCCTGGTAGGCGCTGAAGTTGCCGCCGTACCAGGTGACTTCGCCGTCCCGCAGGTCGGCGATCTGGTCGACCCGGTCCAGCAGCTCCCGGTCGTGGCTGACCACCAGCAGCACGCCGGGGAAGGCGGCCACCGCGTCGTACAGCCGGGCCCGGGCCTGGGCGTCCAGATTGTTGGTCGGCTCGTCGAGCAGCAGCACGTCGGGGCGGCGCAGCAGCAGCGCGGCGAGGTGCAGCAGGACGGCCTGGCCGCCGGAGAGTTCGCCGGTGGTGCGGTCGAGCCGGAGCCCCGTCAGGCCGAGGCGGTCGAGGGTGGCGCGGGCGCGCTCCTCGACGTCCCAGTCGTCGCCGACGGCGGTGAAGTGCCGCTCGTCGACGTCTCCCGACTCGATGGCGTGCAGGGCTTCGCGGGTGGCTCGGATGCCGAGCGTCTCGTCCACCCGCCGGTCCGAAGCGACCGTCAGGTCCTGTGGCAGGTAGCCGAGTTCGCCGGCGATCCGGACGGTGCCGGAGACCGGGGTGAGCTCGCCCGCGATCAGCCGCAGCAGGGTGGACTTGCCGGCGCCGTTCAGGCCGACCAGCCCCGTCCGGCCGGGGCCGACCGCGAGGTGGAAACCGCTCAGCACGGGGCGGCCGTCGGGCCATTCGAAGCCGAGGTCGGTGCAGAGGATCGAGGTGGTGGGTTGCGCCATGGAGGGCCTCCGTCAGTTGCCGTGGAAAAGGGGACAACACGGGGAGACACCGAGGACGCGGCTGCGAGAAGGGCCGTCACGGGAAACAGAAAACCCGCACGGGAGCCATGGATCGCTGCCCTGCCGAGGTCGCACTCGCGTCCGCACGCCGAGAAACCCGGAAACAGCACGGGTGTGGCGTGGCGCGGTGTCTCATGACCTCAGACAAGCAACGGCCTTCTCCAGACATGCGGGAATGTGACGCCTCCGAGCGTACGGAACCCCCGCCCGGCCGTGCAACGGAATTAAGTCCTGCCCTCTTCGAGCCCCGGCATCGAGCCCCGGCATCGAGGCCGGGTGGCCTGGGGGCACGGACCGGCGCGTGTCGCCCGCGCGCCGCCGTGGCGGGCGCGGGGAGCCAACCGCCACGGGGAACACGCCGTGGTCCGAGCCCGACCGGTATGCCTAGCGTTGGCCGCATTCGACCAGAAGGTCACCAATCGGAGGTGGGAATGCGTACTCGGATCACCGCGATGACCCTCGCGGCGGGCGTCCTGGCCGCCGCGGGCCTGATCGGCGTCTCGTCGGCCGACGCCGGTGCGGCGACGCTGTCCTGCGGCAACAAGCAGTACTTCACCGGCAGCGCCGGACACGCGGGCGGGTCCCTCCGCTGCACCGGCGGGGCGTTCGTCGCCATGGCCACCTGCTACAAGCCCGGCTACGGCAACTACACCCACTACGGGAACCGGGTGGAGACCGGCGGCACCTCCACCGTGTGGTGCGACCTCGGCGCCACCATCACCGAGCTGACCGGCCGCGCCTCCTAACGGGTCCCGGCACACGCGGGGAGTCCGGCCCCACGCCCGGAGGGCCCGCCGCCTCCCCTGCCGGTGGCGGGCCGTCCCCGGTGCCGTCCCGGTCGCCGCCGTCCCGACCGGCGCCGTCCCGACCGGCGCCGTCCCGGCCGGTGGCGGGCCCTCCCCCGGCGGCCGTCGGGAGTACTTCGGCCGCCGTCTAAAATCGACTCATCATGACTGCCACTCTCGTCGTCAAGGACCTCGCCGCCGGCCACGGTGAGCGCACGCTGTTCTCCGGGCTCGACCTGGTCGTCGCCCCCGGGGACGTGATCGGGCTGGTCGGGGTGAACGGCGCGGGCAAGTCCACGCTGCTGCGGCTGCTGGCCGGGCTGGACGCGCCGGAGGGCGGCAGCCTGAAGCTGAGCCCGCCGACCGCGAACGTCGGGCACCTGCCGCAGGAGCCGGAGCGGCGGGAGGGCGAGTCGGTGCGCGACTTCCTGGCCCGCCGGACCGGTGTCGCGGCGGCGCAGGCCGCGCTGGACGAGGCGACCGAGGGCCTGGTGGAGGGCCGCCCGGGCGCGGACGACGCGTACGCGGTGAGCCTGGACCGCTGGCTGGACCTGGGCGGCGCGGACCTGGAGGAACGGGCCGAGGAGGTCGCCGACCAGCTGGGCCTGAAGGTGTCGCTGGACCTGCCGATGACGGCGCTGTCCGGCGGCCAGGCGGCCCGCGCGGGCCTGGCCTCGCTGCTGCTGTCCCGCTACGACGTGTTCCTGCTCGACGAGCCCACCAACGACCTGGACCTGGACGGCCTGGAGCGCCTGGAGTCGTTCGTCAAGGGCCTGCGCGCGGGCACCGTGCTGATCAGCCACGACCGCGAGTTCCTGGCCCGCACCGTGACCAGGGTGCTGGAGCTGGACCTGCACCAGCACCAGGTGAACCTGTACGGCGGCGGCTACGAGTCGTACCTGGAGGAGCGGGCGATCTCCCGCCGGCACGCCCGCGAGCAGTACGAGGACTACGCGGACACCAAGGCGGGCCTGGAGGCGCGCGCCCAGATGCAGCGCAACTGGATGGAGAACGGCGTCCGCAACGCCCGGCGCAAGGGCGGCGACAACGACAAGAAGGCCCGCGCGCAGCGTGCCGAGTCGACCGAGAAGCAGGCCGCGAAGGCCCGGCAGACGCAGCGGATGATCGAGCGCCTGGACGTGGTGGAGGAGCCCCGCAAGGAGTGGGAGCTGCGGATGGAGATCGCCCCCGCGCCGCGCTCCGGCTCGGTGGTGGCGACGCTCCGTCAGGCTGCCGTCAAGCGCGGTGATTTCGCGTTCGGCCCGGTGGACCTGCAGATCGACTGGGCGGACCGGGTGGCGATCACCGGTGCGAACGGTGCGGGCAAGTCGACGCTGCTGGCGGCGCTGCTGGGCCGGCTGGAGCTGGACTCCGGCAGTGCGGCGCTCGGTTCGGGCGTGCAGATCGGCGAGGTCGAGCAGGCCCGCGGCCACCTGTTCGGCGGCGACGCGGAACGCCCGCTGCTGGAGGCGTTCGCCGCGGCCGTGCCGGACCTGAACCCGGAGGACGTCCGCACCCTGCTGGCCAAGTTCGGCCTGAAGGCGGTGCACGTGCTGCGGCCCGCCGCGACGCTGTCGCCGGGCGAGCGGACCCGGGCGGCGCTGGCGCTGTTGCAGGCCCGCGGGGTGAACCTGCTGGTGCTGGACGAGCCGACCAACCACCTGGACCTGCCGGCGATCGAGCAGTTGGAGTCGGCGCTGGCCTCCTACACCGGCACCCTGCTGCTGGTCACCCACGACCGGCGGATGCTGGACACGGTGCAGGTGAACCGGCGGCTGGTGGTCGCGGACGGACGGGTGCGCGAGGCCTGACCGGCAAGTCCTGGCAAGGTCAAGTCTTCCACTCGGCACCCGCCATGTGCTGTGCTGTCGCCCATGGTTGACAGTGCATCCAGCACCGAAGCGCCGTCCTTCCCGACGGTGCCGCTGCGTCCGATGAGCGTGCCCGTCCACGAGGCGGCGGACCGCTGCCGTGGCTTCCACGAGGTGATGGCACAGCGCCGCACCGTCCGCGACTACTCGACCCGTCCGCTGCCCGAGGGCGTGCTGGAGTGGGCGATCCGCACGGCGGCGACCGCGCCCAGCGGCGCGCACGTGCAGCCGTGGCGGTTCGTGGTGGTGACCGATCCGGAGCGCAAGCGGCGGCTGCGGGAGGCCGCCGAGGCGGAGGAGCGGGAGTTCTACGGGCACCGGGCGTCCGAGGAGTGGCTGGCGGCGCTGGCCCCGATCGGCACCGACTGGCGCAAGCCGTTCCTGGAGGACGCGCCCGCGGTGATCGTGGTCTTCGAGGTGCACAAGGGCCCCAACTCGCCGCGCCCCTACTACACCAAGGAGAGCGTGGGCATCGCCGTCGGCCTGCTGCTGGCGTCGCTGCACCAGGCGGGCCTGGCCACCCTGACGCACACGCCGAGCCCGATGCGCTTCCTGAACGAGATCTGCGAACGCCCGCAGGAGGAACGCGCCGCGTACGTGATCCCGGTCGGCTACCCGGCGGACGACGCCCGGGTGCCGGACCTGGAGCGCAAGCCGCTGGACGAGGTGCTGGTACGGCTCTGACGGCCCGTCGGGCAACGGGCGGGGCTCCGTCGGACAACGCACGGCGGCCCGTCGGGCAACGGGCGGGGCTCCGTCGGGCAGCGTGCGGGACGGGGCGGCGCTCCGGCGCGCGGAACGGGTGTCGCTCCGGCGCGGGCGACCCCGCCCCGGCCCGGGCCGTGAACGAGCCGTGAGGGTACGGAATACCCGCTGGTGGGCGCGGTCGGGCATGGCCCATACTCCCGATCATGAGCCACTCCACCGACGCACCTGACACCACGGTGCGACCGCCGACCCCGGGCCGACCGCCCGAACTGCTGCCGCTCGGCGGCGGCGCCCACCTGCGCCGCCGCCGACTGGCGGACGCCGCCGCGCTGAACGCCGCGGTGCTCGCCAACCTCGACCACCTTCGCCCGTACATGGCCTGGGCCGCCATCGCGCCGACGCTGCCGGAGAGCGAGCAGCTCTCGGTGCGCGGCGAGCAGGTCTGGGACGAGGGCACCGACTTCATGTACCTGCTCGGCCTGGACGCCGAACCGGCCGTCGTGATCGGCGGGTTCGGCCTGCACGGCCGGATCGGCCCGGGCGCGCTGGAGATCGGCTACTGGGTGCACCGCGAGCACACCGGCCGCGGCCTGGCCACCGCCGCCGCCCGCGCCCTCACCGGGGCGGCCCTCGCCCTGCCGGGCATCACCCGGGCGGAGATCCACTGCGACGAGTCGAACGCCGCGAGCGCCGCCGTGCCGCGCAAGCTCGGCTACACGCTGGACCGGATCGACGCGGCGACACCGACCGCACCGGCCGAGACCGGCCGCAAGATGATCTGGGTGACGGGCTCCTGACGATCGATCGGCAGCACTGAGGCGGGGACGGACGGCGGCCGTCCCCGTTCGCGTTTTCCCAGCGACATCGACCGACACCTGCCGGCCGCACCCACCGCTCCCGTCGACGCCCGTGCCCCGCAGCCCCGCCCCGCGCACCCCAGGCACCCCACTGCACCCCGGTCGCCCCGCGCGCAGCGGTCAGCGGCGGGCGAGCCGCTCGACCAGGGCCTGCCAGCTGTCCGCGAGCGCCGTGCCGAGGTCGCCCTCGCAGCGCTCGGCGCGCTGCTCCGCGGTGGACGGGTCCATCCCCAGGACGACCAGCGGGGGGCCTTCGAGGGCGCTGGTGAGCTGGAAGGCGAGGGTGTCCAGGTCGCGCAGGCCGAGCGAGGCCTGCCCCAGCAGCATGCGGATGTGCGGCTGGGTGAACACCGGCGCGCCGGTGGTGACGGGGCCCTTGCGCTCGATCGCGGCGCGTGCGATGTCCTGCCGCGCCAGCAGGAACAGGGTCCGCTCGCGGCCGTAGGCGATCAGTCGGTCGACCGGGTCGGCGCCGGGGCCGAGCGGCGGCTCGCCGGACAGCACCTGGGCCTGGAAGCACTTCTCCTCGGCGTCCAGCAGCGCGCGGAAGATGCCGGCCCGGGTGCCGAAGCGGCGGAAGACGGTGCCCTTGCCCAGGCCCGCCCGTTCGGCGAGGCCGTCCATGGTGACTCTCTCGGTGCCGAGCTCGGCGATCATCGCGCGGGCCGTACACAGCAGGGCCTCGCGGTTGCGGGCCGCGTCCGCACGCTCGACCGGGGGTTTGCCGAAGGGGACGTCCATGGTGGCCAATTTACCTTCCGAGCGAAACGGGGTAAAGTCCGTTTCATCGAACCGGGGTAAAGTCCGCTTCGACCGAGTGCGGCACCCACCGGGTCGCACCCGCCGCCCTGCCGTGCCCCCACGGCCGCCGCTTCCCCGGCGGGCCGGAACCCGAGGAGAACCGCCATGCACCTGTTCCGTCTGGACACCAGCATCTTCCCCGCCAACTCGACCAGCTCCGAGCTGGCCGACGCCGCCGAGGCGGAATGGACCGCCGCCCACCCCGAGGGCACCGTCACCCGCCGCCACCTGGGCGCCGAGCCGCTGCCCGGCGACACCTGGACCCACGCCACGCTGGCCGGCTTCGTCCCCGCGGAGCAGCACACCGACGAGCACCGCGCCGCCTCCGCGCTGGCCGCCACCCTCGCCGACGAACTGCGCGCCGCCGACGCCGCAGTCATCGCCGTGCCGCTGTACAACTGGGGCGTCTCGCAGCACTTCAAGACCTGGGTCGACGTGGTGATCGCCAACGCCGGTCCGTCCGACCAGCTGCTCAAGGACAAGCCGGTCGTGCTGGTCACCTCGCTCGGCGGCGGCTTCGCCCCCGGCACCCCGCGCGAGGGCTGGGACCACTCCACCCCGTACCTGGAGCGCATCCTGCGCGACGTCTGGGGCGCCGACCTGACCGTGGTCCGCCGCGAGCTGACCCTCGCCGGCGTCAACCCGGCGATGGAGAGCCTGCGCGACCTGGCCGCCGAGTACCACACCCAGGCCCTGGACGCCGCCCGCGACGCCGGCAAGAACCTGGTCCGCGCCTGACCACAGCGCCGACGCGCCGGTGGGGCAATGCCCCACCGGCGCGCGGCCGTGCGGAAACCCGTTCGATCACTGCCGCCCGGCCGGTGAGAATGGCCCGCATGGACCCGCTCGACACCGCCCCGCTGCTCACCGCGATGGACCCGCTCCCCTACCCGGAGCGCACCGCGCTGTTCGTCCGCACCGTCCGGGGCGCGCGGCCCGCCGACGCCGACCGGCTGATCGCCGAACTCGCCGCCGGCGACTGGCACCAGCGGCGGCTGGCCGCGTTCGCCGCCGTGCTGACCGGCCGGACCGACCTGCTCGGCCGGTGGCTCACCGACCCGGACGCGGAGGTCCGCGGCCGGGCGATCCGGGCGCTCGGCACCCTGCCGATACCCGACGAGGCGGTGCTCGCCGCGTACGCCCACGGCTCGGCCGTGGAACGGCGCGCCCTGCGCCGACAGCTCACCCGCAACCCCCGCCCGGCGCTCGCCGCCCGGCTGTTCACGGCCGCCCGGGACCACTGGGGCGCGGCGGAGGCCGCACTGCTGCTGCCGTTCTGCCCGCCGGAGACGGTGGCCGACGAACTGCCCGGACTGGCGTTCGCCGTGGGCTCCTGGTCGCGGCTGGCCGAGCACCACCCCGACCCGGTGGTCGACCACCTGGAGCGGGAGTTCACCGTCCGGGGCTCCGACGGCTGGGCGGAGCTCTCCCGGCCGCTGGTGGCCGTGCTGCCGCTGCGCCCCGCCCGCGTCCTCGACCTGCTGGAACGCCACCGCCCGCCCCGGCTCGACCCGTCCCTGGTCGCCGAGTTCGGCCCGCTGGTGCGGGTGGACGCCGAACGCGCCACCGCCGTGCTGGCCGACCCGGCCCGCGAGACCGCCGGCTGGGAGCAGCTGCCGGGCCGCGCCGCGCTGGCCCTGATCGTCCGCGCCGACCCGCCGTCGCTGCCCGCGCTCGGCCGCCGCTGGCTGCCCCACGCCGACCGCTTCACCACCCTGCTGCGCGCTCTGCCGCCGTCCCGCCGCACCGCGTTCCTGGACGCCGCCGGCGGCGGACTGCCGCTGCCCGCCAGCCTGTTGACGGATCGGATGCTGCGTCTGCTGCCCCGCGAGCGCCGGTACGCCGAGGCCCGCCGGCTGCGGACCGAGGAACTCGCCCGCGGTCTGACCGAGCAGCAGGTCGAGTACCTGACGCCGCTGCTGCCGCCCGACGAGGCGTGGGACGCCCTGCTGCCCGTCACCCGGCGGCCCGACCCGGCGCTGCGCATGGGCGCCTGGCACCGGCTGGCCGCCGTCGCCACCGACGACCCCCGCCCGACCGCCCCCGGCCGGCTGCTCGCCGCCCTCGGCCGCCTGCGCAACGAGCAGGACCCGGTTCGCAGCGCCGCCCTGAACGCGCTCGCCGGCTTCCCCGCCCACCGCTTCGAGGACGCCCACGCCGACGCCCTCACCGCCCTCACCGCCGAGACGCTCGCCGCCCGCGACTGCTCCCGCACCACCCAGTACGGCCTGTCCCGCACGATGCTCGCCGTCCTCGCCGCCCACCCCGCCGGCGACCGGCCCGCGCTGCTCGCCTGGTCGCTCGCCACGCTGGAGCAACTCGTCGACCGCACCGGCGTCCTGAGCCTCCCCTCGCTGGCCGGACGGCTGCGCCGCGGCCAGGAGCAGCAGGTGCTCGAAGCGCTGCGCCCCGCGCTGGACCGCGCCCAGGGGCACCAGCTGCTGTTCACCCTGGTCCGGCTGCTCGGCCCGCGCGCCGAGCTGCTCCCGGAGGTCGACGAGCGGCTCGGCCGGGCCCTCGCCGACGCACCCGCCGGGGAGTTCACCGAGGCGCTGCGGCTCTGGCTGGCACCGCGCCGGGGCCGCACCGCCAAGGTGCTGACGGCGCTCGGGCTCGACCGGTCGGCGGCGTTCTACGAGCCCGTCCGGCACCACCTGTGCACCGTCCGCACCGACCTGCTCGACACCACGCTGCTGGCCGAGCCCGCCCCGACCGGGCGGTTCCGGCCGGCCGGCCGGCCGCGTCCGCTGCCGCCGACCCGGCACGCGAGCCGCTGGCTGCCCCGCCAGACGGCCCGCGCCGCCGAGCTGCTCGCGGCGGCCGCCGAGGACCTCGACCGCCCCCGCGAAGCCCGGGTCGGCGCGATCCGGGCGGCCGCCCAGCTCCCGTCGCACGGACGGAAGTTGATCGACCGCCACCTCGCCGACCCGGACGTGCTGCTCGCCGAGGCCGCGCTCGCCGCACTCCCCTGGACGGACGACCCGGCCGCCGCCCTGCCCCTGCTGCTGGAGCACGTCGGCGACGACCGGGCCCGGGTCGCGCTGTACGCCGCCGGCCGCGCCGCCCGGCACGCCTCCCCGGACCGGCTGGCCGCCCTGCTGGCCGGACTCGCCGCCCGGCCGGACGGCACGAAGGTCACCGCCCGCAAGGAGGCGGTCCGGCTGGCCGCCCGCTTCCTGCCCGCCGCGCAGGCCGCCGAAATCCTCGCCGCGGCCTTTCACGTACCCGGCCAGCACCCGGACGTCCGGGCCGCCGCCGTCGGACGGTGCGCCGGGCTACTGGACGCCGAGGCGGTCTGGACGCTGCTCGCCGAGGCCGCCGCCGACCCGCACCCGCAGGTCCGCGAGGCCGTCCTGGCCACCTCCCCCCAGCTGCTGACCGACCGTCACCGACCGCGCTACGCCCGGCTGGTGTCCGAGGTGGCCGTCCGCGCCGACTCCGCCGAGGACCTGGCGGCGGCCGGGGCCGCGATCCGTGCGCTGCCGCAGTGGGCCCGGTACGTGCCGGACGCCGCCGACGTCCTGCCCGGGCTGGTCACCGACCTCGACAACCGGCGCACCTGGCGGCCGGCCGCGCTGGCGCTGCGCACCCTGGCCGTCTCCCGGGTCGCCCACCCGACCGGCGGCGCCGCCGAGGGCAGCCTCGCCCACCGGGCGCTGGCCGGGCTGCTGGCCGCCGAGACCGCGCAACCGCCGGGCCGCGACCTGCCCGCCCGGCAGCGCATCGCCGTTCTCACCGACCACCCCCGGCAGCGGCTGTGCCGCCCCGCGCTGCTCGCCCAGGCCGATCAACTCGCCGACCACGACGACCTGTTGGACCTCCGGGCGACTCTGCTGGCGCGGGCCGCCAGCGCACCCGGCAGCCCCGGATTCGACGCCGACCTGGCCCGGCTGGCCGACGCCCTCGCCGACCGCCCCGTCCTGGCCGCCCGCCTCGCCCACGACCTCGCCGAGACCCTCGCCGGCCCGCACCCGCACCCGGCGGACGCCGACGTCACGGCCGCCGGCCAGGTCCACGCCCTGGCCGCCGACGGCGCGATCGTCCCGGGCCTGCTGGCCGCCGCCCTCACCGCCCGGCTCGGGGCCCGCAGCGTCTGGACCGGCGACTGGCCCGCCGTGCTGGCCGCGCTGCGCGCCCACCCCGACGCGGAAGTCCGCGCGGCGGCCCGGGAGTCGGCGACCGTCCTGGAGTGACCGGCGCGGTGGGCGCGTCCGCCCGCCGCCACGGCGACCGGGAGGCCACCAACGGGTGACCTCCCGGTGCGGTGAATTGACGTGCGCCCACCGGAGGGTGACGTTCCGTCCGATTGATTGACCCCTCGGGTCCCGTTCTGCCCGCCCAGGACTACGATCGATCGATGACGGACACGACGCGCAGAACAGACGACAGAGCCGCGATCGCAGCCAGGTACCCGGCCCTCCACGCACCCCAGCGCTGGGAGTGGGGCGGCATCGACGCGCAGTTCACCACGGAACTGCCACCGGACGAACTGGTCACCAACATCCACCTGGTGGGTTTCACCGAGGGCCGGGTGGTCCTCTGCCGCGACGTCCGCGGCCACTGGTTCCTCCCCGGCGGCACCCGCGAGGCCGCCGAGAGCATCGACACCTGCCTCTCCCGCGAACTGCGCGAAGAGGCCGGGGCCCGCCTCGTCGGCCCCCCGACCTGGATCGGCCACCACCTCGCCGTCTCCGAGGGCCCCGTCCCCTACCGCCCCTGGCAGCCCCACCCCGTCAAGGCCTGGCTCTGGGGCTGGGCCGAAGTCCTGGTCGACTCCGCCCCCACCAACCCCGCCGACGGCGAACAGGTCCTCGAAGTCCGCCTCACCACTCCCCTGGAGGCCCAACACCTCCTCACCCGCCACCGCGAACCCTGGTGGCCCGAGCTCGTCGCCCTCGCCACCGAGTCCCGCGCCGCGGGGTGACCGCCCCCTGAACGGACGGACTCGCGCGACCGCCCGCACCCGACGGGCCGTCAGGGTTCCCGGTGCGCGACCAGCGCGGTACACCCGTCGACCGGAACGGCGGAGGTGCGGGACGCGTCGCCCCACCGCCCCTTGCTCGACATGTGTGCAACAGGCGGCCGGTGCCCGGATGTCCTGCCCTCTCCGGGCACCGACGGCGGCGCTACTTGCCCAGGCCCGCGCGGCGGAGGGCGTCGGCCATGGCGGAGTTGGCGGGGGGCGGCGGGGTGCGGTCGCTGCGGCGGTCCTGGCGCGGGGGGCGGGGGTCGCGGCGGGAGCCGGGTTCCCGGGGGCCGGCGGCAGGCCGGGTCTCGTCGTCGAGGCGGAGGGTGAGGCCGATGCGCTTGCGCTGGACGTCGACGGCGGTGACCTTGGCGCGGACGATGTCGCCGGGCTTGACCACCTCGCGCGGGTCCTTGACGAAGTTCTTGGAGAGCGCGGAGACGTGCACCAGGCCGTCCTGGTGGACGCCGATGTCGACGAAGGCGCCGAACGCGGCGACGTTGGTGACCACGCCTTCCAGGATCATGCCGACCTCCAGGTCGGAGATCTTCTCCACGCCGTCCTTGAAGGTCGCGGTCTGGAACGCGGGCCGCGGGTCGCGGCCGGGCTTGTCGAGTTCGCCGAGGATGTCGGTGACGGTCGGCACGCCGAAGGTGTCGTCCGCGAAGTCGCCGGGCCGCAGCGCCCGCAGCGCCGCGCCGTTGCCGATCAGGGAACGGAGCTCGCCGCCCGTCGCGGCGAGGATCCGGCGGACCACGGGGTACGCCTCGGGGTGCACCGCGGAGGCGTCCAGCGGGTCGTCGCCGTCGGGGATGCGCAGGAAGCCCGCGCACTGCTCGAACGCCTTCGGGCCGAGCCGGGAGACGTCCTTGAGCGCGCGCCGGGTCCGGAACGGCCCGTTCGCGTCGCGGTGCGCGACGATGTTGTCGGCGAGCGTGCCGGTGATGCCGGAGACCCGGGTGAGCAGCGGCGCGGAGGCTGTGTTGACGTCCACGCCGACGGCGTTGACGCAGTCCTCGACCACGGCGTCCAGCGAGCGGGAGAGCTTGAGTTCGCTCAGGTCGTGCTGGTACTGGCCGACGCCGATCGACTTGGGGTCGATCTTGACGAGTTCGGCCAGCGGGTCCTGGAGGCGGCGGGCGATGGAGACCGCGCCGCGGATGGAGACGTCCAGGCCGGGCAGTTCCTGGGCGGCGAACGCGGAGGCAGAGTACACGGACGCGCCGGCCTCGCTGACCATCACCTTGGTGAGGCCGAGCTCGGGGTGACGCTTGATCAGGTCGACGGCGAGGCGGTCGGTCTCCCGGGAGGCGGTGCCGTTGCCGATCGCGACCAGGTCCACCTGGTGCTCGGCGGCGAGCCGGGCCAGTGCGGCGAGCGCCGCGTCCCACTTGTTGGCGGGCTGGTGCGGGTAGATGGTCTCGTACGCGACGACCTTGCCGGTGGCGTCGACCACGGCGACCTTGACGCCGGTGCGGAAGCCCGGGTCGAGGCCCATGGTGGCGCGGGTGCCGGCGGGGGCGGCGAGCAGCAGGTCGCGCAGGTTGGCGGCGAAGACCCGGACGGCCTCGTCCTCGGCCTCGGCGCGCAGCCGGGTGCGCAGGTCGATGCCGAGCCGGACCAGGATGCGGGTGCGCCAGGCCCAGCGGACGGTGTCGGTGAGCCACTTGTCGGCGGGCCGGCCGCGGTCGGCGATGTCGAACCGGGCGGAGATCCGCTGCTCGTAGTCGCTCGCGCCGGGCAGGTCGGACTCCTCGGCGCCGTCGAACGGGGAGAGTTCGAGGTCGAGGACCTCTTCCTTCTCGCCGCGCAGCATCGCCAGGATCCGGTGCGAGGGCAGCTTGGTGTACGGCTCGGCGAAGTCGAAGTAGTCGGCGAACTTGGCGCCGTCCTGGTCCTTGCCGTCGCGGACCTTGGCGACCAGCCGGCCGCGGGTCCACATCCGTTCGCGCAGCGAGCCGACCAGGTCGGCGTCCTCGCCGAAGCGTTCGACCAGGATGGCGCGGGCGCCCTCCAGCGCGGCGGCGGCGTCGGCGACCTGCTCGTTCGCGTAGCCGGCGGCGAGCGCGGCCGGGTCCTGCGTCGGGTCGGCGAGCAGCGTGTCGGCCAGCGGTTCGAGGCCGGCCTCGCGGGCGATCTGCGCCTTGGTGCGCCGCTTGGGCTTGTACGGGAGGTAGATGTCCTCCAGTCGGGCCTTGGAGTCGGCGGCGAGGATCTGCGCGCGCAGCGTGTCGTCCAGCTTGCCCTGGGAGTCGATGGACTCCAGCACGGCGCTTCGGCGCTCCTCGAGTTCGCGCAGGTAGCGCAGCCGCTCCTCCAGGGTGCGCAGCTGGGTGTCGTCGAGGGCGCCGGTGGCTTCCTTGCGGTACCGCGCGATGAAGGGGACGGTCGCTCCGCCGTCGAGCAGGCCGACGGCGGCCTGCACCTGGTTCTCGCGGACGCCCAGTTCCTCGGCGATCTTGCGTTCGACGGGCATGGTCACGATGCCGGTCACCCTTTCTGGTGGTTTCGCTTCTCGCCCGAGCATTCTGGCAGGTCCGGCGGACGTTCTCCGGCGGTCCGGTCGGCGGAACCGGGCGTGGCGCGTTCCGGGGACATCCGCGGACACGCGCCGATGCCCTCCGAGCGCCGCCCGATTTGCCTGATATGAGTTAGATCGCACCGCGGCCTGGCCTCGGCTCGCCCCCTCAGCACGACCGCACTGGAGGACACGGTGGCGCAGCTCCCCGCCCGGCCGATCCGCTGGACCCGCCCCAGGACCTGGCCCCGCGAGGTCCTCGCGCTGGCCGCGTACTGGATCGCCAGCCGGCTGCTGATGGTCGGCCTGGTCCGCTCCGGCAAGACGGAGTCCACCACCGAGGTGGACGTGCTCTACCGGGGCTGGGCCGAGGTGCTGCGCACCGGCTCGTTCCCGGTGGACGACGTCGCCTGGCAGTACCCGCCGGGCGCGGCGCTGCCGATGCTCGGGCCCGTCCTGCTGCCGTTCCTGACGTACCTCCAGGCGTTCTGGCTGCTGATGCTGATCACCGACGCGCTGGTCCAGTGCGCGCTGCTGCGGGTCTCGCTGGGCCGGCCCGGCCGCTCCACGTCCGGCGCGTGGCTGTGGGCGCTGACCCTGCCGCTGCTGCTCGGCCTGCCGTACGGCCGCTACGACCTGGCGGTCACCGGGCTGGCGGTGCTCTCGCTGCTCCTGCTGCCCGCCCGGCCCCGGCCGGCCGGGGTGCTGGCCGGGATCGGCGCGCTGGTCAAGGTGTGGCCGGCGCTGATCGTGCTCGGCACCCCGCGCGGCCGCACCACCCGCCAGGCCTGGACGTCCACCGTGGTGGCCGCGCTCGCCCTGCTGCTGGCGCTGGCCGCGGTCTTCGACCACGCCCTCGACTTCCTGCACGCGCAGCGCCACCGCGGCGTCGAGATCGAGTCGTTGGGCGGCACCGCCTTCCAACTGGCCCGGATGTTCGGCTGGCCCGGCCGGGTCGAGCAGCACTACGGCTCGATGGAGTTCCTCGGCCCGTACGTCCACCGGGCGTCCCAGCTGTCGCTGTTGCTGACGGTCGCCGCGTTCGGCTGGCTGCTGCTGTGGCGGCTGCGGGCCCGCCGCTGGACGGCCGCCACCCCGTACGACGCGGCGCTCAGCGCGGTGCTGCTGTTCACCCTGACCAGCCGGGTGATCTCCCCGCAGTACCTGATCTGGCTGATCGGGCTGGCCGCGGTCTGTCTGACCGTCCGGGGCACCTGCCAGCGGCCGGTGGCGCTGCTGCTGATCCCGGTGGTCGGCCTGACCACCGTCGACTTCCCGCTGTTCTTCGACGCGGCGGTGGCCGGCGGCTGGCGGCCCACCGCAGTCATCGTGGCCCGCAACGGGCTGCTGCTGGCGGCCGGCCTGTGGTCGGCGGGACGGCTGTGGCGGGCCACCGTCCCGTCCGCGGCCCGCCGTCGGCGCAGCACCGCCCCCGCGTCCACCGGGACCCGGCCGGACACCGACCCCGTGGGCACCGTCTGACGGTCCGTCGGCGGGCCGTACACTCGCGGCCATGGCCGACGACACCGAGTTGGACCGGCTCGCCGCCGGGAAGTACCTGCTGATCACCAGCTACCGCAAGGACGGCAGCGGGGTGCCGACACCGGTGTGGATGGTCCGCGACGGCGACGCCCTCGGGGTGTGGACCGCGGCCGACTCGTGGAAGGTCAAGCGGATCCGGCAGCGCGCGGACATCCTGGCCGGGCCGTGCGACGTACGCGGCAACCCGGCCGGCGAGTCCGTGCCGGCCACCGCGAAGGTCGCCGACGCCGCCACCACGATGCACTACCGGCGGCTGCTGGCCCGCAAGTACGGGGCGCTCTTCTGGCTCACCCGGCTCGCCGGCATCCTGCGCCGCGGCCGGCACGCAACGATCGCCCTGACCATCCGGCTCGACTGACCCGCCGCCAGGGCCGGCACGGCGCCGGCGCGCGGCGTTCGACAGGACGCACCTCGCTGCGCGGCGCGGCCAACACGGCACCGCCGGCCCGACCGTCCGACCCGACCGACGCCCCGTCAGATCCGGTACGGCGGCAGCGCGCGGAGGCGTTCGACAGGACGCCCCTCGCCGCGCGGCCGGTGCCCCGTCACACCTGGTACGGCAGCAGCTCGGGGCGCTTGGCGGGGCGCCCGTCGCCGGAGGAGCGGCCGCGCAGCCGCCGTCCGATCCACGGGCCGACGTGGGTGCGCAGCCAGCGGGCGTCCGCGCGCAGCTTCTCGCCCCGGGTGCGGACGTCGGGTTCGGCGAGCGGCGCCCGCCAGTCCTCCTCCGCGGGGCGGCCGAGCGCCTCCAGCACCGCCAGCGCGACCCGGCGGTGGCCCTCCGCCGACAGGTGCAGCCGGTCCTCCGCCCACAGCCGGCGGTCGTCGAAGGCCGGCGCGGAGAACAGGTCGACCAGTACCGCGCGGCCCGGGTTCTGCTGCACCGTCCGTTCCACGAACGCCTTCATCCGCAGGATCGCGGGCAGTAGCCGGGCGCTGCCGGCCATCCGCCGGGTCGGGTCGGTGGAGGTGAACAGCACCACGGTGCGGCCCTCGGCGACGAGTTCCGCGGCGCACTCGCCGAGCCGCCGCTCCACCTCGGCCACGTCGCAGCCCGGCCGCAGCACGTCGTTCAGGCCGCCCGCGAGCGTCACCAGGTCGGCGTCGGTGGCCGCCGCCAGGTCCACCTGCTCGTCCCGGATCTGGCCGATCAGCTTGCCGCGCACCGCCAGGTTCGCGTACCGGAAGCCCTCCTGCTCGGCGGCCAGCACGCCGGCGACCCGGTCCGCCCAACCGCGGAACTGCCCGTCGGGCAGCACGTCGTCGCACATTCCCTCGGTGAACGAGTCGCCCACCGCCACCATCGCCCGGTACTGCCGCACACCGCCTCCAGGGTTGTCCATTCTTCAACCCTATCGAGGCGCACGGCGCGGCCTCAGCCGGTGTGCGGCCGGGGCACCACCCGCACGGTCTCCGGGCCGTTGACGATCAACGACGGGACGCGGGCGGGCGGCTTCCCCGGGTCGGCCAGCGCCAGTTCGGGCAGGTGCTCGAACAGGGTGCTCAGCGCCACCTCGGCCTCCAGCCGGGCGAGCGGCGCGCCGACGCAGAAGTGCGGGCCGTGGCCGAACGCCAGGTGGCCCTTGTCGGCACGGGTCGGGTCGAACTCGTCCGGGCGGTCCGGGTGCTCCTGCGGGTCCCGGCCGGCGGCGGCGAACCCGACCATGATCGGGTCGCCCTTGGCGATCAGCACGCCCTCGCCGAGGTCGATGTCCTCCAGCGCGTACCGCATCGGGACGTACGTGACGGGCCCCTCCACCCGCAGCGTCTCCTCGATCACATCGGTCCAGTCGATCCCGCCCGCCCGCAGCCGGGCCAGCTCGTCGGGGTGGGTCAGCAGCAGCAGCGCGGCGCTGGCGATCAGGTTGACGGCGGTCTCGAAGCCGGCGGCGATCATCGTGAACAGCGTGCCGACCAGTTCGTGCTCCGCCAGCGGCTGTTCGCCGGGCCGGTCGGAGAGCAGCAGGTCGGTGGTCAGGTCGGCGCCCGGATCGGTCCGCTTGTACTCCGCCAACTCGCCCAGGCGCTCGTACAGTTCGTTCTGCGCGGCGAGCGCGACGTCCTCCGGCAGCGAGGAGTCCAGCACCCGGTCGATCAGCACGCCCAGCCGCTCGCGCCGCTCCTGGGGCACGCCGAACAGGTCGCAGATCACCGTCATCGTCAACGGCCGCGCCAGCGCCCCCCGCAGACAGGCCTGCTCACCGGGCGCGAGCGCGCCGAGCGCCGCCACCAGCCGGTCGGCGGTCTCCTGCACCTGGGGGCGCATCAGCTTGACCCGGCGCGGCAGGAAGGTCGGCGCGATCCGCCCCCGGGCCCTGCGGTGCTCCTCCCCGTACCGGTTGACCAGGCTGTCCTGGAACGCCACCGACCCCAGCACCCACCCGTCCGGCACCTCCCCGACGCCCGGCCAGTGCCGCCGGAAGTCCCGCGACACCCGCGCATCCGTGGTCAGCGCCTGGATCACACTGTGCCTGGTCACCGACCAGGCCTTGATCCGTCCCGGCAGCTCGACCAGCACCGCCGGCCCCCGCGCCCGCAGCTCGGCCGCCTCCTCGTGCGGCGCGGCCGCGGTGGGGTCGAGAAACGGGCACCTGGACTCGGAAGAATCGGACACGGCGTGCTCCCCTCAGCACCGAAGCCCCTCATGTGCCTCCCATCCTGCGCCCCGGCCCCCGGCACCCGGAAGCCCGCGTTCACCATTGGCCCGAATCCGCCCCCGCCACCGTCAACTCCAGTTCCACCAGCACCAGTTGCCCCACCGGTCGTCAGCCGGAGGTGAGCGACACCGAGGCCTCCGGGGTGTGCAGCTGGAAGGTGAGGGACTCCTGGAGGTAGAGGTGGACGGTGGTGTCGTCGTGGGAGAGGTAGCCGATCGAGAGGTCCTCGCCGAGGTGGAGTTCGAAGTCGCCGCCGCGGGCGGAGAGCAGGATGGCGCCCTCGACGGCGGGGGCCCAGATGATCTCGCCGTCGAGGAGGCGGGCGAGGTGGTTGTGGACGGGGTAGCCGTGGTCGGAGGTCTCGTTGACGGCGGTGTAGGTGTCGGCGCCGAGCAGCAGCGAGTAGGGGCCGCCGACACCGGCCAGCCGCAGTGCGGTGAGGGCGCGGCTGACGGCGTTGGGGTAGTCGCGGACGTCGTCGGGCAGGGCGACGGGGTGGTTGCTGGAGCCGTCGCGGATGCCGGTGATGCCGGCGGCCTCGTAGCCGTCGAAGACGGCGCGGTCCTCGGCGAGGGCGATGGTGCGGGCGGCGTCCTTGACCGGGTCCCAGTCGGAGTCCTTGGAGCCGCGTTCGACGTCGTCCACCGCGGCCCGGGTGACGGTGAACGGGACGCGCAGCTCCACCAGCGGCTGGCACTCCCGGGCACGGGCCTGGACGCCGTTGGCGGGGGCGGCGATGTCGGCGAGGTGTCCGGTGCCGACCGCGGCGAGTTCCGGCCCGTCGGGGCCGAGCAGGTCGACCACCCGGCGGCCGGCCAGGTGGAGGGTGAAGGTGCGCCGGGCCTCCTCCTCGATTTCGGCCCAGGCGGCGGCGGAGACGGGCGCCAGCTTGCGGTGCAGGTTGTTCACGGTGCGGTACTCCTCTTCAGGCTGCCGATGCGGAGACTGCCGTCCCGGGCCGCCGGGGGTGCGGACGGGGCCGGTGGCTGTGGTGCCGACGAGCCGTCGGCCTGCGCGCGGGCGGCGTCGGGCGCGGGCGGCGGGTCGGCGAGGAACTCGGCGCTCGGGACGTGGAAAAGGGTCCCGGTGACGGCGGTGGAGAAGTCCAGCAGCCGGTCGTGGGTGGCGGGTCCGCGGCCGAGGAACATGTTGCGGAGCATCTCCTCGGTCACCCCCGGGTCGCGGGCGTAGCCGATGAAGTAGGTGCCGCACTCGCCGCCTTCGGTGAACGAGCCGAACGGCATGTTCAGCCGCCAGATGTCGAGCCCTTCACCGTCCGGCCCGGTGACGGTGTTCAGCGCGACGTGCGAGTCCGCGGGCTTGGCGGCGTCGTCGAGTTCGACGTTGTCGAGCTTGGTGCGCCCGATGATCAGTTCCTGGCGTTCGGTACTGAGCGCGTTCCAACCGTCCATGTCGTGCAGGTACTTCTGCACGATGACGTACGAGCCGCCGGCGAACGCCGGGTCCTCGTCGGCGATCAGCACGGCGTCGACCGCCGCGGGGCCGACCGGGTTCTCGGTGCCGTCGACGAAGCCGATCAGGTCGCGGCAGTCGAAGTACCGGAAGCCGTGGGTCTCGTCGACGACGCTCGCCGCGGCGCCGAGCCGGCCGGTGATCCGGGTGGCGAGCTCGAAGCACAGGTCCATGCGTTCGGCCCGGACGTGCAGCAGCAGGTCACCGGGGGTGGCGGGGGCGAGGTGCCGGCGGCCGGCCAGTTCCTCGAACGGGTGCAGCCCGGCGGGGCGGGGGCCGGCGAACAGGCGGTCCCAGGCGTCCGAGCCGATGCCGACCACCAGCGTCAGCCCGTCGTCCGGGGCGCGGGTGCCCACCGAGCGGGTCAGCCCGCCGAGGCCGGGCAGCAGGTCGCGGACGGCCTGCTCGCCGCCCTCCTCGATCGTGAGCACCAGGAACACGGCGGCCCCGGTCAGAGTGGCGAGGACCGGTTGGGGCTGCGGCATGGAGAGGGCTCCCAGGGGCTGCCGGAACGTTTCGGACGCCCGCCGACCATACCCGGCAAAAGCTTTGAGACTCTGTCATAGCGCCCGAATCGGGCGTGTCCCGCCGCGGTCCGTCCTCAGCCCACCATGACGCCCACCGTCACTGTCGCCGCGAACAGCACGGCCAGGCCGCCGTACACGACGCGATGGAAGCGGCGGCTGCGGCCGGCGAAGCGCACCCAGCTGTAAGTGGCCCGGGGGGCCGGATCGCCCGCCAGCGCGCCGAAGAGCGTGCCGGCCAGCAGCGCGCCCGGAATGAAGCCGAGCGTCATCCCGTCGGGGCCCGCGTCCTGCTCCGGGCCGGGGTCCATGCCGAGACTGTCGCCGATCCCGGCCGAGAGGAACGCGACCAGCAGGAACGTCGCCATCGCGACCACCGTCGCGGGCCGCCGGTTCTCCGGCCAGCGCTGCCACAGCCGCCCCATGGTGTTACTGACGGGGACGGCCACGACGGCCGTCGCCGAGAAGGGAAAGTGACCGTCGCCGCGGAGCGCCGTGAAGCCCCAGCCCAGCAGAAGCAGACACAACCCGATGCCCACACCGGACGCCGCCGCCCGGAACCCGGCCACCGCACCGGAGCGATCACTTTCGCGCATGCCGCGGAATCTATCGGACGCCCGCCGCCGCCCCGCCACCACCCGCCCCGCTACTGGGCGTTCAGCACCGCGATGCCCGACTCCCCCGCCTCGAACCGGGCGAACAGCTCGTCCAGCGACGCCACCGGACCGAGGTGGTCGATCAGCAGCACCGCCTGCTTCTCGCCGTCCTGCTCGACCGGCACGAAGTCGGTGACCAGCTCGCGGCGCAGCAGCGTCACCCACTCCTCCGGCCCCTCGCCCGACCGGCCTTCCGCTTCGGCCAGTCCTTCGTCAAGCACGGCTTCGTCGAGCACGGATGCGCCGAGCACCGCCTCGTCGAGCGTCTCCTCGTCGAGCGCGGCCCGCGGGGCGACCAGTGCGACGGCCAGGCGGTCGCCGGTGCGGGCGTAGCGGGCGGAGAGGTCGAACGGCAGCAGGTAGAACACGCCCTCCTCGCCCTCGTGGCCGCGGTCCAGCAGGCGGCAGACCAGCCGTTCACCGGGGTCGGCCGAGTCGGTGTCCACCGAGAGCAGCACCCCGATGTCGTCCGGGCCGAACGGCGGCACGGCGGTGATCCACATGCGCGAGGAGTCGTCCATGGCGGCCAGCCAAGCACACGCCTCCGACACCGCGTCGGCTACTGGGCGGGCCCGCCGCCGGTCCAGGTGTGGTTGGCGGGCCGGTGGTGGCGCGCCGCCGCGACGTCCCGGCCGACGGCGGCGCGGTGGGCCTCGGCGTGGTCGTACGCGGGGCGTCGGGCGCGGAACGGGCGGGCGGCCGCGCGGGCGGCGGAGACGGCGATTTCGATCAGTCGTGGCACGGTGACCCCCCGTTCGTCGCCGGACGACCGGTTGCGCGCCCGGACGGCAAAAGCTTACCCAAATCCCCTGCTGTTCAACTCATTTGACGGCATACCAGTGTCCGCGGACGGCGTCGGTGGGCCGCGGCTCGCCGAGTTCGGGGGCGCCCCAGTGGGCCAGCGCCTCGATGACGGGGCGCAGCTCGGCGCCGCGGTCGGTGAGCTGGTAGACGGTGGCGTTGGCGGGGCGCTCCAGGCGGCGGCGCTCGATCAGCGCTTCGGCCTCCAGCTGCTTGAGGCGGGTGGCCAGGATGTCGGTGGAGACGCCCGGCAGGTCCGCGTGCAGGTCGGTGTAGCGGCGCGGTCCGCCGAGGAGTTCACGGACGATCAGGAGGCTCCAGCGTTCTCCGACCGCGTCCAGGGCGCGGGCGACGGCGCAGTACTGGTCGTAGCTTCGGCGTGGCATGCCGTCAGCATAGCCAATAGGTTGGACTTTCCAAGTGCTCACTTGGTAGAACGAAGCAAGCCGGCCGCAGGGGCTCGGTGACGGGTCGGGAGGCCGCTGATGGAGTTTCGCCAGTCCAGCAAGCTGAAGGACGTCTGCTACGAGATCCGCGGCCCGGTCGTCGACACCGCCAACGCCCTGGAGGAGGCCGGCCACAGCGTCCTGCGGCTGAACACCGGCAACCCGGCGCCGTTCGGCTTCGAAGCCCCCGAGGAGATCGTCCAGGACATCGTCCGCAACCTCACCAACGCGCACGGCTACAGCGACTCCCGCGGCATCCTGCCGGCCCGCCGCGCCGTGGTGCAGTACTACCAGCAGCGCGGCGTCCCGAACGTCACCGTGGACGACGTCTACCTCGGCAACGGCGTCTCCGAACTGATCCAGATGAGCGTCCAGGCGCTGGTCGACGACGGCGACGAGGTGCTCGTCCCGATGCCCGACTACCCGCTGTGGACGGCCGTGGTGACGTTCGCCGGCGGCAAGGCGGTGCACTACCTGTGCGACGAGGAGTCCGACTGGTACCCGGACCTGGACGACATCGCCGCCAAGATCACCGACCGCACCAAGGCGATCGTGGTGATCAACCCGAACAACCCGACCGGCGCGGTCTACCCGAAGGAACTCCTCGAAGGCCTGCTCGACCTGGCGCGCCGTCACAACCTGCTGGTCCTCGCCGACGAGATCTACGACAAGATCCTCTACGACGGCGTCGAGCACCACTGCCTGGCCGCCCTCGCCGACGACGTCCTCACCCTCACCTTCAACGGCCTCTCCAAGTCCTACCGGGTGGCCGGCTTCCGCAGCGGCTGGCTGGTGGTCTCCGGCCCCAAGCAGCACGCCAAGGACTACCTCGAGGGCCTCACCATGCTGGCCGGCATGCGCCTGTGCCCCAACGTGCCCGCCCAGTACGCCGTCCAGGCCGCGCTCGGCGGCCGGCAGTCCATCAACGACCTGGTGCTCCCCAACGGCCGCCTCACCGAACAGCGCGACGTCACCTGGCGGGCGCTGAACGAGATCCCCGGCGTCTCCTGCGTCAAACCGCGCGGCGCGCTCTACGCCTTCGCCAAGCTCGACCCCGCCGTGCACCGGATCGTCGACGACGAGCGCTTCGTCCTCGACCTGCTGCTCCGCGAGAAGATCCACATCGTCCAGGGCACCGGCTTCAACTGGCCCCGCCCCGACCACTTCCGCTTCGTCACCCTCCCCCGCGCCGACGACCTGGAGACCGCGATCAACCGGATCGGCCGCTTCCTCGCCACCTACCGCCAGTAGCCGACCGGCGGCCGACGCCCGGCCGCGACCCGGCTCTACGCCGGGCCCGTCAAGTCGATTGCTCCGCTCGGCACTTCCAAAGCCCTGGCGCCGGTCGCCGAGCCACGCGGGAGACCGGGCCGGCATCCGGGCATGCGTCGAGGGCATCCTGCGACACCGCATCTCGATCACCGATCGGTAACGAACCGATCACTCGAACTCCACGGCTCGAACACACTCGGAAGGATGGCGTCCCGTCCCCGCCGTCCCTCCGAGATGAGCCGTCTTGTCCCTCTCCCTCCGTCTGCGCCGGGCCTCCGCGGCCGGCGCCCTGCTGGCCGCCGCGCTCTTCGCCACCGCCTGCGACCCGGCCGACACCACGCCCGTCGCGCCCAGCACGCCCGCCGCCGTCACCAGCAGCGCGCCCTCACCCAGCGACTCCCCCACGCCGCCGCCGAGCCCGACGCCGTCCCCCACACCGACGCCCGAGCCGACGCCGACGCCCGAGCCGACCGTCGAGCAGACCACCCGGGCCCCGGAGCCGGCGGCGACCACCAAGGCTCCGCAGCCCGCGCCGAAGACCACCACCGCCAAGCCGCCGGCCGAGCCGACCCACGCGGCGGAGCAGGCGGGCTGCCACCCGCTGTCGAACGCGGGGAACTGCTACAAGGCGGGCCAGTTCTGCCGGAACACCGACCACGGGGTGGCGGGCACGGACGCCTCGGGGCGGACCATCCGCTGCGAGGACAAGAACGGCTGGCGCTGGGTGGCGGGCTGACACCCGCTCACCGGCGCGGCCCGTACATGATCACGCCGACGCCGGCCAGGCAGATCAGCGCGCCCAGCACGTCCCAGCGGGTGGGCCGGAAGCCGTCCACGACGACGCCCCACAGCAGGGAGCCCGCCACGAACACACCGCCGTACGCGGCCAGCACCCGGCCGAAGTCGGCATCGGGCTGGAGGGCTGCGGTGAAGCCGTACAGGCCGAGCGCGAGGATGCCGAGGCCGGCCAGCCACCACGGGCGGGACTCACGGACGGACTGCCAGACCAGCCAGCAGCCGCCGATCTCCAGCAGCGCGGCCACGGCGAACAACACGATCGAACGGGCGGTACTCACCGGCCCACCCTAGACGGCGGCGCCCCCGGATCCGACAGCACCGGACCCGGGGGCGCCGCCTGCGGCGTCAGTGGCCGTGCTCGCTGCGGCCCGCGCGGCGGGTGATCGAGTAGTGGTCGATCCGGGTGCCGTTCTCGGCCAGCGCGGTGACCTTCATGGTGCTGGTCGCGCCGCGGTGCGCCGGGGTGACGTCCACCTTGATGAAGGAGTAGCCGGTGTAGCGGACCCGCGACCAGTGCACGGTCTCCGCGACCTTCACGCTGCCCTTGTCGAAGTGGTACGTGACCACCTCGTCCTGGTGGTTCTCGTGGCCCTCGTAGGTGTCGGGGGCGTCGAACGAGTACAGGCTGCGACCGGCCGCACCGGCGGTCACGTACACCACGCCGTCCTTGGTCGGGTCGATGCTGGCGCCGCTCGGCACCGCCTTGCTGACCTTGTTGCCGAGGATCGCGTCGGTGCGCTCGTACACGTGGTTGTGGCCGTTGATGACCAGGTCCACCCGGTACTTCTCGAACAGCGGCACCCAGGCGTCCCGGACACCGCCGTCGGAGGCGTGCTGGTGGGTGGTGGAGAAGGCGCAGTGGTGGAAGAACACCACCACGAAGTCGATCTCCTCCTCCGCGCGCAGCTCGCGCAGCTTGCGCTCCAGCCACTGGGTCTGCCGGCCCGCGGTGATGCCCAGGTTGGCCGGGATCTCGTAGGACACGTCGTTGGCGTCCAGCGAGATGACACCGACGTTGCCGTACTTGAACGCGTAGACGCCGGGCGCCTTGCGCGGGTCCGGGCCGTTGGTCGGCAGGGTGAAGCGGGCGTCGTCGCCGCCGTACCCGTTGTGCGAGTACCAGGCCTCCATGTCGTGGTTGCCGTAGGCGACCATCCACGGGATCTTCGCGGCCACCGTCTCGGTCTGCGCCAGGAACGCGTCCCAGGTCAGCGCGTTGAACGCGACGCGGTCGCTGTCCAGGCCCTGGCCCATCGGGTCGGCGTAGCAGATGTCACCGGCGTGCAGGTGGAACGCCGGCTTCTGGGCCAGGATGATGTGGTCGTTGCCGGCCGCGTGCGCGGAGACGCCCTGGTCGCCGAAGGCGGTGAAGGTGAACGGCTCGAACGGGCGGTTGTGCCGGCCGTTGCGGGACGGCGCGGTGGTGAAGGTCTGGAGGGTGGAGATCGCCTGCTGCGAGGCCGGGTCGAAACCGTCGTGGCCGACGCCGTAGTAGTAGGTGGTGCCGGGCTGAAGGTGGTTCAGCTCCACGTGCAGGTAGTACTGGTCGACCGGGGTGGCGCCGTCGACCAGCGCGGGGGTATGCAGCGCGCGGACCTCGGCCTCGATCTTGTGGCTGAGCTCCCACGGGTGCCGGCCGAAGCGCAGGAACGGCTTCTTCACCGGCGCCGGCACCTGCCAGGACACCCGCATCTGGGTGTCGGCCTCGGCACCGAACTGCAGGTGGCGGCCGACCGGGGCGACCAGCGAACCGGACACCGCGTCCGTCGCGTTGCCCTGCTTCACGGCCGGGTCGGCGAACGCCGTGCCGGAGCCCAGCGCCCCGCCGACGGCCAGCGCGCCGACCGTCACCGCGCTGGAGCGCAGCAGGGTGCGGCGGGAAAGCTTGCTGCGGAGGTACTCGTGCTGCTCCGCCATGGTCATACGGGCGGCGAGCCGGGCGGGCACGCCCATGTTGGGGATATCCATGCGCGGGAGACTGTCAGTGACCGATGGCCGTCACCCGGATGCTCGGTGAACGGACGTCATCGTGTCGGTGTGACTGAGCACATCATCACACCATGTATTGGTAAAGCCGCCGACGCGGGAGGCCCGACGGCCCGATCATGACGCGTCGTCACTGCTCACACCGGGTCGCCCGGCACCTCCAGGTACGCCGCCCGCAGCCGCGCCAGCCCCGCCGCCGCCCCGGTCGCCCCGGTCGCCCCGGCGTCGAACTCCCGGCCGTCCACTGTCCCGACCGCCCGTACACCGGTCGTCGCATTGGTCGCGAACACCGCGTCCACACCCGCCAGTTCCCGGCCCACCCGCTCCTCGCCGCCGCCGCACACCTCTTGCAGCAGCGTCATCGCGGTCCCCTTCAGGTACTCCCCCTGCGGCCACACCACCTCACCGCCCCGCAGGAACCCGACGTTCCAGGTCGCCCCCTCCGTCACCCCGCCCTCCCCGTCGACGAACAGCGCATCGTCGAACCCGGCCCGCTGGGCCAGCCGCCGCTGCCGCAGCACCCCGAACAGCGCCACGCTCTTCACCTCCGGCAGATCCCGCCGGTACGCCACCGTCCGCACCCGCAGCGCCCCCGGCACCCCGCTCCCCGCCGGACGCACCGTCACCAGCACCCGCGGACTCGCCGGCCCCCCGACACTCCCCAGATCGATCGCCGGATCGAACAGCGTCACCCGCACCACCACCGCCCCCCGCGCGGGCACCTGCCGCCGCACCAACTCCCGCACCCGCCCCGCATCCGGCCGCACCCCGAACACCGCCAGACAGTCCCGCTCCAACCGCGCCAGATGCAGCCCCAGCCCCCGCACCCGCCCGTCCTCCACCACCATCGTGGTGAAGTGCCCGTAATTCGTCAGCGCCAACGCCTGCAACTCCGCAGCCACCACCGGCCGCCCGTCCAACTCCGCCCTGTTCACACCCCCATTCTCCGCACCACCCCATCACCCCCGACACACCACCACCCCACCGAGGCACCCGATCCGGAACACCCCCTCGGCCGCGATCCGGGCCGCGACGATCTCCGCCGCCCGCACCACCGTCTCCCGGAACGGCACCCCGCACTGCCCCGCCCACGCCTCGTACGACGCCAGGTGCGCCACCACCGGCCCCGGATCGGTCACCTCGATCACCCCGGGCAGCCGCCGCACCCGCACCTCCCCGAACACCTCCCCGAGGACGCCGGGTGCCCGCTCCAACGAGAACCGCGCACTCAGCGACACCCGCCCCGGCCCCTCCCCCACTCCGAGCACATCCCCCGCCGCCCGCGCCCACAGCCGGTCCAGCTCCGCCTTGTCGTTCTCGCCGTTGGTCGAAGCGACCAGCACCCCACCCGGCCGCAGCACCCTCCCCAACTCCCCGACCGTGCCCGGAATATCGCCCACGTGGTACAGCATGTGCAGGGCGAGTACGGCGTCGATGCTGTTGTCGGCGAAGGGCAGGGCCTGGGCGTCGGCCACGAGGACCGGTTTCTCGACGTCGGCGAGGATGCCCGCCGAGATGTCCATCCCGACGACCCGCAGGTCCGGCCGGTCCTCATGCAGCCGGCCGACGAACTTCCCATTGCCGCAACCGACATCGAGGACGACCCCCTTTGTGTCGGCCAACTCCTCGACCACAGTCCCGGGCAGGTCGTACTGCGGCCGCTGCCACCGGTAGATCGACTGCCGGGCAGCCAGGTGCCGCCCGTCGGCGTACGCGCTGTTCGCCAGGAGCGCCCGATCCGCGACGGCGGCGTCCTGCGGTGCGGTGTTGCTCGTCACTGCGGCATCTCCGGGGGGTTCGTGAGTGCGGGGCGGGAACAGGCTTCTCCGACACTCTCACGGAGACTCAGCACGAGCGGGGAGCCTGCGTAGGAGGGCTCGGCAAGACGAGTGCTCAGAGCCCGCAGGCGGCTGGAGATGCTGGCTGTTCGCCGGTCCGGTGCGGTCTCCAGCACCACCGAGAGTTTCTCCTGCACACCGTCGAGGTCGCCGTGGGCAAGGTGGGCGTTGGCGAGATCGAGCCGCGCAGCAAGCAGATCCCCGAACGACTGCTCCTGCTGCGGTCCGGACTCGTACAGGGCAATGGCCCGGGAGGACGCCTCGACGGCTCGGTTCACCTGCTCCCGGGTGCCCAGGGCGAGGAGGGCGGTGCCCGCATAGGTCCACTGTTTGGCCTCGGGGAAGGTGAACACACCTGGAAGATCCACGGCAGCCACTGAGCTCCGCGCCGCCTCAGCAGCCTCCACGGCCCGCAGCGCGCCCGTACTGTCGCCGAGCGCGGCGGTGGCCCGTGCTTCGAGGCTGAGCAGGCGGGCTGCGATCGTCCCGCTGTCCGCGTACGGCAGTCCGGCTCTGGCCAGTTCGGCAGCCTGCCGGTGGTCCTGCCGCCAGTAGGCGATCAGGGACTGGACGGACCGGATCCAGGCTCGAAGGCCGTTGTGGCCGGCTGACTCCGCGCAGCGCCAGGCCGTTCGCGAGTGCGTAGCCGCGGCTGTGTACTGGCCGAGGTCGAGGGCGACATGAGTGGCCAGTCCACAGAGACGCCCGGCCTGCAGATAGAGGTGGCTCGTCTGGTGAGGGTGTTGGCGACCTCGGAGCAGGTCGAACACTCCTCGACGGAGGGCCCCGATGTCGTGGAGGAGCTCGGACACCGGTTTGCTCACGTAGTCCGCCGCCAGCCTCGCAATGTCCGCGTCGATCTGTTCGAGCAGCGTGTCGTCCACGTTGGACGCGCTCGCGAAGCGAAGGAAGAGCGCGGACTCTGCCGACTCGGCTGCCACGGCCGATACGAGGTCGTGGTCGTGGTCCGTGCGCCGGGCAGGCACCCGGGGCGAGGCCTCGCCGACGGTGCTGGACGGTGGAACCGCTTCGACGGCTGCAGAGGGTGCCGCCAGCAGCTCCGCCAACCGGTCGACCGAGAGTCTCAGGGCACGGGCGAGCTTCGGCCGCATCCAGGGCTGCGGGGCACCCCTGCCGCTCTCCCATCGCCCCACGGTCGTACGGTCCACATCGAGGGCTTCAGCCAGGGATTCCTGGGTGTGGCCAACCGCCTCCCTGCGCTGGATCAGCCGGGACCTCCTGGATGCCATTCCGCGTCCTCCAGAGGTACGTCAGTTCGTCTGCAGCCGTAACAGGCCAGGTCATGCCCGGGTTTGCCGCACGGATGCCTCGTTGCCACCTCAATTCTGCTCTGGTTCACCGGCGTTGGAGGCGGTTCTGTAGGTACCTGCCGGGTGGATCCCGGCGCGAATCCGCCCGCTGCCGACCTCGTCCCGGTGAAAGGTCCGCGCTCATGTCCGTCACCACCCGCCGAGCCATCACCCCCGCCCCTTTCGGCTTTCGCGTGCTGACCAGTGCCGAGGCCGTGCCGAACGCCCGTCGGCGGGTGATACAGGCCGTACGAGGCTGGGGCCTGCCGCTCGCGGAGGGCGTGTCCGACAAGACTTCCTCCCGCCCCGACGCGGGCTCGGGGGATGCAGGTGGCTGTGCCGGCCAACAGCCGCGCGGCAATAGGCACCTGAGGTTCCTTGCCAACGACTTGCCCTGGCAACGGATCCACAACTGCACCCACGACGGGGCCGGGCAGTCGCCCCGCCCCATGAAACCGAAGGAGTGCTTGATGCCCGAGAACCTGACGACCAGCACCGAGCTGGAAGGCGACGGCCTGCTGGTCGCCCGCGCCAAGGTCGCCGCGGCCCGCTCGCGTGGCGAGCAGCCGTCGGACGGCGGCTCCACCGGTCGCACCGACACCAACGACTGACGGCTGCCCAGCAATGACCGCCGAGCACTTCTCGGTGGTTGAGCGTCTGGGCGGGGACGACTTCCTCGCCCGGACGCTCGGCCGCAGCTTCAAGGTCGCGCGCGGTGAAGCCGCGTCGCTCGCCGGGCTGATGAGCTGGGACGACCTCAACGCCATCCTGACCCACCACCGGCTCGAACCCCCTCGCCTCCGCCTCGCCGCCAACGGGGAGCAGGTGCCCGCGCACACCTATTCCCGGCCGATCATCACCCGGCGAAGCACCGTCTGGCACCAGCTCCGGCCCTCCGAACTGCACAAGCGCCTCGCCGAGGGTGCCACGCTGGTCCTGGACGCCGTCGACGAACTCCACCCCGGCGTCGGCACTCTGGCCGGACGGCTGGAACGTTGGCTGCGAACCGGTGTGCAGATCAACCTGTACGCCTCCTGGACCGGCACCGAGGGCTTCGGCGTCCACTGGGACGACCATGACGTGGTCGTCGTCCAGCTCGACGGAGCAAAGCGCTGGCGCATCTACGGCCCCACCCGCACGGTGCCGATGCACCGCGACGTCGAAACACCGAAGCCGCCTCCGACAGAACCCGTCGCCGACCTGGTGCTCACCGCGGGCGATGTGCTCTATCTGCCCCGGGGCTGGTGGCACGCCGTCGCCGCCTCCGAGGGCCGGCACTCGCTGCACGTCACATGCGGGCTGCAGAGCATGACCGGCGCCGATCTGATCACCTGGCTGTCGGAGATGCTGCGCACCCACGAGGCCGTCCGGGCGGACATCCCGCGCTTCGCCACCATCGAGGATCAACGCGTCTTCCTCGACACGATCGGCAAGCTCCTCGCGGCCGAGTTGGAAAGCGACGACCTGATCGCCCGTTTCTCCTCCGCCCGTGACGCCACCGAGCGAGCCCGCCTCGCGCCGTCGCTGCCCCACATCACGGCGGCCCCGCCGGATGCCGGCCTTCAGGTACGTCTGGTCACCACACGGTCCGCGCTCGCGGCCATGCCCGGCGGCACCGTCCGGTTGACTGCCGGCGGCGAGGAGTGGACGTTCGCCGCCAAGGCACAGCCGATGCTCGCCTTCCTCGCAGACGGGGAACCCCACAGGCTGGGCGATCTCGCACGAGCCGCAGGCATCACCCTTGCACAGGCGGCCGGTGTCGTGACGGAGCTGGTCGACGGCCAGGCCGCCGTAGTCGGAGGTCCCCGATGACCGCCCGGCTGGGCCTCGGCACCTATCGCTGCCTCGATGTGGCGAAGACCGCGCTGATGGCCGCCTCCCGAGGCGCCGACTGGGTGGATACGGCGCCCAACTACCAGCAGGGGCAGGCGGAGGCCTCGCTCGCCGCAGTTCTGTCCGCCTGTCCCGATCTGTGCGTCTCCACCAAGGTGGGCTTCGTTCCGGTCGGTGTCGGGCGTGTCGCCGTGCAGGCCGGCGTCCTCTCCGCAGCGGACGCCGAACGCGGGCACTGCCTCGCTCCGGACTATCTCACCTGGCAGCTCGCCCGTAGCAGGCTCATGCTCGGCCGGGCACCCGACCTGGTGTTCGTGCACAACCCTGAGTACGCCTGTCCGGACGGCGAGATCACCGGTCGGCTCCACAATGCTTTCCTGGCCCTCGAGGAGGCGTGCAGTCAACGGGCTGTCAGCGCCTACGGAGTGACGACCTGGCACGGCTTCGGCAGCGGCCACTTCGACGTACCCGCACTGGTCGAACTCGCAACCGAGGCGGGTGGGCCGAACCACCATCTGTCGGCCGTCCAGCTCCCGGTCTCCCTCGTTCACCTCGCGCCCATTGGCCAGGCTCTCGCCGGACATGGCCCGTTGGCCGATGCCCTGGCTGCGGGACTGGAGGTGTTCGCCTCCGCCCCGCTCCACGGCGGCGAGATCCCGGGCATGGTGACCCCGCACCTGGCCGAACTGATTGCCCCCGGCAAGACCCCTGCCGAGGCCGCCCTCGCCGTGGTCGCCTCAGCCCCGGGGGTGAAGCGCGTGCTCCTGTCGACGGAAGACCCGGAACACTGGACGGCGGCCGCCGAAGCCGTCGGCCGACCGCCGTTGTCCCCGGACGTACTCCGAAAGGTCGTTGATGTACTCGGAACCTGATCCGGACACCGCGAGGCGGATGCGCGGGATGCACGCCACCGCAGCAGCAGCCCTCCGCGCGACGCCGACCGGCTCGCGCGAAGCATGGGGCTGGCGCGGGCGCACGCTCGGCCGCCCGGTCACCACTGCATCCGGCGAGGGCTGGCTCCGTCTGGTGTCCGCTCCTGCCGACAAGGCCGGCGGAAAGCTCTGGGAGGGACCGCTGGAAGCGGAACGACTCATGCCTCCTGCGGTACCCAGGCCGCGCTTGTGGGCACGGCGCACCTGGACCGATGGCGACCACGGCTACCTGGCAGAGCTGTACGACAGGATCACCGCCCCCACCATCACCACCCACGAGCCGATCCTCCGGAAAGCGCCCGACCTGTCCGACGCCTGGTGGGACAGCCTGAGCACCGCCCTCGACGCCATTGCCGCCGTCGCCAACAACCGAGTGGCGGTCCGCCAGGAGTACCTGGACCGGGCGATGCCCCATTACCTGGGCATCCCGATCGACACCACGGTTCCCGCCTGGACGGCAGCCCACGGCGACCTGCACTGGGCCAACCTCACCGCTCCGGTCCTCACGGTGCTCGACTGGGAAGGCTGGGGCTCCGCGCCCGCCGGGTACGACGCGGCGCTGCTGCACTCCTGCAGCCTCCTCGTACCGGACACCGCCGCCCAGATCCGCCACCGATTCGCCCACATCCTCGGCACACCGGCCGGCCGGTTCGCCGAACTGGTCGTCATCACCGAGTTGCTGCAGACCACCACCCGAGGAGACAACCTTGAGCTGGAGGCCCCGCTGCGAGCAAGACTTCGATTTCTGACGGAGCGTTGAGCAGCCGGTCCGAGTGACGTTCGGCTCGCCGGCGCTCGACCCGGTGTCCACGCTCGGCGCCGAGACCATGGCCAAGATCGTGCTGGCCCAGTTGGCACGCCGGGGCTGACCTGCAAGTCCGTTGCCGGACCGGACCGTTGGCGGGCGCGCCGGGCGAAAATCTCGGTGCGCCGCGCGGCGGGGCCGGATAGGTTCGGGGGATGACTGCGACCGAGACCCAGCGCCGCCCCGTGCCCTTCAACGACAACGGCGAACTCGACACCGCCCTGGCCTTCCTGACGTTCGCCCGGGAGAGCGTCGTGAAGAAGACCGAGGACCTGACGGAGGAGGAACTGCGCCGTGTCCTGGTCGGGACGGGCACCAACCTGCTGGGCCTGGTCCAGCACCTGACGGCGGCCGAGCGGTACTGGTTCGGGCACCACGTGGCGGGCGACAAGACGTACGCGGAGGTCGACTTCGACATGGCGGTCCCGGCGGAGGTCGGTGTCGAGCAGGTGCTGGCCGCCTACGCGGAGGCGATCGCCGCCAGCGACGCCGCGATCAAGGAGTCCGCCGACCTGTCCCGCCCGGTGGCCGTGCCGGTGCGCGACGAGTTGCTCTCGGTGCGGTGGGTGATCGCCCACATGACCAGCGAGACGGCCCGCCACGCCGGTCACGCCGACATCCTGCGGGAGCAGATCGACGGCGCGACCGGCCGGTAGCGGGTTCAGGCGGTGGCGGCGGCCGCCGCCCGGCCGGCCGTGCGGCCGGTGAAGAGGCAGCCGCCGAGGAAGGTGCCTTCCAGGGAGCGGTAGCCGTGGATGCCGCCGCCGCCGAAGCCGGCCGCCTCGCCGGCCGCGTAGAGGCCGTCCAGTGCCGAGCCGTCCGGGCGCAGGACGCGGGAGTCGAGGTCGGTGTGCAGGCCGCCGAGCGACTTGCGGGTGAGGATGTGCAGGCGGACGGCGATCAGCGGTCCGGCGGCCGGGTCGAGCAGGCGGTGCGGGGCGGCGGTGCGGATCAGCTTGTCGCCGAGGTAGCGGCGGGCCCCGTGGATCGCGGTGACCTGGAGGTCCTTGGCGAACGGGTTGGCGATCTCGCGGTCGCGGGCCTCGATCTCGGTGCGCAGCGCGACGGCGTCGATCGGCGGGGCCCCGTCCTGGCGTTCGTTCATGCCGCGGACGAGTTCGTCGAGCGTGGGGGCGACCACGAAGTCCGCGCCGTGCTGCTTGAAGGCTTCGACGGGGCCGGGGGCGCCGGGCAGCGCGCGTCCGAGGACGCGGCGCAGGGAACGGCCGGTCAGGTCGGGGTTCTGTTCGGAGCCGGAGAGTGCGAACTCCTTCTCGATGATCTTCTGGGTGAGCACGAACCAGGTGTGCTGGTACCCGGTGCGCATGATGTGGTCGAGGGTGCCGAGGGTGTCGAAGCCGGGGAACAGCGGAACGGGAAGGCGCTTTCCAGCTGCGTCCAGCCAGAGCGAGGACGGGCCGGGCAGGATGCGGATGCCGTGCCGGGCCCAGATCGGGTTCCAGTTCTCGATGCCCTCGGTGTAGTGCCACATCCGGTCGCCGTTGATCAGGTCGGCGCCGGCGGCGGAGGCGACGTCCAGCATCAGGCCGTCGACGTGCGCGGGGACGCCGGAGAGCATCCGGGCGGGCGGGGTGCCGAGCCGCTCGGGCCAGGCGGCGCGGACCTTGTCGTGGTTGCCGCCGATGCCGCCGGAGGCGACGATCACGGCCTGCGCGCGCAGTTCGAACTGTCCGGCGACGGTCCGGGAGCTGGCCTCGCCGCGCGGCACGGCGGACGGCGCGAGGATCTCGCCGGTGACGGTGTCGAGCGAACCGGCGACGGCGGCAAGGCCGGTGACGCGGTGCCGGAAGCGGAGGGTGACCCGTCCGGCCCGGACGGCGTCGCGGACCCGGCGGGCGAACGGTTCGACCAGGCCGGGCCCGGTGCCCCAGGTGATGTGGAAGCGCGGGACGGAGTTGCCGGGGCCGCTGGCCAGCAGCCCGCCGCGCTCGGCCCAGCCGACCACCGGGAAGAGCCGGTGGCCCATGGCGTGCAGCCAGGCGCGCTTCTCGCCGGCCGCGAAGTCGACGTACGCCTCGGCCCAGCGGCGCGGCCAGGCGTCCTCGGGACGGTCGAAGCCCGCGGTGCCGAGCCAGTCCTGCCAGGCGAGTTCGCGGGAGTCCTTGATCCGCATCCGGCGCTGTTCCGGCGAGTCGACCAGGAAGAGCCCGCCGAAGGACCAGTGCGCCTGGCCGCCGAGCGACCCGGCGGGTTCCTGGTCGAGCAGGATGACGCGCCGTCCGGCGTCGGCGAGTTCGGCGGTGGCGGCCAGGCCGGCCAGTCCGGCTCCGATCACGATGACGTCGGCGTCGAGGGCCATCCGGGTTCCTTCCACACAGCAGGCGAAGCGGGGTGATCCCCGATCCTGCGGCCATCGGGCGTCCGGGTCAACCCGCCAGTAACAAAGCCCCGTTCGGCCCGGCAGCTACAGAGCCCCGTTCGACCGCACCGCAGCCCGCCCGACGGCGGCCGCGCCACCGCCCGCCCGCCGGCGACCGCACCGCAGCCCGCCCGCCCACCCGCCAGCGACCGCACCGCAGCCCGCCCGGCGGCACCCGCGCCACCGCCCGCCCGCCCGCCGACAGCAAGCAGGGAGCCCCCGCCCCACCGACGAATCGGCGAGGACGGGGGCTCCCAGCGGCAGGACGAACCGTCAGGGCTTGACCCGGACCACCTGCGGGTCGTGGTCGGAGGCCTGCACGGCGAACTCGCTGTTGATGTGCACCACGTCGTAGCGGGTCTGCTGCGGCTTGAACGCGGGGCTGACCATGATGTGGTCGAGCACCTGCGAGTTGCCCTGGTAGACGTACGAGTAGCGCTCGTTCGCGGGCAGGGTGTTCACCAGGTCGCGGAGCACGCCGTCCTTGGTGAGAGTCTGCATCGCGGGCGAGAACTGGTAGTCGTTGAAGTCGCCGAGGGAGACGATCCGGGCGTCCGGGTCGGCGGCCTCCAGCTTGGCGATGAAGGCGTGCTCGACCGCGGCCTGCTTCTGCCGCTGCACCTCGGAGCTGCGGTTCGGGGCCTGGAAGCGGCTGTCGATGCCCTGGTCGCCGCCCTTGCTGTTGAAGTGGTTGGCGATGACGAAGACCGGCTTGTTGTGGAAGCTGAACTGGCCGACGAGCGGCTTGCGGCTGCTGGTCCAGGCCTCGTTGTTGGGGTCGATGCGGCCGGGCGAGGCGGTCAGCGTGGTGCGCTTGCCGGTGCCGACGACGTCGACGGCGGTGGTGGAGTCGCCGCCGGGGATGTCGGTGAAGGACACCCGGTCGGGGTTGAACAGGAAGACCTGGCGGATGTTGCCGCCGGGCTGGCCGCCGTCCTTGTCGTTGACCGGGTCGATGGAGCGCCAGTCGTACGCGGGGCCGCCGGCGGCCTTGACGGCGTCGATGAACTTCTGCACGGTGACCGAGGCGTCCACGGTGCCGTCGTCGATGGCGCCGCTGTTGTCCTGGATCTCCTCCAGGGCGACGATGTCGGGCGAGCGCAGGTTGGTGACCACGGCCTGGGCGAGCTGGGCGTACTTGGTGTCGGGGTCGCTCGGGGCGAGGTTCTCCACGTTGTAGGTGGCGATGGAGAGTTCGCTGGGCAGCGCCCGGTCGGCGACCTCGCGCTGGAGGCCGTTGTCCTGGACGGTGCCGACGGTGTTCGCGGCGATGGTGTAGCCGCCGAACTGGTTGTAGTCGAGCGGGCCGGCGGTCGAACCGGTCAGCTTGTCGCCGACGTTGGCGACCGGGAACGGCTGCTGGGTCAGCGGCGGCAGCGTCTGGATCATGATGCGGCCGTTGTTCGGCTTGTCGTAGCCGAGGTAGACCACGCCGCCGCGGGCGGTCCGCGGGTCGGCCGAACTGGCGTCCACCCACAGCTCGTTGTACTTGTCGGTGGCCTGGACCACCGGCACGTCGCGGACCTCGACGTTCATGCCCTCCAGCGACTTGTACAGGTCGAGGGCGTACTTCGAGGGGTTCAGCGGCAGGTTCTCGATCGAGCCGCCGCCGGCGTCCGGGGCGTACGCGGCCGGGATGTTGGCGGCGCTCAGCACCACCGGCGCGGGGACGGCGTTGCCGGAGGACAGCACGGTGGTCTTGGGGCCGGTGATCTCGGTGAGCGACTGCGAACCGCCCGAGCTGTTCGGGTAGTAGTCGCTGACCTTGCCGGTCACCAGCACCGAGTCGCCGACCTTGACGGTCGGGACGGCGGAGCCGGTGTAGACGAAGATGCCCTCGCTGGTGGCGGCGTTGTCGTCGGGCGCGGAGTCCTGGATCCAGAAGCCCTTGGTGCCGTAGCCGCGCACGCCGGTGACGATGCCGGGCACGTTGGTGACGGTCTTGGTGTTGTACGGCGAGAGCCGGGTGGTGCCGTGGATGTCGTGGATCCGCACGGTGCCGGGGACGGGCGGGTTGGTGCCGCCGTCGCCGTCGCCGGGGGTGGTGCCGCCGCCGGTGGTCTGGCCCTTGGAGTTGACCGGGGTCGGGTCGCCCGCGGTGAAGTCCTTGGCGTTGTCGCCGGTGTCGCCGAGCGACGCGTCGCGCTTGACCGAGGCGGTGTTGGACGCGCCGAGGGCCGGGCCGCTGCCCTTGCGGACCACGGCGGTGCCGAAGCCGACCAGGTCGACGATCCGCGAGTCCGCGGCGCAGGCGTCGGCGGTCTTGCAGGTCAGCGCGGTGGTGCCGGTGACCAGCGCGACGGTGCCGGTGGTGGCGGACAGGTTCAGGTTGCCGCTGGCGTCGGCGGCCGGGAGGTCCGCGGTGCCGCCGGCGCCGGGCGCCTCGGAGACCAGGTAGCGGCCGCCGGCCGGGACCGAGCCGTTCAGCGGGGTGACGCCCCACTGGGTGGTGGCGCCGGGGCTGCCGGGCAGGTACTGCACGCTGTAGCCGGACAGGCCGAAGGCGGCGCCGGTCGGGTTGCCGAGCTCGATGAAGTCGTTCTTCAGCGTCGCGCCGGAGTTGCCGCCACCGCCGTACACCTCGGCGATGACCACGCCGGTGGCCGGCGCGGCGAAGGCGCCCGGCAGCGGGACGAGGACCAGGGACGCGGCGACCGCGGCCGATGCGGCGACACGCAGCAGCGTGCGGCGGGAGCGGGCGGGGGTGGGGCTGGGCACCTGTACGGGGCTCCTTCGTGGCAGGACCATGGCCCGGTCGCCGTCACGGGGCGCCGGGTGGCGTTGAGGGTTCGTCAGAAGGCTGGCTGCCAGGGCCGGTCCGGCCTACCGGTCGGGCCCTGGGTGGCTACTCGCGTAGATCCAGCCAGAAAGATACGCGCGTAGAAGTTGACCCGACAAGGGCCCTGACGTGAACTTCTCACCACCGACCCGGAACGTTCCGGATCCCACGTACGCGAAAGGGGCACCCGACGGGTGCCCCTTGTGCGAACCGACTGCGGACCGACCCCCGACCGGCCGAGGACCGACCGCCGACCGCCGACCGCCGGCAAACCGACCGCCGGCGCACCGACCGCCGACCGGCCGCGGACTGACGCCGCGTCGGTCAGGGCTGCTCGCGCAGCCCGGCCGACCACTTCTGCTCGACCTTGCCGAACTTCCAGAACGCCATCGCGGCGGCCCAGGTGACCACGAACAGGCCGACGATCACGTAGCCGACCAGGTTGAGGTCGAGCGAGCCGATCCAGCCGATCGGGCCGGTGGTGATGTCCAGCTTCTCGGCCAGCAGGCCGACCAGCTCGATCACGCCGATCACCAGTGCCACCAGCACCGACAGGCCGGTGACGGTGAGGTTGTAGTAGATCTTGCGGACCGGCTTGGAGAACGCCCACTCGTAGGCGAAGTTCATGAACGAGCCGTCGATGGTGTCCAGCAGGCTCATGCCGGCCGCGAACAGGATCGGCAGCACCAGCAGCGCGTACCAGGGCAGCGAGAACGCGGCCGCGCCGCCCGCCAGCACCAGCAGCGACACCTCGGTGGCGGTGTCGAAGCCGAGGCCGAACAGCAGGCCGACCGGGTACATGTGCCAGGGCTTGGTGACCGCCCGGGTGACCTTGCCGAGGATCCGGTTCAGGAAGCCGCGCTTGTCGAGCTGGCGCTCCAGCTCGGCCTCGTCGAAGTCGCCCTGCCGCATCCGCCGGAACACCTTCAGGATGCCGTTGAAGGCGCCCAGGTTGATCAGGCCGATCAGCACCAGGAAGGTGCCGGAGACGGTGACGCCGATCAGGCCGGTCGCCTGGTGCAGCGAGGACCCGTCGGACTCCACCTGGCCGGCCAGCGAGCGGATGCCGAACGCCAGCAGCGCGCACAGGCCGAAGACGATCGAGGAGTGCCCGAGCGAGAACCAGAAGCCCACCGAGAGCGGGCGCTTGCCCTGCCCCATCAGCTTGCGGGTGGTGTTGTCGATGGCCGCGATGTGGTCCGCGTCGAAGGCGTGCCGCATGCCCAGCGTGTACGCCGTCAGACCCATGCCGGCGCCGAACACCTGGCCGCCGACGTCGTAGTGCTTGGGGGCGATGACCGCCAGCAGCGTGAACCATCCGACCACGTGCAGGGCGAGCACGAACGCGGCCATTCCGGAGAGCCGGATCCACTCCTCGCGGGTGAGCCGGTCGCGCAGACGGCTGGGCGCTGGCATGGGATTTCCTTCCGGGACGGTGGTGAGCCGCATCATCCTTCCGTTGATTTGCCCGTAATTGCAAGTCATGTGCAACTGAAAGCCAGGGGCGCACAACGGCGGGAAATCCCCTTCCGCCCCCCACCGGCGTCGAGTACCGCCAACCCGACCGATCGGAAAGGTTCCTGACGGTTCGTGAGCCGAAATCCTTGACCCGGAGGATTGGTCCAGTCCAATCTAGGTGACGCGCTCACCCCAAGCGCACAGGCTCCCACCTGGGCCCGTCGGGCCGCCGCACCTACCGGACACCCCCACTACTCCGGAGGTTTCTCCATGCTTGAACGGGCCACGCCCGCACCCGGGTCGACGCGCCGCACTCCCTCCCGGCGGCGCGCCGGCGCTCTCGTGGTGGCCGCCGCCATGACGGTCGGCTCCACCGCGCTCGCGCTCTCCATGGGCAGCGCCTCGGCGGCCGCCGTCAACCTGATCGCCAACGGCGACTTCGAGAGCGGCAACCTGAACGGCTGGACCTGCGCCAGCGCCTCGGTGGTCAACACCGGCGCGCACGGCGGGACCTACGCACTGAGCGCCAACGCCACGGCCTCGGACATCGGCCAGTGCCAGCAGACCGTGACCGTCCAGCCGAACACCAAGTACACCCTGGCGGGCTGGCTCAAGGGCAACTACGTGTACCTGGGCGCCACCGGCACCGGTGTCAACGCCTCCACCTGGACTCCGGCCGCGACCAACTGGACCCAGCTGAGCACCACCTTCACCACCGGCGCGACCACCACCTCGGTGACGGTGTTCACCCACGGCTGGTACGGCGCCGGTTCCTACCAGGCCGACGACCTCAGCCTGACCGGCCCCGACAACGGCGGCTCGCCGAGCCCGTCGACGTCCGCGAGCAGCAGCGCCAGCGCCTCGGCGTCGGCCAGCCCGTCGCAGAGCGCCTCGCCCAGCCCGTCCGGCTCCAGCTCCTCCTCGCCGTCGCCGTCCGCGAGCTCCAGCTCCGGGACCGGCAACGGCCCCACCGGCGACGGCAAGATCACCGTCCCGGGCGGGGTCGCGGTCACCAGCGCCACCTCCAACGCGGTGGTGCTGAAGTGGAACGCCTCGACCGACTCCACCGACAACTACGTCGGCTACAAGGTCTGGTCGAAGGGCCAGCTGGTCGGCACCTCGATGGGCACCTCCGTCGCGATCTCCTCGCTGCTGCCGAACACCTCGTACACCTTCAGCGTGCAGGCGTACGACAAGGCCGGCCACGCCTCCCAGCAGTCCACCGCGGTGACCGTCTCCACCACCGCCGCGCCCGCCGCCAAGCCGTACAAGTCCGCCTACTTCGACCAGTGGTCGGTGTACGACGCCGCCTACTACCCGAAGAACGTCGACACCTCGGGCGCGGCCGGCAAGCTGGACGTGATCGCCTACGCGTTCGAGAACATCCACCCGACCAACCTCAACTGCTTCGAGGCGGTCAAGGCCTCCGACGCCAGCCACGAGGACAACCCGAACGCGGGCGACGGCGCGGCCGACGCGTACGCCGACTACCAGATGGACTACACCGGCGGCATCTCGGTCGACGGCACCACCGACGACTGGCAGCAGCCACTGAAGGGCAACTTCAACCAGCTGCGCCAGCTCAAGGCGAAGAACCCGAACCTGCGGGTCACCCTGTCGCTGGGCGGCTGGACCTACTCCAAGTACTTCTCCGACGCGGCGGCCACCGACGCCTCGCGCAAGAAGCTGGTCTCCTCCTGCATCGACATGTTCCTCAAGGGCAACCTGCCGACCGGTGTCGCCGGTGACGCCTCCGGCGGCGCGGCCAGCGCCGCGGGCATCTTCGACGGCATCGACATCGACTGGGAGTACCCGGGCTCGGCCGGCGGCCACACCGGCAACCACTACTCCGCGGCCGACAAGCAGAACTTCACCGCGCTGCTCGCCGAGTTCCGCAGCCAGCTGGACACCTACGGCGCGAGCGTCGGCAAGAAGTTCCTGCTGACCGCGGCCCTGCCGTCCGGCCAGGACAAGATCCAGTACGTCGAGACCGACAAGATCGGCGCGTACCTGGACTACGCCGACGTCATGACCTACGACATGCACGGCTCGTGGGACGCCACCGGTCCGACCAACCTCCAGGACCCGCTGCACGACAGCCCGGCCGACCCGACCACGCCGATCACCCCCGGCACCGCCAAGTACAACGTGGACACCACCCTGGCGGCCTACACCACCGGCCTGCCCGAGTACGGCATCGTCGGCGGCTTCCCCGCCAACAAGATCATCCTCGGCATCCCGTTCTACTTCCGCGGCTGGACCGGCGTCCAGGCCGGCAACAACTACGGCCTCTACCAGAAGGCCACCGGCGCCACCCCGGCCAAGCCGGGCAGCCAGGAGGCCGGCCTCGCCAGCTGGCGCGAGCTCACCCTCACCGCCCAGAACACCCACTGGGACCCGATCACCGAGTCCACCTGGGTCTACGACGGCACCAACTTCTGGACCGGTGACGACCCGAAGGCCATCCAGGCCCGCGCGGCCTACGCCAAGTCCAAGGGCCTGGGCGGCATGTTCGCCTTCGCCCTGGAGAACGACGACAACAACAACACCCTGCTGAACACCATTTACAGCAGCCTCGGCTGACTTCTCGGCCTATCCTGAACGGACGGCCCGCCGCATCTTCCCCATGGGTGCGGCGGGCCGTCACCATGTCCAGCCCTGCGCGGCGAGCAACTCCCCTGCCATGCCCAGGAATTGGCACTCGGCCCCGACCGGGCAGCCGAGCATCCTCGCGCAGCGTGTCGTCCTCGTGCTCACGTCCGAAAGCGCCGCCCGCCAGGATCCGGCGCTCCGCGGCCGCCCAGCGCGCCACCGTCTCCCGCGCCACCGTCTCCCGCACCGCAGCCGGCAGCGGGCGGGCGGGGCCGGGTCAGCGGCGTCCGCACAGCCGCCGGGCCCGGCCGGGGGCGCCGGCGGCGCGACGAATTGGTCTGGCCTTGAGGGGGGCTTGGCAAACCCGGGAAGGTGCTGGGAGCGGCTGTGAGCTTGATGAAGCCGTACCTTACGATCATCGGGTGCCGAGCCTGACCGGAGCCCCGATTCAGATCATCGCCAGCCTGTTGGCTGTCGCCGCCTTCGCCGCCACCATGTGGCTGTGGCCCCGGTTGGGCGGGCGGGGGTGGCGGGTCTGGCTGGGCCGACTGGGGGCGTTCTTCGGGACGCAGATCGCGGTGCTGGCCGCGATGGGCCTGGTCGCCAACTCGTACTTCGGCTTCTACTCGACCTGGAGCGACCTGCTCGGCCTGGACGGCAGCCCGGGCACCGTGGTCGACCACCAGCCCGGCGGCAAGGCCGTCTCGGTGACCGGCGAGCAGAAGATGTACTCCTCGCAGGGCTCCGCGCCGGACCGCTCCGGTGTGATCCAGAAGGTGGAGATCCGCGGCGACCGGTCCAAGCTGACCGGCACCCCGGCGTACGTGTACCTGCCGCCGCAGTACTTCCAGCCGGCCTACGCGGGGACGAAGTTCCCGATGCTGCTGGCGCTGTCCGGCTACCCGGGGACGCCGGAGAAGCTGATCTCGCTGCTCCAGTACCCGGCGTCCACGCTGAAGGCGATCGAGGCCAAGGAGATGCCGCCGACGGTGCTGGTGATGATGCGTCCCACGCTGGTCGCCAACCGCGACACCGAGTGCATGGACGTGCCCGGCGGGCCGCAGGCGGAGACCTTCTTCACCGAGGACCTGCCGCAGGCGATGTCCGCGTCCTACCGGGTCGACGACCGGCCCGAGGCGCGGGCGGTGATCGGCGACTCCACCGGCGGCTACTGCGCCGTCAAGTTCGCGGTGCGCAAGCCCGATTCGTACCGGGCGGCGATCGCGCTGTCCGGCTACTACGAGGTCCACAACGACCCGACCACCGGTGACCTGTTCGGCGGCAGCGCCGAGGTCAAGCAGGACAACGACCTGCTGTGGCGGCTGCAGAACAAGCCCGCGCCGCCGGTCTCGCTGCTGCTCGCCACCAGCAACAACGAGGAGAACTACCCGGCGACGCAGCAGATGGTCGCCGCGTTCAAGGCCCCGACCAAGCTGTCCACCATCACCCTGGAGACCGGCGGCCACAACTTCCACACCTGGACCCGGGAGATCCCCCCGGCCCTCACCTGGCTCGGCGGTCGCCTCCCGCAGCCGCAGCCGGCGGCCGCGAGCTGAGCCGAACCGGGCGGATCTGACGCCCCCTCAGGCCGAGTTCGGAGAATACAGCCTGCTCATAGTCGGGTCTCATCGTTTTCTCAGCCGCGCCGCCCAGCGTTTCTCCCATGACCACGTCCAGTTCCGTCCCTCCGCCCGGCGAGCCCTGGCCCGACGCCGCGAACTTCCCGCCGCCGGCCGTCCCGGCCGACGCCACCGCGTCCGGTCCGACCGCCTGGCCGACGCCACCGCCCACCCAGGCCGGGAACGAAGCCGGGAACGAGCATCCCGCCGAGGCCGGGAACGAGGCCCGGAACGGGCGGCCCGCCGGGACGGTGTTCCCGCCCGTCGCGCTGCCGCCCGTCGGCCCCAAGGGCCCGGCGACCTGGGCCGCCCGGCTGCGGACGCTGCCCGGCCGCACGTGGCGCGGACGCGAGGACGATCCGCGGTGGGTCCGGCCGGCGTTCCTCGGGCTGCTGCTGGCCACCGCCGTCCTCTACTTCTGGAACCTGGCCGCCTCCGGCTGGGCCAACGCCTTCTACTCGGCGGCGGTGCAGGCCGGCAGTGTCAGCTGGAAGGCGATGTTCTTCGGGTCCTCGGACGCGGCGAACTTCATCACCGTCGACAAGCCGCCGCTGTCGCTGTGGCCGATGGCGCTCTCCGCCCGGATCTTCGGCCTGAGCTCGTTCAGCGTGCTGGCCCCGCAGGTGCTGATGGGCGTCGGCACGGTCGCCACCGTGTACGCCACGGTGCGCCGCCGGTTCTCCCCGCTGGGCGGCCTGGTCGCGGGCGCGGCGCTGGCGCTGACCCCGGTGGCGGCGCTGATGTTCCGCTTCAACAACCCGGACGCGCTGCTGGTGCTGCTGCTGACGCTGGCCGCGTACGGCACCGTCCGGGCCACCGAGAAGGCGTCCACCCGCTGGCTGGTCTTCGTCGGCGTGATGTTCGGCCTGGCGTTCCTCACCAAGACCCTCCAGGCGTTCCTGGTGCTGCCCGCGTTCGCCCTGGTGTACCTGTTCACCGCGCCGGCCGGCTGGGGCCGCCGCTGGCTCCAACTGCTGTACGGCACGCTGGCGATGGTGGTCTCCGGCGGCTGGTGGGTGGCGATCGTCGAGCTGATGCCGGCCTCCGCCCGCCCGTACATCGGCGGCTCGCAGGACAACTCGTTCCTCTCGCTGACCTTCGGCTACAACGGCTTCGGCCGGATCACCGGCAACGAGACCGGCAGCGTCGGCGGCGGCGGCCGGATGGGCGGCGGCGGGCCCGGCGGCATGCCCGGCGGCGGCATGTGGGGCTCCACCGGCCTGACCCGGCTGTTCGACGGCGACATCGGCGGGCAGATCGCCTGGCTGATGCCCGCCGCGCTGATCCTGCTGGTGTTCGGCCTGTGGGCGACCCGCCGCTACGCCCGCACCGACTCGGCCCGGATCGCCTTCCTGGTCTGGGGCGGCTGGCTGCTGTGCACCGGGCTGACCTTCAGCTTCATGTCCGGGATCTTCCACCAGTACTACACGGTGGCCCTGGTCCCGGCGGTCGCCGCGCTGGTCGGCATGGGCGCGGACGGGCTGTGGCGGGTCCGCCACCGCCTGCCGTACGCGGCGGTGCTGGCCGTCACGCTCGCCGTCACCGCCTGGTGGGCGTACCAACTGCTGGGCCGCAGCGAAGAGTTCGTGCCGTGGCTGCGCTGGGCCGTGCTGATCGTCGGCCTGCTCGCCGCCGTCGCGCTGCTCGCCGCGGGCCGGATCGCCGGCCCGACCGGCGGCCGGGTCGCCGCCGTGGCCGGACTCACCGCGCTGGCGGCGGGCCTGGCCGGGCCGGCCGCGTACGCCGTCGACACCGTCTCCACCGGCCACAGCGGCTCCATCGTCACGGCCGGGCCGGCCGTCAAGGGCGGCGGCTTCGGCCCGGGCGGCGGCCGCGGCAAGGGCCGCGGCACCTTCCCGGGCTTCCCGGGCGGCCGGAACGGCACCGCCCAGGGCTTCCCCGGAGGCCAGAACGGTCAGAACGGCTTCCCCGGCGGCGCCTTCCCGGGCGGCCAGGACGACGGCCAGAACGGCCAGGGCTTCCCCGGCTTCCCCGGCGGCCAGAACGGTCAGAACGGCTTCCCCGGTTTCCCCGGCGGTGGCGCCGAGGACGGCCGCACCGGCCGCGGCGGCTTCGGCGGCGGCATGGGCGGACTGCTGGAGGGTGCGAAGGTCTCCAAGGAGGTCGCGGACCTGCTGAAGCAGGACGCCGACAAGTACACCTGGGTGGCCGCCGCGGTCGGCTCGCAGAACCAGGCCGGCTACCAACTCGCCAGCGGCGAGCCGGTGATGGCGCTGGGCGGCTTCAACGGCAGCGACCCGTCGATCTCGCTGGACGGCTTCAAGCAGCTGGTCGCCGAGGGCAAGGTGCACTGGTTCATCGGCGGCATGGGCGGCGGCATGGGCCGCAGCATGGGCGGCTCCGAGTACTCCTCGGAGATCACCTCCTGGGTGGAGTCCACCTACACCGCGAAGGCGGTCGGCAGCACCACGATGTACGACCTGACGGCCGCGCCGAAGAGCGCCGGCTGACCGGCCGTACCCCCCGCACGCCCGAGGCCGTTCGGCTCCCCCTCCCCCAGGGGAGCTCCGAACGGCCTCGGGTCATGCCACAGCCGGAATCCGACGGACCGTCAGCCGCCGCACAGCGACAGCATGGTCTTCTTGTCGGCGGGCGTCACCGGCAGCTGGTACTTCAGCGAGACCTGCGCCCAGCGGATCGCGTACGAGCAGTGGATCTCGGCGTTGGCGGGCAGCCAACTGGCCGGGCCCGAGTCGCCCTTGGAGCCGTTCTGCGAGCCGTCGGCCGGGATCAGGTTGATCGGGTCGTTGGCGATCTGCACCCGCTTCAGCTTCTCCCACTGCGAGGCGCCCTGCTGCCAGTCGTAGGACAGCGGCATCACGTGGTCGATCTGTATCTTCGACGGCTGCTGCTTGGTCCACTCCACGGTCTTGCCGGTGTACGGGTCCCAGATCGTCATCGAGCTGACGACGCACTTGGAGCCGTCCCGGTGCTCCACCTTCTGACCGTCCCGGGCCAGCATGTCGTCGCGGGTGCTGCACCCGTTGTGGCCGCCCGGCACGCCGTCCACGTTGTCCGTCCAGGCCGGGCCGAACTGGTCGCGGTCGTAACCGGTCTTCGGGCCCGGCTCGGCGGTCTTCACCTTGGCGATCAGGTCCCGGCCGGCCTTGCGGTCCGCCTCGTCGGTGACGGGCGCCAGGCCGGGCTTGGTGCCGTCCGGGTTCTGCAGCGGGTTGGTGCCCTTGGAGGCCGACAGGGGCTTGGCGCTGTCACTGGACGAGTTGTCCGCTGCGTTGCACCCGGCGAAGGCGAGCGATCCGAGCAACAGGGCGGCGGCTATGGCGGTACGGCGGGATCGCACGGTATTCCTCTGCGAGTGGGCGACTCTGACGGCCCACCAGAAGACCAGCCGGTCAAGGGCGGGTCAAGGCGGCCACGCCGCAGCATGACGCAGCTCACAATCCGGAGCCGACCCGTCCGGTACGAACCGTCCCGGGAGGCCGCTCCGGCGGGCAGACTGACGGCATGACGGAACTGCGGGTGCCGGCCCTGGTGCTGGCCGCGGGCGGCGGATCCCGGCTGGGTGGACGCCCGAAGGCGCTGCTGTCGTACCGGGGCCGCCCGCTGCTGGAGCACGCGCTGGCGGTGGCCCGCGACGGCGGGTGCGAGGAGGCGGTGGCGGTGCTGGGCGCCGCCGCGGCGGAGGTCCGGGAGCGCGCCGACACCGGCGACTGCCTGCTGGTCGACAACCCGGACTGGCGCACGGGGCTGTCCTCCTCGCTGCGGGCCGGCCTGGCCGCCCTGCCCGCGTCGGCGAGCGCGGTCCTGGTGCTGCTGGTGGACACCCCGGGCATCACGGCGGAGGCCGTGCGCCGCCTGCTGGCCGTACACGCCGGGCGCGCGGATCTGGCGGCGTGCGCCTATGCCGGCCGCCGGGCACACCCGGTCCTGATCGGCGCCGCGCACTTCCCGGAACTGCTGGCCACCTCGACCGGCGACGCGGGCGCCCGCGCGCTGCTCGCCCACCACCCCGTCACCCCGGTGGACTGCACCGATGCGGCCGTCCCCGACGACCTGGACACCCCGGCGGACCTCGCCCGCTGGGGCATCGACTGACCGGCCGTCGGCCCGCGCGGCACCCGGCGGGCGCCTTTCCCCTGCCTCAACTGCGGCGCAGGATTACCTCATTCCGCACCGGGCCGGAGCCCGATCGGCGAGGATGGACGAATCGTTGCCAGCCCGATCGGAACGGACGGTGACCAGCCATGCCGCTGCCCGAGGACGCCGCAGACCCGGCCCGGTTCTCCCCCGGTTCGCCGTCGGGAGCCAGCCAACTGCGCTGCCCGGCCTGCCGGCGCGAGCACCGCTACGAGCCGCCGAGCCTGCCGTGTCCGTGCGGCGCGCAGCTGCGGGTGCCGCTGCTGCGCGGCGGGGTCCCGGTGCAGGTGCGGTTCCGCTCCTGGGAGGACTCCTGGGTGAGCATGCGCTGCCCGCACTGCGGCCGCAGCGACCAGTGGCCGCAGCCGGAGTTCACCTGCGACTGCGGGGCGACGGTGCGGATGCCGGTCGACCGGGCGCCGAAGCTGCAGAGCGCCGGCCCGCGGGCGACCCGCCCGGCCGAGGCGGCCCGCCCGTACACCACGGCGGTGCCGCCGGTCGCCCCGTCGGAGGCGTCGGCGGCGGGCACCGGCCCGGCCCGGGCGCTGCGTCCGCCGTTCCGCCCGCAGCCGGTGCGCACCCCGCAGGACGCGGTGCTGACGGCGGCCCGCTACCTGCAGTGGCTGGGCTTCGAGGACCTGGAGTTGACGGACGGTCAGGAGCGCGACTCGACCACGCTGCTCGGCGGCCGGATGGTGGCCCGGGTGGACACCTGGACGGAGCCGGCCGACGTCAAGGAGGTGGAGTGCCTGTGGCTGGAGACGCTGCACAGCGAGCAGGTCGCGGCGGCGATGTTCACCACCTCCGGCTTCTCCCGACAGGCCACGGTGCGCGGCGAGCAGCTGCTGGTGGCGCTGTTCACGCTGGACACCGCGGGCATTCCGCAGCCCTCGAACGGCGCCGCCGAGGCCCTGATGGAGACCGGCTGGACGTCCTGACGCGCCGTCACGCCACCGTCACCCGGAAGCATTGATTCCGGATCTCCTCGCGCTCGTGATCTGGTGCACAAGCTCCGGCGCGTGTTGAATTGCCGCCACGGCGAGGGCCCTTGGGGATTGAGGGGGGTCCGCGGGTCGCTGCATGGCGCGCACAAGGAGGTGGCGTTGTCGGTGCACGGGACTGCCCCGGGGGGCATGGCGGACGTCGTCTGGCGGCTGCGGTCGCGGGGCTGCTGGCAGGAGGCCGCGGACCTGCTCCGCCCGCAGGCCGGCCGGGATCCGACGGCGGCCCTGCAGCGGGCCGAACTGCTCATCGAGCAGAGCCTGTTCACCGCGGATCACTGGGAGCGCGCGGAGGACGCCCTGCGGTTGGCGGAGGCCTCGGTCGCCGGCAGCGAGCACCGCGCGGCGGCCTCCTGCGCACGCGGCTACCTGGCGTACGTGGCCAGTGTGCTGAGCCGCCGGGACCGGCTGGACGAGGCCCAGGCCGCGCTGGGCCGCACCTCGGCGCTGCTGCCGCCGAAGGCCCCGGGCCGGCCGCTGCTGGACTTCCGGCGCGGGCTGGTCGCGGAGAACCTGCTGCACGACCACGCGGCGGCGCACAGTGCGTACACCCGGGCGCACGAGGGCGCCCGGGAGCGCGGCGACGACCTGTTGCGCTCCTCGACCTGGTGCCACCTGGCGGGGCTGGCGGCGGCCGCGGGCGATCCGGAGCGGGCCCGGCAGGGTTTCGGGGCCGCGCTGAGACTGCGCGAGCAGCTCGGCTTCACGGTGGGGGTGGCGCCGGCGCTGGCCGCGCTGGCGGAGGTGTCGGAACCGGCCGAGGCGGAGCGGCTGCGCGCCGAGGCGTCCCGGCTGGTGCAGGCGCTCGGCGGCGTCCCGGTCTGGCTGGCCCGACGGCTGGCCCGGCTCCCGACGCAGTCGACGCAGCCGGACGGCGGCACCGTGCACGACCTGCGGCACGGCATCAGCTAAGGTGAGCCTTACCTGTCCGGGGCGAGCAGTGGCCCGGACAGGCCCACCGCGCCGCACCCGGGCCCCGCTCCCGGGGTACCACCCAGGGAGCCCGCGTGACCGCGCACCAGGTCGACCAGAGCCCCCCGCAGGTAGCCGCCGACTCCCTTCCCTGCCAAGGGAGTTGGCGGCGTCTGACCGAACTCTTCCCGGGTCTGCGGATCCACTGCGCCGCCCCGCGCACCGACCCCGGCTGGACCTCCGCCGCGGCCCTGGCGACCGATCCGGCCGTGCTGGACGCCACCATCGCCTTCGACGAGCGCCTCGGCCTGGAGCTGTACGGCGCCCCCACCCGCCCGGACGTCACCGCCGGCTTCAGCCTGCACCGCTACGCCTGGCCGGCCGCCCTCGCCCTCACCCTGCCGTGGTTCCTGGAGCGCCGGGTCCCGGTCCTCCCCGTCGACCAGGTCTCGATCAACCGCTCCACCGGCGAACTGACGGCCCGCCCGGCCGCCTTCCACTGCCTGCCCGACGACCCGGCGGCCGACCGCCCGGACGCCCTGGTCGTCCCGGGCCGCCCGGCGCTCGACGCCGCCCTGCGCGCCGCGCTCGCCGATCATCTCGCGCCGGTGCTCGACGCCTTCCGCCCCCGCGTGCGCCGCGGTCCGCGCACCCTCTGGGCGCTCGTCACCGACGACGTGGTGGACGGCCTCTGGTACCTCTCCACCCTGCTCGACCAGGAGCCCCGAGCCGTGGTCGAGCTGACCGCGCTCCTGCCGGGCGACGCCTCCTCGGCCCCGTTCGTGGGAGCACCGGGCTTCCGCGAGGAGGACGGCCACCGGACCAGGACCAGGGTCAGCTGCTGCCTGTTCTACACGGTCCGACCGGCCGAACCCTGCTTCAGCTGCCCCCGCAACAAATAGATCTGACAATCCATTGATCTAATTCCGAAATTCCTCCCTAATAGTGTATTGCTCGCGATCCGGTCATGTTTCCGCGCATTTCTCCGCCATGATGGGTTCCCCATCAAGACGCGGAGAGCGAGGCTGGATCAGGTCATGAGACTGTCGGACATACCGCTGGGCTGGGTCGTCACCGGCGCGGCCGCCCTGGTGGTCGCCGTCGCACTGCTGGCATTCGCCCGCAGCCGCTCGGCCGCAGCCACCAACACCGGCAATTCGGACTCCTGGGAACGCGCCGAGGAACGCCGTCGGCGCACCGAGAGCCTCTACGGCGGCGCCTCCTACTTACTGCTGTTCTGCTGCGCCGCGGTCGCCGCCGCCCTCTCCTTCCACGGGCTGGTCGGCTTCGGCGTCCAGAACCTCGGCCTCTCCGGCGGCTGGGAGTACCTGGTCCCGTTCGGCCTGGACGGCGCCGCGATGTTCTGCTCCGTCCTCGCCGTCCGCGAGGCCAGCCACGGCGACGCGGCGCTCGGCTCCCGCCTCCTGGTGTGGCTGTTCGCCGCCGCCTCCGCCTGGTTCAACTGGGTGCACGCCCCCCGCGGCCTCGGCCACGACGGCGCGCCGCAGTTCTTCGCCGGCATGTCGCTCTCGGCCGCGGTGCTGTTCGACCGCGCCCTGAAGCAGACCCGGGTCGCCGCCCTGCGCGAGCAGGGTCTGGTCCCGCGTCCGCTGCCGCAGATCCGGGTGGTCCGCTGGCTGCGCGCCCCGCGCGAGACGTACGCCGCCTGGTCGCTGATGCTCCTCGAAGGCGTCCGCACGCTCGACGAGGCCGTCGAGGAGGTCCGCGACGACAAGCGCACCGCGGCGGAGAACCGGGAGCGCCGCCGGATGGCCTCCCGCCGGGAGCGCGCCGAGATCCGCGCCATCGGCCGCCAGCCCGGCAGTAGTTGGCGCACCCGCCACACCCGCCAGCTCGAACCCGCCCCCACTCCCACCACCCCCACGGAGCCCGCCATAGCCCCAGCCGGCCTGCCCGCCGCTCCGGCCCACCGCAGCATCGACCTCACCACGGAAGAAGACACCACGAGGCTCGCTTCGCTCGAACAGAAGCTCAAGGACCTGGAGCAGCAGTTCGGGTAGGGGGCACTACCAGGGGCTCGGGGAACGGCGAGGCCGTGTTGCCGGCGGCCGGAGACAGCGGTTGGCCATGGCTGCGGCGGGCCTCGGAACAGGAACCCGAAACGGCGGAACGCAAAGCGCCCTGCTGACCCTCCGCAGACACGGCCCCGCCGTTCCCCGGGCCCCTGAGTCCGCACCCCCGAGCCCCTGATGGTGACCCTCAGCTGCTGAGCTCGAACCACATCCGCTTGCCCGAGCCGCGAGGCTCCACGCCCCAGGCGTCGGCCAGCCCCTCGACGAGCATCAAGCCGCGTCCGGAGGAGGCCTGTTCGCCCGGGGTGCGGCGGGTGGGCCAGAGATCGCTCTCGTCCTCGACCTCGACGCGGAGCCGGGCCCGCCCGCTCTCCTGGTAGAGCCGCGCCGTGAACATCGCGTCCCGGTCGGTGTGCCGGATCGCATTGGTGACCAGCTCGGAGGACAACAGCTCGGCGGTGTCGATGAGTTCGGGCACCCCCCAGCGCCGCAGCGCGTCCCGGAGTTCCGCCCGGAGTTCGGAGATCCGCGCCAGGTCCGCCTGTCCGATCCGGCGGCGCAGTTGCTGCGCGGCGCGCCCGCCCGCCGGTCCGTCCCAGCGCAGCAGCAGGAGCGCGATGTCGTCCTCGCGTTCGCTGGTGTCGGCGGCCTGCGAGGCGATCCGGTCGGCGAGGTCCTCCAGAGGTTCGCGCGGGGACTCGCCGACCGCGGGGAGGTGTTCGGAGACGGTCTCGCAGAGCCGGGCGAACCCGGTGTCGAGGTCCATGTCGCGGGCTTCGACCAGGCCGTCGGTGAACAGCAGCACGGTCTCCCCGGGGTCGAGGCTGAACCGGGTCACCCGGTACTCCTCGTCGGGCGCGACGCCGAGCGGCAGTCCGCCCGCCACCGGAACGGGATGCGCGGTGCCGTCGGCGCGGCGGACCACCGGGTCGAGGTGCCCGGCGCGGACGGCGTAGACCACGCCGTAGTCGACGTTGACCTCGGCGTAGGTGCAGGTGGCGAAGTGGTCGGTGTCGAGGTCGGCGAGGAACCGGGACGCGCGGGCCATCACCGCGGCGGGCGGGTGGCCCTCCGCCGCGTAGGCGCGCAGCGCGATGCGGAGTTGGCCCATGATGCCGGCGGCGTGCACGTCGTGGCCCTGCACGTCGCCGATGACCAGGCCGACGTGGCCGCCGGGCAGCGGGACGACGTCGTACCAGTCGCCGCCGATCTGCAGGCCGGAGCCGGCGGCGAGGTAGCGGACGGCGGTGGTGACCCCGGGGACGGCGGGGACGGTGCGGGGCAGCATGACGCGCTGCAGGCCGGCGGCGAGTTCGTGTTCGGCGTCGTGCAGGCGGGCCCGGGCGAGGGACTGGGCGACGAGTCCGCCGAGGGTGGAGAGCAGGGTGCGCTCGTCGGCGTCGAGTTCGCGGTCGTCGTCGAAGGAGACCACGCAGACGCCGGTGGGGCGGCCGCTGGCGACCAGCGGGAGGAACGCCCAGGAGGAGCGGCCGCTGTTCTCGGCCCAGTCCCAGGCGTCGGGGTAGCGCTCGCGGTACTCCTCGCGGCTGGAGACGAAGATCGGCGCGCGCTGCCGGACCGCTTCGGCGGCGGGGTGGCTGGGTGACAGCGGGATCCGGTCGAACTGGTCGCTGAGCGCGCTGCGGTAGCCGCTGGAGCCGAGCAGGGCGATCCGGCCGCCTTCGAGCGCGGCGAGGGCGAGGCCGTCGGGGCCGAGGCCGGGCAGCGGGAGTTCGGTGAAGACCCGGGCGACGTCGCGGACGGTGACGGCTTCGGAGAGGGCGCGGGCGGCCTCCTTGATGAACCGGGAGCGTTCCTCGCGCAGCACGGCGAGTTCGTCGGCGCGTTCGCGCTTGTGGAGTTCGACGGTGGCGTCCCAGACGAAGCCGACCATCCGGGAGGGGCGGCCGAAGGCGTCGGCGAGGACCCGGCCGCGGAAGCGCACGGCGTGCAGTTCGCCGTTGGGGAAGACGGTGCGGTAGTAGGCGCCGCACTGGCCGAGCTCGGCGACGGCGCGTTCGACGCGGCGGCGCACGACGGGCGCGTCCTCGGGGTGCAGCAGGGCGAGGAATGCGCCGGAGGTGCGGTCGAAGCTCTGGCCGGCCAGGCCGAGGATGGTGCAGGCGCGCCGGTCGCCGACCAGGGTGTCGCGGCGGATGTCCCAGTCGAAGGAGCCGATGCCGTTGGCGGCCATCGCCGGTTCGAGCCACTCGGGGGTGGAGTCCCCGGTGCGGGTGGGCAGGCCGCGGGCGGTGGACGGCACGGCGCGGCCGGCGGCGGTGCGCAGCGGGTTCGCGGGGGTGCTGTTCCGGGTGGCCTGGGTGGCCTGGGCGGGCGGGGTGCGGCGGGCGGGCCCAGGCGCCTCGGGCTCGGTGGCCATGCTTCTCCTGCCGGTGCCTTGCCTGGCGGTCGCTGGTATCCGTGTCCCCTGCTGGACCGGCCGGACCGCGATGGTTGCGTGCGCCTACTGGCACACATTCTCACTACCCTCTCGTATGTTCGGCAAGGCGGCAATGCCGGTGACCCGGACGGTACTGATCGCACACGATCCCGCCCGTGAATCCTCACCCGGACGGCCCTCCCGGGTGGCCGGTCCGGAATTCGCCCCACCGGTTGGGGGCGGGTCCGCTCAGAACGCGGACAGCTCGAACCAGGTGACTTTTCCGTCCCCGCGCAGCTGCACGCCCCAGTCGTCGGCGAGTGCCTCCACCAGCAGCAGTCCGCGCCCGGAGGTGGCGTCGTCGTTCGGGTGGCGGCGGCCGGGGAGCCGGCTGGTGCGGTCGTGCACCTCGACCCGCAGGCGCTGTTCGGCGGTCAGCTGGGCGTCGAAATCGGCGCCCTTGCCGGTGTGGACGAGCGCGTTGGTGACGAGTTCGGACGTCAGCAGCTCGGCGGTGTCGGCAAGTTCCGGCACACCCCAGTGGTCGAGCGCGGCCCGCAGCCGGCGTCGGACGGTGCCGACGGCGGGCAGGTCCGCCGCCTCCAGGGAGGCGTGCAGTCGGCGGTGCAGGGCGCAGTCCGGCTGGTGCGCCTGGGCCGGGATGTGCGGCTTCGGCTGCGGTTGCGGCTGTGTGTGTGCGGGCCCCTGGTCGAGCTGCTCGCGCCGCGAGGCCGAGCGCTGCCGCGGGAACCTTGCCTGACCGTCCATCACCTTCGTCAGCCCCCGCCCTCGTTCCGGACGGCCGCTCCGGTCCCCCACCGGCCCGGCGGCCACTTCTGGTCATCCTCATGCCCACTCGGCGGCGTTTGCAACAGTGATCGGGCCCTACGCCCGTGGTGAACGGTGTGCAAGGGCGTACGCGGGCACGCGGACGAGCCGGGGCGCTCGCCCGGAAGGGGAGCTCCGACGGAAGCTTTCTGCAGGCCCGCGCCGAGGGCGGCGCGCCGGGGGGCGGAGCGGCCGACCGACCCGGGCATCGACGACGCCGACCACTCCTTCACCTCGCCTCCCCACTCCTTTCACACCCCTTCCGTGCGCCTGCGGGGCGTCCCGGGCCGGCGGCCGGACGCTGGACATGACGGGCGGCCCCGGGTTCAATGGGGCCCACACGTTTGAACGCCGTTCTAAACTCTTCACCGACACCCTCCGCCCACCCTCGACGAGCGAGGCACCGTGCGACTGACCCCCACCGAACGGGACCGGCTGCTGATCTTCACCGCGGCCGAGCTGGCCCGCGCCCGCCGGGCGCGCGGCGTGCGATTGAACGTGCCGGAGGCGACGGCGCTGATCGCCGACACCGTCTGCGAGGCGGCCCGCGACGGCCGCCGGCTGGCCGAGGCGATCGAGGCCGGCCGCACCGTGCTGAGCGCCGACGACGTGCTGCCGGGCGTGCCGGACGTGGTGACGGTGGTCCAGGTGGAGGCGGTGTTCGACGACGGGACGCGCCTCGCGGTCGTCAACGACCCGTTCCGCGGCGCGGGTTCGCTGGGCGACGGCGCGCCGGGCGCGGCGCTGCCGGGCTCCGGCGCGGGCTACGACCCGGTGGAGGAGGCCCTGCTGCTGCCGGTGCACAACACCGCCTCGGTGCCGATCTCGGTGACCTCGCACTTCCACTTCTTCGAGTGCAACCCGCGCCTGGCCTTCGACCGCTCCGCCGCGTACGGGATGCACCTGGCGGTGCCGGCCGGCTCCTCGGTGCGGTTCGACCCGGGCGCCACCGTCGAGGTCGGCCTGGTGCCGATCGGCGGCGAGCGGGTGGCGATCGGATTCGCCGGGCTGGTGGACGGGCCGCTGGACGCGCCGGGCGCGAAGGACGCGGCCCTGGCCAAGGCCCGGGCGACCGGCTACCTGACCGAGTTCGACGACGCGCAGCCCGAGCAGTGACCGCCACCCGCCGCACCAGGAAGGACCATGCATGAACGCCATCTCGCCGCACGACTACATCTCGGTGCACGGCCCGCGGGCCGGCGACCGGGTCCGGCTGGGCGACTCGGGGCTGATCGTCCGGGTCGAGTCGGACTCGCAGGCGCCCGGTGACGAGTTCCTCGCCGGGTTCGGCAAGACCGCCCGGGACGGACTGCACCTGAAGCCGGCCGCGGTCCGCGAGACCTGCGACGTGGTGATCTCCAACGTGCTGGTGATCGACGCAGTGCAGGGCATCCGGAAGACCTCGATCGGCATCCGGGCCGGCCGGATCTCGGCGATCGGCCGGGCCGGGAACCCGGACACCCTGGACGGGGTGGAGGTGGTGGTCGGCACCGGCACCACGATCGTCTCCGGCGAGGGCCTGATCGCCACCGCGGGCGCCATCGACACCCATGTCCACCTGCTGTCGCCGCGGATCATGGAGGCGTCGCTGGCGTCCGGCGTGACGACGATCATCGGGCAGGAGTTCGGCCCGGTCTGGGGTGTGGGCGTCAACTCGCCGTGGGCGCTGCGGCACGCGTTCAACGCGTTCGACGCCTGGCCGGTCAACATCGGCTTCCTGGGCCGGGGTTCGTCCTCGGACCCGGCGCCGCTGGTGGAGGCGCTGGCCGAGGGCGGCGCGTCCGGCTTCAAGGTGCACGAGGACATGGGCGCGCACACCCGGGCGCTGGACACCGCGCTGCGGGTCGCCGAGGAGTACGACGTCCAAGTGGCCCTGCACACCGACGGGTTGAACGAGTGCCTGTCGGTGGAGGACACCCTCGCAGTGCTGGAGGGGCGCACCATCCACGCCTTCCACATCGAGGGCTGCGGCGGCGGCCACGTGCCGAACGTGCTGAAGATGGCCGGCGTGGAGAACGTGATCGGCTCCTCCACCAACCCGACCCTGCCGTTCGGCCGGGACGCGCTGGGCGAGCACTACGACATGATCGTCTCCGCGCACGACCTCAAGCCCGATCTGCCGGGCGACGCGGCGATGGCCCGGGACCGGATCCGGGCCGGCACGATGGGCGCCGAGGACGTGCTGCACGACCTCGGGGTCATCGGCATCACCTCCTCCGACGCCCAGGGCATGGGCCGGGCCGGCGAGACGGTGCGCCGCACCTTCGCGATGGCCGGAAAGATGAAGGCCGAACTCGGGCCGCTCGACGGCACCGGCTCGTACGGCACCGCCGAGGGCGGCGACGACAACGAGCGGGTGCTGCGCTACATCGCCAAGCTGACCGTCAACCCGGCCATCGCGCACGGACTCTCCCACGAGGTCGGCTCGATCGAGGTCGGCAAGCTGGCCGACCTCGTGCTGTGGCGGCCGGACCACTTCGGCGCCAAGCCGCAGCTGGTGCTGAAGGCCGGCTTCCCCGCGTACGGCGTGGTCGGCGACCCGAACGCCTCCACCGACCGGTGCGAACCCCTGGTGCTGGGGCCGCAGTTCGGCGCCCACGGGGCCACCGCCGCGGACATCTCGGTGGCGTTCGTCGCCCAGGCGGCCGCCGACTCCTCCTACTTGGACGTGGCGGGCGACCAACTGCCCACCCGCAGGAGGCGGGTGGGGGTGCGCGGCACCCGGGGAATCGGCCCGCGTTCGATGCTGCGCAACGGCCGGATCGGGCAGGTCGACGTCTCGGCGACCGGCCTGGTCTCGCTGGACGGCGAGCCGCTGCGCTCCGCCCCCGCCGACTCGGTCTCCCTCAGCCGCCTCTACTTCCTCTGAACTCCCCTCAACACGCTAGGACTTGATCGCCATGACCTCCCCCACTCCTGCCGAGTTCGGCTTCCGGATGCCCGCCGAATGGCACCCGCACGAGCGCACCTGGATGGCGTTCCCGACCCCGAACCCGACCTTCGACGGCGCGGACCAGCTGGACGCGGCCCGCCGCGCCTGGGCCGAGGTCGCCAACACGATCGTCCGCCACGAACCGGTCACCCTGGTGGTCAACACCGGCGAGACCGAGCAGGCCCGGCCCTACCTCGCCCCCGAGGTGGAGATCGTCGAGCGCCCGCTGAACGACGCCTGGATGCGCGACATCGGCCCGTCCTTCCTGATCGACGGCAAGGGTGAACTGGCCGCAGCCGACTGGGTGTTCAACGGCTGGGGCGCCCAGTCCTGGGCGCGCTGGGAACACGACCAGGACATCGCCGAGCACGTCACCGAGCTGGCCGGCGTGCGGCGGTTCGCCTCCCGGCTGATCAACGAGGGCGGCGGCATCCACGTCGACGGCGAGGGCACCGTCCTGGTCACCGACACCGTCCAGCTCGGCGAGGGCCGCAACGCCGACTGGACCCGCGAGCAGGTCGAGGCCGAACTGCACGCGCACCTCGGCACCACCAAGGCGATCTGGCTGCCGCGTGGACTGACCCGGGACTACGACGAGTTCGGCACCCGCGGCCACATCGACATCGTCGCCTCGTTCGTCCGCCCCGGCACCGTCGTGGTGCACTCCCAGCCCGACCCGGCGCACCCCGACCACGCGGTCTGCCAGGAGCTCGCCGACATCCTGCGCGCCGCCACCGACGCCCGGGGCCGAGCCCTGGAGGTCATCGAACTCCCGGCTCCCACCGTGCTGTTCGACGAGGACGGCGAGCCCGTCGACTACTCCTACATCAACCACTACGTGGCCAACGGCGTCGTCGTGCTGTGCGCCTTCGACGACCCGCGCGACCAGGAGGCCAAGGCCGTGCTGGAGAAGGCCTACCCGGGCCGCACCGTGGAGCTGGTCGACGCCCGCGAGATCTTCGCCAACGGCGGCGGCATCCACTGCATCACCCAGCAGCAGCCGAAGGCCTGACGCACCGACGGCCGCGGGCCGGAGCCTTGCTGCGAGGCTCCGGCCCGCGGCCGTTCAGCGTCTGCGCCGGCCGTTCGGTGTCTGCGCCGGTCGGTCAGTGCCGGTCGGTCAGTGCCGGCGCCGGGGGCGACGGTACGTCACCGCGCAGAGCACCGCGCCGCCGACGGCGAGCGCCCCGGCCACCGCGGCCAGCAGGCCGCCGGGCAGGTCGGTGCCGGTGTGCGGCAGCATCCCGTGCTCGCCCTTCTCCTCCCCGCCGGGCTCCCCGGTCGGCGGCGACGGCTCCGGGCCGGTCGAGGGCGAGGTGGACGGGGACGGCGAGGGGCTCGGGCCGGTGTGCGGCAGCACGATGCCGAGGTCCAGGTCGAGGTAGCGCTCACCGCCCGTGAGGGTCACGGTCTGGGTGAGCCCGGTGACCGGGTCGGCGTCGGAGTCGAGCGCCGGGTCGGTGCCGGCGTGCCGGACGGTGACGGTGGCGCCCGCGGGGAGCGTGGCGAGCTCGAAGCGGACCTGGTAGGTGCCGTCGGGCAGGTGGTCGAACAGGTAGTGGCCGCCGCCGTCGCTGACGGTGGTGACCGGGTTGCCGTTCAGGTCGCGGACGGGCTGGCTGTTGCCGTCCAGCAGGTCGATGTGCACGCCGGGGACGCCGGGCTCGTTCGGCTGCTGGATGCCGTCGTAGTTGAGGTCGTCCCAGACGAAGTCGCCGAGCGCATTGTCGGACGGGCCGGTCTGCTCGACGGCGACGCCGACCTTGGCTGGCTCGGCGGGCAGCAGTTGACGGCCCGTCGCGTCGGTGGCGGTGTAGGCGAAGGAGTTCCAGGCGTACGCCCCCGCCGGGGCGTCGAACGGGGCGACCATCGGCCACTGCAGGGTGAAGGAGTCGCCGGGGGCGAGCGTGCCGGGGCGCCCGATCCGGAACCAGGTGGCGACGCCCGGGCCCGGGAACGCGGTGGTCCACACCGCGTTCGGGTCGCAGCCCGGGTCGGCGGCGGGCGGCACCAGCGCGGGCACGCACGGGTGCTTGTCGGTGGTGTACTCGATCGTCACGGTGGGGTCGGAGCTGGTGATGGGGCTGCTCAGCGACGGCGCCCAGGCGCTGCCGCGGGCCGCGTCGGGCGTCAGCACGTAACTGTCGCCGGGCGTGGGCAGCTTGTCGTAGGCGAGGAACTCGGTGACCGGGTCCGGCGAGTCGTTGCGGACGGTCATCCGGTAGGACAGCGTGCCACCGGGAGTGGAGGCGCCCATCGGGCCGTACCCGGCGTCCAGGTCGCCCTGGACTTCCTTGTAGGACCGCAGCACGCTCGGCACCTGCACCTCGACCTCCGAAGTGGCGTGGCACATCGTCTCGTCGAGGTCGCCGTTGCCGTTCAGGTCGAGCGTGTCGGGCACGCCCGAGCTGACGCCGCCGTAGAAGCAGGTGACGGGCTCGCTCGGGTGGTCGGCGGTGACGAACACCTGGTTGGTGAGCGTCCCGGCCCGGACGCTGGCGGCGACCTGGACGTCGAACTCCACCCGGTAGGCCAGCGGGTCGTTCAGGTACGTCATGTCGGGCGCGCCGGCCGGCCAGGTCATCTTGATGATCTGCGTGCCGTCCGCACCGGGGGTGACCTGCACGGACTCGGGGAGCTTGGCGTCCGGCCAGCCGGGGGCGGTGCGCAGCGAGCCGTCGAGGTAGACCAGCCCGGCGGGCAGCACGTCGTACAGCACCAGCGGCCGGTCCAGCGCGCGCCCGGAGCGGTTGTACGGGATCACCTCGAAGGTGGCGGTGCCGCCGGCGTTGGTGACGGCGCCCGCGACGGTGGTCTTGGCCGCGCCGAGGTTGGTGGCGGCGGAGACGGTGGATTCGGCGCAGCCGGTGGCCTCGGCGGTGGTGGTGCCGTCGGTGGCGGTGGTGGAGACGCAGTTGGTGAGCAACTCCGGTGCGGGGGCGCCGTCGTGGCCGGGGGTGACGACCTGGGTGACGACCTGGACGCCGCTGCCCGGGGACCAGCCGGTGGGCAGCGGGCCGTTCCAGGTGAACCGAAGCCCGTCCAGCCGGCGGCCGGCGGGGATGCCGAGCACGTCGTCGGCGGGGTCGCCGGCGCCCTGCTCGAAGGTGATCCGCCGGGTGGTGGAGCCGTCGAACGGGGTGCCGGGGGTGAAGGTCAGCCAGGTCGGGTCGCCGTCCAGCCGGTACTGGAGGGTGAGTTGGATCCCGGGCGGGTTCCAGGCGTCGAGCTGGAGGGACTGCGGGAACAGCCAGTTGTAGAGGTCGGGGGTGGTGCCGGCGCCCGGGTCGGTCATGGTGAGCGAGGTGGCGGGCGCCGAGGTGTTGGTGGCGAACAGGCTGAAGCTGTTCAGGTCGCCGGAGACGCTCTGCTCGCCCCAGGACTTGGCGGCGGTGACCTGCACGCCGGTGCCGGGCTCCTGGAAGGTGCCGGTGGTGGCCTCGGCGGTGGACAGGCTCTGCTCCGGGGCGGGGCCGAGCGGGTCGCCGAGCAGTTCCACGTCGTTGGTGGAGGTGGTGCCGGCCGGGAAGGTCGGGTCCGGGTAGTTCACCACCAGCACGCCCGGAATCCGGCACCCGGCCTGGCCGTTGGCGGCCCGGAACGCGCCGATGTCGTAGCCCCAGGTGTTCGGCCCGGGCGCGACCTGGCTCCAGCCGGGCGAGCGCGCGGTGTCGACCACCGCGCCGGGCGGCAGGGTGTCCAGCAGCCGGCTGGCGTCCAGGTCGACGTTGACGCCCGGCGTGGAGCAGGCGCTGAACTGGTAGGTGACGGTCCGTCCGTCCGCGCTGGCGGTCTGCACGCCCTTGGTGACCTGGTAGGCAGGCTCGACGTGCGCGGTGACGGTGGCGGAGCCGCTCTGCGGGGCCTCCCCGTCGACCGTCAGCTGCGCCGAGTTGAGCGCCGAAGTCCCGTCCGCGGTCGTCCAGTTCGGGAAGCGCACCACCACGCTGACGGAAGCGGTGGTGCCCGGGCTGAGATTCAGCAGCGCGATGTCGAGGCTGCCGCCCATGGCCCCGGCGGCGGGCACGGTGGAGCCGGCCACGTCCACGGTGGTGGGGTCGGGCGTCCAGCCGACGAACTCCATGGACGCGGGCAGCGTGTCGGTGATCCGCCCGTTGACGCACTCGGTGACCGAGCAGGTGTACTGGAGGGTGAAGGTGACGTTCTCCCCCGGCGCGACAGTGGACTTGTCGACGTTCTTGACGAAGGAGATCGCGGCGTGCGCGGGCGCGGCCAGGACGCCGCTGCCGAACAGCGATCCGGCCAGGAGTGCCAGGACGGAGCCGATCCGGCCGGCCCGATGGGGAGTACGCATACCGGGCAGTTGATCCGACCACCCGATCACCTGCGGCCGTGGCACGACCCGAAATGACCAACTTTCACCCGATCGGCGCAGCCGATCCGCCCGCCCGGTCGACGGCCGTCCGCCCATCGCCCGACACCGCGCCACCGGCCGGCCGCGCGGCCGACACGCGTCCGCCCACCGCCTGACCGCACGTCACCGAACGGCGGCGGACGCGCGTCCGATCAGAACCTGACGCCGCGCCACCGACCTGTCCTGAGGCGGCGTCACCGACCGGCCGTCCGGTCGCCGGTGAACTCCGATGAACGATCTCCGATATCCGGCCTTCGAATGCCCGACTCCGGTTAGCATGCCCGTGCGGCGTCAGGGGGACGCCCGCCCAGCATTGGGGGAACCACGCATGCGCATCCGCGCGAAGGGGCTCACCGCCCTGCTTCTCGGCTCGCTGCTCGCCGTCGGCGCCACCGCCGCACCGCAGGCAGGCGCCACCGCCCCGGCCGCCGCCACCGCCTCCCGCGGCCTGGAGATCGGCGTCCCGGCGTACGTCTACCCGAACCAGCAGATGCTGCTGGACGTCCAGGCCGCCCAGCCCGCGGCGTCCATCGTCATCCTCAACCCGAACAACGGCGACGACCCGTTCGACGCCAGTTGGCAGGCCCGCGCCGACGCACTGCGCGCCCGCACCACCGCCACCGGCGAGCACACCCGGGTGCTCGGCTACGTGCACACCGAGCGTGCCGGCCGCGACAAGGCCGCCGTGCTGGCCTCCGTCCGCAACTACCTGGTCACCGGCGACGGCAAGCTGCACGTCGACGGCATCTTCTTCGACACCACCAGCCGTGAGTGCGGCGACAACAACGCCGCCCGCGACTACTACCTCGACCTGCGCCAGCAGGTCCAGGCCATCGTCCACTCCATCGACCCGACCGCCCAGGAACTGGTGGTGGACAACCCCGGCACCGCCGTCCAGGACTGCTTCCTGGAGCCCGGCAAGCGCACCGCCGACACCTTCGTCACCTTCGAAGGCACCTACGACGCGTACACCAACGCCTACCTCGGCGGAAACGTCTTCAACCTGACCGCCGGCTACTACCCCGGCGCCAACTTCGACCCCAGCGGCACCTCCTACTGGCACCTGATCCACGCCGTCCCGAACGCCACCGCCATGCGCACCGCCCTCAGCAGCGCGTTCACCCGCGGCGCCGGATACGCGTACGCCACCGACGACGTCCTCGACAACCCGTGGGACGCCACCCCCAGCTGGGGCTTCAGCGCCGAGACCACCTACGCCGCCACCCTCGGCTGACCCTCCCGTCCGGCCCGCCCCTGCGTCCGCGGAGGGGCGGGCCCGGCCGCGGCACGGTGTCATGGACCCATGAACACTCCCAGCCTCGACGAACTCACCGCCGAACTGCTGCGCCTCGCGCCCGAACTGGACCGCGAACAGGCCGCCGCCGTCCTCCGCAAGGCCTACCGGGCCGGCCTCGACCACGGCCGCCGGGAACACCTCGAAGGGCTCGAACACGGCGGCTGGTGACCCCGCCCGCACCTCCGCCGGGTCCCGTACGGGAGACTTGGACCCCGGACAGCCAGCAACGAGGAGAGCGGATGGCCCCGCCACGCACCCGCCGCCCGGCCCGCCCGCGGGAAGAGGTGTACGCGGCCGCCCGCGCCGCCATCGCCGAACACGGCCTCGCCCGCCTCACCATGGCCGGCCTCGGCCAGCAACTCGGCATGAGCGCCGGCCACCTGCTCTACTACTTCGGCAGCAAGGACCAGCTCCTGCTGGAGACCCTCCGCTGGAGCGAGACCCAACTCGGCGAACGCCGCACCCGCGAACTCGCCCGCCACGACCTGCCGGTGCTCGAACGGCTCGCCCGCTACATCGACCTCTACCTGCCCGAAGGCCCCGGCGACCCCCGGTGGATCCTGTGGATCGAGGTGTGGAGCCGCTCCCCCGGCACCGCGGACCTCCGCCAGGGGCAGCTCGACATCGAAACGCCCTGGCAGAACGACCTCACCGCGCTCATCACCGAGGGCCGCACCACCGGCGTCCTCACCCCCACCGCCCCCGCCGCCGACCGCGCCGCCCAACTCCGCGCCCTCCTCGACGGCCTGGCCATCCCGCTCGCCATCGGCCTCCCCGCCGCCACCCGCCCCCGGGCCACCGCCGAAGCCGCCTCCGCCGCCCACGCCCTGCTCGGCGTAACGCCGGAGGCAACGCAGTAACGGGACGGACGGCGGGCGACCCGGACGACTCTGGCGACCTTGGCGACCCGGACGGCCGACGGCCGGTCCGATCCGATCCGGTCCTCGGCCGCCGGGATCCGGGGTCAGTCGGTCCAGACGGCTGCTGCGGTGCGGTCGTCGGCGTAGCCCTTGGCGCGGACCTGGATCTGGCGGAGGAAATCGACGGTGCTCGGCGGGTGCGGGTGGGCCCAGTGGCTGGAGAGGAAGTGGGCGACCGCCGGCTCCTCGGCGATCGGGTCGGCGAGACCCGGGGTGCAGAGCAGCAGGATGTCGCCGGAGGTGGCCGGGACCAGGCGGAACCGGAACGGACGGGGCGCCTGGCGGGCGGCCGGGGGCAGCGGGGGCTGGCCGTCCGGGTGGTGGAGCAGACGGGCGGCGTACGCGTCGATCCAGTGGCCCGAACGCAGCAGGTACAGCCCGCCCGGGCCGGTGCCGAACGCGGCGCGGTGGGTGGCCGCCGGGTCGGTGGACATCAGCAGGCAGTGCAGCGAGGCGGTCTCCTCCGGCGGCAGCACCTCGTCCTCCGCCGCCTGGGCGCCCTCGCCGTCGCCGCGCAGCCGGGCCGCGGCCTGGATCGCGATCCGCTGGAGGCCGTACCGCAACCGGTCCCGGGCCCCGGCCCGCAGGTCGGCGGCGAGTTCGGCGCGGCTGCGACCGATCGCCGCCGCCAGCTGCCGGGCCGCGTCCCCCGCCGCGGCGGAACCCCACCCGGGGTCGGCCTGCCGCGCCGGGCCCGCGAGCACCGTCAGCACCAGCCCGTCCTCGGCGTCCCCGAACCGCACGGTGAGCAGCGCGTCGCGTCGCGGCTCGCCCCGGTAGCGGGCGGAGTCGCCGCGGATCGACACCGCCCGCAGCGTGGTCGCCGCGAACCGGGCCCCGTCGACGGCCGTGTCCGGCACGATCGCCGCCAGCCCGTCCGGGTCGCCGGCCGGCAGCGCGGTCGGCTCGGCGGCGTACGTCGGCGGCCGCTCCCCGACGTGCGGCACCGCCGGCGCCTCCGGCTCCCGCCACGGCACACCGCGTTCCGACGGCGGCGCGGACACCGCGTCGGGCGCTGCCGGGACATCCGCGTCCACCGGCTGCGGCGGGGCCACCGGCTCGGGCTCCCGCTCGACCACCGGTTCCGGCGCGGACTTGACGAGGACGGGCGGCTCGACGGGCTGCGGCGGCTCGATCCGCTCAGCCTGCTCGGGCTGCTCGACCCGCTCCGTCCGCTCGGGCTGCTCGACCCGCTCGGTCTCCGCAGCCTGCGCGACCTCCGTCGGGCCGAGTTCGGGCCACGCGGCCTCGGCCCACCTGCGCTGGGCCGGCACCGGACGCACCGATTCGGGCTCGGCGGGTGGCGGCGGCGTGTCCTCGGTCACTGGCGGGGTGTCCTCGGCGGACCGGTCCTGGGCGCCGAAGAGTCCGGCGGCGGCGGTGAACCAGTCGTCCACGGAGGTGGTGTCGGCGACGGCGTCGGGAGTGTCGGGAAGGGTGCCGGCGGGGCCCGCGTACACGGTGTGCCACCAGGCGTCGTCGGGTCGGGTCGGCCTGGGTGCGCCCTGCTCGTTCAACTGACGGCTCCTGATTGATCCGTGGGAATGCCGGACGTCACGTCATTCTTCCGAAGCACAACGGCGCTGTCCGGGAATCGGAACATCGCACCGACTCCCGGGTAGGGGTTCCGGCCACTGCCGGTTCGAATGAGCCGCGGCAATGGCTCCGGAACGGAAATTCGGAGCCCAAGGGGGGCATCACATCAGCCGATCGGCTGATTAATATGTGCGCATGACCGCGCCAGGGCTTCGCACTCGCCGCCGGGGAGGGACCGCCGACGCGGTGCTCCGCCCGGTCGCGATGCTGTGGTCCGTCCTGCTGGCCGCCCTGCTGGCGCTGCTGCCGTGCACGTCGACCGCCCGCGCCGCGGGCGCCCCGCCGGCCGGGCCCGTCACCTCCGTACAGGCGGTGTCGACGGTCGCCCCGGCGGCGATCCCCGTCGCGGACCGGACCGGCAAGGCCTCCGGCCACCAGCACGCGCTGGCGCCGGACGGTCCCGGCGTGCTCATCCTGTGCACCGCGGACGGCTCGAACCGGGTTCCCGGTCACGGCTGTTCCAGTCACTCCTTCTGCGGCCCGGAGTCGCAGCTCCCGAACGCGCCGCCGCAGCCCGGCGCGGTCGTTCTGCCGCAGTTGGTGGCCCCACCCGCGTCGCCCGCCGCCCCGGCGGTCGACGTCCGACCGGCGCCGCACCACGCGCCTGACCTGCACGCGCTCCAGGTTCACCGGTCCTGAGCGGAACCCACCGCCGACCCGTCCCCGGCTCCCGGGCGGTCGGCGGCTCCGCCTGCCTCCACCCCACCGCAGACCGTCGTGCGCAGCACGGCGGGGACAAGGACATCACTCATGGGTTCCGCCTCCAAGCAGTCGTCGCAGCAGACCGGCAACCAGCCCAGGCCGGGCAGCAAGGCCGCCCAGCAGGCCGACCGCCGGGCCCGGATAGCCGAGCTGCGCGCCGTCGAGCAGCGCCGTGAGCGCCGCAACAAGATCCTCACCATCGGCGCCTCCACCGTCCTGGTGCTCGCCATGATCGGCGGCGGCAGCTGGCTGGCGCTCGACGCCAAGCACAAGAAGGACGAGAAGGCCGCCGCGGCGAGCGCCCCGATCGAGGGCATCAAGACCTGGGACAAGCTGTCCCGCAACCACGTCCAGACCGAGGTCAAGTACGACCAGACCCCGCCGGTCGGCGGCGACCACAACCCGGTCTGGGCGACCTGCATGGGCAACGTCTACGACCAGCCGGTGAAGAACGAGAACGCGGTGCACTCGCTGGAGCACGGCGCGGTCTGGGTCACCTACAACGCCAAGGCCACGCCGGACGACATCAAGACGCTGAGCGAGAAGGTCAAGGCCACCCCGTACAGCCTGATGAGCCCGTACCCGGACGAGCAGGGCACCATCACGCTGAGCGCCTGGGGCACCCAGCTGGTGGTGGACTCCGCGCAGGACCCGCGGATCGAGAAGTTCTTCACCAAGTACGTGCAGGGTCCGCAGACCCAGGAGCCGGGCGCCTCCTGCAGCTCGGGCACGATGTGACCGGCCGGGTGAACGACGACGCGAGCGGCGACCCGACCGGCGGCCCGGACCCTGTGGTGGAGCCGGCGCAGCCCGGTGGCCGGCGCCGCCGGACGCTGTGGTGGCCGGCCGCGCTGGCGGCGGTGGTCGCGCTCGGCCTCGGGGTGCCCGCGCTGGTCTCCAGCAGCACCCCGGCGGCCGGGAGCTCCTCGTCCGCGCCGAGCACCGAGTCGGCGGAGGCCGGGTTCGCCCGCGACATGGCCGCCCACCACCAGCAGGCGATCGACATGTCGTTCATCGTCCGCGACCGCACCCAGGACCAGGCGGTCCGCACCCTGGCGTTCGACATCATCAACACGCAGGCGAACCAGCGCGGCATGCTGATGGGCTTCCTCGACCAGTGGGGCCTGACCCAGGCCAGCGCGGCCAAGCCGATGGCCTGGATGGGGCACACGTACGAGGCGCACGACGGTTCGCTGATGCCGGGCATGGCGACCAACACCGACCTGGACAGGCTCCGCACGCTCAGCGGCCGGGACGCCGAGGTGTTCTACCTGCAACTGATGCTCGCCCACCACAAGGGCGGCGTGGAGATGGCCCAGGCGTACGTCGACGCCGCGAAGAACGACGTGGAGAAGCGCCTCGCGCAGACCATGGTCAACGGGCAGAAGGCCGAGATCGACCTGATCACCGGCATGCTCACGGAACGGGGCGCGCAGCCGACGTCCTGACGCTCCGTACAGCAGGGGCGCCGTCCGGAACCGTCCGGGCGGCGCCCTGCCCGTTCCTGCGCGTCGTTCGTCCGTGTCGTTCTGTCGTTCCGGCTTGTCGTTCCGTCTTCTCGTTCGTGCGTGGCGTTCCGCCGTCTCGTTCCGCCTTCTCGTTCCGTAGGCGCGTCGGCGGGCGGCCGGTCAGCGGGCGGACAGGCGGGCCGCCAGCACGGCGACCGCGGCGAGCAGCAGCAGGACCACCCGGCCGCCGGACGCCGGCCCGGCGAGGTGGACGGCGAGCACCGGCAGGGCGGTGCCGAGTGCGGTGCCGAGGCTGCGCACCATGTTCACCAGGCCGCCGCCGACGGCGGAGCTCTGCGCGGGTATCGCCCGCATCACCAGCGCGTTGTTGGCGGGCAGCAGCAGCCCGAGGCCGTAGCCGGCCACCAGCAGCGGCCCGACCGCCGGGCCGGCGCCGGACGCGGGCAGCACGGCGAGCGCCAGCAGTCCGGCCGCGGCGAGCAGCGCGCCCGCCCGGCAGCGCACCGCGTCGCTCCAGCCGCGCGGCAGCAGCCCGCCGCCGACCGTGGCGGCCAGCGCGAACGCCGCGGGCAGTGCGGTGATCACCACGCCGGCGGTGGCGGCGGACACTCCGCGGCCGGCCAGTACCACCGGTTCCAGCACCAGCGGACAGAACAGCAGCAGGTAGCCGATCAGCGCCACCACCAGTCCGGCCCGGATACCGGGGGTGTTCACCAGCCCGGGCGGGACGAGCGGCCGGTCCGCGCGCCGCTCCTGCCGGACCAGCCCGGCCGCCGCGACGGCCGCGAGCACCGCCAGCGCGGCCACCGCCCATCCGGGCAGCGGCAGTCCGGACGCGGCGGACAGCGCCAGCAGCAGCGCGGTGGACGCGGTGGCGAGCAGCAGCAGGCCGACCAGGTCGAAGCGCCCGGCCTCCCGGGGGCGGGCCGGACAGCGGCCGTCGGGGAAGGTGCGCGGCAGCAGGAACCAGCCCGCCAGGATGCCGAGCACGCCGATCGGGACGTTGACCCAGAACGCCCAGCGCCAGGAGGCGTGGGTGACCAGCAGACCGCCGAGGGTCGGGCCGAGGGCGAGGCCGAGGGCCTGGGCGGCGGCCTGGATGCCGAGCGCGGTGCGCATCGCCCGTTCGGGTACACCGCGGGCGACCAGTGCCACGCTGTTGGCCTGCATCATCGCGCCGCCGACGGCCTGCACCGCGCGGCAGGCGACCAGGACGGCCAGGCTGCCGGCCAGTCCGGCGCCGAGCGAGGCGGCGGCGAACACCGCGAAGCCGCCCAGGTACACGGTCTTGCGGCCGACCAGGTCGGAGAGCCGTCCGACCGGGGCGAGCAGGGCGACCAGCACCAGCAGGTACGCCAGCGACACCCATTCGACGGCGGCGAATCCCGCGTCGAACCGGTGCTCCAGCGCGGGGAACACCAGCGAGGTGACGCTCGCGGTCAGCTGGCCGAGGAACGCGCCGACGCAGACCGTGCCGACGGCCAGCCAGTGTGCGTGCGGCCAGCGTGCGACGGCGCGCGGGCGTGGGCGTTCGGCCCGCTGGAGGGCGTCCTGCAGGGTGTCGAGCAGCCGTGGGGCGACGGCGGGTTCGGCCATGCTTCGAATATATCTGCCACCGACATAATCGCTCAAGGAGTGTTTCCGGCCCGGAGTCATCTGGTTGGTGCCAGCAACCGTTCCCGCTGGTCAACGGGCGCACGCCGGGCAGCACCGACAGCACCTGGCGCTACGCTGTCCGCCATGTCCTCGCAGCACCGGCCCGCGCCCGACCCCCTCGTACCGGACACCGACGCCCTCGCCGGAGCCCAGCGACTCACCGACGTGATCACCCGGCTGCGCCGCGCGCTGCGCAGCTCGATCAGGTCCGAGTTCCCCTGGGAGGCGCTGCCGATGGCCCAGGTCGAACTGCTCCAGACCCTCGCCGTCGCCCCCATGCGGGTCGGCGAACTCGCGGCCCGGCAACGGCTCGCGCCCAACACCGTCAGTGGCCTGATCTCCAAGCTCCTCGACGCCGGCCTGGTCGACCGCCAACCCGACCCGGGCGACCGGCGCACCGCCCGGATCGCCCTCACCGAGGCCGGCCACCAGCAGCTCCGCGACTGGCAGAGCGCCCACGAACGCCGCCTCGCCACCGCTCTCGCCGGCCTCACCTCCGCCGATCGCCAGGCCGTCATGCAGGCCCTCCCCGGCCTCGACCACCTCGCCCACGCCCTCGCCGGCACCGACCCGACGCGCTGACACCACCGTCCCCCGATCACCTCCCGGGCCCGGCAGGTCCATGTCCGATTCCCGCCAGTCGGGGCCCTGGCGATGGCGCAGACTGGATGGCGTGATCGACGACGAGACCAGGTACCGAGCCGTGCACAGCCGGGACGCCCGCTTCGACGGGGTGTTCTTCACGGCCGTCCGCACCACCGGCATCTACTGCCGTCCGAGCTGCCCGGCCACCACCCCCAAGCGCACCAACTGCTCGTTCTACCCGACCGCGGCCGCCGCCCAGGGCGCCGGCTACCGGGCCTGCCGGCGCTGCCGACCCGACTCGGTGCCGGGCTCGCCGGAGTGGAACCACCGCGCCGACCTGGTCGGCCGGGCCGTCCGGCTGATCGGCGACGGCATCGTGGACCGGGAGGGCGTCGCCGGGCTGGCCGACCGGCTCGGCTACAGCGCCCGCCAGCTCCAGCGCCAGCTGACCGCGGAACTGGGCGCCGGCCCGCTCGCCCTGGCCCGCGCGCAGCGCGCCCAGACCGCCCGCCTGCTCCTGCAGACCACCGAACTCCCGGTCACCGACGTGGCGTTCGCGGCGGGCTTCGCCTCGGTGCGACAGTTCAACGACACCATCCGCGAGGTCTACGACCGCACCCCCAGTACGCTGCGCACCGAGCACGGCGGCCACCGCCGCTCCCCCGTCGCGGCCGGATCGCTCGCCCTGCGGCTCGCCTACCGGGGCGCCGTCGACACCGAGCACCTGCTGGACTTCCTCGCGCTGCGAGCCGTCCCGGGCGTCGAGGAGGTCGTCCCCGGCCCGCGCCCCGGCACCCGCACCTACCGGCGCACCCTGGCCCTGCCGTACGGGCACGGCATCGCCGAGGTCGACGGGCTCGCCCCCGACGATCCGCGAAGCCGCGGCTGGCTGGACTGCCGGCTCAGCCTCAGCGACCTGCGCGACCTCACCACGGCCGTGCACCGGCTGCGCGCCCTGTTCGACCTGGACGCCGACCCGGACGCGGTCGACGGCCGGCTCGCCGCCGATCCGCTGCTCGCCCCGCTCGCCGCCGCCCGGCCGGGGCTGCGCTCCCCCGGCCACGTCGACCCGCACGAGCTCGCCGTCCGCGCCGTCCTCGGCCAGCAGATCAGCGTCGCCGCCGCCCGCACCCTGGCCGGCCGGCTCGCCGAAACCTACGGCGCCCCGCTGCCCACCGCCGACGGCGGGCTGCGGCTGCTGTTCCCGACCGCCGCCGCCCTCGCCGCCGCCGACCCCGAACACCTGGCGATGCCGCAGGCCCGCCGCCGCGCGCTGCTCGGCCTGTGCGCCGCCCTCGCCGAGGGCGCCGTCCGGCTCGACCCGGGCGTGGACCGCGAACAGGCCGCCGCCGACCTGCTCGCCCTCCCGGGCATCGGCCCGTGGACGGTCGGCTACCTGCGGATGCGCGCCCTCGCCGACCCGGACGTCTTCCTCCCCACCGACATCGGCGTGCGCGACGGCCTGCGCGCCCTCGGCGAGAACGGCGACCCGCGCAGCGCCGCCGACCGCTCCGCCGCCTGGGCGCCCTGGCGCTCCTACGCCCTGCACCACCTGTGGTCGGCCGCCTCCGCCCACCACACCGCCCTCCGCACCCGCGACACCCGCAAGGAACCGGCATGACCACCGTCTTCACCACCATGGACAGCCCGCTCGGCACCCTGCTGCTCAGCGGCACCCTCGACGACGAGCACGGCTTCGCACTGACCGCCGTCACCGCCCCCCACCAGAAGGGCGCGCTCAGCGAGCCCGCCCCCGACTGGCAGCCCGACCCGGAGGCGCTCGCCCCCGCCGTCGAGCAGCTCACCGCGTACTTCGCCGGCGAACGCACCACCTTCGACCTGCCGCTCGCCCCCGTCGGCACCGAGTTCCGCCGCCGGATCTGGGACACCCTCGACGACATCCCCTACGGCGCCACCATCACCTACGGCCAACTCGCCGACGCCGCAGGCCAGTCCCCCCGCGCCGTCCGCGCCGTCGGCGGCGCCGTCGGGGCCAACCCCCTCCTGATCGTCCGCCCCTGCCACCGCGTCATGGGCGCCAACGGCACCCTCACCGGCTTCGCCGCCGGCATCGACGCCAAGCGCTGGCTCCTCGCCCACGAGAGCGGCGACCAACTGTTCTGACCACCCGTCATCCCCCCGGCAGCTCCTCGATCCGCCGGGCCAGCCGGGCGGTGTCGGGGGCGGCGACGCTGCGGTAGAGCTCGTACGAAGCGGTGAACTTCTCCCTGGCGGTGCCCATCTCGCCCTGGGCCAGGGCGAGTTCGCCGATCCACTCGATGCTTCGGGCCTGCCAGTGCAGTGCGCCCGCCGTGACGAACCCGGCCCGGGCGGCCTCCAGTTCGGCCCCGGCCTGCTCGTACCGGGCGGCCATCAGGTACGCCCGGCCCAGGATCGCCCGCGCCCGGAACACCTCGTACTGGTCGCCGACGGCCATGAAGTCCTCGATGGCTGCGGACAGTTGCCGCACCGATTCGGCCTCGTCCGCGGCATCCGTCGCGACCTCGCCGAGCGCGACCCGGATCAGACCGACGCCTCGCCGGTAGTCGATCGCCTCCCACTGCACCAGCGCCTGCTCGAACCGGGCACGCGCGTCATCGAGCTCGCCGAGGTCGCGGTGCGCATGCCCGAGCCCGACCAGGGCCTGCCCCTTGCCCTTCCGGTCGCCGAACGCCTCGGCCACCGCGAGCGCCTGCGCGAACCAGTCGGCGGACTCGTGGATCCGGCCGGCGTTGCGCCGCCCCTGTCCGAGTGAGGTCAGCATCCGCTGCTCGACGATCGGATCCTCGACCTTGCGGGCGGCGGCCAGCCCCAGGGTGTTGGACTCCAGTTGCATCGCATGCGGCCGCAGCCGGACGAACATCGGCTGCATCGCGTCCGCCAACTGCCAGGTCAGCGTGTACCGGTGATTCCGGGTCGCGTCCCTGAGTACGGCCATGAGCTGGTCGCGCTCCCGGTCGAACCAGCCGAGCGCCTCCATCTCCTCGGTGAACTCCGGTACGTGCAACGGAGGTTGTTGATAGTCCCGGGCCAGCCGGCGGTGACTGGGCATGATCAGCCCCTCCGCCACGGTGGCCGCCGCCAGATAGTGCTCGCCGACGCGGCGCACGGCGGCCTCGCGCTCCTCGGGCGGGTCCTCGGCCTGCCCGAGCTCCCTGGCGTGCAGCCGGATCAGGTCGTGGAACCGGTAGCGGCCGGCGCCCCGCTCCTCCAGCAGGTGCGTCCCGGCGAGCAGGTCGAGCGTGGCGTCGGCGTCGGCCCAGGAGAGTTCGGCGGCGGCACCGGCCGACTCCGGCGTGAACTCCGTCAGCGGGAGCTGCCCGAGCACCCGGTACAGCCGGCCCGCCGCCCGGTCCAGCACCCGGTACGAGGCGTCCAGCGCACCGCGCACCGCGCTCTCGCCGTCCAACCGCAACGCCGCCAGCCGATCGGCCTCCCGCCGCAACGCCTCGGCGGTCGCCGAGAGCGGCTGACGGGGACGCGAGGCCATCCGGGCGCCCGCCACGCAGATCGCCAGCGGCAGTCCGGCGCAGCGGCTCACCACCTGCTCGACGGCGGGCAGTTCGGCCGCGACCCGGGCCTCGCCGATCCGCTGCGTCAACAGCTCGGTAGCCGCGGCCCGGTCGATCAGACCGACCGGGAAGACTCCCGCACCGTCCATGGACAACCCGTCCAGCCGGGTACGGCCGGTCACCACCGTGACGGAGCCCTCGGCCCCCGGCAGCAGCGCGCGGACCTGCGCGGCGGTGGCTGCGCTGTCCAGCAGGATGCCGATCCGTCGGCTCGCCGCGGCGGAGCGCCAGAGCGCGGCCGCCTCGTGCAGTTCGGCGGGCACCCGGGCAAGACCCAGCGCCCGCAGGAACGCCCCCAGCACCTCCACCGGATCGGTCGGACCACCCGGGGCATGGCTGCGCAGATCGGCATAGAACAGCCCGTCCGGGAACTCCGCCCGGCTGCGCAGCCAGCTGCCGGCGAGCGCCGTCTTGCCCACGCCGGCCGGGCCGACCAGCAGCAGGCAGCGGCCACCCGGCGGCGGGGGCGCATTCAACTCCCGGTCGAGCGCCGCGAGTTCGCCCTCCCGTCCGAGGAGGTGCGCAGGGGCGGGCGGAAGCTGTTGCGGCACCGGAAGCAGCGCCGGAGCGTGCGAGTGAATGTGCACGCCCCCCTGGATGTCGCCCGCCTGGAACGCGACGCCCTCGATCCTTGCCTGGCCGGTGACGGAATTGCGGTGGCCTTCCACGTGCTCGTTCCTCCACTGGATCGATCGGTACGGCCGCGTCCGGGGTGGTACAGCTGTCTGGGCACAGGTGGTGGCCGCCGGGGCGGACCGTCCGGTGGTCGGCGCGCACCCTCCGGGCGAGGGCGAGGCCATTACCAGATAAGTGCGACATCGGCCGAAACAATAGGTGAGAACTGGCGAAGGGAAACTCAGAGGTGCTATAGCAGCATGCCCCCACCCGTGCCATGCTCACCTCCTGCGCGTCCGAAGCACCGGCGACAGGAGGCACCCGGGTGTATCTGCACTTGCTGGGAGCAATCGAACTCACGGTCAGCGGAGAGCCGTTGCCGATCAGTTCGTGGAAGGTCCGAACCCTGCTGGCCTCCCTGGCCGTGGATCTGGAACGCCCGGTCTCGCCCACCGCGCTCACCGACTGCCTCTGGGACGGCGAACCCCCGCCAACCGCCTCCAGCACCCTGCAGTCCTACGTCTCCCGACTACGGGCAGCGCTGCGCGAGGCCGCCGAGCTCGACAGCGAACCCGGCGAGCGCCCCATGGAGATCGTCTCCCGGCCCGGCACCTACGCCCTCCGCGCCGAACCCGACCAGATCGACTGGCACGCTTACCGCCGCCGGGCCCGCGAGGCCCGCCGCTTGATCGAGGCCGGCGACGACCGACGGGCCCTCGACGCCCTCGACCACGCCGACGACATCTGGCAGGGCGAACCCCTGGCCGGCCTACCCGGCGAGTGGGCCCAGCAGACCCGCAGGTTCATGAACGACCAGTGGCTCGCCGCCCAGTTGACCCGAACCGAGATCGAGCTGCGGCTCGGCCGGTACGCCGACCTGGTTCCCACTCTGGCCGAACTCTCCGCCAAAAACCCATGGAACGAACGCGTCGCCGTCTACCTGATGACCGCCCTCTACGGCAGCGGCCGCATCGCCGAGGCCCTCGCCGTCTACCGCCACATCCGCCACCGCATCGACCGCGACCTCGGCACCAGACCCGGCGAGCGCCTCAAGGCCCTCAACGACCACATCATCAACGGCGTCAACATCGCCACCCTCATCCCCCGGCGATCCCCTCAGACAGTCGCCCCCACCGGCACGGCTGCCGCACCCCCGGCCCACCACCAGGGCTCCCGCCGGCGCCCCGCCGGCCTGCTGGCCGTCCCCGAACTGGTCGGACGGGAAGACGAGTTGGCGATCCTTGCCGCCGCCGCCCGGGGCGAGTGGCCCGGCCGGACCGACAGTCGGGGCACCGGCCCCGGCCGGCCGGTGGTCGCCATCAGCGGCCTCCCCGGATCCGGGAAGACCGCGCTCGCCACCGCCGCGGCCGACCGCCTGCAGGGCCACTTCCCGGACGGCGTCCACCTGCTGCGGCTCGGCACCTACTCAGGTGCGCAGCACGACCCCAGCGCCGAGGCCGCGGCCACCGCACTGCTGCGGCAGTTCGGCGTTCCGGCCGCCCGGATACCCGTCGAGCGCGAGGAACTCCTCAATCAATGCCACGAGTTGCTCACCCAGCGGCATGCCCTGGTGGTCCTCGACGACGCTGCGGGCCCCGGCCAGATCGGTCCGCTGCTGCCGTCCAGACCCACCTCGTTCGTCCTGGTCACCAGCCGCCACCGGATGGCGGCCCTTCCGTCCGTCGTCTCCGTTCCCCTCGACGCGCTGACTCCGGCCGCGTCCGCCGAGATGTTCGTCCGCCTGGCCGGCACCGACCGGACCGCCGATGCCGACCGGCTCGCCGAGATCACCCATCTGTGCGCACACCATCCACTGGCCCTGCACCTCGCTGCCGGACGCTTCCGCTTCCGCTCCTCCTGGACCCTCGCCCACCTCGCCGACCGCCTCACCCGGAACGGCCTCCTGGACGAGCTCGGAGACGGCCCCGACAGCCTCCGCAGCGCGCTCGCCATGTCCTACCACGACCTGTCGGAACACCACCGGACCGCCTTCCGCCGCCTGAGCCTCCACCCCGGCCCGGACTTCGGCCTGCACACCGCCGCCGCCCTGATCGGATGCCGGGTCGACCGCGCGGAACGCCTGATCGAGGACCTGCTCTCCGCGAGCCTGCTGGCGGAGCACTCGGCAGAGCGATTCAGCTACCACGCCCTGGTCCGGGCCTACGCGAGCACCCGGGCACATCAGGAAGACTCCGAACAGGAGCGTCGGAAGATCTTTCGACGGACCGTCAACTACCTTTTCCATAAGGCCGATCATGCCGACCGAGAGATCCATCCCGGCCGCCACCGCATGGAACTTTCCCTGTTCGGAACCGAGTTCACCACTGAGGACCCGATTGCTGCGGTCGACCCGATGTACGAGACGGCGGCGAATCACTGGGTGGGCGCCGAGATCGAAACATTGATCGAGCTTCAGAGGAGCTTACGCACAAACGGTGATCGCGAATCGGCCGCCGTTCTCGCCCACACCATCAAACAACACGTCGAGTCTCGCCAGCTGTGGCGCGAGGCCATCTCCATCCATCGCTCGGCCACCGATTACTGGCGGGAGACTGGTGCCGACCTCCCCGAACTGCACGCCCAACTCGCGCTGGCTGTCGCAGAGTTGCGGGCTTCTCACTACCCCTCGGCCGAGCAGGCCGCCGAGCGCGCGCTGACCCTTGCCCAAGCCGCCGGCGACCGCCGGGGCATCGCCGCCGCACTGGGACACCTGGGCGAGCTGCACTGGCACCAGGGCGACCTGCGCGGCGCCCTGCGCCTACTGAGCGAGGCAGTCGCCATCCTGCGCGGGCTCGGCGACGCCGCGGCGGTGGCTCGCGCCGTCGGCAACCTCGGCGTGATTCAGAACGAGCTGGGCGACCCCCGAGGGGCGATCGACAGTCTGCACGAGGCGCTGTCGTTCTTCCGCGGCATCGACGAGCACGCGACAGCCCTGAAGATCACCCACAACATCGGCGGACTCTATTTGGATATCGGCGACAATGCCGCCGCCAGACAGGCTTTCGAGGAGGTCATCGGCAAGGGCGACGGGGTGATCGACGAAATGGCCCTGGCGACAGCGCAATTAAATCTCGCCGACCTCATGGAGATTCCCAGGGAAATCGACCTAGCAGTGTCGATGGCTTCTTCGGCGGTCGAGACATTCCGTCGGCTCGATGCCCTTCGCCATCAGGCCAGCGCAATGAACACCATGGGACGAATCCTGCTCGACTCGGGAAATCCGGAATCAGCCTTCGATCTGCATTCGGAGGCGCTCCGGATAGCCCACTCCGTCGGGGCTCCGCGCGAGGAGATGGAAGCCAGAGATGGTCTGGACCAGGCCCAACGGCTACTGCCGGGCCCGGTGCAGCGCCCCGGCGCAGCCAGCCACAGCCGTCCCGTCGCGGCCGGGCCCGACGACCTGCCGCACGGCGGAACAACCACCGAGGAGACCCTGGATCGCTATCGGAAACTACTCCAGGGCGAGGCCGGCGCAGAGCCCGGCGGCTCGTGAGAATCACGTTCGAATCTCATTCGAACGGCACGCCCCGGGCAGGGTCGCGCTAAATTACCCGACAGTCACATGCCGATCGACCCAACCTCACGGATCAAATGGCCTCGATTAGCGACGTTGGTATTATCTGTGTATGGTCGGATCAAGCAACACCGCCACACAGAGAGATCTGACCGTCCGTGCAAAGAGTTTCTACGCGCCACGGCTTCGGCGAGCACCTTGCCGCGCATGCCTCGTTCGTGAACCACCGCACCACCTCGTTGTCCCTGGACTCCACACCGGGGGCATCCGGCAGCCGCCGCGAGCCGGGCACCGACTCCTGGCTGCCCATCTGGCTCCTATGGCCGATGCTGTAGCCGGGAGTTAGCTGAAGGCCGTTGGCACCACTGCCCCTGCACCCTGGGCGACCCGGGGCTGCAGGGGCAGTGGTCGGTCAGGCCCGGTGCCCGTTGCGGGCCGACTTGGTGCGGGTCTTGTGGTGGCGGGCGCGTTCGGCGCGGAGGCGGGCGTCGGTGCGGGAGGCGATCCAGTCGTTCTCGCGCTGGAGCTTGAGGTAGGACTCCCAGCGGCGTTCGGGGAGGGTGCCGTCGGCGAGGGCGGCGCGGACGGCGCAGGCGGGTTCGGTGCGGTGCGAGCAGTCGTCGTAGCGGCATTCGGCGCCGAGGGCGTCGATGTCGGCGAAGGCAAGGTCGATGCCCTCGCCGCCGAACAGGCCGACGCCGCGCAGGCCGGGGGTGTCGATGACGGCGCCGCCGCCGGGGAGTGGGACGAGTTCGCGGGTGGTGGTGGTGTGGCGGCCCTTCTCGTCGACGCTGCGGACCTGTTGGACCGTCATGGTGTCGGCGCCCGCGAGGGCGTTGGTGAGGGTGGACTTGCCGGCGCCGGACTGGCCGATCAGGGCGCAGGAGCCGGTGGCGAGGGCGCGCAGTGCGTCCATGCCGGCTCCGGTCTCGGCGCTGACCGTCAGCACGGTGACCCCGGGGGCGACCGCCTCCACGTCCGCCCGGACGAATTCGCCGTCGTGCACCAGGTCGGACTTGGTGAGGACGATCAGCGGGTCGGCCCCGGATTCCCAGGCGAGTGCGAGCAAACGTTCGATTCGGCCCAGGTCGGGTTCCGCGGCGAGTGAGACGGCGATCAGGACGGTGTCGATGTTGGCGGCCAGCACCTGACCTTCGGAGCGCTTGTGGGCGCCCTTGCGGATGATCGCGGTGGTGCGGGGCAGTACGGAGGTGACGGCGGGCAGTGGTCGGGCGGTCGGGTCGACGGCCACCCAGTCGCCCGTGCACGGGTTGTGGACGGTGTCGGCGCCGGTGACCGGCCGGGTGTCCGCGCGCAGCGTGCTCGGCTCCCCGGTCTCGGGGTCGACGAGCAGCACGTCGCAGCGGCCCCGGTCGATGCGGGTGATCCGGCCGGGGAGCAGGCCCGCCTCGGCGTGCGGGTGGAAGGCGGCGGCCCGGCCCTCGTCCCAGCCGAGGCCGGAGAGCGGGTGGGCAGCAGTGGTCGTGGAAGACAACGGGGTGAACCCTTCGGGGGTACGGGTGGCCCCCGGCCGCACGACGGCGGTGTCAGCGTATGGGCGACACCGGTCCGAGGTCGGCCGCGGACCTGGGGGTACAGGACTCGGTGGACTTCTGAACGCGGGAAACGGCACCTGCAAGGACAGGAATCACGGCCCTCACCTCCTTCACTGCGACACGCCTCGCGCACCCCGCCCTGGGGTGCCCTCGATCGGCGCGGGCCACGCTAGTACTCGCCCGCCCCGGCCGCCACCGAATTTCCACCCCGTCCGGCGAAAGAATCCAACTCCCTTGTACCGCAAGGAACTTGAAGCAAGGGTTCCGCAAGGATCCGCAAGGGTTCTCCAGCCGTCCCACCACCGCGCCCGGACATCCCTGTCTTGCGGCGGTGCACGGGGCATCGCCGTCCGGTTGGGAGGCCGGGACCGACCAGAGGGGGGATGCCTCGTGGCATGGGCGACTCTGCCCGACTGCAAGCGGGTGCTGGCAGTGGTGCACACCGAGGTGTACGGCCGGCGGCTGCGCGAACTCTGCGAGCTGCTGGGATCGGATCTGCGGGTGCAGGTGGTCTTCACCGTCGCGCCGCACGCGTTCAACGACGGGGTGGCCGCATTCCTGATGGGGCTCGGCGGCACGGTCGTGCCGTGGGACGAGGCCGTGCGGACCGAGTTCGACCTGATCCTGGCGGCCGGTTCGCGCGGGATCGAGCAGTTGCGCGGCCCGCTGGTGCGGCTGCCGCACGGAGCCGGGCACGTGGGGCTGACCCGCGCGCTGCCGCCGGTGGGCTCGATCACCGGCGCCCGGGACCAGGGCGGCACCGGCACCGGCACCGGCACGGCGCAGCACGAGCGGCAGGTGGCCGGTCTGAGCCGGGAGTACCTGCTGTGGGAGGGGCGGCCGGTCGCGGCGGCGTACGCGCTGCCGCATCGGGACGACCTGACGGAGCTGGCGCGGACCTGCCCGGAGGTACTGCCGGTGGCGGAGGTGGTGGGCGACGGCGACCACGACCGGATCGTGGCGGCGCTGCCCCGACGGGCCGAGTACCGGGCGGCGCTCGGGCTGACGGAAGGGGAACAGTTGGTGCTGCTCTGCTCGACCTGGGGGCCGAGCTCGGTGTTCGGCCGGCTGGACGCACTGCTGCCGCGCCTGGTGCGGGAGCTTCCCGCCGGACGGTTCCGCACCGCACTGGTGCTGCACCCCAACGTGTCGGCGGGGCACGGTCGTTGGCAGGTCCGCCGGTGGGTGGACGGGATGTCGGGCGGGTCGGTGGCGCTGGTGACGCAGGAGGTGGACTGGCGGCCGATGCTGGTCGCCGCGGACTACGTGATCGGCGACCACGGCTCGGTGACGCTGTACGCGGCCCTCACCCGGGCCCGCATCCTGCTGGCCCGCTTCCCGCACCGGGACGTCAACCCGCGCTCGCCGGGCATGCAACTCGCGTTGACCGCACCGGCGTTGGATCCGGCGCGCCCGCTGGCCGGGCAGCTCGCGTACGCGGACCGGATGTACCGGCCGGAGGCGTACGCGGAGATCGGCGCGCGGATCTCCTCGGAGCCGGGCGAGTTCCTGCCGCGGATCCGGCGGCTGCTGTACCGGGTGCTGAACCTGGGCGAGCCCGCCTACCCGCCCACCGAGCCGCCGCTTCCGCTGCCCGGCCCGCTGACGGGAGGCACCCGATGGCAGTGAGGGTGACGGTCCAACTTCCGGGAGCGCCCGGCGCCCGGCCCCGGTACGACCGGCACGTGGCGGCCGGCGTCGACGAGCCGCCGCAGGTGCGGCACCTGGCGGACGTGCTGCACGGCGGGGCCCCGGAGGCGGCCGAGGAGTTGTGGCGGCGCCACCCCGGCTGCGCGGTGCTCGCGGTGCCGGGCCCGGACGGATCGGTGCACATCCGCTTCCGCGGCGGCGCACTGACCATCCGCCTGGCGGACGCGGTGCCGAACGCAGCACCGAGCGCAGCACCGAGCGCAGCGCCGGCCACAGCACCGGCCACAGCGCCGGACGCAACGCCGACCGCGGCGGCGCTCGCCGGTTCGCTGGTGCACGCGCTGCTCGTCGCCGGCGGCGCACCGACGGAGCGGATCCGATGAGGTGAGACACGAGAGCCCCGTCCCGGGCGTCGATCCGGGGCGGGGCTCGATCGCGGCCGCTGTTACTTGCGTCGGTGCCGGATCCGGCTGAGCCGGCGGCGGACGTCGTCCGGCGGCAGGAAGGAGGCCCACCGCTCGGGGTACTCGCTGGGCACCGGTTCGTCGTCGTCCTCCTCCTCGAAGAGGTCGTCCTCGTGGCCTTCGGCGAGGCCGAACTGGCGGGTGCGTTCGGCGCGTTCGGCGGCTCGGCGGGCGGCGGCCTCGCGGCCGCGCTGGACGGCGGCGTCCTCGGTGAGGCGTTCGACCTCGGCGCGGGCGTCGGCGGTCTCGACGGCGGGCCAGCGGCGGTCGATGGCGGCGTTCATCGCGGCGCCGATCAGGACGGCGAGCGCCACCACGAAGATCCACAGCAGGACGGCGACGGGCGCGGCGAGCGAGCCGTACACCGAGGGGCCCTCGACGGAGCTGACCAGGTAGACCCGCAGGGCGACGCTGCACACCACCAGGACCAGCAGGGCGACCAGCGCGCCGGGGATGTCCTCGCGCCAGGGCGTGCTGACCGGGACGGCCACGTGGTAGAGGGTGGTGAGGAAGACGATCAGCAGCAGGATCGCGGCGGGCCAGTAGAGGGAGTTGATCACTCCGGCCCAGGCCTGGAAGGTGTTGACCAGCAGTCCGGGCCCGACCACCAGCAGCGGCAGCACCAGCGAGCCGATCACCAGCGCGCCGAGGTAGAGGCCGAGCGACATCAGCCGGGTCTTGACCAGGCCGCGTTTGCCGTCGAGGCCGTACATCACGGTGATGGTGTCGATGAAGATGTACAGCGCCCGGGAGCCGGACCAGAGCGAGAGCAGGAAGCCGAGCGAGATCAGGTCGGGGCGGGCGTTGTCGAAGACGCTGGTGAGCAGCGGTTGGACGATCTGGTCGATGGAGCTGGGTGAGAGCACCGTCCCGGCTGCTGAGACGATGTCCGCCTCCAGCCGCACGATGGTGCCGGCGCCGAGGATGTCGTCGAGGTAGCCGAGGGTGCCGGCCAGGCAGAGCAGCAGCGGCGGGATGGAGAGGAGGGTGAAGAAGGCGGCCTCCGCGGCGAGGCCGGTGACCCGGTACTCGACGCAGGTGTTGGTGGTGTCCTTCACCAGCGCCCACAGGGTGCGGTACCAGGTGGTTCGCTTTGCGGCGCGGCGGCGTCCGCCGCGGCGGCGGGAGGGCCGGTCGGCGGTCGTCCCGGTCCCTCCGGGTGGATGCGGAGTACTGCCTGCTGCTTGCACGCCCCTACGGTATCGGCCCGCACCGGCGGACCGATGCGCCGCCGCCGGGAACTGACGGACCGCAGGGCGCGGAGCGGCACCGGTATCCCCACTGTCCCGAAATGCGATACACGGAGGTCCAGGATTCGGACGACAGTGGACCGCGAGTCGCCCGCCGTGCGAATCTCTTGCCATGTCTAGCGCCGGAACCACCCTAGTTGGCCGACTCCACGTCGACCTCCTTCGCGTGTCCAGCGCCATCTGTCCGGTGACCTGAGCCCCACTCGCACGCCGCCACCGCACCGGCGCCCTGCCCGCCCATCCCCGCCGTCGCGGATGCGCGCACCACCTCTCCCGGCCCAGCGTCACCCACCCTCCGCCTGCTGAAATCCGCAGGTGGGAGCGGGGCACGCCCGGGTTTCGCAGCACCCCCGCACCTGCCGAACCGCTCAAAGGACTGACACCATGGCCCGCACTCCCGAACCGGACGAGCCTCAGGCCGGCGCCGCCGTCGCGGCCCGCCCCGCCGCCCGCAAGGTGACCCGCCACCGCGGTGAGGGCCAGTGGGCGATGGGGCACTACACCCCGCTGAACGCCAACGAGCAGTTCAAGAAGGACGACGACGGTCTCAATGTGCGGACACGCATTGAGACGATCTACTCGAAGTCGGGCTTCCACTCGATCGACCCGGCGGACCTGCGCGGCCGGATGCGCTGGTGGGGTCTGTACACCCAGCGCCGCCAGGGCATCGACGGCGGCCGCACCGCGATCCTGGAGCCGCACGAGCTGGAGGACGAGTACTTCATGCTCCGGGTGCGCATCGACGGCGGTCAGCTGACCGTCGCTCAGCTGCGCGCCATCGGCGAGGCGTCCGAGCAGTACGCGCGCGGCACCGCCGATGTGACTGATCGTCAGAACGTCCAGTTCCACTGGGTGCGGATCGAGGACGTCCCGGCGATCTGGGAGAAGCTGGAAGCGGTCGGCCTGTCCACCACCGAGGCGTGCGGCGACTGCCCGCGGGTGGTGATCGGCTCGCCGGTGGCGGGCATCGCCGCCGACGAGATCATCGACGGCAGCTGGGCGATCGACGAGATCAACCGCAAGTACATCGGCAACCCCGAGTACTCCAACCTGCCGCGCAAGTTCAAGACCGCGATCTCCGGCTCCCCGCTGCTGGACGTGGTCCACGAGATCAACGACATCGCGTTCGTCGGCGTGGTCCACCCCGAGCACGGCCCGGGCTTCGACCTGTGGGTCGGCGGCGGCCTGTCCACCAACCCGAAGCTCGGCGTCCGGCTCGGCGCCTGGGTGCCGATGGCGGACGTCCCGGACGTGTGGGCCGGTGTGATCGGGATCTTCCGCGACTACGGCTACCGCCGCCTGCGCAACCGGGCCCGGCTGAAGTTCCTGGTCGCCGACTGGGGCCCGGCCAAGTTCCGGCAGATCCTCCAGGACGAGTACCTGAAGCGCGAGTTGACGGACGGCCCGGGCCCGGAGCAGCCGACCGGCCAGTGGCGCGACCACGTCGGCGTGCACCAGCAGCGCGACGGCCGGTTCTACGTCGGCTTCGCGCCGAAGGTCGGCCGCCTGAACGGCAAGCTGATCCAGCAGATCGCCGACCTGGCCGCCGAGCACGGCTCGGGCCGACTGGCCACCACCGTCGAGCAGAAGCTGATCGTGCTGGACGTCGAGCAGGACCGGGTCGACTCGCTGGTGGCCGGCCTGGAGGCGCTCGACCTGCGGGTCACCCCGTCGACGTTCCGGCGCGGCACGCTGGCCTGCACCGGCATCGAGTACTGCAAGCTCGCGATCGTCGACACCAAGGACCGCGGCCGCACCCTGATCGACGAACTGGAGCGCCGCCTGCCGGAGTTCGACGAGCCGCTGAGCATCAACATCAACGGCTGCCCGAACGCCTGCGCCCGCATCCAGACCGCCGACATCGGCCTCAAGGGCCAGCTGGTCACCGACGCGAACGGGCAGCAGGTCGAGGGCTTCCAGGTCCACCTGGGCGGCTCGCTCGGCTTCGAGAACGCCGCGTTCGGCCGCAAGATCCGCGGCCTGAAGGTCACCAGCGACGAACTGCCCGACTACGTCGAGCGCCTGCTGACCCGCTACCAGGCGGACCGTCAGGACGGCGAGCGCTTCGCCCAGTGGGCGGTCCGGGCCAGCGAGGAGCAGCTCTCATGAGTGAGCGCGCCGCACCGTTCTACTGCCCGTACTGCGGGGACGAGGACCTGCGCCCGTCCGAGAGCGGCCACGGAGCCTGGGAGTGCCGGGCCTGCCGCCGGGGCTTCCAGCTGAAGTTCCTCGGCCTGTTGTCGACTTCCGACGGGGGGACCGTCCATGACGACCGCACCTGACTACGAGGCGGCAGCCGCCCGGGCGGCCCGTGAGCTGGAGGAGGCGCCCGCGCAGGAGATCCTGCGGTGGGCGGCCGACACCTTCGGCAAACGGTTCTGCGTCACCTCCTCGATGGAGGACGCGGTGGTCGCCCACCTGGCGTCGACCGTGCTGCCCGGCGTGGACGTGGTGTTCCTGGACACCGGCTACCACTTCGCGGAGACCATCGGCACCCGGGACGCGGTCGCCGCGACCATGCCGGTCAACGTGATCACGCTGACGCCGAAGCTCACCGTGGCCGAGCAGGACGCCGAGTACGGGCCGCGGCTGCACGACCGCGACCCCGACCTGTGCTGCTCGCTGCGCAAGGTCGAGCCGCTGAACCGAGGCCTGGGGGCGTACGACGCCTGGGCGACGGGGCTGCGCCGCGACGAGTCGCCGTCCCGGGCGAACACCCCGGTGGTGGCCTGGGACGCCAAGCGCCGCAAGGTGAAGCTCGCCCCGATCGCCCGCTGGACGCAGGACGACGTGGACGCCTACGTGCAGGCCAACGGGGTGCTGCTGAACCCGCTGCTGTGGGAGGGCTACACCTCGATCGGCTGCTCGCCGCTGTCCTGCACCGCCAAGCCCGGCGAGGGCGAGGCCGGCCGGGCCGGCCGCTGGGCGGGCTCCGGCAAGACCGAGTGCGGCATCCACCTCTGATCCATCTGTTCCACCGTCACCGACCGTCAGGAGTAACCACCGTGACCACCGCCGACACGCCGGCAGCGGGCAGCGAGCGCGGCGCCACCGTGTGGCTGACCGGCCTGCCCAGCGCCGGCAAGACCACGCTGGCGTTCGCGCTGGCCGAGCGGCTGCGCGCCGAGGGCCACCGGGTCGAGGTGCTGGACGGTGACGAGATCCGCGAGTTCCTCTCCAAGGGCCTCGGGTTCTCCCGCGAGGACCGGCACACCAACGTCACCCGGATCGGCTTCGTCGCCGAGAAGCTCGCCGCCAACGGCGTCAAGGTCCTCGCCCCGGTGATCGCCCCGTTCGCCGACTCCCGCGCCGCGGTGCGCGAGCGGCACGCCGCGAACGGCACCGAGTTCCTGGAGATCCACGTCGCCACCCCGGTCGAGCTCTGCTCCGAGCGGGACGTCAAGGGCCTGTACGCCAAGCAGGCGGCCGGCGAGATCTCCGGGCTGACCGGGGTCGACGACCCGTACGAGGCGCCGGAGAAGCCGGAGCTGCGCCTGCAGACGCAGGGCCGCACGGTGGCCGAGTCCGCCGCCGAACTGCATGCCTTCCTGACCGAGAGGGGCCTCGCATGACCGTCACCACGCAGCGCCCGGTCCAGGCCGACGACAGCCCTTACGCGCTGTCCCACCTGGACGCCCTGGAAGCCGAGTCGGTGCACATCTTCCGCGAGGTCGCGGGCGAGTTCGAGCGGCCGGTGATCCTGTTCTCCGGCGGCAAGGACTCCATCGTCATGCTGCACCTGGCGCTGAAGGCGTTCGCGCCCGCGCCGGTGCCGTTCGCCCTGCTGCACGTCGACACCGGGCACAACTTCCCCGAGGTCATCGACTACCGCGACCGCACCGTGGCGCAGCACGGCCTGCGCCTGCACGTCGCCTCCGTCCAGGACTTCATCGACCGCGGCGTGCTGCGCGAGCGTCCCGACGGCACCCGCAACCCGCTGCAGACCGTGCCGCTGCTGGACGCCATCGAGTCGAACAAGTTCGACGCGGTGTTCGGCGGCGGACGGCGCGACGAGGAGAAGGCCCGCGCCAAGGAGCGGGTGTTCTCGCTGCGCGACGAGTTCGGCGCCTGGGACCCGCGCCGCCAGCGCCCCGAGCTGTGGTCGCTGTACAACGGCCGACACGCGGTCGGCGAGCACGTCCGGGTCTTCCCGCTGTCCAACTGGACCGAACTCGACGTGTGGCAGTACATCGAGCGGGAGAACATCGCCCTCCCGGAGATCTACTACGCCCACCAGCGCGAGGTGTTCAAGCGCGACGGGATGTGGCTGACCGCTGGCGAGTGGGGCGGCCCGAAGGACAGCGAGACGGTCGAGAAGCGCCTGGTGCGCTACCGCACCGTCGGCGACATGTCCTGCACCGGCGCGGTCGACTCCGACGCCGACACCATCGAGGCCGTGATCGCCGAGATCGCCGCCAGCCGCCTCACCGAGCGCGGCGCGACGCGGGCCGACGACAAGCTGTCCGAGGCCGCCATGGAAGACCGCAAGCGCGAGGGGTACTTCTAAGCATGACCACCGCCCAGATCTTCGAACAGCGGGGTGCCACCTCCCTCCTGCGCTTCGCCACCGCCGGCAGCGTCGACGACGGCAAGTCCACCCTGGTGGGCCGGCTGCTGCACGACTCCAAGTCGGTCCTCGCCGACCAGCTGGAGGCCGTCGAGCACGCCTCCCGCCGCCGCGGCCAGGACGCGCCCGACCTGGCGCTGCTCACCGACGGCCTGCGCGCCGAGCGCGAGCAGGGCATCACCATCGACGTGGCGTACCGCTACTTCGCCACCGCCCGCCGCCGGTTCATCCTCGCCGACACCCCCGGGCACGTGCAGTACACCCGCAACATGGTGACCGGCGCGTCCACCGCCGAACTCGCCGTGGTGCTGGTCGACGCCCGCAACGGCGTGGTCGAGCAGACCCGCCGGCACGCCGCGGTCGCCGCCCTGCTGCGCGTCCCGCACGTCGTCCTCGCCGTCAACAAGATGGACCTGGTCGACTACGCTGAGCCCGTCTTCGCGGCCATCGCCGAGGAGTTCACCGCCTACGCCGCCTCACTGGGCGTCAAGGACGTGGTGGCGGTGCCCATTTCGGCGCTCGCCGGGGACAACGTGGTCGAGCCGTCCGGGAACATGGACTGGTACGGCGGCCCGACCCTGCTGGAGCACCTGGAGACCGTCCCCGTCGGCTCCGACCCCAGCGTCGAGCCGGCCCGGTTCCCCGTGCAGTACGTGATCCGCCCGCAGAGCGAGGAGCACCACGACTACCGGGGCTACGCCGGCCAGTTGGCCTCCGGGGTGCTGCGGGTCGGCGACCCGGTGACGGTGCTGCCCTCCGGCCACACCACCACCGTCGCCGCGATCGACGCACTCGGCGTCGCCACCGACATCGCCTGGGCCCCCCAGTCGGTGACGGTCCGCCTCGCCGACGACATCGACATCTCCCGCGGCGACCTGATCGCCGCCGGCTCGACGGCCGTCCCCTCGAAGGACATCGAGGCGACGGTCTGCCACCTGAACGAGCGTCCGCTGCACGTCGGCGCGAAGGTGCTGCTCAAGCACACCACCCGCACCGTCCGCGCGCTCGTCAAGGAGATCTCCTACCGGATCGACATCGACACCCTCGAACAGCGCTCCGCCCCCGACGGGTTGAGCGTCAACGACATCGGCCACGTGGTGCTGCGCACCGCCGAGCCGCTGGCCCTCGACCCGTACCGCGACAACCGCCGCACCGGCTCGTTCATCCTGATCGACCCGGCCGACGGCACCACGCTCACCGCCGGCATGGCGGGCGAGGCGTTCGACACCGTCGTCAGCACCACCGACGCTTCCACTGAGGAGGACTGGGTCTGATGCCCAGCGAGGCGTTCTCGGGCATGGACAAGGAAGGCGGCCGCATCGGCAGCGGCGTCCTCGGCAGCGGCCAGGGCGGCCTGACGCGATGTGGGGGCGGACAGGGGCGCTGAGCTCCTGTCACCGGGCCCGACCCGCCGACCTGTCCACAGCAGGTACGGCCGGGCGGCCCGGCCCGACCCCCGTCAGGCATCTCCACCTTCACTTCTCCACGAAACGGGACACCTCTCATGGCACCCAGCGCCCTGCCCACCCATACCCACGCCCGCCCCACCGCCGGCCGGATCAGACGCGCCGCCGTCGCCGCCGTCGCCGTCCTCACCACGGCCGGCCTGCTCACCGCCTGCTCGTACGGCTCCAAGAGCGACGACAAGGCCTCGGCCGCCCCCGCCGCGTCCGGCGCGAAGCTCTCCGCCGACACCGTGAAGATCGGCTACTTCGCCAACCTCACCCACGGCACCGCGCTGGTCGGCCTCAAGCAGGGCATCTTCCAGCAGGAGCTCGGCGGCACCCAGATCAAGACCCAGGTGTTCAACGCCGGCCCCGCGGAGATCGAGGCGCTGAACGCCGGCTCGATCGACATCGGCTGGATCGGTCCCTCCCCCGCGATCAACGGCTACACCCAGTCCGGCGGCAAGTCCCTGAAGATCGTGGGCGGTTCGGCCTCCGGCGGCGTCAAGCTGGTGGTCAACCCGGCGAAGATCACCTCGGTCGACGACCTCAAGGGCAAGCGGCTCGCCACCCCGCAGATCGGCAACACCCAGGACGTCGCGCTGCTCAACTACCTCGCCGGCAAGGGCCTGAAGGTCGACGCGAACACCGGCGACGGCGACGTCAAGGTGATCCGCAGCGACAACAAGGTCACCCCCGACGCCTACAAGTCCGGTTCCATCGACGGCGCCTGGGTCCCCGAGCCGACCGCGTCCAAGCTGGTCACGCTCGGCGCGAAGGTCCTGCTCAACGAGAAGGACGTCTGGCCGGACAAGAAGTTCGTCATCACCAACATCATCGTGTCGCAGAAGTTCCTCACCGAGCACCCCGACGTGGTGGAGGCCGTGCTGCGCGGCTCGGTGAAGACCAACGCCTGGATCAAGGCCAACTCCGACCAGGCCAAGGCCGTCGCCAACGAGCAGATCAAGGCCGACGCCGGCAACGCGCTGGACGCCGCGATCCTCGACCCGGCGTGGCAGGACATCGACTTCATCGACGACCCGCTGGCGGGCACCCTGCAGGCCGAAGCCGAGCACGCCGTCACCGCCGGCCTGCTCAAGAAGCCCAACCTGGCCGGGATCTACGACCTGAGCCTGCTCAACAAGGTGCTCGCCGCCGCCGGACAGCCCGCCGTCTCCGACGCCGGCCTCGGCGCCAAGTAGCCCCTCCCCCGGTAGCCCCTCCAGGCCCCGGGTTCCGCCTCGCGCCCGCCCACTCGATGCCCACTCAACGGGCGGGCGCGGGGCGGACCCCGGACACGAACTTCTCCCTGCCCTGCCCGGCCCACACCCGCAGGAGGTGCCCGTGACCACGGCACTGACCACCTCGCCCGACGCCCCCGGCGCGGACCACCCGGACGGCGACTTCGCCGTCCGGCTCTCGCACGTGCACAAGACCTTCGGCCGCCCCGGCACCGCCGCCCCGGTCCTGGACGACATCAACCTGACCGTCGCCCCCGGCGAGTTCGTCACCCTGCTCGGCGCCTCCGGCTGCGGCAAGTCCACCCTGCTCAACCTGGTCGCCGGCCTCGACCGCCCCACCTCCGGCACCATCGAGGTCCCCGGCGGCCGCCCCGCCCTGATGTTCCAGGACCACGCGCTGTTCCCCTGGCTCACCGCCGGCAAGAACATCGAACTCGCCCTCCGGCTCGCGGGCGTGGCCAAGGCCGACCGCCAGACCGAGGCCGAGCGCCTGCTCGACCTGGTCCGCCTCGGCGGCTCCTACAAGAAGCGCGTCCACGAGCTCTCCGGCGGCATGCGCCAGCGCGTCGCGCTCGCCCGCTCGCTCGCCCAGGGCTCCCAAGTCCTCCTGATGGACGAGCCGTTCGCCGCCCTCGACGCCATCACCCGGGACGTCCTGCACAACGAGATCACCCGCATCTGGGCCGAACGGCAGCTCGCCGTCCTGTTCGTCACCCACAACGTCCGCGAAGCCGTCCGCCTCGCCCAGCGCGTCGTCCTGCTCTCCTCCCGCCCCGGCCGGATCGCCCGCGAATGGCGCATCGACCTGCCGCAGCCGCGCCGCATCGAATCCGCCGGGGTCGCGGATCTGTCCATCGAGATCACCGAAGAACTGCGTGGGGAGATCCGCCGCCATGTCCAGCACTGAGACCCTCCCCACCTCCGCCTCGGACGACTCCGCCGGCGTCGGCGCCGGCCTGGACGCCCTCGAAACCGTTCACACTGCTCGTCCGCCGTTCGCGACCGTCCTGCGCCGCACCGTCCTCCCGCCCGTCCTCGGCGTCGCCCTGGTCCTGGTCCTCTGGCAGCTCGCCTACAGCTTCCACCTCACCACCCCCGACAAGCTCCCCAGCCCCGCCGACGTCTGGCACTCCCTCACCGAACTCTGGTACGCCGGAACGCTGTTCTCCATCATCTGGACCAGCGTCTGGCGCGGCCTGTCCGGCTTCCTGCTCTCCGTCCTGATCGGCACCCCCATCGGCCTCCTGGTCGCCCAGGTCAAGCCGGTCCGCGCCGCCCTCGGCCCCGTCCTCTCCGGCCTCCAGTCCCTGCCGTCGGTCGCCTGGGTCCCCGCCGCCGTCATCTGGCTCGGCATCAACAACTCCGCGATGTACGCCGTCATCCTGCTCGGCGCCGTCCCCTCCATCGCCAACGGCCTCATCGCCGGCGTCGACCAGGTCCCCCCGATCTTCCTCCGCGCCGGCCAGACCCTCGGCGCGACCGGCCTGCGCGGCGCCCGCCACATCCTGCTCCCCGCCGCGCTCCCCGGCTACCTGGCCGGCCTCAAGCAGGGCTGGGCCTTCTCCTGGCGCTCCCTGATGGCCGCCGAACTCATCGCCTCCTCCCCCGACCTGGGCCTCGGCCTCGGCCGCTACCTGGAGAACCAGCGCGAGTTCACCAACATGTCCGGCGTCCTCCTCGGCATCCTCCTCATCCTCACCGTCGGCGTCGCCATCGACCTCCTCTTCTTCTCCCCCCTCGAACGCCGCGTCCTGCGCAGCCGCGGCCTCCTCGTCACCACCCGCTGACACCGATGGCTCTCCGCCCCTCCACCCCAGGCCAGGAGCGCACCCCCCTGCCGCCCGAGACCCCTGCGCCCCACCAGGGGCGCGGGTACCTGACGCCCGGGAGCCCTGCGCCTCGTCGGGAGCGCAGCGACCTGACGCCCCGCAACCCCGCGCCCCGCCAGGGGCGCGGGGAACTGCGCGCAGCGGAAGACGACCTGCCGCAGCCGCGCACCGCGCCCACCCCCACCCACGCCGCGCACCCCGCAGGCGAACACCAGCCCCGTCAGGGGCGCGGGGAACTGCGCGCAGCGGAAGACGACCTGCCGCAGCCGCATACAACGCCCACCCCCACCCGCCGCTCGCACCCCGCAGGCGCCGCACCCGTCCGCCCCCTCCTCCTGCTCGCGCACGGCTCCCGCGACCCCCGCCACGCCGCCACCGTCGAGGCCCTCGCCGACGCGATCCGCGTCCTCTGCCCCGAACTCCCCGTCACCACCGCCTACCTGGACCACTGCGCCCCCCGCATCGCCCAGGTCGCCCCCGGTCTCACCGACGCGATCGCCGTCCCCCTCCTCCTCAACCGCGCCTTCCACGCCAAGCACGACATCCCGGCCGCCCTCCGCGCCGCCGGCTCCGCCATCCCCGTCGCCGACGTCCTCGGGCCGTCCCCTCTCCTCCTCGACGCCCTCGACCGCCGCCTCGCCGAGACCGGCCTCGACGTCACCGACCCGGCCGTCCGCGCCCGCACCGGCATCGTCCTGGCCGCCGCCGGCTCCTCCGACCCGGCAGCCAACGCCACTACCCGCGCCATCGCGGCCACTTGGCAACGCACCCGGGGCTGGGCCGCCGTCACCACCGCCTACGCCTCCGCCACCACCCCCACCGTCACGGACGCCCTCACCACCCTCCGCCACACCCCCACCGTCCACACCACCGCCGTCGCCCCCTACCTCCTCGCCCCGGGCCTCCTCCCGGACCGCATCGCCACCGCCGCCGCAGCCGCAGCCGCAGCCGCCGACCACCTCGCCCCGGTCCTCGGCGCCGCCCCCGAACTGGCCCGCCTCGTCCTCACCCGCCACGCCGAAGCGGCCACCACCTCCCCCAACGCCCGTACCGCCTGACAGACAGCACCGTCGAGACGGCGACAACCGCCAAGGCTTCGCATCGCAGTTGGCATGCCGGTGCGACTTGCGCCGAGCCCGGCCGGGCTCGGGCCCGGCCGGGCCCGAGCCCGGCCGGGCGCGCAGGGCACCGGAGATCTCGCGGCGGACCTTGCCACGGCCCCGAATGCAAGAGGGAAGTGGCAGACCGTCTCACAGACCGCGGACACGGCCTCGACGGGCTGCCGCCCGGCTCAGCGGTGACGCGCCAAACGCTCACCCCTTCGCGCAACCCGTCGGCCGTACGGACCGGTTGTCCTCACACCACCAGCTCGACAGCCGGAAGCCGGCACCTCCGCGTGCACGGGAGGTGCCGGCTTCCTCGTCCCCTCCGGGCGAGCGGCGGCCGCTGCGTCGCTGCTTCCCGACCCGGAGATTGGTGTCGACGATCCGTCAGTTTCACTGCTGCCGCCAGCCCAGGTTCGCCACCCCGATGGTCGTGATCAGCGAACACCCGGCGGAGGCGAACGACCGCGCAGGTCCCAGGCATTGGGAAGGCGACCTGATCATCACCCGTCCGGCCCCTGGCAGCATGGCTCGGACGAGAACACGAACGAACGGACTGCTCCGGCAGCCCCCCAGGGGTGCCGGCCTGTCCGCCCACACCTCGGAGGACCTGGTCCACGTCGCTGCCTGCCGAACTCAACGGCACGGCCGCCCACGCAAAAACGCCCGGCCGGGAGACCCCGGCCGGGCGCCTGCGCAGACTCATTGCGGCCTGGACAATCGGCCACATGTTGCAACGAATCCTGGAAACCGCCGCCTTCCGGCGGGGCTTTCCATCTCCTGCTAGCCCTTGTTCTCCTCCAGTCGGGATGCTTGGAGGAGCGAGAACGGCGAATCCCATCCGGGCAGGTCACTCCTCATGAACTCTTCCCCTTCAAGGGAGTAGTCAGGTGGAGCTTCGCTGATTCCCGGGACATCGACAACGTAGAATTCGGCACTCGCTCCCGAAACTTCCACCTTCGCGTTGGGGTAGAGGTCGATTTCAATTCCGAATGACCTCGACCCGGTTCGCACCGTGCTTCCGACAACGCTCCATGCCGTCTTCCCATCGCGCCTTCCACCCGGCCGCCACTCGGACTTCTCCAAGCCACGGACGATCAGAACAGCAGCGTTTCCCGTGTCGAACTGCAACGCCGTCCGCAGCTCGAACAGCAGGGCGGCGGTCGACGAGAGAGCGTGCACGCGGAGGTCGATCAACTGCGCTTCCTGGAGCGCATCGTCCTCGGCAAGAGGATTCATTTCTGGGGCAGGTACAACTGGTACCGGAGCGCTGCCCCACAGGAGTTCTTCTATCGTCATCAGTCGAGGGAGAGGTGATTGTAGGGGCTATTCCTGGCGACCGTCCGGCCGTTGGCCGGGTTCACTGCCTGGCCATCCTTGTTCATATATACCACATACCCCTTCGGGTAGTGGTAGCGGCCGGTCGTGACCGGGTCCATGACGCGGACTTCCACAACTCGGGGGTCGAGACCCTGCGTACCGTCAGGGATCTTGTATGCCTTCCCCTTTCCGTTGTTGGTGGGAGTTCCGGCGCCTCCCGTCGGCAGCGGGAATTTCTCTCCGTTCGGCCCGGCCACAGAGAGATTCAGACGGCTGTTCTCCAGCTTACTGCTGACGGCAGCGCCGGAGTTTACCTCCTTCTCCGCTACATTCTTGGCGGTCCTGGACGAGACCTGTGCGATGACGCCTCCGCCATTGAAGGCGCCGACTCCTCCGCTGCCCTCGCCCATGCCGGCAAAGTTCTCCAGCTCCCAGTTGAGGAGCTTGTCGTACAGTTCGTTGTAGGTATCCGAATTTTTGCAGCTCTTTATCTCCTGGCACGCATTGAGCGCTGCTGCAACATATTCGTGGTAGTCGAATTTCGGGTCTTCACCGAAGGTGGTGTGGTTCTTCTGGATGATCCGCAGGTTGTTGTTCGTCTTGGCGAGCAGCGTCGGGAAGTCGCTGCTCGGCGTTACCTTGACGCCTCCGGGCAGGACGCCGCGGTCGCTCTTTTCGGTGACGACCTCCCATCCACTCGACGTGGGAATCCAGTAGTCGTGCACCAGCTGGCCTTCGGGGGTGCGGCACTGACCATTTCCACCGCAGGTACCGTCGGGGCGCTCTCCGCTGGGATCGCTGAGGGTGAGCGGGTTGTTGTTGCTGTAGGTGTAGGAGGCCAGAGACTGCGGATCACCCGAGGCGAACAACGGGTCGACGCTGATGAAGCGTCCGGTGGCGGGATCGTAGTCGCGGGCTCCGAGGTGGGTGAAGCCGGTGGGCTCGTCGGTACCGCCGAGGAATCCGCGGGTGCCGGCCCAGGTGGTGGGCGCGGTGCCGCGGGTGGCGCCGAACGGGAGCGAGCGACGCTGGCTCACCGCGTCGGTGGTGGCGTCGATGCCGACTACGGCAGTGCCGTGATGGTCCGCGATCTGGAAGACGAGCTTGTTGTCGTCGGTGCGGACCGCGGTGCCGTCGCTGACGGAGTAGTAGCGGGTGGCGGTGGCCTTGGCGGCGCCCTTGACCAGCTTGATTTCGGTGGTGCCGAGGTAGAGCGTCCAGTTCTCGGCCGCCGAGTTGGCGGTGTCGAGGGTATGGCCGATCAGGCGGTTGCCTTCGGCGTCGTAGAGGTAGTCGGTGGTTGCGGTGCCGGTGGTGGTACCCCCGGTCTTGTTGGTGGTCACCGCCTGGCTGAGCTTGCCCTCGGTGTTCCAGGTCAGCGCCTGGTCGCTGGTCCGGTTCGCGCCGGGCTTGAGGCCACGGCTGGTGGTGTTGCCCGCGCTGTCGTAGCCGTAGGTCTCCACGACCGGGGTGCCGGCGCCGCCGGTGATGGTGCTGGTGGAGGTGAGGCTGTGCGGCCGGGCGGCCGTGGCGGCGGGGTAGGTGTAGGTGGTGGTGGCGTCCTGGGCGGTGTTGCCGCCGGTGTCGTGCCGGGTTTCGGTGGCCCGGGTGCCGTTGGTGTTGTAGGTCCAGCTGGTCCAGTAGGGGGCGGGGCCGCCGAGCTGGGTGCCGCTGGGGGCGGTGCAGCTACCGGTGTTGGGCGTGTAGGCCTCGGTCAGGCGCGCCAGGTAGTCGTAGCCGAAGCACTGCCGGTCGGTGCCGGAGCTGGAGGTGTCGGTGACGGAGGTGACGTTGCCGGCCTGGTCGTAGGTGTAGGCGGCGGCCCGGGCCGGGGTGGCGATGCCGTACTGGTCGGTGCGGCTGGAGGCCAGGCGCTGGGTGCCCCACTCGTAGGAGTTGGTGACGTAGACCTGCTTGTTGGCAGTGCCGTTGGAGAGGGTGGTCTGCAGCGGCTTGCCGGTGAGGCTGTAGGTCTGCCCGGTCTGGTAGGTGCTCGCGCCGCCGATGGCGGTGAGCCGGTGCAGGCCGTCGTAGGTGAATGAGACGGTCTCACCGGCAAGGTTGCCGGCAGCCGGGTAGGTGAAGGACCCGATCTGGCCGTCGAGTCGGTAGATGGCGCCCGTGAGATAGGTGCCGGCAAGGGCCTCCTGGCCGGGGACGGACGGAATGGTGGTGGTGGTGCGGGTCGGGCGGGCGAGGGTGTCGAAGAACGTGTACGTGGTCTTGTACTCGTACGTCGTGCCGTTCACCGTGCTGTAGCGCGAACTGCTGGACAGCTGGCCCTTGTTGTTGGCCGGGTCCCAGGCCTGGGAGGTCAGCAGCGGACCGGTCGTCGAACCGTCACGGGTCTCCAGCAGCCGCGACATGTTGTCGTAGACGCTGGCGATGGTCTTGCCGCGCCCGTCGGTGCTGCTGGTGATCTCGCCCCGGTCGTTGTAGATCGACACGGTGGTTCCGAGATCCGGGTCGACCGCCTTGACCTCCCGACCGAGCTGGTCGCGGGTCCAGGTCCAGACGGTGCCGTCGGGGCCGGTCTCCTTGTTGAGGTTGCCGGCCGGGTCGTACCCGTAGGCAGTGGTGTCGTAGGCGCCCGTGGGGGTGGCCGACCTGTACTGGCGCAGTTCCACGGCCCGGCCAGCAGCGTCGATGACGGTGGTGGTGGGGGTGCCGCCGGTGGGCGGGGTGACGGTGACGCGGTCGCCGGCGTACTCGGTGAGCGTGGTGGTCAGCGGGGTGCCGACGCCGTTGCCCGCCAGCACGGTGGACTTGACGGTCCGTCCGAGGCCGTCGAACTCCTGCTTGGTCTGGGTCTCGACGCCGGTGGTGTCGTCGACGCTGCGCAGGGTGCCCGAGGGGGCGCCGGCGGCGTAGTAGGAGGCGTAGGACTTGGCGGCCTGGCCGCGCTCGTCGTAGAAGGTGTCGGTCAGGATCCGGCCGCCGTCGGAACCCGGTGCCTGGGTCTGCCGGGCGCGGGAGAAGCCGTCGTAGAGGGCGTACGAGGTCTGCTGGGAGCCGTCCTCGTTGAGGGTCTTCGTCGCCACCGAGGTGATCTTGCCGTCGGCGACGGCGTAGACGTACTCCTGGTTGGGCGTCTGCCCGTTGGCCTTGGACCGGCTGGGGTCCCAGACCTTGAGCGTGCGGCCGAGCGCGTCGTAGGCGACGTCGGTGCGGCGGTTGTTGGCGTCGACACTGTCGACCACCTGGCCGCGCAGCAGGTCGTAATCAGTGGTCGTGGCCTGGGTGGTGGCCGCGTTGCCGACGGTGGCAGGCGGGGTCGTCACCGTGGACTTGGTGGGCCGACCGGTGGCCGGGGTGTAGGCGGTCGTGGTGGAGCGGGGGTTGGGCAGGCCCGTGGTGACCGGGTTGCCCGCACCGGCGGTGTCGAACACGGTGGACGAAGGCAGCGAGGTCGTGACCAGGCTGCGACCGTAGACGTCGTAGGAGGCTGCGGCGTCGAGGTAGGTGGCGTTGCTGCCGGTGACCGACTTCAGGGTGTGGGTCAGGGTGACGTCGCCCTTGGTCGGCGCCGAGCCGTAGTTTTGACCGTCGTAGCGGTAGCGGACGTCGGACAGGACGGCGGAGGTGCCGTCGGCCTTGGTGGTGCGGTCGACAGTCGCCGAGCAGTTCGCGGCGACAGTCTCGGTGCGGATCACACCGGTGAGGATCCAGGCGCCGGTGTTGTCGGCGTAGGTGGTGCGGGTGCACTTCTCGTCACCCGTCAATGCGGTGTCGCCGAGCTCCTCGACCGTGACCGGGCGGCCGTAGCCGTCGTAGGTGGTGTTGGTGCGGGTCTCGCGCCAGTTGTTGCCCGTGCCCTTGTCGAGTGACACGAAGACGCGGGTGGTGGCGGTGCCGGTCAAGTTGGCGGTGGTGGTGCCCCAGTCGCGGACGCGCTCGGCGGTCTGCTTCTTCCAGGGGGTGCTGACACTCTTGCCGATGACGGCGCCGCCGGGCTTGTCGTACTGCTCGGAGCGGTATTCGACGCCGGCCCAGGCGTTGTCGTCGGTCAGGACGGTGCCCTGGCCGTCGTTGACGGTGACGGTGCGCTTGCCGTTCTTGTCGGACGGGTTGTTGCGGTCGCCGTCCATGCCGCGCAGGAACCAGTGGTCGGCCTGGGTGGACATGGCGGCGTTGCCGCCGGTCTGCACCCGCACCTGCGCGTAGCCGCGCCACTGGGACCAGGTCTTGAGCTTCTCCTTGGTGAGGCCGTCCTCGTCGTCGAAGTGCCAGGCGGCGTCGCCGAGGTAGCTGTAGCGGGTGACCATGTCGGGCGCGCCGCCGGTGCGGTCGGTGCCGATGACCGACTCGACGACGTACTTGTTGAACCACTCCGTGGTGACCGGGGTCTCGTCGGAGGCCTGGTACATCTGCGGGAAGCAGCGGGTGGTGTTCGACTGCGGGGTCGGCAGCGCGTTCCAGTCGCAGGCCGCGGCCGAGTAGTTGACGTCGATCTGCCCGCCGATGTCGTCGGTGATCGTGCCCAGGCGCTGCTTGATGAAGGGGGCGCGGCCGTCGCCGGTCTTGTCGAGGCGGTTGGCCATCTGCTTGTAGGCGAGTTTGGTCGCGGGGAGCGTGAC
>NZ_JBIVPU010000008.1:49552-303006 GCF_044754805.1 Kitasatospora sp. NPDC092948 | reverse complement strand
CGCACGGAACATGTTGCCGAGCGGGGCGGTGCCGAAGCCGAGCTTGCCGGGGAGAAGGTTCTTGAGGGTCATGGTGGTGCCTTTTCGAACGGAGGGTGTGGGGGTGCAAGTACCACTCAATAGATGCGAGCGCGTCTTGCATGCCTTAACAATAATTGCACGCGCGGGTTAATGCAAGGGCGTGCTGCGGCGGATCCCTACCCGGCGGGCGTGTGGAAGCGCGGCAGGACGTACTCCGCCAGCTCCTGAAGCAGCTCCCCCACCGGCCGGTCGTTGGGGCGCAGGTTGAAGGAGACGTGCGAGACCCCGAGCAGCGCCATGGTCTCCAGGTGCTCGATCAGGGCGTTGCGGCCGGTACTGAGGCCGAGCCGGATCGGACGGGCCGGGGCGTGCGGGTCCTCCTGGAGGGTGAGCACCATCGGCGTCAGGTACGGCTTCTCCCCGGCGAGTTCGCGCCACTGCCGGGTCCGCAGGCGCAGCGCGCCCAGGTCGCGGGGGTAGTTGAGCGAGGCGTCGGCGTGCTCGGCGATCCACTCGGGCGCCTGCTGGGCACCGCCGGCGACGGCGATCGGGACGCCCGCCGCCTGGGCCGGCTTCGGCAGTACCTCCAGCTGGAAGTCCGGGCCGAGCCCGGCCTCGGGCAGTTCCAGCGGGCCCGGGCGCCAGGCGGCGCGCAGGGTGTGCACTCCCTCGCGGAAGGCGGCGCCGCGGGCCTCGAAGTCCCGTCCGAAGAGCGGGTACTCGACGGGACGGTCGCCGCTGGCGAGGCCGAGCAGCATCCGGCCGCCGGAGAGCGCGTCGACGGTGGCGGCGGCCTTGGCGACCAGCAGCGGTTCGCGCAGCGGCAGGACGACGGCCGCAGTGCCGAGGACAGCGTGCTCGGTGACGGCGGCGAGGTGGCCGAGGTGGGTGAAGGTCTCGAAGACCGTTCCGGCGTCTCCGAAGCGGACGGGGTCGAAGAGCGGGACGTCGCGCACCCAGAGGCCGGCGAAGCCGAGCCGGTCGGCGAGCCGGGCGAGGCGCGCGTGGTCGGCGAGGTCCGGGACGCCGTGGGGGCGGCCGGCCGTGCGGTCGGCGGTCTGCCGGGAGGGGCCCCAGTCGTTGTCGAGGGGGAGTTCCAGGCCGAGGGTGAGCCGGCCTTCGCCGGGGGCGAGGCGGGCGAGGGCGGGGTGACGGGGTGTCATGGGTGGGTCGGTCCTCAGTGCGGGGAATGGGCGAAGCCCGCTGCGGGGCGGCCGGGACGGGGCCGGCCCGCAGCGGGCTTCCGGAGGGGCGGGTCAGGCGGCGTTGAACTCGTCCGGGTTCGGGCCGGTGCGCAGGCCGCGGTCGGTGGCGGCGATGGCCTTCATCTCGGCGTCGGTGAGGGTGAAGTCGAAGACGTCGAGGTTCTGGCGGATCCGGGCCGGGGTGACGGACTTGGGGATGACCAGGTTGCCGAGCTGGAGGTGCCAGCGCAGCACCACCTGGGCGGGCGACTTGCCGGTGCGCTCGGCGATCGCGGTGATCGCCGGGTCGTTCAGGACGGCGCCCTGGGCGAGCGGGCTCCAGGCCTCGGTGGCGATGCCGTGCTTGGCGTGGAAGGCCCGCAGCTCGGACTGCTGGAGGCCGGGGTGCAGCTCGACCTGGTTGACGGCGGGCACCAGGCCGCCGGTCTCGATCAGCCGGGCCAGGTGCGCGGGCTGGAAGTTGGAGACGCCCGCGGCGCGGATCCGGCCGTCGGCGGCGAGGCGCTCGATCGCCCGCCAGGAGTCCAGGTACAGGTCGCGGGCCGGGGTGGGCCAGTGGATCAGGTACAGGTCGACGGTCTCCAGGCCGAGCTTGTCGAGGCTGGCGTCGAAGGCCCGCAGCGTCGCGTCGTAGCCCTGGTCGGCGTTCCACAGCTTGGTGGTGACGAACAGTTCCTCGCGCGGCAGCCCGGACGCGGCCAGCGCCTTGCCGACGCCGCGCTCGTTGCCGTAGATCGCGGCGGTGTCGATGCTGCGGTAGCCGGACTCCAGGGCGGTGGCGACCGCGGCGGTGGTCTCCTCGTCCGGGACCTGGAAGACGCCGAAGCCGAGCTGCGGCATCTCGACGCCGTTGTTGAGGGTGACGGTGGGGACGGACATGGGAATCAGGCCTTTCGGGTGGTGCGGTCGGTGAGGGTGTAGCGGACGGTCTGGGCGCTGATGAGTCCGTCGCGGAAGACGAAGGTGTCAGTGCCGTCGGTGACCTGGTGGGTGGAGGTGGCGGCGGCCCACTGGAGGAACAGCACCCCGCCCGCGAACTGCGGGGTGAGCTGCCAGTCGGCGTCCGCGAGATCGGCCAGCAGCCGGCCGATGACCCGCCGGACTCCGTCGTGGCCGCGGAACGTGCCGTCGGGGGTGATGAGGACGGTGTCCTCGGTGTAGTTCCCGGCGATGTGGTCGAGGTCCCCGGTGCCCAGGCGCTGCCCGTGGTCGGCGAAGACCTCCTGCGGGGTGCGGGTGGTCATCGTGCGAGTTCCGTCAGGGCGGCGGTGGCGAAGGAGTGGTCCTGCTCGGGGGCGCCGCCGCCGACGCCGATGGCGCCGACGAGCTTGCCGTCGCGGTGTATCGGGAGGCCGCCGGCGATGAACAGCAGCGGCCGGTCGAGCGCGGTGGCCAGGGTGTGGAACGGGCCGTCCGGCTTGACCAGGTCGACCAGGTCCGCGGTGGGGGCGTTCAGCTGGAGCGCGGTGTACGCCTTGCGGGTGCTGGTCTCGCCGGAGATCAGCACGGCGCTGTCGTCGCGGAGGAAGGCCAGCAGGTGGCCGCCCGCGTCCAGGACGGTGACGCTGACCGCGACCCCGGCCGCGTGGGCGGCGCGGCGGGCGGCGGCGACGAGGGTCTCGGCGTCGGCGGTGGTCAGCGGGGTGAGGGTGGTGCTCATGGTGGTGCTTCTCCTGGAAGGAACGGGGAGCGGGACGGTCAGTGGACGGGGACGGGAGCGGCGGTGACGGCGGCGTCCTCCCGTACGGGGGCGCGGCGCTCCAGCACGGCGGACCAGACGGCCAGCAGGAGGGCGGCCGCGGCGAGCAGCGCGCCGACCCAGTTCGGGGCGGTGTAGCCGAGGCCGGCCGCGATGACCTGGCCGCCGAGCCACGCGGCGAGCGCGTTGCCCAGGTTGAATGCTCCGATGTTGACGGCGGAGGCCAGCGTCGGCGCGCCGTGCGCCTGGTCGAGGACCCGCTTCTGGAGCGGCGGGACGGTGGCGAAGCCGAGCGCCCCGACGAGCAGGATGGAGACCGCGGCGAGGATCTTGTTGTGCGCGGTGAGGGTGAACAGGGCCAGGACGACGGCGAGTCCGCCGAGGGAGGTGTAGAGCATCGGCATCAGCCTGCGGTCGGCGAACTTGCCGCCGAGCAGGTTGCCGAGGAACATCCCGACGCCGAACAGGACCAGCAGCCAGGTGACGGCGCCGTCGGAGTATCCGGCGACGTTCGTCATCATCGGCGCGATGTAGGTGATCGCGGCGAACACGCCGCCGAAGCCGAGGACGGTCATCGCCATGGCGAGCAGGACCTGGGGGTTGCGGAACGCCCTGAGCTCGCGGCGCAGGTGGGCGCCCTCGGGCCGGGGCAGGGCGGGGACGAGCTTGGCGATGCCGAGCAGTCCGACCACGCCGAGGGCGGCGACGACGGCGAAGGTGACCCGCCAGCCGGCGGCCTGGCCGATGAAGGTGCCCAGCGGAACGCCGACGATGTTGGCGATGGTGAGGCCGGTGAACATCGTGGCGATGGCGCCGGCCTTCTTGTCGGGTGCGACGAGTTCGGCGGCGACCACCGAGCCGATGCCGAAGAACGCGCCGTGGGCGAGGGAGGCCACGATGCGGCCGACGAGCATCACGCCCATGGTGGGCGCCACGGCGGAGAGCAGGTTCCCCACCACGAACAGGCCCATGAGGATCATGAGCATCGTCTTGCGGCTGATCCGGGTGCCGAGCACCGTCATCAGCGGGGCGCCGATGACGACGCCGATCGCGTAACCGGTGACCAGGAGCCCGGCGGAGGGGATGGACACCCCGTAGTCGCCGGCGATCTCGGGCAGCAGGCCCATGACCACGAACTCGGTCGTACCGATCCCGAAGGCCCCGATGGCCAGGGCTAGGAGCGCGAGAGGCATGGTGTGCTGCCCTCCATACGATTGTTGGTGCGCCTTACGAGCACCGACAATAGTTGCAAGCGCGGGCTAAGTGCAAATGCGGGCATTCGCCCATCGCGGATGGTGGGCGATGGCGGCAGATCTGCGAATGCGAATCGGCCCGGGCCGCCACACTCGGACACTCCCAATGCTTGCATGAGCGGGATACGCGCGTTGGCCGATATTGTGTGCCGGGGCTTATCCTGGGAGTACGCACCCGGAAGGAGAGCCACGCCCATGACCGCCACGGACCCCGCGTTGACCGCCCTCGCCAACGGCTGGGCAGCCCTCTACCTGCTCGCCGGCCGGATCGAGGCGCACATCGAGCGCACCCTCCAGACCGAGCACGACCTGAGCGTGCGCGAGTACTCGCTGCTCGACGTGCTCAGCCGCCAGCACGACGGCGAGGGCGGGCACCTGCAGATGAAGCAGGTCGCCGACGCGGTGGTGCTCAGCCAGAGCGCCACCACCCGCCTCGTCACCCGGCTGGAGGACCGCGGCCTGCTCTCGCGCTACCTCTGCGCGACCGACCGCCGCGGCATCTACACCGACGTGACCGGCCCCGGCCTGGAACTCCTGGAAGCGGCCAGGCCGACCAACGAGGCCGCCCTCCGGGAGGCGCTGGACGAGGCCGCCAAGAACCCCGAGCTGGCCCCGCTGGTCGCCACCGTCGAGGAGATGAACCTGTCGCGTCGGCTCCCGGAGCTCACTGCCACGCGCTGAGCACGACGACAGGCCCCGGGACTCCGCCGAGACGGTCCCGGGGCCTGGCTTTTGACCCCGCCGGTGAAGGCGCGCGACCGATGGTCAGTCCGCCGGGGTCACGGGCAGACAGACGGCGTAGACCTCGTAGGAGCCCGTGGTGCCGGCCGAGTTGTTGAACGACAGGGTCCAGGTGTCCCCGGCGGACGGGTAGGACTCGTACGGCTGGACCGTCAGGTTGTTGCCGCCGAGCGGCGTCTTCATTCCGCCGCCCGTGATGACGGTTCCCGGCGGGCAGGTCGCGGTTCCCGTGTTGAGGCCGGGCAGCAGTGGATAGGTCTGCTGGACGATCACGGTCGGCAGGGTCGGTCCGGGAGGCCCGGCGGGCCCAGCAGGTCCGGGAGGCCCCGGAGGGCCGGGCTCTCCGTGCAGGCAGGCGTTCCGGCAGTTGCCGTCCCCGCCATGGCCGCCCCCGCCGCCGGCCGCGGCCTGCGTCGACATCGCCCCCAGCAGCAGCCCGCCGACCATCACGGGCAGGGCCGCGCTCCGCAGCAGGGCTGTACGTCTCCGTCTCAATCCATGCTCCCTGGGTTGGTTCGGCTTCCGGTCTCGCCCCGCACGTCGGGCAGCAGCAGGACGCGGGCGCGATGCCCGCCGAGAAGCCTTGGATGTGGAGATCTGAACACGGCCGACCAACCTCCGCCAGCGACGAGATGCGTCCGAAGGCTCTGCCCCGAACGGGGAACGTCGGCGCGATCCCGGGTCGGGATCCACCGGACTCCCGGCAACGCCGGCATCGAGGCAGTCGAGCGGACCTCGGTCGCCTACGAGAGCCGCACGGAGCGGACCACGGCCTCGACGATCGCGGCATTCCCGTCCGAGGTCACCTTCCGCGGCTTCCGCAACTACCGGCCCGGGGAAGGTCACGGTCGACGACGGGGGACGCGCAGCCCTCAAGTGGGGCGGCCCGGACGCCGTGTACACCAGGTTCCGGGAGCGCGACAGCAGGAACGCGAGCAGCGTCCGCCCCCGAACCCCTGGTCGCGTCCGCGGGCTTCGCGCTCCAGCCCGAGGCCGCCGGCGGCGGGCCGGAACTGAACGGCGCCGCCTCGGTGTTCGGGGGCGGACGCTGCGGCGGGCTTCGCGCTCCAGCCCGAGGCCGCCAGCGGCGGGCCGGAACTGAACGGCGCCGCCTCGGTGTTCGGCCACCGCATGCGTCAGCCGGTCGACGCGTCCGAGACCGGGCGGGCGGTGGGCGGGAGCGCTGATGTTCCGGTCAGTCCAGGTGGTGGCCGTGGGCTGTCGGGGCGGCAGTAGGGTGGTGGGTCGTGGCCAGTCGTAAAACGTCAATTCTGGAGGCATCCGCGCGGGTGATCGCCCGGCGCGGGGTGCGTGGGCTGCGGGTCGAGGAGCTTGCGGCCGAGGCCGGGGTGTCCACCGCGCTGATCTACTACCACTTCAAGGACCGTACCGGGATTCTTCGGCAGACCCTGGAGTTCATCAGCGATCGCGCCGGACGGTACACGGCCGCGCGCGAGGCGGGGGCGCCGCCGCCGGGGCCGCGCGAGGAACTGGAGCAGGCGCTGCTGCTGGAGCTCCAGGACGTGGACGAGGTGCGGGAGAACAGCACCGCCTGGGGCGAGCTGCGGGCGAGTGCGGTGTTCGACGACTCGCTGCGGGAGGACCTGGCCCGGGCGACGCTGGTGTGGGTCCAGGAGATCGCCGAACTGCTGGGCCGGGTACGGCCGATGACTCCGGCCCCGGAGCTGGCCGCAGCCGCGGAACGGCTCACCGCGCTGCTGGAGGGGCTGAGCATGCGGTGGCTGAGCGGAACCCTGCCGCTGGCCCATGCCCGCACGCTGCTCGGCGACGCGATCACCACGGAACTGGAGCGGCTCGGCCGCTGACCCTCCCGCACCCGGGTTCCCCTTTCACGCCGCAGTCCGGGCGGTCGGCTCGTACCGACCCCGCCCGGGCTGCGGCGTCGTGCACTCCAAGATCTCGACTGATTCTTCCGTCGACGGCCGACGTGGGTGGAGAGCGTGATCGGCTCCCCCACCAACCCGACCCTGCCGTTCGGCCGGGACGCGATCGCCGAGCACTACGCGCTGACCGGACAGTCAGCGATCGGCCGGTGCCCCGAGTTCTGTCGCGATCGCGCCCAGCAGCAGTGTGCGGGCGTGGTCGAGCGGCAGGGCGCCGCTGAGCCAGCGCATGCTGAGCCCTTCGAGCAGGGCGGTCAGGCGTTCGGCGGCGGCGGCGTGCGCGGGGGCGGTGCCGGCCGGGTCGGCCCGGGCCAGCAGGTCCGCGATCTCGTGCACCCAGGTGTGGGTGGCCCGGGCGAGGTCGTCCCGGAGGTCCGGTTCGAAGATCGCGCTGGCTCTCAACTCCCCCCAGGCGGTGCTGTTCTCGCGCACCTCGGGCCGGTCCTGGAGTTCGAGCAGCAGGACCTGTTCCAGTTCCCGGCGGGCGTCGTCCGGGCCGCTCCCGCCGTCCCGGCCGCGGTCGGCGGTGTACCGGTCGGCGCGGTCGTTGACGAACTCCAGGGTCCGGCGCAGGATCCCGGCCCGGCCGCCGAAGTGGTAGTAGATCAGCGAGGTGGAGACGCCGGCCTCGGCGGCGAGCTCCTCCACCCGCAGGCCGCGGACGCCCCGGCGGGCGACGACCCGGGTCGCGGCCAGGAGTATCTCTGTTCGACGGTCCGTCATGGCCCCGCACTCTACCTCGAACCGGGCCGCTACTGACTGAATCTTCAGCATGCAGCACGCCCGATCTCCCTCAAGGACCAGGAAACTTCACCCGCATCGAGCCCAGTCGGAGCCCCAACCTCGCTCAATATCTTGACTGAATTTTCAGTTCAGTGCAGGATCTGGGCCCAACCCCTCAAGAACGGATCTGCACCATGACCCACCGCATGCCCGCCGAATGGACCGAGCACCAGGGATGTCTGATGGCCTGGCCCGTCCGCCCCGACCTGTGGGGCCGGGTGCTGGCCGAGGCGAAGCGGGAGTACGCCGACGTGGCCCGGACCATCGCCGGGTTCGAGCCGGTCACGATGGTCGCGCCGCCCGGCCACGGCGAGGAGGCCCGGGAGCTGTGCGGCGACGGTGTGACGGTCGTCGAACTGCCGCTGGACGACTCGTGGTTCCGCGACAGCGCGCCGATCTTCGTCCGGAACGAGGACGGGGACGAGAACGGAGACGGGGACGAGAGCGGCGGCGGGGGCGGGGGCGGCCGACTGGCGGGCGTCGACTTCCGGTTCAACGCCTGGGGCCGCAAGCACAGCCCGTGGGACGCCGACGACCGGGTGTCCGGTCTGCTGCTGGAGCACCTGGGCGTACCGGCGATCCGTTCCTCGATGGTGCTGGAGGGCGGCGCGATCACCGTCGACGGCGAGGGCACGCTGATCACCACCGAGCAGTGCCTGCTGCACCCCAACCGCAACCCGGGGATGAGCCGCGAGGAGATCGAGGCCGAGCTGAAGGACCGGCTCGGCGTCACCAAGGTGATCTGGCTGCCGTACGGCGGGCTGCTGGACACCGAGACGGACGGCCACGTCGACGGGGTGTGCGCGTTCGCCGCGCCCGGCAGGGTCGTGGTCCAGCTGCCCGCCGACCCGGAGCACCCCGACTACGTGCGGATGCGCGCCAACCGGGCGGTGCTGGAGCACAGCACCGACGCGCAGGGGCGTCGCTTCGAGATCGTCGAGGTCGAGCAGGCCGCGTTCGTCGAGGTGGACGGGCGGCCGGTCGAGGTCGGCTACCTCAACTACTACCTGGCGAACGGCGGCGTGGTCGTCCCGATCGCCGACCACCCCGAGGACGCGGGCGCGCTCGCGACGATCGCCGCCGCGCACCCGGACCGCAAGGTCGTCGGAGTGCGGGCCCGGGCCATCGCGTTCGGCGGCGGCGGCATCCACTGCATCACCCAGCAGGTACCCGCCGCCCGCGCCTGACTCCGCGCCTGACCCCGCGTCACCGACCGAGGAGCTCCCGTGCCCCCCACCACCGCCTCATCCGCAAGACGCACCGCCGCCCCGCCCGTCCAGCGCACCACCGCCCCGCCCGCCCGACGCACCGCCGCCTCACCGTCGAGGCGCACCGCCGCCCTGGCCGCCGCCGCGCTGTTGGCCGGCTCGCTGCTGACGGCCTGTTCGGGCCCGCCCGCCTCCGACGGCGCGGGCGGCTCGCGGTTCCGGCTGTCCGCGTCCACGCCGGCCGCCGCGGGCGACCTCGACTCGTTCAGCTGGGCCCTGTACGCCGAACCGCCCACGCTGGACTGGACGATGGCGTTCGACTACCCGCAGAACACCATCCTGTCCAACGTCTGCGAGAGCCTGATGCGCTGGACGCCGCAGCTGACGCTCGCCCCGGGGCTGGCCGAGCAGGCGTCCAACCCGAACCCGACGACGTGGGTGTTCGACCTGCGCGCCGGGGTGCACTTCCACGACGGCTCGGTGCTGACGGCCGACGACGTGGTGTTCAGCCTCGGCCGTCAGATGGATCCGGAGAACGCCGCCGCCTGGCAGCAGGTGTTCCAGAACGTCGACCGCATCGCCGCGACCGGGCCGCTCCAGGTCACCGTCGAACTGAAGCGCCCCGACTCGCAGTTCACCCAGTACCTGGCCACCGCCGCCGGTGCGGTGGCGTCCCGGAAGGGCGTCGAGGCGGCCGGCAAGGACTACGGCACCTCGGGCGATCTGGACTGCACCGGCCCGTACCGGCTGGGCGCGTGGAACAAGGGCCAGTCCGTGGTGCTGGAGCGCTTCGACGGCTACTGGGGCACCCGGGCGAAGTCCGGCAAGGTGGTGTTCAGCTTCCTCACCGACCCGTCGGCGCGCACCAATGCGATGCTCAGCGGGGAGGCCGACGGCGGCTACCTGATCCCGACCGAGAGCTACGACCGGCTGAGCCGCAGCGGCGCCGGCACGCTGTACTTCGGCGAAGGTCTGAGCACCGTCAACGTCAACATCACCAGCATGGCGGGCCCGCTCGGCGACGTCCGGGTGCGGCGGGCGCTCTCCATGGCGCTGGACCGCTCCGGTTTCGTCAAGGCGGGGCTGGGCGGCGCGGGGACGGCCACCGGGGCGCTCACCACCAGGGCGGCCTGGGAGGGCTTCCCGGAGCAGGTGCGCGCCGACGCGTTCGCCGGCCTCGCGCCCGCCGAGCCGGACATCGCCAGGGCGAAGGCGCTGGTCGCGGAGGCGGGCGCCACCGGGAAGACCGTCACCGTCGCCACCAGCAGCATCGGCCTGGACGTGTCGCTGCTGGCCACCGCCGTGCAGGACGCCGGGGCCCGGATCGGGCTGGACGTGCAGCTGAAGACGATCGCGCCGAACGCGTTCACCGCGCTGTTCACCGATCCGGAGGCCCGCAAGGGCATCGACATGTTCCCGGAGACGTACTACGACTCCGTCACCGACCCGCTCGACCTGCTGGCCAACTTCCGCACCGGCGCGTACCAGAACTTCGCCGGCTGGAGCGACGCCGGCTACGACGAGCTGATCGACCGGGCCACCGCGGCGTACGACCCCGCCCAGCGCGGGCCGGTCGAGGTGGAGCTCCAACACCGGGCGGCCGACCAGGTGTTGTGGATCCCGGTGGCCGAGTGGCCGACCGCGGTGTTCCTGAACAAGCGGATCACCGGCGCGCCGACCACCATCTCCTACCTGTACTACCCGTGGGCCGCCGATGTGGGGGCGGCCCGGTGAACTCCCTGGGACCGGTGAACTCCCTGGGACCGGTGAACTCCCTGAGACTGGTGAACTTCCTGCGATTCGCCGTCCGGCGGCTGCTGGAGATGGCCGCCACCCTGTTCGTCGCCTCGTTCGTGGTGTTCGGGGCGATGTACCTGGCACCGGGCAGCCCGGCGGGCTTCCTGCTCTCCGGCCGGTCGGCGTCGCCCGCCGCCCTTCAGGCGATCAACGAGCAGTACCACCTGAACGACCCGTTCCCGGTGCGCTACCTGCGCTGGCTCGGCCAGGTGCTGCACGGGGACTTCGGCCGCTCGCTGACCTACCGCACCGACGTGTCCCGGCTGCTCGCCGACCGACTGCCCGTCACGCTGACGCTGGTGGCGATGGCGCTGCTGATCGTGGTGGTGCTGGGCCTGGCGCTGGGCTGGATCGGCGCGGTCCGCGGCGGCGCGGCCGACTCCGCGGTGCTGGTGTCGACCATGCTCGCCGTCGGGACACCGTCGTTCGTCGCGGCGGTGCTGCTCCAGGGCCTGTTCTCGGTGCGCCTGGGCTGGTTCCCGAGCAGCGGCGCCGGCCAGGGCTTCGCCGACACGGTGTGGCACCTGACGCTGCCCGCCGTCGCGCTGGCGCTGTACCTGGTCGGCCTGCTGGCCCGGGTCACCCGCTCGGCGATGCTGGACGAGCTGGGCAGCGAGCATGTCGCGGTGGCCCGGGCCCGGGGAGTGCCGGAGCGCCGGGTGATCGTCCGGCACGTGTTCCGCAACGCCCTGGGGACGGTGCTGACCACGGGCGGGCTGGTGGTCTCGACGCTGCTGGTGTGCACCGTCCTGGTGGAGTCGGCGTTCAGCGTCGGCGGGCTCGGCCAGCTGCTCGAACTGGCCACCACCACCAAGGACTTCCCGACCGTCCAGGCCGTCGCGCTGATCATCGTCGGGCTGTTCATGGCGGTGAACCTGCTGGTCGACCTGGTCCATCCGCTGGTCGATCCCCGGGTCGTCCTCGGCGCCCGGAGGTCCGCCGCATGAGCGCCGTCCTGACCCGCCGCCCGGGCCTGGGCCGGCTGCGCGCCGGCCGGGCGCCGCTCCAGGTGCTCTGCCTGGCGGTGGTCGTCCTGGTGGTGCTGGCCGCCGTGCTGGCGCCGTGGCTCGCCCCCGCCGACCCGAACGCCGTCGACCTGGGCCACGCGCTGGCCGGACCGGGCGCCGGACACCCGCTGGGCGTGGACGCCGCCGGCCGCGACACCCTCGCCCGCTTGCTGATCGGCGCCCGCACCTCGCTGCTCGGGCCGCTCGGCGTGGTCGTCTTCTCCACCGTCGGCGGGATCGCCGTCGGCGCGGCCGCGGCCTGGCGCGGCGGCTGGCTCGACTCGCTGCTGTCCCGCAGCACCGAACTGGTCTTCGCGTTCCCCGGCCTGCTGCTCGCCGTACTCGTCGTCGCCGTGGCCGGCGAGGGCCTGCTGGCGCCCGTGGTCGCGCTGGCCGTCGCCTACCTGCCGTACGTCAGCCGCCTCACCCGGGCGCTGGTGCTCACCGAGCGCGAACGCCCGTACGTCGCCGCGCACCGGGTGCAGGGCCAGTCCTCGGCACAGATCCTGCTGCGGCACGTGCTGCCGAACATCGCCCCCGTGGTGCTCGCCCAGTCCGCCGTCAACTTCGGCTACGCGCTGATGGACTTGGCCGGCCTGTCCTTCCTCGGGCTCGGCGTGCCGGCGCTCACCCCGGACTGGGGGCGGATGGTGTTCGACGGGCAGAGCGCCGTCCAGCACGGCTACCCGCTGTCGGCGGTGCTGCCGTGCGTCGCCGTCGTGCTGACCGTCGTCGCCTTCAACGTGGTGGGCGAGCGCTGGGCCGACCACGTCTCCGGGAGGAACCGTTGAACGCGCTCGACATCCGGGGGCTGACGCTCCGACTGCCCGCCACCGCCCGCCCGGTGCTCGACGGCGTCGACCTGACCGTCGGCGCGGGCGAGACCGTCGCGCTGGTCGGCGAGTCCGGCTCCGGCAAGACCCTCACCTCGCGCAGCGCCCTCGGCCTGCTGCCGCCCGGCGCCGACGCGGCCGGGAGCATCCGGGTCGCCGGCGCCGAAGTCCTCGGCGCGGGCGCCGCCGCCCTGCGCCGGCTCCGTTCGCGCACCGCCGCGATGATCTACCAGGACCCGCGCGCCGCCACCAACCCGCTGCGCCGGATCGGCGACTTCCTCACCGAGAGCGTGCTGCTCACCGGTGCGCTGGACCGGCCCTCGGCCGACCGCCGGGCCGCCGAACTCCTCGACGCGGTCGGCCTGGACGCGTCCGTCCTCGGCCGCTACCCCGGTCAGGTCTCCGGCGGCATGCTGCAACGTGTGGTGATCGCCGCCGCCCTGATGGGCGACCCGGCGCTGCTGCTCGCCGACGAGCCCACCACTGCCCTGGACGTCACCACCCAGGCCGAAGTGGTCGCCCTGCTCGACGGGTTGCGCCGCCGGTTCGGCACCGGCCTGCTGTTCGTCACCCACGACCTGGGCCTGGCCGCCGCCATCAGCGACCGGGTGTACGTGATGTACGCCGGACGGATCGCCGAGACCGCGCCCGCCGCCACCCTGTTCGACCGGCCCCGGCACCCGTACACGGCCGCGCTGCTGGCAGCCACCCCCGGGATCGACGCACCGGCCGGCCGACTCGCCGCCATCGACGGCCAACCACCGGACCTGCGCGCCGAGTTGGCTGGCTGCCCGTTCGCCGCCCGGTGCCCGCTCGCCGACGACCGCTGCCGCGCCGAGACCCCGCAGGCCCGGACCGCCCCCGGTTCGGCGGCCGACCACCTGACCGCCTGCCACCACGCCGAACGACTCGAAGGGAGCGCCTCGGATGTCTGAATCCCCAATCGGGACAGCCGCGTTGGAGCGCCGCAGCTTCGGTGCCGCCACCGCCGACGACCAGCTCGGCTTCACCCTCCCCGCCATCGAAGGCCAACCACCTTATCTACGCGCCGAGTTGACAGGCCACCTGCGCACCGGGACGCCGCAGCCCCGACCCGTCCCCGGCACGACGGCCGACCGTCTGACCGCCCGCCACCGCACCCAACGGCCCGGAAGGAGCACCGTCGATGCCTGAAACCCCCACCGGGACAGCCGTGTTGGAGGTCTCCGGGTTGTGCCGCAGCTTCGGCGCCGTCACCGCCGTCGACCAGGTCGGCTTCTCGCTCCCCGCCGGAGGCTCGCTCGGCATCGTCGGCGAGTCCGGTTCGGGGAAGACCACCACGGCCCGGATCGTGGTGGGCCTGGAGCGTGCCGACGCCGGGACGGTGACGGTGTGCGGTCGGGAGCGCGCCGCGGCCGTGCGGGGTCGGTCCGCCCGGCTGGCCCGTGCCCGCGAGGTCCAGATGGTCTTCCAGGACCCGTACCTGTCGCTCGATCCGCGGATCGGGGTCGGCGCGGCGCTGCGCGAGACGCTGCGGCTGCACTTCCCCCGCCGGGACCACCGGGGCCGGGTCGCGGAACTCCTCGACCAGGTCGGCCTGGGCACCCGGGCGGCCGACGCGCTGCCCCGGCAGCTGTCCGGCGGACAGCGTCAACGCGTCGCCATTGCACGGGCGTTGGCCGTCGAGCCGACCGTGCTGGTGCTGGACGAGGCGGTCGCGGCGCTCGACGTGTCGGTGCAGGCGCAGGTACTGAACCTGCTCGCCGGCATTCGCGCCGAGACCGGCATCGGCTACCTGTTCATCACCCACGACCTGGGCGTGGTCCGCTGCGTCACCGACGAGGTGGTGGTGATGCGCGCGGGCCGGATCGTCGAATCGGGCCCGACCGCGACGGTCCTGGCGGAGCCCCGGCACGCCTACACCCGGCTGCTGCTGGAGTCCGTCCCGCACCGCGGCTGGGCCCCGGAGCGGATCGCTGCCGCGCGGCGGGCGCTGTGAGCGGGCGCGCGGCGGGCGCGGCGGGCGCTGTGAGCGGGCGCGGCGGGACGGGGTGTCGGTGCGCCGCCGGGCCCCCGGTCTCGGCTGCCGTGCGTCGTTCGCACCTTCGCCCGAGGTGTCGCTATTGTCCGGATGTGCTCCCCGATCTTTCGTTCGCCCCGCCGTCGCGCCGCGCCCTGCTTCGCTCCACTGCCGCCCTGGCGGCGCTGGCGCTGCTGGACGGCTGTTCAAGCGGCAGCGGGGACGCGCAACCCGCCGAGCCGACCGGCCCGCAGCCGTCCGCGGCCGGCTGGTCGATGCCCGCGGAGTCGGCGCCGCACACCCGCACCTTCATGGCCTGGCCCGCGCTGGAGGAGGTGTGGGGCGACCAACTGCCGGGCGTGCGCCAGGACATCGCGTCGATCGCGCGGGCCGTCGCCGCCTTCGAGCCGGTGGTGCTGATGGCCCGGCCCGAGCAGGCGGCGCAGGCGCGCAAGCAGTGCGGGGCGTCGGTGGAGGTGATCGAGCTGCCGGTGGACGACCTGTGGGCACGGGACACCGGCCCGACGTTCGTCACCGGCCCGCAGGGTCTTGCCGGGGTGGACTTCGGGTTCAACGGGTGGGGCGGCAAGCAGACCCACGCCGAGGACGCACAGGTCGCCCGGCGGCTGCTGGACCGCTACGGCGTTCCGCGCATCCGGGCGTCCGTCACCGGCGAGGGCGGCGCGATCGAGGTCGACGGCGCGGGCACCCTGATGGCGACCGAGAGCTCCTGGGTGAACGCCAACCGCAATCCCGGCAAGTCCCGCGACGAGATCGAGGCGGAGCTGAAGCAGCGCCTGGGCGTCCACAAGGTGCTGTGGATCAAGGGGGTGGCGGGCCAGGACATCACCGACTGCCACATCGACGCCCTCGCCCGGTTCGCCGAACCGGGGACGGTGGTGGTGCACCGTCCCGCCGCCGACACCCCGCCGGACGTCTGGACCACCGCCTCGGACCAGGCCCTGGAGGTACTGCGCTCGGCCACCGACGCCCGGGGCAAGCCGCTGCGGGTGGTCGAACTGGTCGAGCCCGACGCAGAGTTGATTCCGGCGCACAACGCGGACTTCCTGGCCACCTACCTCAACTACTACGTCGTCAACGGCGGCGTGATCGTCCCGAAGTTCGGCGATCGGGCCGCCGACGACCGGGCCGCCGACATCATCGGCGAGCTGCACCCCGGCCGGAAGGTGGTCCAGGTGTCCATCGACCAGGTGGCGGCGGGCGGCGGCGGCATCCACTGCGCCACCCAGCAGCAGCCGGCCGTCTGACGATCCGCCGAACAGGCGCGGCGGTCAGCCGAGCGGACAGACAAGCGGACGGGCAGACGGTCACGCGGACTTCGCGGTCACGCGGACTTCGCGGTCACGCGGACTTCGCGGTCACGCGGGCCTCGCGGTCACGCGGACTTCGCGGTCACGCGGGCCTCGCGGTCACGCGGACTTCGCGGTCACGCGGGCCTCGCGGTCACGCGGGCCTCGCGGTCACGCGGGCCTCGCGGTCACGCGGGCCTCGCGGTCAGCGCGGCCATCAGGGTCCGTAGCACCACGTCGGCGTCCACCTGCGGGTCGAGGGACTGGAGGGCGGCCAGCCCGTCGACGGCGGCGGCGAACGCGTCGCCGAGTGCGATCGCGTCCGGGCCGTCGTCGCGTTCGTCGGCCAGCACGTGGAACAGCCGGGTGAAGCAGGACCGCCACCGGCGGTACTCCTGGTCCAGCGCGGTGCGGACCCGGTCGTCGTTGAGCGCCAGCCAGTGCAGCGCGGAGTGCAGGTGGGCGAGATCCGGGCTCTCCGGCCGGGCGAGCAGGGTGACGACCCGTTCGGCGCGTTCGGCGAAGTCTCCGGGTTCGTCGACGGCCCGTTCCAGCGGGGTGATCCACTCCGGGCGGAGGTCCTCGACCACGGCGACGATCAGGTCGGTGCGGTCCCGGAAGTGGTAGTGGCACATCCCGTGCGAGACCTCGCACAGCGCCGCGACATTGCGTGTGGTGAACCGCCCGGCGCTCTCGCCGGCCAGCAAGGTGCGGGCCGCGGCGATCAGCCGGGCCCGGGTCCGTTCGCCCTTGGTGGCCGCCGTTTGCGGCCGACCGGTCGCCTCGTCCTGCTCGTTCGCCCGCGTCGCCATGGCCGCCACTCTAGCGACCCGCCCACGCCCGGCGGACGAAAGCTGCACAGAGCATTGACCGAGCGCTTGGTCAGTTTTACTGTTCCGACCAACCCCCACCAACCCCGCACCCTCAGCGGGCAGTTGAACTGGAGACCCGGATGCGCGAGCACTCCCCCATGTCGCCCTCGCTGGACCGGCGGCGGTTCCTCACCGCGGCGGGCCTGACCGCCGCAGGCGCGGCCGCGGCGGCCGTCGCGGGCCCGTCCGCCTTCGCCGCGAACCGCCCCTCCGCCGGCGCCGAGGCCGCCGACCCCGCCGACCTCGCCCTCGCCGCCGGTGCGTTCGCCGTCCCCGCGGAGGACGTCCGGCACACCAGGACGTGGATGGCCTGGCCCGACAGCAGCACGATCTGGCGCACCAAGCTCAGCGGCGTCCAGGCGAACATCGCGCTGATCGCCAAGACCATCGCCAAGTACGAACCGGTCGTGATGTGCGCCAACCCGGCGAGCGCGGCCACGGCCCGGTCGATGTGCGGTACGACTGTGACCGTCATCGACACGATCCCGGTGGACGACTGCTGGATGCGCGACAGCAGCGCGGTGTTCCGCACCAACGGCGCGGGCGGGCTGGACGCGATCGGCCTCAACTTCAACGGCTGGGGCAACCGGCAGACCCACGCCAAGGACGCCCTGGTCGCCCAGCGGATCGCCGCCTACGTCGGGGTGCCGTACACCGCGGCCGGCCTGGTCGCCGAGGGCGGGGCGATCGAGCAGGACGGCGCCGGCACCCTGATGGCCACCCGCAGCAGCGTCATCAACACCAACCGGAACCCGAACCTGACGCAGGCCCAGATCGAGTCCGCGATGTGCGCGGCCTACGGGGCCTCCAAGGTGATCTGGTTCACCGGCATCAAGGGCCAGGACATCACCGACGACCACGTGGACGCCACGTCGCGCTTCCTCGCCGCCGGTTCCGGCCTGGTCCAGATGCCACTGGCGTCCGACACCGACGTGTGGGCGCAGGACGCCCGCGCGCAGTACCAGCTGCTGTCCACCGCGACCACCGCCGGCGGCAAGGCGATCGCGGTCACCAAGCTCCAGGGCCCCGACTACAACAAGATCCGCTCGACCGACCCCAACTTCGTCGGCTCCTACGCCAATTACTACGTGTGCAACGGCGCGGTGATCGCCGCCCAGTTCGGCGACAGCACCGCCGACGCCGCCGCCAAGGCCACCCTGGCCCGGCTCTTCCCCGGCCGGGTGATCGAACAGCTGAACATCGACTCACTGGGCGCCGGCGGCGGCGGCATCCACTGCGTCACCCAGCAGCAGCCCGCCGCCTGACGGCCCGCCCGGTGGGCCCGACACGCACCGGGGCCCACCGGGCAGCCACGCGACGCGACCACGTCGGATCACGCCACGGGCTCCAACTCGCCCTCGCCGGAGCCGACATCGGCGAGGCTCGCGAAGTGGCGATCGGCGTCGAGTGCACGGAGTACGCGGAGCAGTCAGTGCCCGCGACGGCGACGGCCTGGCGGTAGTCGCGGTCGACGACGTCGCCGGCGGCGGCCAGGGCGCGGTCAGCCCTCCAGCTGCTTGGCGTCGATCTCGGCGATCAGGTTCTCGATCAGGGTGCGGATCTCGTCGCGGATCGGGCGGACGGCTTCGACGCCCTGACCGGCCGGGTCCTCCAGCTTCCAGTCCAGGTACTTCTTGCCGGGGAAGTACGGGCAGGCGTCGCCGCAGCCCATGGTGATGACGTAGTCGGACGCCTGGACGGCCTCGGTGGTGAGGATCTTCGGCTTCTGGTCGGAGATGTCGACGCCGACCTCGGCCATCGCCGCGACGGCCGCCGGGTTGACCTGGTCCCCGGGCATGGAGCCGGCGGAGCGGACCTCGACGCGGTCGCCCGCGAGGTGCTGGAGGAAACCGGCGGCCATCTGGGAGCGGCCGGCGTTGTGGACACAGACGAACAGCACGGAGGCTGCGGGGGAGGCAGTCATCTCGCTCTTCCTCGGAGACGGGGCGCAGCGTGACACGCCCGGACGGGGGCGGCAGTGCCTGCGGTAGCGGCCTTGCGGCAGTTGCGGTGCCCGCAGACCGACGGCACTGCGGGCTCGACGGCCCGTTCGGAGCACCGGCCGACATCGCGAAACGTATCACCACACGATGATGTCAGTCGATGGTGATGCGAATCCGACGGCGAAGGCCCCACCCGACACTTCCGACAGCCCCTTCCAAGACAGCGAACGCGGCTGCACCCGCCCGGGTCGCAGGCTTGGAACCGCCGCCGAGACCGGCTAACGTATCATCACATGGTGATGTCAGTAGAGAGTGATGCGACCGGCGCGGTGAACGTGCTGAAGGCCGTGGCCGACCCGCTGAGGATGCAGATCCTCACGCTGCTCGCCCGCGAGGCCCTGTGCACCAGCCACCTGGTCGAGGAGACCGGCGCCCGGCAGACCAACCTGTCCAACCACCTGAAGATCCTTCGGGAGGCCGGACTGGTCGACACCGAGCCCTGCGGCCGCTTCACCTACTACAAGCTCCGCCCCGACGCCCTGGAGTCCCTCGCGGGCTTCCTCGGCGATCTCGCCGCCACCGCCCGCGCCACCGCGTGCGCCGACACGAAGAGGTCCTGTCCGTGACCCCGACCAAGACCTCCGCCCCCTCGCAGACAGGCGAGGCCGGGCTGGTCGGCAAGCTCTCCTTCCTGGACCGCTACCTCGCGGTGTGGATCCTGCTCGCCATGGGCCTCGGACTCGGTCTCGGCCGCCTGGTCCCCGGCCTGAACGACGCCCTCGCCAAGGTCGAGGTCGGCGGGGTCTCGCTGCCGATCGGCCTCGGCCTGCTGGTCATGATGTACCCGGTGCTGGCGAAGGTCCGCTACGACCGCCTGCACACCGTCACCGGCGACCGGAAGCTGATGGCCTCCTCCCTGGTGATCAACTGGGTGCTCGGCCCGGCCGTGATGTTCGCCCTCGCCTGGATCTTCCTCCCCGACCTGCCCGAGTACCGCACCGGCCTGATCATCGTCGGCCTGGCCCGCTGCATCGCCATGGTGATCATCTGGAACGACCTCGCCTGCGGCGACCGCGAGGCCGCCGCCGTCCTGGTCGCCCTCAACTCGGTCTTCCAGGTCGTCATGTTCGGTGTTCTCGGCTGGTTCTACCTCGACGTCCTGCCCGGCTGGCTCGGCCTGCACCAGGACGGCCTGCACTTCTCCGTCGCCAAGATCGTCGTCAACGTGCTGATCTTCCTCGGCATCCCGCTGCTCGCCGGGTTCCTCACCCGCCGCCTCGGCGAGAAGAAGCTCGGCCGCGAGAGGTACGAGCAGAAGTTCCTGCCGAAGATCGGTCCCTGGGCGCTCTACGGCCTGCTCTTCACGATCGTCATCCTCTTCGCCCTCCAGGGGAAGACCATCACCTCCCAGCCCCTGGACGTCGCCCGGATCGCGCTGCCCCTGCTCGCCTACTTCGCGATCATGTGGTTCGGCACCTTCGCCCTCGGCAAGGCCCTCGGCCTCGCCTACGACCGCACCGCCACCCTCGCCTTCACCGCAGCCGGCAACAACTTCGAACTCGCCATCGCCGTCGCCATCGCGACCTTCGGCGTCACCTCCGGCCAGGCCCTCTCCGGCGTCGTCGGCCCGCTCATCGAGGTGCCCGTCCTGATCGCCCTGGTGTACGTCTCCCTCGCCTGGCGCAAGAAGTTCACCGCCCGCACCGCCCACCCGGTGGAGCAGTAGCAGTGAGCTGCCCGCAGACGCCTGCGACGATCGGCCCCGAGCCCGCTGCCCGCAACCGCCGGCAGCGGGCTCGGGCCGTCACCCGCCCCACCGATCGAGTCCACCGCGCCGGGGGCGGGCGATGACCGCCGCCGAGCAGCACCGACAGGTCGTCGTGATCGGCGGCGGCCAGGCCGGACTCGCCGCCGGCTACTACCTGCGCCGCGCCGGACTCGACTTCGCCATCCTCGACGCCAACCACGCACCCGGCGGCGCGTGGCAGCACTACTGGGACAGCCTGCGCCTGTTCTCCCCCGCCGAGTACTCCTCCCTCCCCGGCCGGCCGATGCCCCACCAGCGCGGCGCGACATACCCCGACGCCCGGCACGTCGCCGCCTACCTCGCCGCCTACGAGGACCGCTACCAACTGCCCGTCCACCGCCCCGTCCACGTGACCGGCGTCGAACGCACCCCCGACCACCTCACCGTCCACACCGACACCGACGCCGACACCTGGCACGCACAGGCCGTGGTCTTCGCCACCGGATCGTGGCGACGCCCCTTCGTCCCCGCCGTCCCCGGACGCGAACAGTTCACCGGCCGTCAACTCCACACCACCGGCTACCGCACGGCAGCCGACTTCGCCGGGCAGCGCGTCGCCGTGGTCGGCGGCGGCAACTCCGGCGCGCAGATCGCCGCCGACCTCACCGCCGTCGCCGACACCCGCTGGGTCACCCGCCGCCCGCCACGCTTCCTGCCGGACTCCGTCGACGGACGCGCGCTCTTCGAACTCGCCACCCACCAGGTCCGCGCCCACGCCGCCGGGGAGACCCACACCGGCGTCGCCTCGCTCGGCGACATCGTCGTCACCGCACCCGTCCGCGCCGCCCGCGACCACGGACTGCTCACCGCACACCCCATGTTCGACCGCCTCACCGCCACCGGACCGGCCTGGCCGGACGGCACCACCTGGGACTGCGACACGATCATCTGGTGCACCGGCTTCCGCCCCGACCTGGCCGCCACCCGCCCCCTCGGCCTGCACCGCACCAACGGCCGCATCCCCACCGACGGCACCCGCACCCTCGAAGACCCCCGCATCCACCTCCTCGGCTACGGCAACTGGACCGGCCCCGCCTCCGCCACCCTCATCGGCGTCGGCCGCACCGCCGCCGAGCAGCTCCGCACGCTGCTCGGCTGAGTCGCGTACAGCAAACGGGACTTGACCCGGGGAGCCCACTCCCAGGCCCACCGTCGAGAACCTGAGCCGAAGCACCGCGCACGGGCACCTGCTGCGGATCGCCGAGCGGCTGCTGCGCCGCCGCATGGCCGGGGCCTTCGAGCCCGGCACCCGCCCCGCCCCGGGCCCGGAAGGAGGTGACCGACGTGGAGACCCTGTGCGGCGGCGACGAGTGCTGAGCCGGCAGCCGTGAAGGTCTCCGATCGCGAGGCCCGTGCAGCAGGGCCGGTCGCCCACGCGGGCGCGCCACCGCCGATCGCCACGCCGACGCGCGTGCTGCGGTCAGCCGATCGCCGGGCTGCGGCGTTCGATCAGTACGGTGTCGCGCCAGGTACCGTGGTGGCGGGCGATGCGCTCGCGGGTGCCGATGATCCGGAAGCCCGCCCTGGCGTGGACGGCGAGGCTGGCCGCGTTCTCCGGGAACACGCCGGACTGGATGGTCCAGATCCCGGCCGCCTCCGTCGAGGCGATCAGCGCCTCCAGCAGCAGCCCGGCGACGCCGCGCCCCCGGGCCTCGGGGTGAACGTAGACGGAGTGCTCGACCACCCCCGCGTAGACGCACCGGTCGGAGACCCCGACGGCCGCCACCCAGCCCAGCACCCGGCCGACCCCGTCGAGGGCGACGAAGCGGTGGTCCGTCAGCTTGGACCGGTCGAACTGCTCCCAACTCGGCGCAGCGGTCTCGAAGGTGGCGTTGCCGCCGTCGATGCCTGCCTGATAGATCGCCAGGACCTGCTCGGCGTGGCCGGCGGCCATCGGCTCGACGGTGACGGCGGCGGGCGTGGACATCGGCATGGTCCCCCGGGGCGGGTCAGCGGGCGGCGCCCAGCAGGTCGGCCATCATGGCCAGCACGGACGGCTCGACACGGTAGTAGACCCACGTCCCGCGCCGCTCGGAGGTCAGCAGACCGGCCTCGCGGAGCTTCTTCAGGTGGTGGGAGACGGTGGGCTGCGACACCCCGACGTCCTGGATGTCGCAGACGCACGCCTCCCCGCCCTCGTGCGAGGCGACGCGGGAGAACAGCCGCAGCCGCACCGGATCGCCGAGCGCCTTGAACATGGCCGCCATTCGCACGGAGTCGTCCTCCGACAGGGCGACGGCGGTCAGCGGCGGACAGCAGGGCACGGCGTCGTCGGGCTCCAGCAGCGGCAGCACCTTCACGTTCGACATGCATCAATATTGACATCTACCGAACCAAGGAGGGAAGCAAGGAGGGAAGCCCAGAGGTGCGACCCCCGCACAACATTGATGAGCGTCTATGTTGACGCCCGTCGAATCGAGTGCCACGCTGACAGCGACCGAGACATCGACAGGTGTCGAAACAGTGAGGGAGTACCGCCGTGAACGCCTCCGCCGCCGAGCAGCTGCCCGTCGTCGTCATCGGTGCCGGGCCGGTCGGTCTGGCCGCCGCCGCGCACCTGATCGAGTACGGCATCGAGCCGGTGGTGCTGGAGGCCGGGCCGAGCGCCGCCACGGCGGTCCGCGCGTGGTCGCACGTGCGGCTGTTCTCGCAGTGGGCGGAGGTCGTCGACCCCGCCGCCGAGAAGCTCCTCGCCCCGACCGGCTGGGTCCACCCCGCCGCCGACGCCTACCCGATGGGCGGCGACTGGGTCGCGCAGTACCTCCAGCCGCTGGCCGACGTCCTCGGCGACCGCGTCCACTACGACGCCCGCGTCACCGGCGTCGCCCGCGCCGGACGGGACCGGATCGTCGACGCCGACCGCGAGCAGCAGCCGTTCACCGTGCACCTTGAGCACGCCGACGGGAGCGAGGAGCGCGTCCTCGCCCGCGCGGTGATCGACGCCTCCGGCACCTGGTCCACCCCCGGACCGGCCGGCGGCAACGGCCTGCCCGCGCTCGGCGAGCGCGCCGCGAGCGCGAAGATCTCCTACTACGTCCCCGACCTCACCGACCCCGACGTCCGGCAGCGCTACGCGGGCAGGCGCACCGCCGTCGTCGGCGCGGGCGCGTCCGCGTTCACCGCGCTCGCCCTGCTCGCCGACCTCGCCAAGGACGCCCCCGGCACCCACGCCGAGTGGATCCTGCGCCGCGGCATCTCCGGCTCCACCTACGGCGGCGGCACCGCCGACCAGCTGCCCGAACGCGGCTCACTCGGCCTGCGCGCCAAGAAGGCCGTCGAGGATGGGCACGCCAGCGCGCTCACCGGCTTCCGCACCACCGCGATCGAGGCCGACGGCGAGCAGCTCGTCCTGGTCGCCGAGGACGGCCGCCGCAGCCGGCCCGTCGACGAGATCATCGTGCTGACCGGCTTCCGCCCCGACCTCTCCTTCCTCGACGAACTGCGCCTCAACCTGGACGAGCGCCTCCAGGCCCCGGTCTTCCTCGCCGAGCTGATCGACCCCAACCAGCACTCCTGCGGCACCGTCTACCCGCACGGCGCACGCGAGTTGACGCACCCCGAACAGGACCTCTACCTGGTCGGCATGAAGTCCTACGGCCGCGCGCCGACGTTCCTCTCCCGCACCGGCTACGAGCAGGTCCGCTCCATCTCCGCCCTCCTCGCCGGCGACCACGAGGCCGCCGCCCGCGTCGAGTTGACCCTCCCCGAAACGGGCGTGTGCGGCGGCGCCGGCCTCTTCGACGACCCCGACGCCACCCAGGGCGCAGGCGGCTGCTGCTCCACCCCCACGGCCGAGCCCGCAGTCCTCACCCTCGGCAGCGCCCCGCAGCTCATCACCCTGGGTGCCGAGGAGGCCACCGCCGACAGCGGCTGCTGCTCGGCCCCCACCGAGACCGAGGCCCCTGCCGAAAGCAGCGGTTGCTGCTCCGCGCCGACCGAGGCGCCCGCGGAGACCGGCGGTTGCTGCTCCGCGCCCACCGAGGTCGAGGCCACCGCCGCGACCAGTGGTTGCTGCTGACCGCGATGACGGCAGCGTCCCAGCTGAGCGGGGCCGCACTGCCCGCCCTATGCGCCACCCAGATCACCGGCTGGGGCATCCTCCACCGCGCCTTCCCGCCCTGCTCCCCCGCATCCCCGTCGTCCGGACGTGCCCAAGGCGGCGAACCGGCAGGCCGGGCGCTCCGGTCGTGGCGCTGGCCGGTCAGACGTCGTCGAGGTCCGGCGTCGTCGAGGTCCGGCGTCGTCGAGGTCCGGCGTCGTCGAGGTCCGGCGTCATCGGGTGGCGAAGGGCGCGAACTGCTGCTCGGGGCCGTCGAGGCCCGGCCCTGCCGGGCGGATCGGGTCGCCGGTGCGGAGGATGCCGCCTTCGACGATTCGGGCGCGCAGGCCGCCGCGGTGGAGGAGTCCGCGCAGGACGCCGGGTCGGGTGAGCTGTTCGAGCCGGGCGCAGGGTTCGCTGAGGGCGAGGCCGAGCAGGCGCACGTGGTCTCCGACGGTGAACTCCAGGCCGACGAGTTCGGTGAGCGGAACGCCGCGGCACACCACGTTCCGGCGCGCCTCGGAGTGGGTGAGGTGGATCCGGTGCTCGCGTTCCAGCGCGGTCAGGGCGTCGATGTCGAGGAGGGAGATCTCGCAGACGCGGGACGCGCGGCCGGGAGCCCGTCGAGGTGGCGTGTCGTCGGGGCGGTCCTGGAAGTAGCGGTCGCCTTCCAGGCCGCGGCCGGTGACGGCGACGGCTTCCGGCACCTCGACGAGGGGCGCGCCGTGGGTCGGCGCGAGATGGAGCGAGACCGCTGTGCCCTGCCACATTCAGCGACTCCCTTCTCCCGCGAGGAAGTTCTCCTCGATGGCGTGCAGGGTGCGGAACTGGTCGGCGCTCAGCTCGGCGACGTCCAGTTCGCGGCCGACGAGGCCTTCGAGGAACAGGATGAACTCCATGAAGGCGAGGGAGTCGACGATCCGGTTCTCGATCAGGTCGAGGTCGGCGGGGATGTCGCCGAGCGCGGGGTTGCGGGCGCGCAGCCAGTCGACCACCGGTTTGAGGGAGTCATTCACCCTGGCACTTCTCCTTCTTGACGGGCCGGGTCGGGGCGGGTGTGGCGCGGTGTGCGGCGGTGCTCGGGGCGGGTGCGGCGCAGCGCGCGGCGGTATTCGGCGCGGATGCGGTCCACCAGGGCGGCGCCGGGTTCGGTGGCGGTGATCCGTTCGCAGGAGTCGCCGCAGTACATCGCCATGTCCTCGATCCGGCCCTCGGTGCGGATGGACGGTACGGCGGCGCTGTACCGGGGGACGGGCAGCCGGCGGCCGTCGGGGGCGGTGGTGGTGGCGATGAACCGGGCGGGCTGTCGGGGGCCGGGCGCGGTCGTCGCGTTGCGCAGGACCCGGTGTGGCCGGTTCGGCCAGCCGATGTCGAAGACGGTCGTCACCACGGTGTCGGCGGCGGTGGCCGCGACGATCCGGCGTTTGAATTCCGGGTGGGCCTCGGATTCCCGGGCCGCGGCGAAGAGGGTGCCGGCCATCGCTCCGTCGGCGCCTTCGGTGACGGCGCGGGCGAGGTCGGCGCCGGTGGCGATTCCGCCGGCGACGGCGAGGACGGCGTCGGGGTGGTCGCGGCGGACGGCCCGCAGCAGGGGCAGGGCGGGCAGGGCGCCGAGGAGGTGGCCGCCCGCCTCGACGCCCTGGAGCACGACGACGTCGGCGCCCTGTTCGAGGGCCCGGCCGGCGGCGGGCGCGGTGCCGACCTGGACCACCACCGGCAGGCCCGCCCGGACGGCCGCCGCCAGCAGGTCCGGTGCGGGCAGCCCGTAGAACGTGACGAACGCCCGCTCCGGCAGGACGCCGACAGCCGTGTCGAGTTGGGCCCGGCAGCGGTCCGGGGCCAGTACCTCGGGCACCAGGTTGATCCCGAACGGCCGGTCCGTCTGCGCGGCGGTGTCGGCGACGAGGCGGCGGATCCGTTCGGGGGGTTCCTTGTACAGGCCGAGGACGCCGCCGGCGCCCGCCCGGGAGACGGCGGCGCACAGTTCGGGGCCGGCGACGCCGCCCATGCCGGCCTGGAGCAGCGGCAGGGTCACCCCGAGGCGCTGCTCCAGCCGGGTGGGGCGTGGCGCCGGTCCGGTCACCGGGGGGCTCCGGCTTCGGCGACGGCGTCCCGGGCGGCGTCGAGGTCCCCGTCGAAGCGCAGGTCCAGGACGTGCAGCCAGCGTTCCAGTCCGAAGGCGACGCATCCGGTGAAGGCGGGCCTGCCGTCGTGCCGGATCGCGCAGCGTTCCCCGAAGAAGTTGCGGTGGTTGTTGAGGGAGGCCACTGCGGTGCCGTCGGCGGCCAGGAACTCCTCCTTGACCGGTGCGAGGAGCTGCAGCACGGCGCGCGGGCTGTCGCGCCGGAAGAAGGGGTCGCCGGCCGGGGCGCGGTGCAGGTCGACGCCGAGGCGGTCGGCGAAGTGCGCCACCTCCGTCCGGTAGTGGTCGAGGTGCGCGCGGACGGTGTCCTGGCTGCCCAGGCAGACGATTTCGCGCATGGTGAACCCCCAGAGCCGACGCAGGCCGTCGTGGTGGTCCTCGTTGCGGTAGCAGTGGGCGGCGGTGGTCACGAGGGAGGCGTCGTGGTCGAGCGAGCTGTCGGAGAGGTGCAGGAACGCTCCGTAGCAGGCGGCCGAGGGCAGCAGGTGGGTGGCGTCGGCGAGGTCGTGGGCGGGGACGGGGTCGGCCCCGGCCTTGGCGCTGTCCTGGTCGAGCCGGTCGGGCCGGATCCGGCTGACGGTGCTGCCGAGGTGCGGGAAGTTCTGGAAGTAGTCGAGTTTGCGGAGTTCGGCGGCGGGCAGCAGCGGCGGCAGCGTCATCGGCTCGGCGCCGCGGGCGGTCGCCCAGCCGGTGAAGACGTCGTCGAGTGCGCGCAGCAGGCCGGTGGCGGGGCCGTGGAGCGTCGCGAGGCCGTCCTGGACGGACCAGGCGGTGCGGGTGCCGGGCGGGGCCGCGGCACGGTCGGTGTGGGACATCGTCCTCCTCCGGACGGCGGTCGAATGTGGGGGTGTCGGGTCGGCGCGACGCCGGTTCACGCCTCCGGGACGCCGATCCGCCGGAGGAAGTCCTTGGACTTGCGCAGTACCCGCTGGTGTTCGACCCGGCGTGCCGGGTGGTCCAGCAGGCGTTTGCGGAAGGCGAGTCCGTCCGGAATCCCGGCGTCCCGGTAGACGGCCGGGTTGTAGAGGGAGCCGATGCTCGCGGACAGGTAGCCGGTGAGGTACTGGCCGATGGCCCGGCGGTCGTCCTCGCCCAGTCCGGCCTCCAGCAGCCGCTCCCAGAGCAGTTGGACCAGGCGGGCGCCGAAGGCGATGTGCCGGCTCTCGTCCTGGTGGTGGATGCGGTTCAGCTGCCGGATGGTCGGGTGCAGCCGTTCGTCCGCGGCCAGCCGCACGTTGTAGTGGTCGACGATCTGCTCGAACAGCAGGATGCGGGCGAAGACCAGGAAGTTCTCGCGTGCCGGGTCGTCGGTGGGGACGGCCAGCTTCAGCCGCTTCTCCGGGTAGATCCGTCCGCCGTACTTGAGGCAGAACGTCGCGAAGAACCACATGTGTTCGTTCTCCTCACCGATGAAGTGGTGGAAGAACTCGGACGGGACTTCGAAGCCGGGGGTGTGGATCCGCCGCATCACCTCGATGAGCAGTTCCCTGATGCCGTGGACGTTGAGGCTGTAGAAGTTGACGCTCTCCCCCCGGCCGAGGGCCCGCAGCTGCTCGGGGGTGAGCTGCTCGACGTACTCCGTGCCGTGGACGGACAGCAGCTCGGGCGAGAACCAGGGCTCGTCCTCGGGGAGTTCGGCCGGCCAGTCGAAGGTGGTGTACGGGTTGTAGTAGTCGCTGCTGGCCCGGGCCGACAGCCGCTCCAGCAGCTGCCGGAACTCGGTGTCGTCCGTCATGCCCGCTCCCCCGGGGTCCGCCAGGCGATGCCGTCCAGCAGTTTGCGGTGGAGTTCCGGGGTGGACGCCGCGATGCAGGACCGCTGGTTGGTGACGTCCAGTTCGGTGAGCGCGGTGTCGCCGAGCGGCTGCCCGTAGGCGTCGGTGATGACGAGGCCGGCCTGTTCGGCCAGCAGCACCGCGGCGGCGATGTCGTAGGGGAACAGGTGCAGCACCCGTCCGTTGCCCACCCGTTGGAACTCGCCGAGCAGCGCGGGGTCGTCGCGGACCAGCCGGTTGCCGATGTCGACGTACGCGTCGAGCTGGCCGGTGATCAGGCGTGAGATGGAGTAGGTGGCGCTGTTGAAGACGAACACGCCGCCGGTGTTGGCCGAGAGGTCGATGAGGTGCCCGTACGCCTCGGTCATCAGGTGGGCGGGGTGGCCGTTGAACTCCAGGGACCAGAACATCCGGGAGAGGTCGGTGGTCCGGGTCGGCGCGGGCACGGGGTGGTGGTATCCGTGGGCCGCCACCCCGGGGGTGCCCCGCTCGGCGTACAGGTGGGCGCCGGTCTTCCACTCCATCAGCAGGGCGTGTTCGACGTCCGAGATCCGGGGGCGGTCGCCGAGCCGGGCGACGGCGATGGACACGGTGGCGGACTCCAGGCCGGCGACGGCCGGCCGGGTGCCGTCGATGGGGTCGACCACCAGGAGGTGTTCGGGGTTGCGGCCGTGGGTGCGCAGACCGCCGTCCTCGGAGAACAGGACGACCGGCAGGTCGTGGTCGACGACGTACTTCCAGACGGCCCGTTCGGCGACGTCGTCGATGCCGAACTGGGCGTCGCCGCCCGGTGAGAGGCCGCGGACGCCGCGGTTCTCGGACCGGGCCCAGCCGGCGGTGATCTCGTCGCGGACGAGCCGGGCGAGCCCGAGCAGGTAGTCCTTCATGTCCGCCATCAGCTCGCCTCCGCGGCGAAGAGGGTCTCCAGCCGGTCGCAGAGCAGGTCGGCCTCCTCGGTGGTGATGATCAGCGGCGGCCGGATCTTCAGGACGTTTCCGCGCCCGTAGCGGGAGGTGCGCAGGATCAGGCCGTGGTCCATGCCGCGGTGGGCGAGGTGCAGCGTCAGCGGGGTGTCCGGCCGGCCGTCCCGGTCGACCATTTCCAGCCCGATCATCAGCCCGATCCCGCGGACGTCGCCGATCCGCGGGTAGCGCGACGCCAGGTCGCGCAGCCGCTCCATCAGGTGGGCGCCGACGGCCCGGACGTGTGCCAGGAACTCCGGACGGGAGACGAGTTCCAGGGTCTTGTCCGCGGCGGCGGCGGCCAGCACGTTGCCGCCGTAGGTGAACGAGTGGTACTCGCCGTCCAGGCCCGCGAGTTCCTCGGTGGTGAGGATCGCGGCGACCTGCGCGCCCGAACCGCCCAGGCCCTTGGCGGTGGTGATGATGTCCGGCCGCACGCCGAAGTGGTCGGCGGCGAACATGTGGCCGGTGCGGCCGATCCCGGTCTGCACCTCGTCGAAGACCAGCACGATGCCGCGTTCGTCGCAGATCCGGCGGAGCGCGGCGAGGTAGCCGTCCGGCGGCACGATGTTGCCGCCCGAGCCGGACACCGGCTCCACGACGATGCAGGCCACGCTGCCCGAGGAGGAGTGGTCGATGAAGTCGTTGATCCGCTCCGCGCACAGCAGGCCGCAGCTGTCGGGGCTCTGCCGGTAGAAGCAGCGCAGGCAGTACGGGTCCGGGACGTGGGTGATGCCGGCGACCAGGGTGGGGAACGGCGCCCGGCGGAAGGCCTCCCCGGACATCGCCGTGGTCAGCACGGTCTGGCCGTGGTGGCTGCGGAACAGCGTGATCACGTCCCGCCGTCCGGTGCGCAGTTGGGCCATCTTCACGGCGCCCTCGTTGGCGGTCGCACCGCCCGAGACCTTCAGGTGGACCCGGCTGAGGTTCGGCGGCGACACCGCGACCAGCCGGCGCACCAGCCGGTCCACCGGCTCGGTCTGGAACGTCGAGGTGGCGTGGATCAGGAGGTCGGCCTGTTCGCGCATGGCCTTGACGATCTCGGGGTGCCCGTAGCCGAGGCTGAGGTTGAACGTCCCCGAGGCGCAGTCGATGTACGCCCTGCCGTCGGCGTCGTAGAGGTGGATCCCCTCCCCGTGCCGCATCTTGTACTCGCTGACCTGGTAGTAGATCAGGTCCTCGATCTTCCGTTCGCCTTCCACAATTCCTCCCCGAGGCCGGGCCGGCGCTTCCCGAAAAGAATGCGCCGACCCTCGTTCGACGACCGACAGCGCCCCGGAATCGCTCAGGAGGGCAGAATGAACGTGAAACTCGCCTGCCACCCCTCCGGCGTTTCCCGGACGTCCATCAGGCATTCGGGGCGGAAATACTTGTCGAGCCGGTTCCGGCGCTCGCCGGGGAAATACAGCATGGTGGTCAGGACGCCGCCGCCGGGCGGCTGGACCTTCACGTGCACGTGCCGCGTCCGGCCCGGGTACTCGGCCGGCAGGACGGTCTCCAGCCGCCAGTTCCCCTCCTCGTCGGCGAACTGGTGCCCGCGGAGGGTGAACCCCTCCTCGTCGTACACGCCCTCGTCGCCGACCTGCCAGAAGTCCAGCAGGGCGCCCCCGATCGGCTTGCCGTCCGGGTCCACGACCCGGCCCGACAGCACCATCGGGGTCCCGGTCGGGACGTCGGACCGGAAGCTCGTCTTGAACGGTGTGGCCGGCTTGTAGTACGGGCCCTCGGTCTGCTCCGGGGTCGGCGGGATGCCGTTGCACTTGACGTCGGGAGTGATGATCAGGACATCGTTCTCAGGATTCTCTGCCACCGTTTCCTGCCTTCCATCGGGCCGGTTCTGCACCGACCGCAGAAGAAACCGGCCGAAGAAACCGACCGAATCAGCCCGGCGGAAAGCCCGCCGAAATTCGGCACCACGAATTTCCTGTCGTTCAGACTGTCTCCCGGGGATGGCCGTGTCAATAATGCGGACGGGCCGGGAATCAGCGCGGGACCGCGCGGGGAAGGAAGTTCTCCGCGCGCCGCAGCATGACGGCGCGGACCCGGTCGAACACCCGCCGGTCCGGCGGATCGGTCAGGATGTCGGCGAGGGCGAACAGGTCCAGGGCCTCGCTGGTGCGGCGCCAGCCGTCGGGCAACTGCCCGCCGCCGTCCCGGTACCCGTCCAGGAACGCCCGGGAGTAGCCCGGCGGGTAGTCGTCCTCGAAGCGCAGCATGTTGCCGACGTCCATCAGCGGCGGGCCGCTGAAAGCCAGCTCCCAGTCGAGCACCGCGGCGACCTCCCAGCGCCCGTCCCGGCCCGGCCGGACCAGCAGGTTCTTGGGGTTGAAGTCGTTGTGGACGAGCCGGTGGTCGGTGGCGGCAGCGGCGCAGAACGGGGCCGCGCGCTCGGCCAGCAGTCGCAGCGTCCGGATGTCCGGGGCGCCGAGCGCGGGCGCCGCGCCGCCGGCGGGTGGCGGCCGGCGCTCCTCGGCCGCCAGGCAGCGCTCCACGAATCCGCGCACGTCGTCCTCCCCGTCCGGTCCCCCGGGAGCGAGCGACTCCCCCTCGAACCGGCCGGGCCCGGGCAGGTCCCAGGCGGAGATGCGGGCCAGGGTCGTGCCGACCTCCCGGCCCAGGGCGGCGGCTGCTGCTCCCGGGACGCCGGTCAGCGCCTCGGTCAGCGGAACACCCCGGACGAAGCGGTAGACCAGCGACGGACACCCCGTGGCCGCGCCGTCCGGGTCGGCCGCCACCAGCTCCGGCGAGGGGAGCCGCCCGTGCAGGCGCCGCAGCAGCGCGGCCTCGACCTCGCAGGTGTTGCGCCGGACCCCGCTCTCCCCGCCGGGCCGGAAGCGGCGCAGGACGTAGTGCCCGTCCATCTCGGTCACCAGCAGGATCAGCTCGTTGTTGCAGCCGCCGAGGAGCCGGCCGGCGCGTCGGACGCGTTCCCCGGGCAGGGCCTCGTCGTGCAGCCAGGCGCGCGTGCCGGCGTCGAGCTCGATGGGGCCGGTCGTCGTCACTCGTTCATCCTTCCTGTCCTCCGCCCGCGGCCGGGCGCGCCACACCGCGACCTCCCGGGCCCGGGCGCCCGACCCCGCACGCCGATCCGACAAGATCCGGACGAGAGGGCCCGGGCCGTGCGCGCCGCGCTCAGCGGAGGTCGTGCTGCGCCTCGGCCCGGAACGCCAGGACGAGTCCGCCGGCCGGGCCGGCCATCGCGCCGAGCTCGGCCGGGACGACGAAGTCGTCGGCGGCCTGTTCGGGCAGCCCCGGGTATCCGCCGAGCTGTTTGAGCAGTTCCGCCCGCACGGCGGGAAGCAGCCCGGGGAGCACCGACATGCCGCCGCCGATCACGATCCGCTCGGGGGCGGTGCAGTAGACGATGCTGCGCAGCCCCTCGGCCAGGTAGCCGGCTTCGAGCTCGACCGCCCGGTGCAGCTCGTCCCCGGTCAGCTGCTCCGCGGGCCGCCCCCACCGGTCCGCGACGGCGGTTCCTCCGGCCATGCCTTCCAGGCAGTCGCCGTGGAAGGGGCAGTTGCCCGGGAAGTCGTCGCCCGGCCGCCGGCCCACGGCCACGTGCCCCATCTCGGTGTGGACCAGTCCCCTGACGGTCCGTCCGCCGACGATCGCGCCGCCGCCGATGCCCGTCCCGACGGTGAGGTACACGTAGGTGTCGAGCCCGCGCGCGGCACCCCACTGCCCCTCGCCGAGGGCGGCGCCGTTGACGTCCGTGTCGATGCCGATCGGCACGTCCAACTCCCGTGCCAGCGGGCCGATCACGTCGACGTCGACCCAGCCCGGTTTCGGCGTGTCGGTGGTGAACCCGTACTTCGGGAGGTTCGGGCGCAGCTCCAGCGGGCCGAACGAGGCGACGCCGATGGCGGCCAGCCGTCCGTACTGCTGCGTCGCCCGGCCGAAGAAGTCGACGACGCGCGCCAGGGTCTCACCGGGCGCCCCGGTGGGGAACCTGGCCTGGGCCACCACGTTGTCGGGCGAAGTGCCCACCAGGCAGACCACTTTGGTGCCGCCGGACTCGACCGAGCCGTACAGCGCGTGACGCGGGCTCATCCGGCGACCTCCGGCCAGCCGTCCGGGCCCACCGGGCCGGAGTCGGAGCGGATGACGACCTTCATCGCACCGTAGCCGGTGCCGTGGCCGGTGCCGGTGCCGGTACCCCGGCCGGTGCCGTGGCCGTCCGCGCCGGCGGAGAGCAGCGCGAAGGCGTCCCGGTGGCGGTCGAGCGGGAACTCGTGGGTGACCAGCGTCTCCAACGGCAGGTCGCCGATCAGGTCGACCGCGATCGGGAAGGTGTCGGCCCGGTAGTCGCCGGCCCCGATCAGGCTGACGCCGTGGTTGGTCAGGTACAGCGGGCTGATCCGGGGCCGGTAGCCGTCGTCGAATCCCATGGCGACGACCCGGCCGCCGTCGGCCACCAGTTGCAGCGCGTGCTCGACGGCGACCCCGGTGGTGTCGAACACGACGTCGGGCCGGCGTCCGTCCCCGGCCTTGGCCACCGCTTCGAGCGGGTTCGGCCCGCCCGCGTCGACGGTCCGGTCGACCAGCGATCCGGCGACGGCCAGCCGGTACGGGTCCGACTCGGCGAGCACCACCCGGCGCGCCCGGCGCGCGGCGACCAGGGCGGTGAGCAGGCCGATCGGTCCCGCGCCCAGCACGGCGACGGTCTCGCCGTAGCCCACGTCCGCGGCGAGCACGTTGTTCAGGACGCAGGCCAGCGGTTCCACCAGCACGGCGCGCCGGAACGCGAGGGCGCCCGGCAGCCGCTCGGTGAATCGTTCCGGCAGCACCACGTGGTCGGCGTACGTGCCGTCGCGGTCGACACCGACCTCGGTGCCCCGCTTGTTCCGGCAGTGGTTGGTCGCGCCCCGCCGGCAGGGCGGGCAACTGCCGCAGTACAGCGTCGGGTTGACCACGACCCGGTCGCCGGGGCGGACGGACGTCACGTCCGCTCCGACCGTCTCCACCACCCCGACCGACTCGTGCCCGAGGACCACGCCGGGCCGGGCCGGGAAGCGGCCCAGCAGGATCTTGCGGTCGGTACCGCAGATCCCCGTTCCCACGACCCTTACCAGGACGTCGTCGCGTCCGGACGCCTCCGGACGCGGATGGTCCCGTAACTCGACGGGATGCGGACCGGAATCGGAATGGGAACCGGAACCGAGATAAACCAGAGCTCGCACGGCGTCTCCTCGAGGGCCGATGGGCCTACCGCTACCAGGCGACTGTCACCGGCCTGGTCTGCAAGGGGTTCACTGTAGCCCGCACCGTCCTCCTCCGAACCGTCCGTATTTCGGTCATCGTCGGACACCTCCGACCCGAAAGGGGGCGTACGCCCGGCGTGATTCCCGGATCGCGCGTCGAACGGAAATCGGCCCGCTCGGACCGGGCAGCCGGGACCGCGCAGCACAGCACCCCGTTCCACGGCCGCCCCGCGCCGGACACGCCCGCACGCTGGACCGGAGCCGGCTCCGCCGCACGGCCGGCACCGGGCGGGCCGGGCGGCCACTGGTGGGGCCGCTGGGATTCCGGCGGGGCACAGTGGTGGCGAGAAATCCACTCCGAATCGCCCCGACCGGAATCCGGGAACCATTTCCGCAGCGCCTGCTGCTGTCGGCGGTGGAATTGTGCACCGCGGTATCCGAGCGCACTGAAGGGGAAGGGCGGCAGTCCCGTGCACAATGCACCCCTGCGACCGCCGGGCCGATCTCCCGGCCTGCGAGCAGATCGGCGCCCGCCCCACGGCGCAGGTTGGAACACAGGCTCTAGATCCAGCCTCGTTCACGGGCCAGCAGCGCGGCCTGGAAGCGGTTGGACGCGCCCAGGGCCCGCATGATCGACGCCACGTGTTTTCGATAGGTGCGGACGGCGATGCCGAGTTCCCGCGCTCCTATCTCGTCCTTCTGCGCGGTGCTGAGGGAGTGCAGGAGCCGCCGCTGGAAGTCGTTGGCGAGGTCGGGGTCCGCGGCCTCGCCGTCCACGGCCGGGGGCAGGTCGTGGGCCGTCTGCCACATGCGTTCGAAGAGTGCCACGAGGGCGGCGACCAGGCCCGGGTCACGGGTGAGGATCGCACCCCGGGAGGTGTTCGTGGGGTCGATCGGCGTGAGCGCGGCCGACCGGTCGCAGATGATGAGACGCTCCAGGGGCTGGTAGGAGATCCGGATGTGCGCGCCTTTCGAGACGAGTTCCCGCAGGTAGTTCATGGTGCTCGGGTCTTCGAGCGCGGACGAGGCCATGAGGGTCCGCATGTGCACGTTGCGACGGAGGATGCGGCTGTCCAGGACCCGCGCGTGGCTGATGCTCTCCGGGCTGAGGACTCCGCTCGGGCTGGTGGTGAGGCTCTCGGTCCGGGCGAAGAAGGTGAGTTCGTCGATGGCGGCGCGCACGGAGACCATGCCCTCGATGTGCTGGGTGGTGGCGTTGAGGTCGAGGATCTGGGTCCCGCCGTCCAGCGACTTCTCCTGTTCGGCGAGCAGCGCGTCCACGATTCCGCTGCCGACGACCTCCTGTTCGAGCTCGTGCCGGAGCCGGCCCACCGCGTGTTCCACGAGTCCTTCGACGGCCTTGGCCGGCGAGACGGGAACCAGGATCCCGTCGAGGCTCTCGGTGACCAGCCCCAGCCCGGTCAGGCGGTGGTGCACGGCCTGCGGGTCCTGTTCCGTTTCTCCGCCCCGCGCGTCCTGGGCCAGCTGGCGTGCGAGTTCCGACTGGCTGAAGCCGCCTCTGCGCAGCAGGAGTCGATAGATCTCCTCGTCATCGGGGTCGACGCCCAGGAACCGCAGGTCCGCGTGGGTCACTGATCCTCCTCGTAGCCGCGTGCCGACTGCCATGCCCGTTGATCTCGAACCACTGCGCACCATTTTACGAGCGCCGCCCTTCCCGAAAGTGCGCTTTCGCCGCCCTGGCACCTTGCGCACCTTGCGCCCGAATCGACGGCATCCGGCAGCAAATTCCCGCATAAATCATCAGATCGGCCACTTGGGTGCAGCAAGCGGCACCGCGGGGTTGCAGGAAGATGAGCAGCCCGGCCGATCGACCGCAGACCATTCCGGATGCAGAGTTGTTGACGCAACAGGAATCGAGTGCGGAAAAAACCTGCAGATATTGGGGATCCAATGCAGACGGCATTTCGTGTGAAACCCGTGGCGAAAGCAGCCCTCTTTGCTTTCATTTCCGCCGTGTCGGTCGCGGCCTTCGCCTGCCTCGGCAGCGCCCCGGCCAACGCCGACGCCCCTGACGTCGCTCAGACCACGCCGGCCGCAACCGCCGACCCTGGTGTCCACGACTGGGGCTGAGCCGCCGCCAGAGACCTGAATCGAGGAACCCATCATGCGCACGTTTCAGCTGCGGATCACCGGAGCCGCCGGCGCCGCTCCCGAGACTGCGGCAGTGCGGCTGATCGCCCGCCTGCCCGCCGCCTGGGGCGCGACCCTGCTGTCGAGCACCCCCACATCGGCCACGCTCGCGTTCGAGGTGCCCGGGACGCCCTCGACCGAGGAGGTGTCGGCGTCGGTGGACACCGCGCTGGCCGCCCCGGAACTGCAGGGCTGGGCCGCCGACGGAACGGTGGTCCGCCGCCCCGACGGCGAGGGCTGATCCGCCGGGTTCCATGCATGCCGATGATGCCGGGCCGGTCTCCGTGGCCGACGGGAACCCTCCCGGCCGACGAACATCACTGTTTGGGGAAAAATGGAAGGCGCAACAGGCGAAAAAAGCCTCGTACTCGGCTGCGCATCGACCGGTGCGAAATTCACTCCGGGAAACCATCGCGCGACCGGCGATGTGCTTCTCGACCAGATCAGCACGGGCGCGACCATCAAGAACTCGCCGCTGGCCCTGATCGCCGAGGCGGAGGCTCTCAGCGGCATGGGATGCCGCTACTACCACTACCACGCCAGGAACCCGCGGACGCACGAGCAGTCCACCAGCAATGACATCTATCAGGAGATCAGCCGCTCCCTCCAGCACCGCTGCAAGGAGATGCTCATCAGTTTCGGGGCCAGCCGGAACGGCCCCGAGGTGCGGGAGAGCATCCAGCGCTTCGGCGAGTGGGAGCGCATCAGCCAGAGCAGCCTTCCGCTGCACCTGGGCGGAGCGCACTTCGTCACCGTCCAGGCCGCCGTCGAACTGCAGCTGATGTGCGAGGCGGAGCGCCGGTTCGGCGAGATGGGCCCGGACCTCGTCGACAGTGAGCGGTTCCTCGAGATCGTCGAGGACTACCGGCCGTCCGACCGCCTCACCAGGACCAGCCTGGAGACGTACTCGACGACCAACGGGGCGGACTACGGGAGGACCTCCCCGCTCATCCAGTTCGAGGTCTACCGCAGCGCCGTGCAGGCCCGGCAGCGGCTCGGTCTCTTCCACGAGGTGGAGTGGGTCCAGTTCCCGCGCAGCTACGCGATGACCCGGTACGCGGTCGAGCACCCGCAGATCCGGCTCGGCGGCAGCGGCCAGTTGAACATCACCCTGCTGTTCGGGTTCTCGCCGCGCCTGCCCTTCCCGCGGAGCTACGCGGAGTTCAAGCAGGTGGTGGATGCCGCGCGGAGGCTGGAGTACGACCTCGCCGACCCGAAGGTGAAGCGGCGTCACGTGACCGTCTCGGTGGGCGCCGCGGTGCTGCCCGAGCACGCCGCCGGGCACGTCGCGCCGCTGGACGTGGGAACGCGGCGGGGCCGGGCCGTCTCCGCCCTGGAGCGGCTGGCCGCCTACGCGGCCCAGCCCGACAGCGGCGTGGACGTGATCCGGTTCGGCATGGAGGACACGCCGTACGCGGTCACCGTGGACGAGGGCGGCCGCGGCCACCTCCGCCTGGCCGACAACTGCGAGCTCGCCGAGATCGTCATCCGCGAGATCCACGCCAACGGCGCGCGGGTCGAGACCGACCACGAAGTGATCTTCGAACGCATGGGCCTCAACTGGGTCAGGCGGAGCCTGTTCTTCGAGCAGCGCCGGCGCCCGCTCGGCCGGCCCGAGGAGTCCTCGGACCTCGGCGCCGTCCTCCAGCACGTATGACGTTCCACCGGCCGCACGACCGTCGGTCGGGCCGCTGCCACGGTCCGGCCTCAGCAGAAGGGATGAGGACAATTCACGCGTTCCAAGGGGTCTGCTTCGACCTGTTCTCGACGCTGGTCCACCGGAAGCCGGGAAATCCGTTCTTCCGCAACGTCGCCAACGATCTCGGCCTGGATCTCGAAGCCTGGAAGAAGGCCTACGACGATCTGCACGACGAGACCATGGCGGGAATCGTCCCCGGCATCGTGGAGCGCATCTCGCTGGCCGCCAAGGCCACCGGCGTGCAGTGCTCCCAGGAGGCGACCCGCGCCGCCGTCACCCGGCACTTCCCCGGCATGGCGGCGAGCTTCGAGACCGATCCGCAGGCCGTGCCGCTGCTGAAACACCTGCGCGGGCAGGGCGTGGCCCTGGCGCTGGTGTCGAACGCCTCCGACCACGCCGAATGGATCTTCGACCGGCTGGGCCTGCGGGAGCACTTCGACGTCGTCGTCTTCTCCCACCAGGTCAAGGTCCTCAAGCCGCAGCCGGAGATCTACCGGCACGCCACCGATCAGCTCGGGGTCTCGGGCCAGGACTGCGCCTTCGTCGGCGACGGCCAGCACCACGAGCTGGCGGGGGCCCGCGGCGTCGGCATGGCGACCGTCCTCCTCGACCGGCGCCTGAGGCACACCGAGCAGGCCCGGACCGAGGCGGACATCGTCCTCGACGACCTGGCCGGCGTGCCGAACGCCCTCGACGCACTGAGTGGTTCACGCCTGTAGTTCCGGACCCGACTGGAGAGAGAAGGATCGTCATGACCGAGAACCAGCTCCGCCTCATCACAGGCTGCCGCGTCACCGACTCGTCCGGCTGCCACCGGTACGACTTCTGGAACGAGCAGTTCCTCTTCGACGGGAGCTCGCACACCGGCTGGGGCTCGCAGAGCCGCAACGCCTCCCAGCCCGAGCACCTCGACATCGACCTCGGAGGCGTGCACGCGCCGCTGCGGATCCGCCTCCAGCGCCGCCCCGTCCCGGTGATCAAGACCGGCTTCCCGGTCTCGATCCGGGTCGTCGCCCACCCCGAGGAGGGCGGCGAGAAGACGGTCCTCGTCGCGGAGAACATCGACGTCGAGGCCGGCGAGTGGTTCGAGGCCGACCTCGAACCGGTGGCGACCCGGCGCATCCGGGTGGTGACCGGCGGCGTCGCCATCCGCCCCAGCGGCAAGTACTTCACCCAGATCATGCAGATGCAGTTCCTCGAGGCATGACCGGAGGAGCTCTTCCGAATCCCCCCTCGGAAGAGCTCCTCCCGCACCGCAACCACATCGGGAAGTCCCACTGCGAGAAAGGGAAGTCAATGGTTCTTCGTGCTGTTGCCGTACCGACGGAGCCCGTATTCGACGCGGTGCCGCGCAAGCTGGGCCTGTGGGCGAGCGCACACCTGCAGGCGTCCGCCTGGCGGCTGAGCCCCGGTCAGGACATCTCCGCGCGCATGCACCCCCAGGCCGACGGCATGTTCCTGATCGTCCAGGGCCGCGGGGAGTTCCAGGTCTTCGACGGGCAGGAGCCCGAGGCGGCGGGCGCCTACGTGCCGTCCGCGCACTACCCGCTGGACGCGCCGCCGAAGCGGCCGCTGCCCGAGCCGAGCCGCTCGCCGGTCGAGGCGGGCATGGTGTGCATGGCGCCGGCCGGCCTGTTCTACGGGCTGGTCAACACCGGCGAGGAGCAGCTGGTGGCCGTCGCGGTGACCGCCTCGGACACCAGCGGCACCGCCTGGACGGTCCGCTGACATGACGCGCATCGACGAAGGTCCGACCCTCACCGTTCGCGCCGACGACGCCCTCCCCCCGCTGGAGGACGACGCCTGGGTGATCGACACGCTTCGGCGTCACGAGCCGGCGACCATGCACACCCAGCACCCGGTGGTGTGGGAACGCGCCAGCGGCAGCCGCGTCTTCAACCAGGAGGGCCGCTCGTGGCTCGACTGGACCAGTGGGATCCTCACGGCGAACGCCGGGCACGCGCGCCCCGAGGTCGTCGACGCGATCACCGAGCAGGTCGGGCGGGGCCTGCTCCACGCGTACATGTTCCCGACCCGGGTACGGGCCCGGACGGTCCGCGCGCTGTCGGAGCTCTCCGGATTCCCGCAGTCGGTGCTGTACACCACCGGCGCCGAGGCGGTCGAAGGCGCGCTGAAGATCGCCAGCCGCTACGCGATGGCGCGCCGCGCCGAACGGGCGCGGGGCGGCCGCCGGTCCGTCGTCGTCACCTTCGACGGCTCCTTCCACGGCCGGACCCTGGGGGCCCAGCTGTCCGGGGGGCTGCCGGCGCAGCGCGACTGGGCGCCGGAGCTGGACGAGGCGTTCGTGCACGTCCCCTTCCCGGCCCGCGGCGAGACGTGGAGCACGGAGGTGATCGAGGCCGCGGTGCGCAAGGTCGGGGCGCAGCCCGAGGACGTGATCTGCGTGATGGGCGAGATCTACCAGGGATCCACCCTGCTCCAGATCGCTCCGGAGGCCGCCCGGGCGCTTCGCGCATGGTGCACCCGGTACGACGCCCTCCTGATCTTCGACGAGATCCAGTCGGGTTTCGGCCGTACGGGGGCGCTCTTCGCCCATGAGCACGTCGGTGTCCGTCCCGATCTCCTGCTGGTGGCCAAGGGGCTGTCCGGCTCGCTGCCGATCTCGGCGGTGCTCATCGGCGACGAGCGCTTCGCCGCGGACGTGCGCCCGGGAGAGCTGACCAGCACGCACAGCGGCAATCCGGTCTCGCTCGCGGCCGCCGAGGCCAACCTGGCCCTCTACGCGGACGGGCGGATCGTGACCGAGGCCGCCCGGCGCGGCCGGCAGCTCGCCGACGGGTTGGCCGACTGGGCGGCCCGGCTGCCCAGTCGGCGCCGGGTCGTCGGGGCGATGGGCCTGGTCGCCGGTGTCGCCTGCACCGCCGAGGACGGGACGCTCGATCCCGCGACGTCCAAGCGGCTGGCCGCCGCGTGCATCGAGCGCGGCCTGCTCGTGTGCGTCCCGTCCACGCTCGGCGGCGCCATGCTCAAGATCATGCCGCCGGTCACCACCTCGGAGGACGAACTCGCCGAGGCGCTGGCGCTGTTCAACGCGGCGGCCGACGCCGTCCAGCTCGGCTGACGCCGCATCACCTGTCAGCGATCACACAACGAGAGGTACGTGTATTTTCCGTGGGTGCAGTCGCACAACCGGCGTTCATCATCTTCAGCGACCTGTCCAAGATCGGCCCTTCGCTGATCGAACTGCGCAGGCGCGGTCTGGCGGTCCTGGCCGTCTCCCAGAAGCAGGGTTCGGTCATGGTGCAGAAGGGCATCGAGCTCCTCGGCACACCCGGTCACCCGTTCGCCGATCTCGCCGAGGTCAGTCTGCGTGACGCCACCGACATCAGCGGCATCGCCGACCAGGCGTCACGTTGGGCCCAGCAGTACGACGTGCAGGGCGTTCTCGTCAACGCCGAGGTCTACGTGGACGCCGGGCAGGTGGTCGCCGACATGCTCGGCCTGCCGAACCCCGGCTGGCGGGCCTCGACGGTGTGCCGCAACAAGCTCCTTCAGCGCCGCTACCTGCGCCGGTGGAGCCCCGTCTCGGTGCTGGTCACCGTCCCCGCGGACGGTGTGGAGGGGCGGTCGCAGGCGGAGAAACTGGCCGCGGAGTACCCGGGTCCGTTCCCGGCGGCGATCAAACCGCTCGACCGCGAGTCCAGCATCGGGGTGCGGGTCGTCGAGGACGCCCCGGCGCTGGCCGACGCCGTCGCCGGCCAGCAGCCCGGTAGCCGCCTGCTGGTCGAAGAACGCGTCCAGGGACGCGAGTTCAACGTCGACACGCTGGTCGGCGACGGGAAGCCGATCGTCACTCTGCTCACGCAGAAGGGCACCAACGAGGACTCGACCGAGTTCTTCGTCGAGCTGGTGCACACGACGCCGCCCGCCAACCTGGACGAGCACGAGACCGCGCTGATCACCGCGGCCCAGCTGGGCGTGGTGGAGCGCCTCGGGTTCGAGAACGGCTACGCGCACGCGGAGTACCGCATCACCGACGACGGGCGCGTGGTCCTGATGGAGATCGCGGCGCGGGCCCCGGGCGACGGGTGCCTGCACCTGTACCACCTGTCGACCGGCAGGCCCATCGAGCCGGTGCTCATCGACATCGCCCTGGGCCGGCCGGCCGAGTACCCGGCCGTGTTCCGGCGCCGCGGCCGGCAGGTCTACTTCGAGCACACGCCCGGGGTCCTGCGCGACGTCAGGGCGGAGGGCCTCGACGGGATCACCCCCCGGTGGCTGGCCGACACCACGGGAATCTGGCCGGAGCTGGCCGCCGTCGACGCGGACGCCCCGGCCACGGTGCACGAGCTGTTCGTGATCAAGCCGCGCGGTTTCGTGCTGGAACGGCTCACCGAGTCCTCGAACCGGGCGGTCACGGCCATCTTCGACGTACCGATCGACGGCGACATCGACGCCGAGGAGGCGCGGGTCCGCCGGGCCGTCACCGTCGAGTCCGAACCTGTGGACGGCTGAGGTGTTCGCCGCGCCGCGGCCCGGCGGCCGGATTCCGCCGGGCCGGACAGGAGGTGCACCGTGACGGGCGCCGACGGCGACCAGGGGTGGCGGCTCGTCGACGCCGCCGAGCTGACGAGGTTCACCGTCGACGCGCTGCGGGCGGCGGGCGCCTCGCTCGACGAGGCGACCGTGACCGCGGAGGTGCTCGTCGCCGCCGACCTGGGCGGCGTCGAGAGCCACGGGCTGGCCCGCCTGCGCCGCTACGTCGAGGGGCTGCGCAGCGGTGCCATCAACCCGCACGGGCTGCCGGAGATCGTGTCCGACCGGGGCAGCGTGGCCGTCCTGGACGCGCGGAACGGCCTGGGGCAGCCGGCCCTGCGCACCGCCGTCGACCTGGCCGTCACCCGTGCGCGCCGGTTCGGCAGCTCGGCGGTGATGGTCCGGCGCTCCAACCACATGGGCATCGCCGGCTGGTTCGCCGAACGGGCGGCCCGCGCGGGGATGTTCGCCATGGTTTCCACCAACGCGGTTCCCCAGGTGGCGCCGATGGGCACCAACGAGCCCATGTTCGGCACCAACCCGTTCTGCTACGCCGTGCCCGCGGGCGAGGGCGTCCTGTGCTTCGACGGCGCCACCAGCACGGTCTCCCGCGGCAAGCTGGAGCAGTTGGACCGCCTCGGTGAGCCGATGCTGCCCGGCTGGGCGCTGGGCCCGGACGGCTCGGCCACCACCGACATCCCCGCCACCGTGGAGGGCCTGATCCACCGGAAGGGCTTCGCGCTGCTGCCGCTCGGCGGCGGCGACAAGGACCACGGCGGGCACAAGGGCTCGGCGCTGTCCCTGTTCATCGAGCTGCTGTGCGGGCCGCTGGCCGGCGCCCAGTGGAGCCGGCACACCTACCGGAACGGCGAGGGCGGGCTCGGCCACTTCGTGTTCTGCCTCGACCTGGAGGCCCTCGGCGACCCCGGGTCCATCCGCGCCGGGGTCGAACAGCTGGCCCACGAAGTCCGGGGCGCCGACCCGGTCGACGCCGGCACACCGGTCCGCGTCCCCGGCGACCGGCGCGGCCTGCTCACCGCGACCCGCCGCGCCCGGGGCGTCCCGGTCCTGGAGTCCGTCCTCGCCGACCTCGGCGACATCGCCCGGTTCGTCGGTGTCACGCCCGTCCGCGCCCGGCGCGCGGACATGTGACCTCACCACAGCACGACCATTCGCCCACAGGAGGCTTTCGCGTGAAGTACGAGCGGCTCGACCACACCGTCCTGACCGTCAACGACATCGACGCCACAGTCGACTTCTACAGCCGTGTCCTCGGCATGGAGGTCATCACCTTCAGCATGCTCGTCAACGACCGCAAAGCCCTGCGGTTCGGCGACACCAAGATCAACCTGCATGAGGTCGGCAAGGAGATCGCCCCGCACGCCGCCAATCCCGGACCGGGCACCGAGCACCTGTGCTTCATCGTGTCGGACCCCATCGAGGAGGTCGTCGCGCACCTGGAGGCCCGGGGCGCGGTGATCGAGTCCGGCCCCGTGGAGCGGGTGGGCGTGCTGGGGCCGCTCAACAGCGTCTACGTCCGCGACCCGGACGGCAACCTGCTGGAGCTCTCCAACCACGTGGAGCGCTGACCCGCCGTCGGGCAGCGGTGGTGGCCGTCCCGCCGCGGGACGGCCACCACCGCGCGGGAGGCCGACGGGAGCACCTCGGCGTCCGGCGGCCCGGCACGCCCGCGACGAGCACGGACGACATCCCCGCCCCCAAGCCCGAGACAGAGCCGGAACCCGACCATGGACTCATCCACGCCCGTCACCGCCGAGACCCGTGCCCCCGCACCCGGCCTGCACCGTGCGCGAACGCACACGGTGGTCGTCGGAGGCGGAATCATCGGCCTGGCCGTCGCACGCGAACTGCTCGCCCGCGGATCCCGCGTCACCCTCTGCGAGAAGGAGGACCGCTGGGCCGCCCATCAGACCGGCCGCAACTCCCAGGTCGCGCACGCCGGCGTCTACTACCGCCCCGGGTCGGCGAAGGCGCGGCTGGCCGTCGCCGGCAACCGGTCCATCGTGGCCTACGCCCGGGACCACGGTGTCGCCGTCGACGTCTGCGGCAAACTCGTCGTGGCCACGGCGCCCGAGCAGCTGCCGGGTCTGCTCGAACTCGCCGAGCGGGCCCGCACGAACGGTGTCCCGGCCCGCTTGATGGGCCCGGCGGAGGCCCGCGAGCACGAACCGCACGTGGCCTGCCTGCGGGCGCTGCACATCGGCTCCACGGCGTCGGTCGACTTCCCCGGGATCTGCGAGCACCTCGTGCGCGAACTCGCCGCGGCCGGAGCCGATCTGCGCCTGGGCTCCCCGGTGCTGGACATCCGCCGGCACGGCGACGCCGTCGAGGTCGCGACGCCCGCCGGGGTGATCCGCGCCGACCGGCTGGTGAACTGCGCCGGCCTGCACGCGGACCGGATCGCCCGCCTGGCCGGGCTGCGGCCCCCGGCGCGGATCGTCCCGTTCCGCGGGGAGTACTACGAACTGCGGCCCCAGGCCAGGCACTTGGTGCGGTCACTGGTCTACCCGGTGCCGGATCCGACCCTGCCGTTCCTCGGCGTGCACCTGACCCGCATGCTCGACGGCACCGTCCACGCGGGCCCCAACGCCGTTCTGGCGCTGGCCCGCGAGGGCTACCGGCGGCGGGACGTCCGGATCCGGGACGTGGCCGACATCGCCCTGTACCCGGGGCTCTGGCGGCTGGCCCGGCGCTACCCGCGCACCGCGGTGGACGAGGTCGCCCGGTCGCTGTCCAGGCGGCGGTTCGCAGCCGGCCTGGCGCGCCTGGTGCCCGCGCTGGGAGCCGAGGACATCGTGCCCGCGGGCTCGGGAGTGCGCGCACAGGCCCTGCGCCCGGACGGCACCCTCGTCGACGACTTCCTGTACGTCCGGGCCCGCGGCCAGGTGCACGTGCTCAACGCTCCCTCACCGGGCGCCACCGCCGCGCTGGAGATCGCCCGGCAGATCGCCGGCGAGGCGCTCGAAAACTGACGACGCGGAGGCCGGCGGCGGCACCGCTCCCCCGGCTTCCACCACTTCTACCGAGGTGAACCACCTGTGACGGCGACCATCGCCCCTCCCCGTCGGCCGGCCCTTCGACGGACGCGGATGTACGGGCCGGCGTTCGTGGCGGCCATCGCCTACGTGGATCCGGGGAACTTCGCCACCAACTCCGCGGCGGGCTCCCGGTTCGGCTACCTGCTGCTGTGGGTCGTCGTCGCGGCCAACCTGATGGCCATCCCCGTGCAGATGCTGTCCGCCAAACTCGGCCTGGCCACCGGGCTCGACCTTCCCCGCCTGTGCCGCCGCCGATTCTCCCGGCCGGTGGTGCTCCTGCTGTGGCTCCAGGCCGAAGCGGTCGCCGTCGCCACCGACCTCGCCGAGGTGGTGGGCGGCGCGATCGCCCTCAATCTGCTGTTCGGGCTGCCCCTGCCGATCGGCGGGCTGGTCACCGGCGTCGTCGCCTTCGCGCTGCTGGGTCTCGAGTCGCGCGGCCACAACCGGTTCGAGATCGTGACGGCCGGTCTGCTCGCCGTGATCATCGCGGGATTCCTGGTGGACGCCGCACTGGCCGGTGTCGACCTGAAGGGGATCGCCGGCGGCGCCGTGCCCGCGTTCTCCGGCTCGCAGAGCGGGCTGCTGGCCGCAGGGATCCTCGGCGCGACCGTGATGCCGCACGTCATCTACCTGCACTCCAGTCTGACCGGCGCGCGCACCGGCGCCCCGGGCGAGGGCCTGCCGGTGCCCGGACGCCTGCGGCTGCTGCGGGCGATGCGGCGCGACGTGCTCGTGGGCCTGGGCCTGGCCGGTGTCGCCAATGCCGCGATGCTCGTCGTCGCGGCCCGGCTCTTCCACTCGTCGAACCGTCCGGTGCAGAGCATCGAGGACGTGCACGCCGGCCTGGCCGACATGCTCGGCCCGGGTGCGGCGCTCGCCTTCGCCATCGCACTGCTCGCCTCCGGTCTCGCGTCCTCCTCCGTCGGCACCTACGCCGGCCAGGTGATCATGTCGGGCTTCCTCGGCCGCTCCGTGCCGCTCGCCGCACGCCGTGCGATCACGCTGCTGCCGAGCCTGGTGGTCCTGTTCGCCGGCCTGGACGCCACCGCGGCCCTGGTGTGGTCGCAGGCCGTGCTCTCCTTCGGCATCCCGTTCGCCCTCGTGCCGCTGGTCGTGCTGACCCGCGACCGGAGGGTCATGGGCCCGCTGGCGAACCGGCCGTCGACCACGGCGGCGGCCCTCGTCGTCACGGTGCTGGTGATCGGCCTGAACGCCTGGCTCATCGGCTGGACGCTGTTCGGCTGAGCCGCGGACGCACGGCTTCCCGCCCGTTTCCGCCATTTCCCTGCAACCTGCTCGCACCTGCTTGTAATGTGCAGCAAGCCTCAATGCCCCCTACACCCAGACCCCCTACACCCTGCCCAGGACGCGGAGCACGCCATGCCCCACCTGCTACCCGCCACCGGACCACAACGAGTCATCGCCGCTTCGAACTTCGTCTACACCGTCGGCAGCGGCCTCTACCTCACCGCGGGCGTGCTCTACTTCACCGAAGCCGTCCACCTCCCGGCGGCCCAGGTCGGCCTCGGACTCGGCATCGCCGGAGCCGCCGCCCTCGCCGCCGGCATCGCGGTGGGCCACCTCGCCGACCGGCTCGGGGCACGCGGCGTGTACGTCACGACGCTCGTCGTCCAGGCCCTCGCCACGACCGGATTCCTGTTCACCCACAGCTTCTGGCCGTTCGTCGCCACGGTCTGCGCGGCCATCGGCGCGAAAGGCGCCGGTCTGGCCGCCCGCAGCCCGCTCATCCGCCACCACGGCGGCGAACGGCCGCAGGAGTTCCGCGCCTACCTGCGCGCCGTGACCAACATCGGCATCTCCCTCGGAGCAGTCCTCGCGGGCTGGACCGTCCAGGTCGGCACCGCGGACGCGTACCGGCTCATGGTCACGGGCAACGCGGTGGCGTTCGCCGCATCCGCCGCCGTCATGCTCGCCCTGCGGCCGATCGAGCCCGAACCGCACACCGACGGCCCCCGCTGGATCGCCCTCCGGGACCGCCCCTACCTCCTGCTCACCGCGCTCGACGGCATCATGGCCATCCAGTTCAGAGTGCTCACCGTCGCCGTGCCGCTGTGGCTGGTCTCCAGGACCACCGCCCCCCACTGGCTCATCTCCGGCACGATGCTCCTCAACACCACCCTCGTCGTCCTCTGCCAGATCCGGGCCGGCCGCAGCATCGACACCCCCACCGCCGGCGCCACCGCCTACCGCCGCGCCGGCGCCGCCTTCCTCCTCGCCTGCGCCCTCGTCCCGCTGTCCGCCGGCGTGCCGACCTGGGCCGCCGCCGCACTCGTCCTCACCGCCGTCGCCGTCCACACCATCGGCGAACTGTGGCACTCCGCCGCAGGCTTCGAGATCTCCTTCGCCCTCGCCCCCACCCACGCCACCGGCCAGTACCTCGGCGTCTTCGGCCTCGGCGCCGGGCTCTCCGAAGCCGTCGGCCCCACCCTGCTCATCTCCCTCTGCATCACCTGGGGACGCCCCGGCTGGTACGTCGTCGGCGCGCTCTTCGCCCTCACCGGCCTGACCGCGCCCCTCGCCGTCCGCTGGGCCGAACGCCACCGTCCGCACACCGCCCGGCCGCACCTCGCCGACACCCCCGCCCCCGCCGGCACGCCCAGCCCCACCTGACCTCGAACACGCCGGCAGACCGACCGGACGCCGCCAGCCGTTCCACCCGGGCGCGCCCGCAGTTGTTCTGACGCTTCGTCAGCAGAGGTTCGGTCAATTCCGGGCGGCGGTCCGGAATCGACCTTTGCCTCCTCTTGACGGGGACCTGCGGCATCCATCAGGGTGTGGTCCACTCCCTCGCACCGCCGCCCTCCCGCACTCCCCACACCGGAGCCACGGCATGCGTGCACCCACCCGTTCCACCCGCTCCGCCGGTCGCCGCCGCGACCGCGCCCCGCTCACCGGCCCGGCCGGCGCCATCGTGCTCGCCGCCACTGCGGCGTTCGGCCTGATCGGCTCCGGCACTGCCGGGGCGACCGGCTACGAGGTCGTCCAGGACGGCGCCTTCCGCGGCCCGCTGGCCGACAGCTGGACCTGCGACGGCCAGGTCGCCGGGCTCGCCGGGGGCGGCGTCGAGGGCCGCCCCGGCAGCCACGACTTCGCCGGCTGCACCCAGCTGGTCTCGGTCCGCCCGTACGGCACGTACGAGTTGACCGCGACCGTCTCCGGCTCGTTCGCCTTCGTCGGCGTATCCGGCGGCGAGGACACCGAGGCCGTCTACCGCTGGGCCGACGGCCCCGACCGGACCCGGCTCCACGCCACCGTAAAGATCGGCGCCAAGACCCAGATCCTCACCGTGTACTTCCACGGCTGGTACGGGCAGGGCCCCTACCAGGTCCAGCAGATCTCGCTGTTCGGCAGCACCACCGGCGTCCCCGCCTGCCCGGACATGACCGGCGCGCCGCCCAGCCCGCCGCGCTCCAGCCCGCCGGTGCCGACCCGCTCCACCGACGGCCCGGCCCCCGCCTCCACCCCGGCGGCCCCGGCCTCGCCCGCCCCGGCCGCGCTGGTGCCGAGCCCCAGCGCCACCTGGACCGGCCAGAACTGCCTGCCGCCGCCGACCGCCGTGCCGTGACCCGACGGGCCGACATCTGACTGACCGTCAGCACCCCGGCGGGCGGACGGACTTCCTTCCGCTACGCCGTACGGGCCCGGTCCGCATCGGTTCGGATCTGGACGTGGACTGCTTCGATGTGCTCGATGTTGATGCGCGCGTGCAGGCGTCCGATCTCGTGGGCCGCGGCGACGTCCCGCGCGAGGATGGCTTCGACGAGGCGTTCGTGGTCGCGGAGGGCGCGGCGCTCCATGTCCTGCCAGGTCGCCTCCGTGCCCCAGGGGTGCAGCGGGGCGCGGACGTGGATGCGCCGTTCCAGCGCCAGCAGGGAGTCGCGCAGCGCCGGGCTCCGAGCCGCGCGCGCGATCGTCTCGTGCAGGAGTTCGTCCGCGGCCTGGGCTTCGGGCCCCGAGCCCGCCGCCCGGAATTCTTCGAGGCGGAGCAGGAGCGCCTGCCGATCGGATCCGGTGTGGCGCTGCGCCGCCGCCGCCGCGACGGCGCCGTGCATCCAGCTCTCCGCCTCGTACTGGTCGAGGAGCTGTGCGCGGGCGGCCTCCAGGACCTGGGCGATCTCGGGCTCCGCACGGACGGCGTCCGACCCGATGACGAAGGTGCCGCCGTTGCGTCCGCGGCGCTTCTGCAGGAGCCCGAGATCCACGAGTCGGGCGATGGCGGCGCGCACTGTCACCCGCCCCACCCCCAGCGCTGCGGCGAGCTCCCGTTCCGGTGAGAGCTGCACCCCAGGCAGGTACTCGCCGATCGCGATCGCGACGATCAGGCGGTCCCCGATCCGATCACTCAGCGTCTGCGTCCGGGCACCCCGCGGGAACGGTTCGGTATGGGTCTCTTCAGGTTCCGACACCCCTCCATCATCCGGCAAGGATCTTGCCCAACTAAAGGTTCCGCCATGGAACCTTTTATGAGATGGTGAGCCACCACAGTCAAAGGAGGCGAGGTGTCGACATCTCCACATATGCGGCGTGAGGTGGACGTTCGGACGGGTTTCGTCCCGACCCCGCAAGGGCGTCTCTCCTACCGCGCGCATGTCCCGGACGGCGCTGCCGGACTCCCGTTGCTGGTGCTGCACGGAGGGCCGGGAATGCCCGGCGAGTATCTGTCCCTGCTGTTCGAACTCGCCGACGAACGCCCCGTGATCCTCTTCGACCAGCTCGGCTGCGGAGAATCCGACCGGCCGGCCGATCCGGCCGATCTCACCCTCGAGGTCTTCACCGCACACGTGGACCTTGTCCGCGAGCACCTCGGCCACGACCGGGTCCATCTCTTCGGGCACTCCTGGGGCGGGCTGCTCGCCCTGTCCTGCTATTCCGCCCACCCCGAACGGGTCGCGTCCCTGGTCCTCGCGAGCCCCCTGGTCAGCGTCGACCGGTGGTGCGAGGACGCCCGGCGGCTGATCGACGAACTACCGGCGCCGTTTCCGCACGCGATCGCCGTCGGGCCCAGCGAGCCGTACTACGCCGACGCGGAGCAGGAGTTCTATCGCCGGCACTTCTGCGCCCTGGAGCCGTGGCCGGGTCCACTGCGGGAGTCGATGGACCGACTGGCCACCGACGTGTACGAGAGCATGTGGGGGCCGAACGAGTTCAGCCAGACCGGAACCCTCGGCGGAGCCGATCTCTCCGGGACGGCCGCCGCCGTGGACGTCCCCACGCTCTGGATCACCGGCTCGGACGACGAGGCGCGCCCCGACACGCTCCGCGAGTTCGCCGGAGCCAACCCGCGCAGTGAGTTCGCCGTCCTGCCGGGCACCCACAACGTTCATCTCGAACAGTCCGCCGCATATCTCGCCGCGCTCCGCGGCTTCCTCGATGAGCACTGAACCCGAAAGGAAAGGCGCCTTGGCCGGTCCGCAGCACCAGGAAATTTCAAGACCCGACGACATTCTCGAAGAACTCGGATACACCCAGCAGCTCAAGCGGACGATGTCGCTCGGCGATGTCGTCGTGTACGGGCTCATCTACATGGTTCCGATGGCGCCGCTCGCGGTCTTCGGCATCATCTACAACTTCTCCCACGGCATGCCCGCGCTCGTCTACATCGTCGCCGGTGTCGCGATGGTGTTCAGCGCGATGAGCTACAAGGAGATGGCGAAGCGCTTCCCGGTCGCGGGTTCCGTCTACTCGTACGTCCGCCTCGGCATCAACCGGTTCTTCGGGTTCGTCTCGGGCTGGGCGATCCTGCTGGACTACCTGCTGCTCCCGGCTCTGCTCTCGGTGTTCGCCGCGGCCGCGATGAAGAGCATCGTTCCGAGCATTCCGGAGTTCGTCTGGGTGATCCTCTTCGTGGTTCTCGCGGCGGCGATCAACCTGCGTGGAATCACGCTCACCGCCGGCATGAACCTGGTGTTCCTGGCCATCCAGTGTCTCGTCCTCGCCGTTTTCGTGATCGGCGCCGTCGTCGCGGTTGCCCAGGGGCGCGGAACCTTCACCTTCGATCCGATCTTCCAGGCCGACGAGTTCTCCTGGCAGATCGTGTTCGGCGCCATCCCCATCGCCGCCCTCAGCTACATCGGCTTCGACGCGATCTCGACCCTGAACGAGGAGGCGAAGGGCGGTGGAAGGACCGTGTCGAAGGCGACCATGATCGTCCTCGTCGTGGTCACCCTGCTGTTCGTCGCCCAGGTGTACCTTGCCGCGATCTTCGTGCCGTCCGACACCGTCTTCGCGGACGGCGATCCCGTCAACAACGCGTTCTACGAGATCGCCGGCCAGGTCGTCGGGCACTGGTTCCAGGTGGTCATCACCCTGACGTCCGCCCTCGTCGCGATCTTCGCGAACTCGATCGCCTCCCAGGCCACTTCCAGCCGTCTGGTCTTCAGCATGGCCCGGGACCGTCAACTGCCGGCGGTCTTCGCCGAAGTCGGCAGGAACCAGGTTCCGCGGAACGCGATGTTCCTGATCGCCGGGCTGTCCCTGGTCATCGGCATCGCCGGCACCACCGAGCAGGAACTGCTCACCACGCTCGTCACCTTCGGCGCGCTGACCGCCTACATCCTGCTCAATGTCGCCGTCATCGTCCATTTCGGGATCCGGGGGCGCAGCCGGAACTGGTTCCTGCACTGGGTCTCGCCGCTGCTCGGCACCGCGGTGCTCGGCTACGCCCTGTGGAACGCCAATCCGCACGCCCAACTCCTCGGCCTCGGCTGGCTCCTCATCGGCATCGGCATCGCGAGCTACTGGGCACTCCGCAAGCGCCGTGCGGACACCGGGGCGGCGGCCCCGGCCCGGGGCGGGCGCTGAGCGCCGTCCCGGTTCCGCCGCGGCCGGTCCGCGTCCCCGCTTCCCCGGCCGCTGCGGTGCCGGCGCCCTCGCTGTCGGACACCGGCGTGCCGCCGGCCGCGAGGGCGGATTCGGTGCGGGTTGTCACCCGCCCTCCTGGCCCGGGGATGCCGCGGACGTGGACGGGCAGACCGAGCTCCGGGTCGGCTGCGGATAGGCGTCGGCCTGGACCTTGTCCAGGCCGGCGAGGATCTCCGGCAGCCGGGTCGGGTCGTTCAGGTACTCCAGCACCGCACGGTGGAACGCGGCCGCCATGGTGCTGGGCATGGTGTCCGAGGCGTCGAAGCACAGGGTGGCGGGCGAGGCCAGCAGGCCGTTGATCCGGCGGGCGATGCCGTCGGGCGCGCTTTGGGCCAGCGCCTGCGTGACGGCCCGGTTGGCGGAGAAGGCCGCCTCCGGCTGGTGTTCCGGCCAGATCTGCTGGGCCTTCCGGCTCGCCAGGAAGTCCATGAACCTCTCCCCCTCGGGCGAGTCGCGGAACATCGCGACGAGGTCGCCCGACACCTCGTACGTCGGCGTGGACGTCGGCCCGGACGTCGGCCCGGAGGCGGACGTGGACGTGGACGTGGATGTCGGCGGGAAGTCCGGGAACGCGACGAAGTCGTAGTCCTGTCCCGGGACGGGCTTGGTCCGGGCGGCGGGGTCCGGGGTGACGAGGGCGCCGTGCCCGAGGTAGCAGCCGGGCGGTGAGGTGAACAGCGGGTAGGCCCCTTCGCCGTAGCTGGTCAGGAGCGCGGTCAGCGGGCCGCCGCGGAGCGCGCCCTGGGCGGTGACGGTCTGCCCCCACGCCTGCCAGGCCGCGTCGACCTGCGGGGAGGTCCATTTGAGCCGGCCGTCGACCCAGGCCGTGTAGGCCTCGGCGCCCGACTGGTGCAGCAGGATGTCCTCGATCCAGTCGGTGCCGGGCCACCCCGAGTTGGGCGGGTCGGCCACGGCCAGGCACCAGGGCGTCCCGCCCCGCTGGGCGATCGAGCGGCCGACGTCGACCAGGTCGTCCCAGCCGGTGAGCTGCGGGGTGCCGAGCTGTCGACTGTTGTACCAGATCAGGCTCTTGACGGAGGCTTTGACGACGACGGCGTACGGACGACCCGTCCCGGCCTCCCCGAGGCGGTACCACTGGGGGTCGTAGTCGGACTTCAGCCGCTCGACGAGTTCGCTGCCGAGCGCCTTGTTCCGGAAGCCGTCCAGCGGGACCAGGGCGTGCTGCTGCGCGTAGGAGCGCAGCGCCCCGGGGTTCGCCACGACCGCCAGGTCCGGTTCCTCGCCCTTCTGCACGCCGGCCCGCAGGACCTGGTCGAGCGCCCGGGTGGGCGAGGCGTGGACGGTGATGTCGTGGTTGTCGGCCTCGAAGGCGTCGATCAGCGCTTGGAAGGAGTCCTTCTCGGCGCCGGCGGTCCAGGGGGTCAGGATGGTCAGGACACGCCGGTCGGACGGGGCGCCGCCGAGGCAGGAGGCGGACGCCGTCAGCAGGGTGAGGACCAGGAGGAGCCGGAGCGCCGTCCGGCGTCTGTGCCGCATCATCGGCCTCCGAACCGGTACTCGTCGATGCGCGGGTTCAGCGCGCGGGCGGCCGCTGCGGCGGCCGCCAGGGTCAGCAGCACGACAACGGTCAGGCGTTCGGTGGAGGAGGCGTCCGCCGCGGTCACCCCTTTCGTGAACTCGGCCTCGGCCTGGCCCAGTTGGTGGCCGTCCTCGGCCGTCCCGCCGGTCGTCGGTCCGGGTGTCGGCGGTGTCAGGCCGGTTCCGCAGTACCGGGTTGTGGTCGGGCAGGCCTGCGCGACGATGGCGAACAGGTCCTCGCCGGCCTGGCCGGCGGACCGGCCCGACTGCTGCTGCGCCAGGGTGACCGCTTGGGCGAACGGACCGCCCAGGGCCGAGTGCAGGTGTCCGTCCGAGGTGCGGAGCGAGAGACCGCACCACAGGGCCGTCGCGGTGAGGGCGAGCGCCGCGGCCGTCAGCCAGCTGCTGAAGCGGCGGTGGAACCGGCGGCGCAGCACGTACTGGGCCCGTGCGAACAGCGCCAGCACCAGGGCGAACGGCACCAGGAACAGCAGGTCCGTGGTGCCGGTCAGCCAGGCCGAGTCGCGCCGGTCGGTCAGTGCCGCGCGGCCCTCCGTCCGCAGCCGGTCCAGGGTGTCCGAGATCTCGTGGTACTGGAGGGTGGCGTACCAGAGGGCCGGCAGGGCGCGGGCGAGTTCGCCGGTCTGCTGGTAGTCGGCGGCGGCCTGCTCGATCTCGGCGTTGTAGGCGACGACCAGCCCTTCGACGAGTTGCAGGTCGCTGGTGGCTTCGGGGCCCGCCACGTTGTACCTGGCCAGCTCGGAGAGGTTCTGGTTGATCGCGGCGATGTCGTTCTGGTACTGGTCGCCGAGTCCGCCGAGGACCACGGTGCCCTGCAGGAAGCCGTGCACGGCCACGCGTTGGGCGTCCGCGAGCGCGCTGTAGGCGGCCTCGGCCCGGAGCAGCGCGGGGGCGGCCCGCCCGCCGGCGGCGTCGGTTCCGGCGTGGGCCTGGCTGGACACCACCAGGCACAGGGCCCCGGTCAGCAGGCTGCCCGCCACCAGTGCCCCGCGGAGTCGGCGCAGGGTGCGCGCGGTCGTGGAGGGCGTCGCCGGTTCGTCCGCGACCGGCTCGGGCGCGACCGTGCCGGTGGCCGTCATCCGCCCACCGCCGGTGCGTCGTCGGTGAATACGTGGTCGCACGAGGGGGCCTGGCAGTACCGTGCGCCGGGCACGGCGATCCGGCCGCACTTCGGGCAGGTGGGGCCGGGGCCCGACGGGCGTCCGGCCGCCGGGTCGGCGCGTGGCGTCGGGTGGTGCGAGAGGCCGTACGAGCTGCTGCTGGTGACCGTGCCCATCATGGACTGCAGGACGTAGTCCGGATCCATGTCCGGCAGCAGGCTGACCCGGCCCTGTACGGCGTCCTCGACGCGGACGACCTTGCCCAGTCGCCGCAGGGCGTCCTCGTTGCGCAGCTGGGTGGCCAGCGCGACGGCCCGGCCCCAGACCTCGCACGCCCCGTCACGGTCGCCCTGGCGGTAGAGCGCCCCGCCCCGCCAGCGGAGCGCGGACAGCTCCTTCTCCTGCTCGTGGCGGCGCCGATCGGCCCCGATGGCGGTCTCCGGGGCCGGGTGGTCGAGCCAGCGCGCGGTGATCACCTCCACGGGGCTGACGGGCGTGGCCAGTTCGGTGCCGATCGCGCCGACGACCACTTCGACGGAGGCCAGCGTCTCCGGGTCGGCGTTGACGGTCCGGTCGCCGGTCACGGTGAAGGTCGCGACGAACCGGCGTGCTTCGCTGCTCCAGGGGCCGGTCGGGTAGTCGGTCACGGCTGCTGCGGCCAGTGGTCGGCCGTGGCCCAGCAGGTCGGCCACCGCCGGGTGGGACTGTTCGAGGACCGACACCGACACTCCCGGTGCGCAGCGCACCCGCAGGGCCAGGTCGGACAGTGTGCGGCCCATGGCGGTGCGGACCAGTGCGCGGAAGTCGGGTGCCAGGTCGGCCAGGTCGGGCACCGCGTCGGCCGTGCCCTGGAGTTCCTCGGCGATCCGTCTCAACTCGGCGGGCTCCCAGTCGGCGCCGATGCCGCGGGCGTCGCAGGTGAACACGGAACGGCAGTCGGCGAGCACGGTCTCCATCGACCGTGCCGACCGGCCCTGGTGTTCGTTGCGTCCGTCGGTGAGCAGGAGCGCGTGGCAGATCAGGTCGCGGTGCGGTTCGAGCAGTTCCCGGGCCTTGTCGAGCCAGGCGCCGATGACGGTGCCCTGGGCGCCGGGAGCGATCCGGTTGACCGCCTGCTTGGCTTCCGCGCGGGTGACGGCGTTGGCCGGGGCGAGGAAGGAGTCCCGGGGGTAGACCATGGTGGCCTCGTGGGTGCCGGCGACGACCGCGAAGCGGGTTCCCTCGCGGAGGGTGTCGATGGCGGCGCAGCTCGCTTCCTTGGCCCGTTGGAGCTTGGTGCGCGGAGCGCTCATCGAGCCGGACTGGTCCAGCAGGACGACTTCGGCGAACTGCGCGTCCCCGGGCGGGCTGGCCCGGGGGCCGGCCGCGGTGCCGGCGGTCACGGTGAGGTAGGCGTGCACCTCGCGTTCGTCCAGGGAGTGGTACCTGTCGTAGTTGGCCTCGAGGGTGACTCTCGGCGCTTCGCTCATGTGTCGATTCCCCGTTCGCGATGAAAGATTGACGAACCGTCGGAGCGTTCCGGTTCACTGCGTGGTGATGGGTCTCACGGCGTTGGCCAGGTCGACGAGCACGGTGTGGCGGTTCCCGTCCGGCGCCCACTGGGCGAACGCCCGGTACTCCTTCTCCAGGCCGGACCGGATCTCGTGCTCGGTGGCTTCGTCGTCGGGCGCGGTCCGGTCCGGTCGCGGGTTGAGCCGGCGGTCGAGCCTGGCCTCCATGATCAGGGCGGCCAGTCGGCGCCGCTCCGGTTCGTCCAACGGCAGTGCGGCCAGCACCTGTTCGGCTTCGGTGAGGTCCGCGCGGTCGGGCAGGCCCGCGGGGCCGGCGGCGAGCCGCCCGGTGTGGATCCGCAGTGCGGCGATCCGTGCCGCGCGATGGTGCGGCGAGGTGTCGGGGATCTGCCGCAGCGCCGCGAGGGCACCGGCCCGGTCGCCGCGGCGGAGCCTCGTCCGGGCGTGGCCGAAGGCGGCGCTCTCGTGCCAGCTGTCGGTCCGCCACACCGCCAGGTAGGCGGCCGCCGCGGCGTCGAGCTCCTCGCCGGTCGTCGCCCGGTACTCGGCGCACAGGGCCAGCGCGAGCTGCGGGGCGAGCTCGCCCGGCAGCATTCGGAGGCAGGCGGTGAACATCCTCTCGGCGCCGCCGAACTGCTGCTCGGCCAGGGCGGTCAGTCCCTCGTGCCAGTTGAGCCGCCACCCGGGCCGCAGCAGGATCCTCGCCCGGTCCAGTGCGGCGCGCGCCGCTTCGAGGTCGTCGAGGCGCAGGTGGAGCCGGCAGCGCAGCAGTTCGACCTCGGGCGAGGAGGCGCGGGCGGGGGCCGGGACCGCGTCGGCGTAGGAGGCGAGCTGGGAGAGGGCGACGGCCGGATCGGCGCTGACCGACGCCCTGAGGAACCCGGCGGCCGGGTCGCGGGCGTCGACCAGCGGCTCGGGCAGCCCGGCGGCTGCCGTCACCGGCGCGGGCGGGGCGGTGGCGAGCGGACGGCAGCTGCCCTCGGCCGCCGCCCGCAGCGCCGCGGCGCTCGTCCATCGGTCGAGCGGCGGCACCGTCCCGAGCCCGGGGTCGAGCAGCGTGGTGGAGCGGGCGAAGAGCAGCGACGGCGCGGGGTACGGGACGCCGTCCCGGCGGGAGACCAACTCGCGCAGCACGCCGCTCAGTTGGCCGGCCATCTCGGCCGCCGAGCCGAACCGCAGCTGCGGATCGGCGTTGGTAGCCCGCGCGATGAGCCGACGCAGCGAGGCGAAGCGGGCGCTGTCCGGGTCGTCGGTGTACCACCCGACGAGCGACTCCAGGGTCCGGCCCACTGTGTGGAGGTCGGTGGCGACGGTGGGCCCGGTGACCATCAGTTCGGGGGCCATGTAGTCCTGCGAGTACGCCCCGCTGCCGGCCCGCCCGGCCTCGCGCACCGCGCCGAGGTCGATCAGTTTGATCCGGGAGCCGTACACCATCAGGTTGCTCGGCTTCAGGTCGCAGAACAGGTACTGGCTGTCGTGGAGGTACTGGAACGCCCGGAGCACGCGCAGCACGTAGCCGATGACCTGCTCGGTCTCCAGTCGGCCGAACAGTTCCGGGCGCTCCAGGGAGTAGCCGGGCACGTACTCCATCACCAGGTAGCCGTGGTAGCCGTGCCGGGAGCCGCCCGCCGGCTCGTGGGTCACGAAGTCGTAGATGTCGACGATGTCCTCGTGCCGGAGTTCGATCAGGAAGCGCTTCTCCTCGGCGGCCTCCTCGATCCGGGCAGGGTCCGCCGCGTCGATCAGGCCTTTGAGTGCCACCGGGCGGTTGTTCAGGCGCTCGTCGTGGGCGAGGTACACCCAGCCGAAGCCGCCGTGCCCGATGCAGCCCTCGACCCGGTAGCGGTCCGCCAGCAGTTCGCCCGGGCCGAGTCTCGGCACGAACGAGTAGGCCGTTCCGTCGTACGGGCAGCGCCCTTCCAGCAGGTTCGGCTGGCCGTTGAGACCGGTGCCCACGGGGCGGCGGCAGGTGGGGTTGGGGCAGAGCCTGCGCTCCTCGGGGATCTGCGGCGCGGCTCTGACCGCGCGGCCCGGCTCCGGTCCGTCGATCGTCGGCAGCGTGACGAGGCCGAGTCCCCACCAGGGGTCGTCGCCGGACGTACGCGGCGGCTGTACGGGCTCGGCGGGGCGCACGGGCGGTGCCGGCCGGCGGCCGGTGCGCACCGGGGCCGGCCGGGCCGGGGCCGGCTCCGCGGCCGACGGCCGTTCGCGGTTCGCCGGTGCGGGTGCCGGTGGCGGGAGCAGGCAGCGCCGGCAGTAGCCGGTCACGTCGAGTTCGCCGCCGCAGCCGGGACGGTTGCACGGGTTCATGCCCGCCTCCTGTCGATCTCGCGTCGAACGGCCTGGTGGTACTCCTCGACCCGGAGTTCGGCGATCGGCAGGTCGCATCCGCCGCTGTAGAGCAGCCGCCGGGCCGCCTCGTACGACTCGCCCAGTTCCTCGATCAGGCCGCGCGCGGCGGCTTCCGAGCGGTAGGCGTCCAGTCGTCCCCGGGCCCGGTTGCGCCGGGCGAGCAGGGCCGTGCACTCGGCGTGCAGGCGTCGGGCCCGCGCCAGCGACCGGGCGGCCGTCTTCTCACAGGTGTCGAGTTCCGCCGACAGCCATTCCTGGCGGGTGGATCCGGCGTCGGCCGCGCCGATGTCCCGCAGCACCCGCAGACGGACCGCGAGCGCGGCCGCGGCGGCGACCTGCGGCGGCGGGGTGCCGAGGATCCGCGGCGCGACGTGGTCGCGGCGCACCCGGGCGTCGCGCTCGGCCGCCCCGACTTCCTCGACCAGCCGGTCGAGCCGTTCCAGTCGGCGGGCGAACTCCGCCGCTCCGCCGGGCCGTCCGCCCGGTGTGGCGGGCGCGGCGGGCGCGGCAGGCTGCCCGAGGCTCGCCGCGACCGCACTGCGGACGTACCGCGGCGGGTCGCCCCGGTAGGCGAGCAGCAGGCGCACGCCGATGCTCGACGCCCGTGCGGCGATCGGTTCGAGCAGCCGGTAGTACAGCTCGGCGGGGTCGGCGGCCAGGTCGACCGCGTTCACCACGACGACGATCGGCGAGCCCAACGCCTCCAGCTGGTGGAAGAGGTCGTCGGTGACGCGGTCGGTCAGCAGGCTCAGGCTCTCCGCGAGCTGCTCGGCGACCTGCTCCGTCGTCCGCCCGGTCGCGTCGACGGCGGCGTCCACCTCGCCCAGCGGGGGGACGGTGCCGGGCGGGGCGCCGGTGACGGTCTCGTCGGAGGCGGCCCGGCGGTAGCCCGGCATGGTGAGGCCGACCAGGCGGGACGTCAGCGCGACCGCGCCGCCGCCGCCGATCGCGCAGACCCCGCCCGGCCCGGCGGACGCCAGCCAGCCGACCAGGTGCCGGGTCAGCGCCAGCTGCACCGGGTCGTCCAGGACCACCGGAGCCTGCGGCGACGGCCAGTCGCTCGGCGCCACCTGCGGGGGCCGGCTCGCCAGGTGCCCTTCGAGCACCGCGCTCGCGTACTTGTACAGCGTCGGGGCCGAGACCATCCAGCTGCTCTCGGCGAGCGGCGCCCGGACAACCACGACCACGCCGAGGATCTCACCACTCGCGGCGAGTGCCGCCGCACCGCTGAACCCGCGCTCGACGCGCTGCTCCAGCACCGCGTCGAGCTGTATCCGTTCCTTCGCGAAGTCGTACGAGACGAGCTTCGCGGTGGCCAGCTGGCCGTTGTTGGTGCCCGCCGGAAAGCCGAAGATCCGCACGATCTCGTCGCGCTGCCAGGTCCGCCGGATCCTCGCCCGGGGCACGCCCGGCACCTCGGACTCCAGGGCGAGGACCGCCACGTCCCCGCGTTCGTCCAGCAGCGGAGGCACCCAGCAGCTCTTGACGACGGTCGCCGAATGGACGACATCGGGACGTCCGGCGATCCGGACCCGGACCTCGCGACCGGCCTCGTCCCCGCCGCCGGCGTCCTGGACCACATGCGCACACGTCAGCACATACCTGCCGTCGAGCATCGTCCCGGCACCGTGTACGCGCCCCTGGGTGTCCTCGATGCGCGCCAGCCAAGGATCCTCCCACCCCATGGCAAAAGACGTTACCCCTGAAGCAATATGACGGACAATCACTTCACATGATCGGATCATCCGTGAACACACCGAGTGGCAGCCGGCGGCCCGGAACGCACCGACCGCGACGGCGCCGCCCCGGGAACCGAACCCCCACCGCAGCACCTGACGGACCGCCCCGCCGCCACCCACGGACTCCCCGGACCGCCCCGCCGGCGCCGACGGCCTCCGTCGCGGAGGGCCGGTCACCGGCGGGGCGCCGTCGTGCCGCGGGTCAGGGCGCGGTGACGCCCGGCTGCGCACCGGCGCCGAAGGACCAGCCCTCGACCGAGCCGGGAGCCGGGTCGTAGCTTCCGGCGCCGAGGCTGCTGTAGGTCCAGGCGCCGCCGTGCTGGGCGTGCCAGTACGACCAGTACGCGGTGCCGGTGGGGTTGGTGCAGGTCGTCGGCAGGCTGTTGATCGTGCAGACGAACCCGGGGTAGCGCGGGTGGAACGCGTACGAGAACCCGGCGCCGGTGAGGGCGGCGAGGCCGCTGGCGGGGTCGCCGAGGGCGCAGCCGGTCTGGATGCCGCCGCCGAGGGCGGTGAAGTCGACCACGACGGTGACGCCGGTGGTGCCGGAGCAGGCTGCCGCCTGCGCCTGCGGGGCCCGGGCGGCGGAGACGCCGAGCAGGGCGGCGGTCAGCGCCGTCGCGGCGGCGATCGAGCCGAGGACGCGGCGGGCCTGGCGGGCGGGGGCGAGGGTGTCGCTCATGCGGGGGCTCCTTGTCGGGGCGTCAGTGGGCGGCGGCGGGGCACGCGAGGACCGGCGCCGAGGAACGGGCCCCGTGGGCGGAGAGCGAGACCAGTGGAGTGCCGCTCAGGCCGAGGACGGCCTGGGCGGTGGCTCGGGCGGCGTTGCCCGGGTCGAAACCCGTGGCGTCGTAGGCGACCGCGCCCCGGACGGCCGGGTCCGCGGCGCAGCCCTGCTGGAGCTTGACCAGGGCGCTCCAGCCCTTGAGTCCGGCCCCGAGGCGGCCGGCGGCCAGCAGGCTCTCGGTGGCCAGTCCGGTGCTGTTGGCATTGGAGGAGGCCGCCCCGGCCGCAGCGAACCCGCCGTCGGCGTTCTGGTGGGCCGTCAGCCAGTTCAGGCCCGCCGCGGCCTTCGCGTCGCGGCCGGTCGCCTTGAGTGCCTGGACGGCGAACGCGGTGGCGTCCGGGTCGGCGGTGCAGGCGCCCTGGTCGAAGGAGACCGGGAACCCGCCGTCCGCGCACTGGCTGCCGGCCAGGAAGTCGACGGCGGCGGCCGGAGCTCCGGCGGGCGTGCGGACGAGGGCGATGACGGCCAGGGACTGGCCGAAGGAGTTGCTGTAGTCGCCCCACTGGGAGCGGTCGGAGAAGCGGCCGCTCGGCGTCTGCAGGGAACGCAGGCGCGCCGGGAGGTCGACGCCGCCGAACGCGGCCGGGTTCTCGCCGCGGACCTCGGCAGCGAGCAGCAGCTTGGCGGTGGCCCCGGCGTAGGCCTCGGTGGTGCCGTCGCCCAGGTAGCCGGCGGTGTTCTCCGGGCGGGCGAGCCAGGCGGTGGCGCGCGCGGCGGCCCGGTCGGAGCCGTGGGACGCGGCGAACGCCAGCACGGCGTCGACGGTCAGCCCCTGGTCGGGGTAGGCGGTGCCGTCGAAGACGGTCTCGAAGTGGTCGCCGTCGACGAGTTGGCGGGCCAGCCAGCCCGCGGCGGCCGCGTCCGGACGGACGGTGGCGGTGGTGGCAGCGGTGGCGGTGGCGGCGGGGGCCGCCTGGGCGGGGGCGGCTGCGGGGAGCGTTGCCGCGAGCGCGAGCGCCGGTGTCGCGAGCAGACCCAGGGAGCGGCGGAGCACGGGCACGGTGAGCCTTTCCGGGCCGGCGCGCGGGGCCCGGAGGGAGCTGACGCGCAGCCGCGCAGCCCTCGGAGCTCCGGCCCGCAGACCACGACGGGAGGAGTGGACACACACCTCCGCCGCCGGGTGTTCGGGCTCGCCGTCGGCAGTCGCCGACGGCCTACCGTTGCGGGTCAGCGCCGGATTCGGACCGGTCTTCCCCCAACAGCGGAGTCAGAAAATATGACGGCCCATCATGGCGAGGCCTGAAACACCGGGTCAAGGCCTCGACTTGGGCTTCCACCGGTTCTCGACCCACGCGAGTGCGCCGCACCGCCGGGGTGGGCGCCCTCCTTCCCCGACCGGTCCTCGCCGGGACCCGTCCGGTTCTTCGCCGGATTCGCAGGTTCGCAGCCCCGACGTGTACGGATTCCGCAGATTGGCCTGCTGGACCACGGCCGGGACGACCGGCAGTCTCGATCATGCGAACCCCAGCCGCCGACGCCCACGAGGAGTCCCGTGATCGAGCACCGCGTCCGTGTCCACCCCAGCGCCGACCGCCTCCCCCGCGAGGACCAACTCGCCTGGAAGCTCGCCTCGGTGGCCACCGCCACCGAGGAACTGGAGGCCGCCTGCGTGAGCATGGCCGTCAACCGGGTGATCGACAACGCGTCGGTGGCCGTCGCCTCGCTGCTGCGCCGCCCCGTCGCCGTCGCCCGCGCCCAGGCCACCGCCCACCGGGCCGTGCTCCCGGGCGCCTCGGTGTTCGGCAGCGGCGCCCGGGTCTCCCCCGAGTGGGCGGCCTGGGCCAACGGCACCGCCGTGCGCGAGCTCGACTTCCACGACACCTACCTGGCCGCCGACTACTCGCACCCCGGCGACAACATCCCGCCGCTGCTGGCCGTCGCCCAGCACACCGGCCGCAGCGGCGCGGACCTGCTGCGGGCCGTCGTCACCGCGTACGAGGTGCACGTCGCCCTGGTCAAGGGAATCTGCCTGCACGCGCACCGCATCGACCACGTCGCCCACCTGAGCGCGGCCACCGCCTGCGGCCTCGGGGCGCTGCTGCGGCTGCCGACGGAGGTCACCTACCAGGCCGTCCAGCAGGCGGTGCACACCACCACCGCCACCCGGCAGTCCCGGAAGGGCGAGATCTCCAGTTGGAAGGCGTTCGCCCCCGCCTTCGCGGGGAAGGCCGCGATCGAAGCGGTGGACCGGGCGATGCGCGGCGAGAGCTCGCCGTCGCCGATCTACGAGGGCGAGGACGGTTTCCTGGCCTGGCTGCTCGACGGCCCGTCCGCCGACTACGGCGTGCTGCTGCCGGAGCCGGGCGAGCCGCGCCGCGCGATCCTGGACACCTACACCAAGGAGTACTCCGCCGAGTACCAGGCCCAGGCGATCATTGATCTGGCCCGGCGCCTGCGCGAGAAGACCGGCCCGCTGGAGAAGGTGCGCTCGGTCGTCCTGCACACCAGCCACCACACCCACCACGTGATCGGCTCCGGCGCGAACGACCCGCAGAAGTACGACCCCGCCGCGAGCCGCGAGACGCTCGACCACTCCATCCCGTACATCCTGGCCGTCGCCCTGGAGGACGGCGGCTGGCACCACGAGCGCTCCTACGCCCCCGAACGGGCCGCCCGTCCGGAGACCGTCGCGCTGTGGCGGAAGATCACCACGGTCGAGGATCCCGAGTGGACCCGTCGCTACCACGACCCCGACCCGGAGCGCCGGGCCTTCGGCGGCCGCGTCGTGATCACGCTGGACGACGGCTCCGTGGTCGAGGACGAGCTGGGCGTGGCCGACGCCCATCCGGCCGGCGCCCGGCCCTTCGACCGGCCCGCGTACGAGGGCAAGTTCCGCACCCTCGCCGAGGGCGTCGTCGCCCCGGCCGACCAGGACCGCTTCCTCGCCGCCGCGGCCGGCCTCCCCGAGCTCGGGGCCGGCGACCTCGGCGAACTGTTCCCGGCCGTCGACACCGAAGCGGTGCGCGCCTTCGACGCCACCCTCCCGAAGGGCCTGTTCTGATGCTGCACACCCGCACCACACCCGCCCAGCGCCGCCGAGCCCTGCGCGAACGCCTGGCCACCGGAAGGCTGTTGGCCATGCCGGGGGCGATCAACCCGCTCTCCGCCCGCCTGATCCAGGACACCGGTTTCGAGGCGGCCTACCTGTCCGGCGCGGTCCTCGCCGCCGACCTCGGCCTGCCCGACATCGGCCTCACCACCGTCACCGAGATCGCCGCCCGCGCCCAGCAGACCACCCGGGTCACCGACCTGCCGGTGCTGATCGACGCCGACACCGGCTTCGGCGAGCCGATGAACGCGGCCCGGACCGTCCAGTTGCTGGAGGACGCGGGCCTGGCCGGTCTGCACCTGGAGGACCAGATCAACCCCAAGCGCTGCGGCCACCTCGACGGCAAGGGCGTCGTCCCCCGCGACGAGATGACCCGGCGGCTGCGCGCCGCCGTCGACGCCCGCCGCGACCCGGACTTCCTGCTGATGGCCCGCACCGACGCCCGCACCGTCGAAGGACTGGACGCGGCGATCGACCGGGCCAAGGCGTACGTCGACGCCGGCGCCGACGCGATCTTCCCCGAGTCCCTCACCGACCTCTCCGAGTACGAGGCGTTCCGCAAGGCGGTCGACGTGCCGCTGCTGGCCAACCTCACCGAGTTCGGCAAGACCCCGCTGCTGGACACCCGCACCCTGCAGGACCTCGGCTACGACATCGCCCTCTACCCGGTCACCCTGCTGCGCCTCGCCATGGGCGCCGTCGAGGACGGACTGCGCACCATCGCCGCCGAAGGCACCCAGCAGTCCCTGCTGCCCCGCATGCAGCCCCGCTCCCGCCTGTACGAACTCCTCGACTACCAGGAGTACTCGGCCTTCGACTCGGCCGTCTTCGACTTCACCCTCCCGCCCGGCTCCTGACGCACCGGAGGCACCGACATGCCCAGCACCACGACCGAGATCCACCGCGGCCTCGCCGGTGTCGTCGTCGACACCACCGAGATCTCCACCGTCATCCAGGAGACCAACTCCCTGACCTACCGCGGCTACCCCGTCCAGGACCTCGCCGAACACCGCTCCTTCGAGGAGACCGCCTACCTGCTGTGGCACGGCGAGCTCCCGGACGAGGCGCAACTGCGCGAGTTCCGGGCCCGGGAGAGCGCGCTGCGCCCGCTCGACCGCACCACCGCGGAGCTGCTGGCCAAGCTGCCCGAGACCTGCCACCCGATGGACGTGCTGCGCACCGCGGTCAGCTTCTTCGGCGCCGAGGACCCGACCGAGGACGACGGGCGTCCGGCCCCCGCCCTCGCCAAGTCCCTGAACCTGCTGGCGAAACTGCCGACCGTGGTCGCCGCCGACCTGCGCCGCCGCCGCGGCCTGCCGCCCGTCGCACCCGACCCGGCGCTCGGTTACGCCGAGAACTTCTTCCACATGTGCTTCGGCGCGGTGCCCTCCCCCGAGACGGTGCGCTGCTTCGAGATCTCCCTGGTGCTGTACGCCGAGCACAGCTTCAACGCCTCCACCTTCACCGCCCGGGTGGTCACCTCCACCCTCTCCGACCTCTACAGCGCCGTCACCGCCGCGATCGGCGCCCTCAAGGGCCCGCTGCACGGCGGGGCCAACGAGGCGGTGATGCACATGCTGGAGGAGATCGGCGACCCCGACCGCGCCGCGGACTGGCTCGACGAGGCACTCGCCGCCGAGCGCAAGATCATGGGTTTCGGTCACCGGGTCTACAAGCACGGCGACTCGCGGGTGCCGATCATGCAGGCCGCCCTCGACCGGCTGGTCGCGAACTCGGCGGACCCCGGAGTCACCCGCCTGGCCACCCTTCATGCCGCGCTGCGCGGGGCGATGCTGGAGCGCAAGGGCATCCATCCCAACCTGGACTACCCGGCCGGCCTCGCCTACCACCTGATGGGCTTCGACACCCCGGTCTTCACGCCGATCTTCGTGATGAGCCGGATCACCGGCTGGACCGCCCACATCACCGAGCAGCTCGCCCACAACGCGCTGATCCGCCCGCTGGCCTCCTACGACGGCCCGGGCCAGCGGGCGGTGCCGGCCTCCGCGTAGCCGGGTTCACGCTGTGCCCGGTGGCCGTCCCTCGACGGCCACCGGGTAGGGCACCCGGGTGCGCCGGTCCGGGTCCACCGCGAGCCGGCCGGCGGCCGGCGGCCGGGCCCGCTGGGCGCAGTCCGTCCGTTCGCAGATCCGGCAGCCCAGGCCGATCGGGGTGGCGGCCCGCCCCCCGTCGAGGGCGATTCCCTCGGAGTAGACCAGGCGGTGGGCGTGGCGCAGTTCGCAGCCGAGCGCGACGGCGAACTCGCTGCGGGGGGCGCGGTGGCCGTGGCCGCCGTGGGTCACGGTCCGGGCGATCCAGAAGTAGCGCTTGCCGTCGGGCATTTCGGCGACCTGGGTGAGGATCCGCCCGGGTGCGGAGAACGCCTCGTAGACGGTCCAGAGCGGGCAGGTGCCGCCGAGGCGGGAGAAATGGAAGTCGGTCGCCGACTGCCGCTTGGAGATGTTGCCGGCCCGGTCCGCGCGCAGGAAGGAGAACGGCACGCCGCGTCGGCCGGTGCGCTGGAGGGTGGACAGCCGGTGGCAGACCGTCTCGAAGCCGACGCCGAAGCGGGCCTGGAGCAGTTCGACGTCGTAGCGCAGGTCCTCCGCGGCGGCGTGGAAGGCGGAGTACGGCATCAGCAGCGCGCCGGCGAAGTAGTTGGCGAGGCCGATCCTGGCCAGGTCGGCGGCCTGCGCGGAGGTGAGGTCCGGTTCGGCCGCCGCCACCAGCGCGTCGAGCAGCGGGCGGTGCTCCAGCAGTGCGAGCTGGGTGGCGAGTTGGAAGGCCCGCCGGCCGTCGGCCAGCCAGGGCGACAGCCGCAGCGTGCCGCTCGCCGGGTCGAACCGGCGCAGCTCGGCCCGGTTCCCCGGGTCGGCGTCCAGCACCCGCACCCCGTGGCGTTCGCCGAGCCTGGCCGCCAGCGCGGCGGCGGTGCGACCCGCGGTGTCCGCGCCGAGGGCGACCGCGATGCGTTCGGCCTCCTCGTCGAGAGCGGCGATGTGGTTGTGGTGCGCGTAGAAGAAGTCCCTCACCTGGTCGTGGGGTTCGACGGGGCCCAGGGCCGCGGCGGTGCCGCCCGGGTCGCCGAGTTCGGCGACCCGGGCGACGGCTTCCCGGTATCGGCGGTGCAGCGCGACGAGCGCCCGGGCGGTGTCGGGGTGGTCCCGGCTCACCTCCGCGATCTCCTCCGCTGCGACGGCGGAGCCTCCCGCCGCGTCGGCGAGGGCGACCCGCACGTCGGTGGCGAGCCGTTGATCGTGGGCTTCGGAGAAGAACTCCGTTTCCACGCCGAAGACTTCGGAGATCCGCAGCAGTACCGCAGCGGTGAGGGGGCGCTGACTGTGCTCGATCTGGTTGAGGTAGCTGGTGGAGATGCCGAGTTCGCGGGCCAGTTCGACCTGGTTCATGCCGCGCTCTCGGCGCAGGCGCCGCAGCTTCGCGTGCGCGAAGATCTTTCGGCCGGCGGGACGGGCCATGGTGCGGCGCTCCTAGATCGAGGTTCGGCGGTGGGCGCGCAGGGCGGCTTCGACGCGGACCGCGTCCGCGACGGCGCCGACCTCGTGCACCCGCACCGCCCAGGCTCCCTGGGCGGCGGCCAGGGCGGCTGTCGCGGCGGTGGCGGCGTCCCGCTCGCGGGCCGGACGGAACTCTCCGGTCGCCGGGTCGGAGAGCAGTTCGCCGAGGAAGCGCTTGCGGGAGGGTCCCACCAGCAGCGGACGGCCGAGAGCGGCCCAGGCGTCCAGGGAGGCGAGCAGCGTCCAGTCGTCCCGGCGTCCCTTGGCGAAGCCGAGCCCGGGATCCACCACGATCTGTTGCGGATCCATGCCGGCCGATACCAGGGCGTCCATCCGGCACCGCACCTCGCCGACCACTTCGGTGACGACGTCGTCGTAGTCGGCCAGCTCGTCCATCGCCCGGGACTGTCCCCGCCAGTGCATGACCACGAAGGGGACGCCCGAGCGGGCAACGGTCCTGGCCATCGCCCGGTCCGCCAGGCCGCCGCTGACGTCGTTGACGATACGGGCCCCCGCGTCGACCGCTGCCTGCGCGACCCGGGCCCGCATCGTGTCGATGCTCACCGGGACGCCCTGTCGGGCCAGCGCGCGGACCACGGGCAGCACCCGGGCCAGTTCGTCCTCGGCCGGGATCCGGCACGCTCCGGGCCGGGTGGACTCTCCGCCCACGTCCACGACGTCGGCGCCCATGGCCGCCAGTTGGAGCCCGTGCTCGACAGCGCGGCCCGGGTCCCGCCAGCGACCACCGTCGGAGAAGGAGTCCGGCGTGACGTTGAGAATCCCCATCACCGCGCAGCGGTCCCGGACGGGGATGCCTGGAAGCTCGAACAAAGGTCTTTCCATGACCCCATTGTGGGGCATCTCAGCACCGGCTCCTCCCGACTCTTCCACCGAAACCCGCCGGACGGGAATTCCCTCCGGGGCAGCCCCTCCAGTCTCCTCCGGCGAACTCCCGCGTATCACGGAGTGGACTCCCGAAGACACCACTACGCGTACCGGATAGCCTGATTTCATGACACTGGGAACCTCCTCCACCCGCACCGACCGGGCGGTCTCCGTTCGCGAACTCCTGGCCACCGGAAAACGTTCCTATTCGTTCGAATTCATGCCTCCGCGGAACGCCGAGGCGGAGGTCGGGCTGTGGAACGCGATCCGCCGCCTGGAAGCGCTGGCACCCACCTTCGTCTCGGTGACCTACGGGGCCGGCGGCTCCACCCGGGAGCGGACGGTGGGTGTCACCGGCCGTATCGCGCAGGAGACGACGCTCACTCCGGCCGCCCACCTGACCGCGGTCGGCCACAGCGTCGCCGAGCTGCGCAACATCCTCGGGCACTACGCCGACCAGGGAGTACGCAACATTCTGGCGCTGCGCGGCGACCCGCCGGGGGACCCGCTGGGCCCCTGGGTCCGACACCCGGACGGCGTGGAGTACGCCGCCGACCTGGTGTCCCTGATCAAGGAGTCCGGCGACTTCTGCGTCGGCGTGGCCGCCTTCCCGGAGCTGCACCCTCGCTCGGCCGACTGGGACGACGAAATCCGCCACTTCATCGGGAAGTGGCGTTCGGGTGCGGACTATGCGATCACACAGATGTTCTTCGACGTGGACAGCTACCTCCGTTTCTGCGACCGTCTCCAGCGCGCCGGATGCGATATCCCAGTGATTCCGGAAATCATGCCGGTGACCAGCATTCGTTCGCTCCGGCGAATTCCGACGCTCAGCACCGCTGCCATCCCGACGAGCCTTTCCAGTCGAATGGAGAAGCACGGCGAAGACCCGGCGGCAGTTCGTTCCATCGGGATCGATCACGCCACCGAGATGTGCCGAAGGCTGATTTCCGAGGGAGTTCCCGGCCTGCATTTCATGACGATGAACTTCTCCACCGTCACCACCGAGATCTACCAGAACCTCGGCCTGCCCCGGCACTGCTGAGCACCGGTGCGGGCCGCTCCCGGGTGGCCCGCACCCCGCGCGGTCAGGGCACCTCCCCCTCGGTCGCCGTGCCGCCTTCCGCCAATGCCAGTCGGGCCAGCGCGTCTGCGAGCGCCTGCTGGAGGACCCGTATCCGCGCTCCTCCGGCGCCGACCTGCCGGCGGGTGGCCAACAGGCTCTCGTACTCCTTCTCCGATATGACGACCAGGACCTCCCCGTCGACCCGAATCCGGTGCGGCAGCGGCCTCCTGCCCATGCGCGTCCCCCATCCATCGCCGCGGCGAGCGCGCCCCCGACCGGAGCCCGGAGGAGGGCGGGCCGCCGGAGCGGGCGCGGCCCACCGGCCGCACCCGCCCTTCCCACCGCCGGCGGTTCAGCCGGCGAGTTCCTCCCGCAGTCGGCGGGCAGCTCCGACAAGGCTGTCGAGCGACGCGCGGGTCTCGCTCCAGCCCCGGGTCTTCAGACCGCAGTCCGGGTTGACCCACAGGCGTTCGGCCGGGATCGCCTCCAGTCCGGCTCGCAGCAGCTCGAGGGCTTCCTCGGTGGACGGCACGCGCGGTGAGTGGATGTCCCACACGCCGGGGCCGACCTCACGCGGGTACCCGGCCTCGGCGAGTTCTCCGGCCACCTCCATGTGCGAGCGAGTGGCCTCCAGCGAGATCACGTCGGCGTCGAGGTCGTCGATCGCCGCCATGACGGCTCCGAACTCGGCGTAGCACATGTGGGTGTGGATCTGGGTGTCGGCGCGGACACCGGACGTGGCGACCCGGAAGGCCTCGGTGGCCCAGTCCAGGTAGGCCGGACGGTCGGCGGCACGCAGCGGCAGGGTCTCGCGCAGGGCGGGTTCGTCGACCTGGATGACCGCCGCGCCCGCCGCCTCCAGGTCCGTGACCTCGTCCCGCAGCGCCAGCGCCACCTGCCGTGCGGTGTCGGCGAGCGGCTGGTCGTCGCGGACGAACGACCAGGCCAGCATGGTCACCGGCCCGGTCAGCATGCCCTTGACCGGACGGTCCGTCAGGCTCTGCGCGTACGCGTACCACTCGACGGTCATCGGGTGCGGCCGGGAGAGGTCGCCGGCCAGCACCGGCGGCCGCACGTACCGGGTGCCGTACGACTGCACCCAGCCGTGCCGGGTGGCCAGGTAGCCGGTGAGCTGCTCGGCGAAGTACTGCACCATGTCGTTGCGTTCGGGCTCGCCGTGCACCAGCACGTCCAACCCGGCCTTCTCCTGGTACGCGATCACCTCGCGGACCTCGTCCTGCATCCGCTCGCGGTAGGCGGCGGCGTCGATCCGGCCGGCCGTCAGATCGGCCCGGGCCACCCGCAGTTCGGTGGTCTGCGGAAAGGAGCCGATGGTGGTGGTGGGCAACAGCGGAAGGCCGAGCCGGATGCGCTGTGCTCGGGCACGCTGCGGGTACGCCTCGGCCCGGCGGGCGTCGGCCTCGGTGACACCGGCGACCCGGGCCCGGACGGCCGGGTCACGGGTGATGGGCGAGGTGGCGCGCGAGGCGAGATCGGCCCGGTTCGCGGCCAGGTCGGCGGCGATGGCGGAGGCGCCCTCGCGCAGGCCGCGGGCAAGCAGCGCCACCTCGGCCGCTTTCTGCTTGGCGAAGGCCAGCCAGCGGTGGATCTGCGGGTCGACGTCCCGCTCGGCGTCGGCGTCCAGTGGGACGTGCAGCAGTGAGCAGGAGGGGGCGACGTCGACGGTGTCGGCGAAGCCGAGCAGGGTGCCCAGGGTGGCGAGCGACTTCTCCAGGTCGTTGATCCAGATGTTGCGACCGTCGACGACCCCGGCGACCAGGCGCTTGCCGGGCAGGCCGCCGACCGCTGCGAGGTCGTCCAGGTTGGCGGCCGCGGGGCCGGTGAAGTCCAGCGCCAGGCCCTCGACGGGGGCCTTGGCGAGCACCGGCAGGGCCGCGCCGAGCCGGTCGAAGTAGGAGGCGACCAGCAGCTTCGGACGGTCCGTCAGCGCGCCGAGCTCGCGGTAGGCGCGGGCGGCGGAGTTCAGCTCGGCCGGGGTGCGGTCCTGGACGAGCGCGGGCTCGTCGAGCTGTACCCACGCCGCGCCGGCCGCCCGCAGGTCGGCCAGCAGTTGCGCGTACACCGGCAACAGGCGGTCCAGCAGGGTGAGCGGCTCGAAGTCGGCGGACACGCCGGGTGCGGGCTTGGCGAGCAGCAGGTAGGTGATCGGGCCGACCAGCACCGGGCGGGCCCGGTGACCGAGCGCGAGGGCCTCCCTCAGCTCGCCGACGGCCTTGGCGGGATTGGCGGCGAACACCGTGTCCGGCCCCAACTCGGGTACCAGGTAGTGGTAGTTGGTGTCGAACCACTTGGTCATTTCGAGCGGTGCGAGGTCCTGGGTGCCGCGCGCCATGGCGAAGTACCCGGCCAGCGGGTCGGCGTCCACCGCGGCCCGGTGCCGGGGCGGGATCGCGCCGACGGCGACCGTGGTGTCGAGCACGTGGTCGTACAGCGAGAAGTCGCCGGTGGGCAGCTCCTGGACGCCCGCCTCGACGAGCTGCGTCCAGTTGGCGCGGCGCAGGTCGGCGGCGGCGGCCAGCAGGGCTTCGGCGCTCACCGCGCCCTTCCAGTAGCCCTCGACGGCCTTCTTCAGCTGCCGGTTGCCGCCCTGGCGGGGATATCCGTGGGCGGTTGCCGCGGCTACGGACTTCGTGGTCAAGGGACTCTCCTTCGCGAGTCTGTCTCCTCGGATGCCCGGGACTGGACGAGAGCGCGAAGGGATGCCGAACCGGACGGACGCCGACACGGCTCCGCCCGGTATGCACGCCGACCCGCCCACGAGGTCACCGGAAAGCCGCCCACGAACGGTCGCGGACGGACAGCGGGCAGGTCTTCGGACTCGCGGGCTCGCCCGGGGAGTTCGACTCCCGGGCACCTACTGGCCGTCGCTTCCCAGACCCTCCGGGTCCAGTGCGTATGACGGCGGTCGTTCCCACTCACCGCTGCGGGGCAGTCCCGGATTCCCACCGGGTTCCCTCTTGCGACGCGCCTGCCTGGCGGACAGGGCGAACCAGCTGCACCGGTCAGACTACGGCCAACTCCTCGGCCTCCGGGCAGCGAATCGCCAAACTGTCCGCATCCTGAGATGTGCCGGGCTTCCGCGCCCCCACCGGGGGAGCCTTCCGTGGTGCGGGCGCGGAGCCCTGTCCGCAGGTCAGCGATGGGTGAAGGACGGCGCCCGCTTCTCGGCGAACGCCGCCATGCCCTCCTTCTGGTCGGCGGTGGCGAAGGCCGCGTGGAAGAGCCGTCGTTCGAATCGCACGCCCTCGGCCAGGGTGGTTTCGAAGGCGCGGCCGACACTCTCCTTCAGCATGATCGCCGCCGGGGCGGACATCGCCGCGATCGTCTCGGCAGTGGTGAGGGCCTCGGTCAACAGATCATCGGCGGGGACGATCCGGGAGACCAGGCCGGCCCGCTCGGCCTCCTCGGCGTCCATCGTTCGGCCGGTGAGGCACAGTTCCATCGCCTTGGCCTTGCCGACCGCCCGGGTGAGCCGCTGCGACCCGCCGATGCCGGGAATGACGCCAAGCGTGATCTCCGGCTGGCCGAACTTCGCGCTGTCCGCCGCCAGCAGGACGTCGCACAGCATCGCCAACTCGCACCCGCCGCCCAGCGCGTACCCCGCGACCGCGGCGACGACCGGTTTCCGCAGCGCCCCGAACCGGTCCCAGGCAGCGAACCAGTCGTCGAGGTAGGCATCGACAAAGGTGAGCGACCGCATCTCCTTGATGTCGGCTCCGGCCGCGAAGGCCCGCTCCGATCCGGTGACGACCAGACAGCCGATCTCCGGGTCGCGGTCGAAGGCCGTCGCCGCAGCGACGACTTCGGTCATCAGCAGGGTGTTGAGGGCGTTCAGGGCCTTCGGTCGGTCGAGCGTGATCAACCCCACCCGGCCCCTGCGCTCGCTCCGGATCGTCTCGTACCTCACGCGGGGTCCTTTCGAAGTGTGCGAATGATGGCGGAGAAGTCCAGCCCGGCGGCCTCGCCCCGGGCGAAGTCGGCGAACAACTCGGCGGCCCGGCGGCCCAGTTCGGCCGGGACGGCGGAGGCGGTGGCGGCGTCGGCGGCGAGCCCGAGGTCCTTGGCCATCAGCGCGGCGGCGAAGCCTGCGGCGTAGTCCCGATTGGCGGGGCTGGCGGGAACAGGGCCGGGCACCGGGCAGTTGCTGGTGAGCGCCCAGCACTGCCCGGACGCCGCGGACGCGACGTCGAACAGGGCCTGGTGACCGAGGCCGAGGCTCTCCCCGAGGACGAACGCCTCGCCGACCGCGATCATGGAGACGCCGAGGATCATGTTGTTGCAGATCTTGGCGGCCTGCCCGGCGCCGGAGCCCCCGCAGTGGACGATCCGGCGGCCCATCGCCGCCAGCACCGGCTGCACGGCGGCGAAGTCGGCGTCCTCCGCGCCCACCATGAAGGTCAGGCCCGCCGCCTCGGCGCCGGCCACGCCGCCGGAGACCGGCGCGTCGACGGCGCGGTGCCCGGCGGCCCGGGCCAGCTCGGCGGCGGACCGGGCATCCCCGACCGCGATGGTGGAGCAGTCGACGAACAGCGCGCCGGGGGCTGCGGCGGAGGTCAACTCCCGGTAGGCGTCCAGGACATGCTGCCCGGCCGGCAGCATGGTGACCACCAGGTCGGCCCCGGCGACCGCCTCGGCCGCCGAGCCGGCGGTCGCCACCCCGCGCTCCGCGGCCCGGGTACGGGCCGTTCCGGCGAGGTCGTAGCCGGTCACCCGGTGCCCGGCCGCAGCCAGGTTGGCGGCCATCGGGCCGCCCATGTTGCCCAGTCCGACGAAGGCGATCTCGTGGGTCACCGGCGCTCCAGGGGGGTACGGGCGGCGAGGCCGAGTTCACGCTCGCCGAGCGGAGTGAAGTAGCGGGCCACCGCGCTCGGGGTGACGGCCTCCAGGGTGGCCGGATTCCACTGCGGGGAGCGGTCCTTGTCGATGACCTGGGCCCGGATGCCCTCGGCCAGGTCCGGTGCGGTCAGAGCCGCGCAGGAGGTGCGGTACTCCTGGTCGAGGACCGCCTCCAGCGGGCCGAGGGCGCGGGCCCGGCGCAGGGCCGCCAGGGTTGCCTTCACGGCGGTCGGCGAGTTGGCCGCGATGCGGTCGGCGGCCTGCCGGGCGGCGGGTTCGCCGCAGGCCCGCAGCCGGCGGAGGATCTCCTCCGCGGTGCCCGCGGCGTAGCAGTGGTCGATCCACTCCCGCTGCCGTTCCAGGTCGGCGGGCGGCGCGGGCGCGACGTGCCGGGCGAGGGCGTCGCGCACGGGCAGCCCGGCGAGGTCGTCGAGCAGTGCGGGCAGCCGTTCGGTGGGCACGAAGTGGTCGGCCAGGCCGCACAGTCGGGCGTCTCCGGCCCCGGCCGAGCCCGCGGTGAGGGCCAGGTGGGTGCCGAGTTCGCCGGGGGCGTGGGCCAGCAGGTAGGTGCCGCCCACGTCCGGGACGAAGCCGATCCCCGTCTCCGGCATGGCGATGCGGGTGGTCTCGGTGACGATCCGGGCGCTGCCGTGGGCGGATACGCCGACGCCGCCGCCCATCACGATGCCGCTCATGACGGCGACGTAGGGCTTGGAGTAGCGGGCGATCCGGGCGTTCAGCCGGTACTCGTCGCGCCAGAAGTCCTCGACCGCGCCGGGGTCGCCGCCGGTCGCGGCCCGGTGGATCGCGACGATGTCGCCGCCCGCGCAGAAGGCCCGGCCGCCGGCGCCGGAGACCACGACGGTGGCGATCCGGTCGTCCTGCTCCCACGCGTCCAGGGCGTCGGCGATCCTGCGCACCATGGCGTGGGTGAGGGCGTTGAGGGCCTTGGGGCGGTTGAGGACGATCAGCCCGGCCCGGCCTTCGCGCTGCAGGAGCACCTCCTCGGTGCCGGTGCCGGTCATCAGGCGGCTCCGGTCAGGCCGCGGGCGACGATGACGCGCATGATCTCGTTGGTCCCTTCCAGGATCTGGTGCACCCTCAGGTCGCGGACGATCTTCTCGATGCCGTAGTCGGCGAGGTAGCCGTAGCCGCCGTGCAGTTGGAGGGCCTGGTTGGCGATCTCGAACCCGCTGTCGGTGGCGAGCCGCTTGGCCATGGCGCACAGTTCGGGGGCGCGCGGGTCGGCCCGGTCCACGGCGGCGGCGGCCCGGTGCAGCAGAGCGCGGGCGGCCTCCAGTTCGGTGGCCATGTCGGCGAGGCGGAACTGGAGCGCCTGGGCGTGCAGCAGGCGGGCCCCGAACGCCTCGCGGTCGCCGAGGTGGGCGAGGGCCCGTTCGAGTGCGGTCCGCGCGCCGCCGAGGGAGCAGGCGGCGATGCCGAGTCGGCCGCCGTCGAGCCCGGCCATGGCGATCCGGAACCCGCCGCCCTCGGCGCCCAGCAGGCGGTCGGCGGGCAGCCGGACGCCGTCCAGCCGGACCTGCCGGGTGGGCTGGGCATTCCAGCCCATCTTCCGCTCGTCGGCGCCGAAGGACAGGCCCGCGTCGTCCCGGTCCACCAGGAACGCCGAGACGCCCCTGGGGCCGGGCCCGCCGGTCCGTGCCATCACCAGGTAGACCTGGGCGGCGCCCGCGCCCGAGATGAACTGTTTGACGCCGTCGAGCACCCAGTGGCCGCCGTCGCGGACGGCCCTGGTGGTGATCGCCGCGGCGTCGGAGCCGGCGCCCGGTTCGGTCAGGCAGTAGCTGGCGAGGTGCTCGGCGGTGCAGAGCCGGGGCAGCCAGCGGGAGCGCTGGTCCTCGTCCCCGTGCCGGTCGACCGTCCAGGCCACCATGTTGTGGATGGACAGGTAGGCGGCGATCGACGGGCAGCCGGTGGCCAGCGCCTCGAAGGCCACCACGCCGTCCAGCCGCGCGAGTCCGGAGCCACCGACGTCCTCGCGCACGTAGACGCCGCCGAGGCCGAGGCCGGCGGCCTTGCGCAGGACGTCGACCGGGAAGTGCTTGTCGCGGTCCCAGTCCACGGCGTGCGGGGCGAGGTGCTCGTCCGCGAAGGCGCCCACCGTGTCGGCGATCGCCCGCTGCTCCTCGGTGAGGTCGTACACGGCGCTCATCCCATCGTCGGGAGGGTGAAGCTCGCGCCCTCCTTGACCCCGGAGGGCCAGCGCGAGGTGACGGTCCGGGTACGGGTGTAGAAGCGGATCGCGTCCGGGCCGTGCTGGTTGAGGTCGCCGAACGCGGAGCGCTTCCAGCCGCCGAAGGTGTGGTAGGCGACCGGGACCGGGATGGGGACGTTCACCCCGACCATGCCGGTGTTCACCCGGCGGGCGAAGTCGCGGGCGGTGTCGCCGTCCCGGGTGAAGATCGCCACGCCATTGCCGAACTCGTGCTCGCTCGGCAGGCGCAGCGCCTCCTCGTAGTCGGCGGCCCGGACCACGAGCAGGACGGGGCCGAAGATCTCCTCGCGGTGGATCCGCATGTCCGAGGTGACCCGGTCGAAGAGGGAGGCCCCGAGGAAGAACCCGTCCTCGTGCCCGTCCAGACTGAAGTCCCTTCCGTCGACCACGAGTTCGGCGCCCTCGGCGACTCCGCCGGCCAGGTGCCCGCGGACCCGCTCCACCGCGTCGCGGCCGACCAGCGGGCCGAAGTCCGCCGCCGGGTCGTCCGACCGGCCGACCTTCAGCGCGGCGATCCGCTCGACCAGCTTGGCCACCAGGGCGTCCGCGGTCTCCTCCCCCACCGGGACGGCGACCGAGATCGCCATGCAGCGCTCCCCGGCCGAGCCGTAGCCGGCCCCGATCAGCGCGTCCGCGGCCTGGTCGAGGTCGGCGTCCGGCATCACGACCAGGTGGTTCTTCGCCCCGCCGAAGCACTGCGCCCGCTTGCCGTGGGCGGCGGCGGTGGCATAGACGTACTGGGCGATCGGGGTGGAGCCGACAAAGCCGACCGCCTGCACCCGCGGGTCCTCCAGCAGCGTGTCGACGGCCTCCTTGTCGCCGTTGACCACGTTCAGCACGCCCGGCGGCAGGCCCGCCTCCAGGAACAGCTCCGCCAGGCGCAGCGGCACCGAGGGGTCGCGCTCGGACGGCTTGAGGACGAAGGCGTTGCCGCAGGCCAGGGCGGGCGCGGCCTTCCACAGCGGGATCATCGCGGGGAAGTTGAACGGGGTGATGCCGGCGACCACGCCGAGCGGCTGGCGCATCGAGTACACGTCGATGCCGGTGCCGGCGTTGTCGGTGAACTCGCCCTTCAGCAGGTGCGGGATGCCGGCGGCGAACTCGACGACCTCCAGGCCGCGTTGGAGATCGCCGTGGGCGTCGGCGACGGTCTTGCCGTGCTCGCCGGACAGCAACCGGGCGAGGTCGTCCTTCTCCTGCTCGACGAGCTGCAGGAAGCGCAGCATGACCCGGGCCCGCCGCTGCGGGTTCCAGGCGGCCCACTCGGGCTGCGCCTGGGCCGCGTCGGCGATCACGGCCTCGACCTCGGCCCGGCTCGCCAGCGGCACCCGCGCCTGCACGCGGCCGGTGTTCGGGTCGTAGACGTCGCCGAAGCGGCCGGAGGCGCCGGCGACCCGCTTGCCGGCGATGTAGTGGGTCAGTTCTCGGACCATTGGTTCCTTCTCTCATCCGGGGTGGTGCGGAGAGGAGGAGTGGAGACCGCCGGCGCCGGGTGGGCGCACGGCGGCGGGGTCGCCGCACGGACGCGGCGGCCTGACACGCCGTCAGTGCGCTGTGGCCCCAACGGACTTCGACGGGGGACGGCTCGGGGTGGTGGCGGTACGGGAGCAGCCCGGGGTCATGGCGTGTCGTCTCCATCCTCGTGGAAAACACGGAACACCCGCGGCCGGTATCCTGACTCCCGGATCGACGCCCGCCTCCCGGCCTTCCCGGCTGGCTGCCAGTGGCCTTCATCTGCGAAGACGGACTCCCCGGTCACAGTGGCGGGACCGTGCCGGACTCACACCGGCTTCCCTGACACCGCGGACCTGTCGTCGACCATATAGTTGGACGTCCTAGTAAGTCCAGGGCATCCGTGCGCGGGCCGGATCCGACCGCCCGGGAGCCGCCCTCCACCGCGCCACGTTGCGGACGGCCCGCAGCCGCGGTGTCGTACAGGTGTACCGGATGTCTTCTCCGGGGAGCCGCCGTGTCCGCCCGCAGGGACCGCCCGGATCGTCCCCGAGCGTCGCAGGCCCACCGAAGCGATCCGAATCGAAGGGAACGAACCCCCATGATCACCGTCACCGCCTACGCCGCACCCGCTGCCAAGGCCCCGCTGGAGCGCACGCTCGTCGAGCGCCGCCCGGTCGGCGAGCACGACGTGCTGATCGACATCGCCTTCGTCGGCATCTGCCACACCGACATCCACCAGGTCCGCGAGGGCTGGGGCGCGGCCTCCTTCCCGATGGTCCCGGGGCACGAGATCACCGGGGTCGTCGCCGAAGTCGGCCCCGGGGTGAGCGGGTTCGCGGTCGGCGACCGGGTCGGCGTCGGCTGCATGGTCGACTCCTGCCGGGTGTGCGAGAACTGCCGGGCCGGGCTGGAGCAGTACTGCGCCGACGGCCCGGTGTGGACGTACAACGCCGTCGGCCGGGACGGCCGGATCACCTACGGCGGCTTGGCACAGAAGATCGTCGTCGACCGGAACTACGTCGTGCGCATCCCGGACGCCCTCCCGCTCGACGCCGCCGCCCCCCTGCTGTGCGCGGGCATCACCACCTACTCGCCGCTGCGGCACTGGAACATCGGCCCGGGCAAGAAGGTCGCCGTCGTCGGACTCGGCGGACTCGGCCACCTCGCCGTGAAGCTCGCACACGCACTCGGCGCCGAGGTGACCGTGCTGTCGCAGTCGCTGCGCAAGAAGGACGACGGCCTGCGGCTGGGCGCCGACCACTACCGCGCCACCGCCGACCCGGCCACCTTCGAGCAGCTCGCAGGAAGCTTCGACCTGATCCTCAACACCGTCTCCGCCCCGCTCGACCACCCCGCCTTCTTCTCCCTGCTGCGCACCGACGGAACCCTGGTCAACCTGGGCCTCCCCGAGGAGGCGCTGCCCGTCGACCTCCGCGCCCTGGTCGGCGATCGGCGCAGCCTGAGCAGTTCGAGCATCGGCGGCATCGCCGAGACCCAGGAGATGCTGGACTTCTGCGCCGAGCACGGCGTGGTCGCCGAGATCGAGACGATCCCCGCCGAACAGGTCAACGACGCGTACGCGCGGGTGCTGGCGGGCGATGTGCGCTACCGCTTCGTCATCGACGCCGAGACGCTCTGACCCACCGTCAGATCGCGCCACGCTGCCACCCCGCCGCACCCCGAAGCCCGACGCCCCGTCACCCCGCCGCACGGTGCCGCCTCGGCGGGAGCGGCCGCAGCGCTGCCTACAGTGGAGCCATGACCGATCGGCATCCCACGTCGGCCTTCCACGCCGCCAACACCGACCCGGCGGTCACCGGCCGGCTGATCGCCGCGCTGGACGCCCAGGCCGCCAACACCGGCGTGCGCCGGCTGCGCGCGTGGGCCCGCGCGGGTCTCGCCGCGGCGTCCGGCGAGCGGGCGCTGGACGTCGGGTCCGGCACCGGCTCGGAGACCCAGGTGCTCGCCGAGGACGTCGGCCCGGACGGCTCCGCGACCGGCGTGGATCCCCATCCCGGCCTGCGGGCCGACGCGGAGCGGCGGGCCGCGGAGGCCGGTAGCCGGGCCCGCTTCGTGGACGGTGACGCGCTCGCCCTGCCCTTTCCCGACGCGGGCCTGGACGTCGTCCGGTGCGAACGCGTCCTCCAGCACCTGTCCGAACCGGCGCGGGCCGTCGCCGAGATCGCCCGGGTGCTGCGGCCGGGCGGCCGGGTCGCGCTGCTCGACACCGACTGGACCACCTTCCTGCTGCACCCCGTGGACCCTGCGGTCCTGCCCGCGCTGGCCACCGTCGCCCGGGGCACCGCCGCCACCCCGGACGCCGGACGCCGCCTCACCCAGTGGCTCGCCGACGCGGGCCTGAGCGTCGACCGGACCGGCGCCGACGTCCTCCTGCAAGACCCCCGCGCCGTCAGCCGGCCGATCGTGCACGGCCTGGCCGGCACGGCCCTGACCCGGGGCCTGATCTCCGAGGAGCAGCGCGACCGGCTGTACGCCGACCTCACGGCCGCCGCCGACCGGGGCGCGTTCCACCTCTCGGTGACGATGTTCGCGGCCGTCGCCCACCGCCCGGGCTGAGCGCCCGCACAGGCCGGGCGGCCCCCGCCGTACGCGCGGGGGCCGCCCGGCCGTCACTGACGGAACGTCACTTCCAGTCCGTGTGCAGGGAGTCGGACTCCTGGATCTTCTTCCAGGACTTCGGCTCCACCGGCGTCCGCCCGTCGCCCCGGGCGGCGGCCGCGGCGCCGTTCGGCACCGGTCCGACGGCGGGCTTGGCGGGGGTGAACAGCCAGGTGTTCAGCAGGTCGCCGAGCTTGCGGCCGGAGATCTTCTCCGCGTACGCCTGGAAGTCCTGGACGGTGGCGTTGCCGTAGCGGCGCTCGGTGGGCCAGCCCTTCAGGATGCGGAAGAACGTCTGGTCCCCGACGGTGTTGCGCAGCGCCTGGAGGGCGACCGCGCCGCGCTGGTAGACCGCGGCGGAGAACTGGTTCTCGTCTCCCGGGTCGCCCGGCTTGACCGTCCAGAACGGGTCGTCGGCCGGGTAGCGGGCGTAGATGTAGTCGGCCAGCTCCTGCGCGGTGCCCTCGTTCTCGTGCTCGGACCAGAGGAACTGCGCGTACTGGGCGAAGCCTTCGTTCAACCAGATGTCGCTCCAGCGGGAGAGCGAGACGCTGTCGCCGTACCACTGGTGGGCCAGCTCGTGCACGACGATCGACGTGTTGGCTCCCCAGGCGAACCGTTCGGGTCCGTAGAAGACCCGGGTCTGGGTCTCCAGGGCGCCGCTGGTCGGGACGTTGGGCACGAAGCCGCCGACCGAGCTGAACGGGTACGGGCCGAAGTAGCCGCTCAGCCAGTCGACCACCTCGCCGGTGCGCTCCACGCTCGCCCGGGCCGCGCCCGCGTTGTCCCCGAGGTCCTTGCTGTAGGCGTTGTAGATCGGCAGTCCGCCGGCCGTGGTGTCCCGGGTGATGTCGAACTTTCCGATGGCCAGGGTCGCCAGGTAGGTGGCCTGCGGCTTGTTCTCGCGCCAGTTGTAACGCGTCCAGCCCGCCTGCGAGTTGGTGCCGCTCAGCACCCCGTTGCTGATCACCTGGGTGCCGTCCGGCACCAGGACCGAGACGTCGAAGGTCGCCTTGTTGCTCGGGTGGTCGTTGCTCGGGAACCACCAGCCGGCCGCGACGGGCTCGCCGGCCACCACCGCGCCGTCCGGGGTGCGGCGCCAGGCGGTGTAGCCGCCGTACTTCTCCACGGTCGACGGCACGTCCCGGTAGCGCACCACCACGGTGACGTCGGTCCCCTTCGGCAGCGGCCGGGCCGGGGTGATCTCCAGTTCCTGGTCCCCGCTGGTGGCGAAGGTCGCGGGCCGCCCGTTGACCTGGACCTCGGTGACGTTCAGCGCGAAGTCGAGGTTGAACCGGGAGAGGTTCTCGGTGGTCGTGGCCAGGACGGTCGTGGTGCCCTCCAGCTCGTCGGTGGCGGGCTGGTACTTCAACCGGATGTCGTAGTGCGAGACGCGGTACCCGCCGTTGCCGAGGGTGGCGTAGTACGGGTCCCCCAGGCCGTCCGCACCCGGATGGAAGCCGGAGGCCGAGGCGGGGACGGTCAGGAACAGGATCAGGGCACTGGCAGCGGAAGCGATCAACCTCTTGCGCACGTGGTCCTCCAGGGATCACCGGAACGATGGGGTCGGCTCGATCCTTGTCCCGGCGAACCCCCGCCCACTCCCCGATCGCGAGAACTTCACAAGGAAACACGTCGGCGCAACGGTGCAAAGGAGCCACCATGCGTAGGTATTCGACGCACCGTCAACTATGGTCACCATACGGAGAATTGACGTCCCGCAGCCCCTCCCTTGACCTGGCTCCGGCCGGCCGACCGGCCTGTCGCGCACAACCCCGTGGCGCCGCGGGCGGCGGGCCGCGGCCGGATCACCGGCGGCCGGGCCTACGATGCGAACCTGTGAGCACGAAGAAGACCTTCGACTTTCCCGACGACCTCGCCGCGGCCCAGCGCACCCTGGCTGCCGCCCGCGCCGCGCGGTCCGCGTTTCTCGCCTCCGTCCCCGAGTGGACGGAACCCCAGCCGGAGATGGTCCTGAAGGACGAGGCGGTACCGGGCGGGGAGGGCTGGAGCGAGGAGCAGAAGGCCGAGAACCGCCGCCTGCTGGCGGCCGAGCAGCGGGCCGCCCAGGCCGTGTGGGCGCACCCGTTCTGGGAGGCCCTGCCCGGCGAGGACCAGGAGCGCGCCCGCGCCCAGCTCCAGCACCTCGACGACCGGCACGACGCAGGCTGACCGACACGGAGCAGGCTGACCGGCGCGGAGCGGGCCGACCGCCTCGGTCCGGGTGCGAGCGCAACCGATCGACGGGCGGGCGCATCCGGTCGAGGGGCGGGCGCGGATCCGAAGGCCGGCGGGGACGACGGACGCGGTCAGCGGGTGTCGCTGCTGCGGGCCGAGCCGGCCGGCCAGACCACCCGGACCGGAACGCCGGCCCGGCGGGCGGCGTCCACGGTGTCGGCCGTTCCGCCGCCCTTGCCGGTCGGCAGCGAGCTGTCCCAGACCGCCACCAGCAGCTCGGCGCGTTCGACGAGTTCGGCGTTGGCCGCGTCGTAGGCGGGAGTGCCGGCGGTGTCGAAGGGCATGACGACGGTCCGGTCGGCCGCGGTGAGCAGTCGGTCGAAGTCGGCGGCGTGGTCCGGCCGGACTTCGGCGGCCCGGTAGTCGCGGGACGGGATGACGGCCACCAGTGTGCCGCCGCACGCCAGGACGGCGTCCGCGAAGACGGTGTCGGCGCCGGGTGCGAGGCAGGAGATCCCGACCGGTGGACCGTCCGGGAGGTCGCGGAGCAGCTCGGCGAGGGCGTCACGCACCAGGTGCACGGTCCGCTCGGTCAGGTCCATGTGCCCGGTCACCGCCACTGCCGTCATCGCCCGATCCTCCCGCCGCACCGCACCCCCCGCGGACTCGCGGACCCGGCTGATCGTATCCGCGGGGATCGCCGTCCGCATCCGCAGAACGGCTGACGGATCGTCAGAACGCCAGCGCGGCGAAGCCGAGGAGGTAGGCGGCGCCGAAGATCAACGGCACCCACTGCTCGACGTACGTCAGCGGGATGTACTGCCGCCAGTCGCGGCCCTCGCCGAGGGCGCCCCATTCGGCCTTCGAGTACGCGTAGGCGGGCAGGCGTTCCTCGAGTACGCCGATCACCTCGTACTTGGCCCGGTTGAGCTGCCGGTACGAGCGGACGGTGACGAACCAGGTCAGGCACTGGGTCAGCACGATCACCAGCCCGGAGGCCAGCACCCACACGGAGACCTTGTCCAGCCCGTCGGGGGCGGTCCCGCCGAGGACGGCCACCACGGCGGTGTTGAGCGACAGGAAGAAGGTGTTGGTCAGGTTGCGGCGGGCGCTGACCCGGTCGGCCATCTCCACGCAGATCTGGTACTGGGCGAGGATCGCCTCCCGGTACTTCTCGTTGCCCGCGGCGTAGTCCGCGGCGCCGACGTTCTCGTTCCAGAGTGCATCCTGGGCGGCGGTCATGGGCACCATGATGGCGCGGCCGGCGCCGGCCGCGGGGCCTTTCCCGGAACCTCCGCCGGACGTCCACCTCTTCGGCTTGATCGTTCAATCCCCTTACGGGGACAGCTACTTGATGCCGTACCGGGCGCTACCCGGCGGCTCGGTGCAGCGAGCGGTGGTACGCCGTCGGATACGTGTAGTCCGCTCCCCCGAGCCGGCGGACGGTGGCGCGCAGGACGTCGTTGGCCCGGACCATGCGGTCGACCGCCTCCGGGTCCTTCGGCGGGGCGGTGCGCTGGAGGCCGAAGAGCCAGGTCACCGGGTCGGCGGTGGCCGGCATGGCGGGGGCGCGCAGCAGGCGGGTGGGGGCGGGGTAGAGGAGGACGCTGCCGCCGAGGCCGAGGTCGTCGGCGGTGATGTCGGCCAGGGTGTCGGCGATGATCGCCTCGGCGTGGCGGCCGGGGAGCAGGACGTTGCAGCGCGGGTGGGGGTGGTCCTGCCAGGAGCCCAGGTCGCGCAGGTGGGCCTCGAACGGGGCGACCCGGTAGAGGAATTCGCGGTAGGTCAGGTCCTGGGCCTGGACCTCGACGTGGCCGAGGCCGGCCAGCAGGGCGGTGTCGTCGGGGGCGCCGGGCGGGTCGTAGGCGGCGAGCGCGTCGATGGTGTAGGTCCAGCCGTCGGCGTCGGTGTGGCGGGCCTGGCCGATCGCGTGGTCGAAGCGGCGGTCGGCCATCAGCCGCAGCTGGTCGGCGAGGAAGGGGCCGAGTTCGCGGTGGGTGAGCAGGTAGCGGCGGCCGGAGTGCGGGGCGGGGACGAGGGTCAGGGTGGCGCGGGTGATGATGCCGTGCTCGCCCTGGGTGCCGCGCACCGCGTCGAAGAGCCCGCTCCGGAGGTCTGCCGAGCAGGTGGTCAACTCGCCCTCGGGAGTGACGACTTCTAGTTCCATGACCTGGTCGGCGGCGGCTCCGTGGCGGTGGCTGGCGCCGCCCAGGCCGCCGGCCGACAGCAGGCCGCCGACGGTCAGCTCCAGGTAGTCCGGCAGCACCGGCGGCACCAGGCCGATCCGCAGGGCGGCGTTCACCACGGTGGACCAGCGGGCGCCGGCGTCGACCGTCAGCCGGTCGGCGCCGAGCGCGTGCACGGCGGTCAGCGCGGTCAGGTCGACGACGATGCCGCCCCGGGTCTGCGCCTGCCCGTCCGCGGCGTGCCCGGCGCCGCGGGGCACCACGGGCAGCCCGGTCTGCCGTCCGAACCGGACGATCGCCGCCACGTCGGCGGACTCCCCCGGCCGCAGCACGGCGCCCGGCCGGCGGTGCACCCGGTTGCCGAAGTCACGGGCGGCGGCGGCGAGTTCGGCCTCGCCGAAAGACAGCCGCCCGCGCAGGGGCGGCAGTTCGACGACGCCCGGGCCCGGTCGCTCGGACCAGGCCCGGGCGGCCGTGTCGAATCCGACGATCACTTGTCGAACCCGTACGCGCCGAGCAGCGTCCCGCCGGTGACGTCCGGCTTCCCCGCGGCGCGCTCGCCGAAGGTCTTCTGGAACTCCTGGAACGCCGCGGTCTCGGCCAGTGCGTTGACGCCCTCGTCGACCATGCCGACGTGGACGAACGTCACCCCGTCGTCCAGCCGGAAGGAGGCGTACCGCACGCCCTCGGGGTTGTTCGCGGAGAGTTCGGCGAATACGTTCTCGACCAGCTTCTGGTTCTCGTCGGCGGTCTCCGGGCGCATTTCATAGCGGATGACGAATGCCTTGCCCACGGTAACTCCCATTGTCGCTGAGTGGTACTGAGTAATGGCGTGTCATGCATGCGGTGCTGCACGGAGATTTCCGGTCCCATCCTGGCGTCCCGCCGAACGGGCCGGAATATCCCGGCTTGCTGGGCAGTGAAGGCGGCCCCGCCGGGCCGCCTTCACTGCGGTCGACCGTCGCGACGGTCAGCCTTCGCGACGGGCGGTCAGGAGTGGCGCGCCTGGAGGTGGACGGTGACCTCGACGCCCGCCTCCTTGCCGATCTGCTTCCGCAGGGCGGCCCGGATGGGCAGCCAGTGCGGCCCCTGCCCGGAGGGCATCAGGGTGGCGGCGAAGGGGACGCCGTCGATGGTGCCGGAGACCTTGACCGCGCGGCGGGTGCCGAGCAGGTCGGCCGCGGCGGGCAGGGTCAGGTAGGTCGGGTAGGTGCCGCCGACCTCGATCGGTGCGGTGAAGGTGGCGTCGAGCGCCTGTGCGGGCTTCTCGGTGGCAGCCATGCGGTTTCTCCCTCCAGAGGGTGTTCGACGGTGCGGGACGGCCCGGTCAGGCGGTCTTGTCCGCGACCATCTCCGCCATCGGGTTGCGCGGGGTCGGGTCGACCTTTTCGAACAGGGCGAGCACCAGCAGGCCGCCGATCAGCATCAGCACGGAGCCGATCCGGAAGGCCAGCGTGTAGCCGGAGGTGAACGCGACGTCCGGCGCGGTGCCGTCCAGCAGGGCGCTCTTGGCGTGCCGGAAGGCCAGCGTGACGAGCGTGGCCAGGCCGAGCGCGGAGCCGACCTGCTGCATGGTCGCCTGCACGCCGGAGGCGAGGCCGGAGTCCTGCGTGGTGACGCCGTGCAGCGCGGCGTTGGTGGCCGCGGGCATGGTCGCGCCGGCGAACAGGCCGAACACCAGCATGCCGGGCAGGATCCCGCCGGCGTACGAGGAGTGCACGTCCAGGTTGCTGGTCAGGAACAGGCCGACGCCCGCGCCGATGAAGCCGACGCCGACCACCGCCTTGATGCCGACCTTCTGCGAGAGCGCGGTGCCCGCGCCGATGCCGACGCCGATGCCGACGCTCATCGGCAGCCAGGCCAGACCGCCCTGGAGCGGCGAGTACTTCAGCACCTCCTGTTCGAACAGGGTGAGCATGAAGGTGTACGAGATGAACGAGGACATGTAGAACAGCGAGGTCAGGTTGATCACCGACCGGGTGCGGTTGGCGAAGAACTGCAGCGGGATCAGCGGGTCCCGCACCCGCCGTTCGATGACCAGCATGGCCAGCAGCAGGACGACGCCCAGGACCAGCGGCACGACCACGCGGGCCGATCCCCACGGGTGGTCGGCGGCCTGCAGCAGACCGAAGACCACGCCGAACAGGCCGAGCGTGGAGGTGACCGCGCCGCCCGCGTCGAGCCCGGTGGAGGCGTCGCGCACCATCCGGCTCTCCTCGATCATCCGCGGCAGCAGCAGCAGGACGACCAGGGCGACCGGCAGGTTGATGTAGAAGATCCAGCGCCAGCCGCCGAGGTCGGTCAGCACGCCGGAGAGCACGTAGCCGAGGGTGCCGGCCAGCGCGGCCAGGCCGCCCCAGATGCCGAGCGCCTTGGCGCGCTCCTTGGGGTCGGTGAACAGCAGCGCCAGCAGGCCGAGCGAGGCCGGGGCGGCGATCGCCTCGGCGAGTCCCTGGCCGAACCGGCCGGCGATCATCATGCCCTGGTTGGTGGACGCGCCGCAGACCGCGGAGGCGAGGGTGAAGATCGCCACGCCGGTGAGCAGCAGCTTGCGGCGCCCGTAGAAGTCGGCGAGCCGGCCGCCGAGCAGCAGCAGGCCGCCCGCCATCAGCAGGTAGCCGTTGACCACCCAGGCCAGACCGGACTGCGAGAAGCCCAGCGACTGCTGGATCTTCGGCAGCGCCACGTTCACGATGGTCATGTCCAGCAGGATCATGAACTGGAGCCCGGCGAGCAGGCCGAGAGCCTTCCACCGGCGGGGATCTCCGGTGGTCTCCGCGGCGTTCGCCGCCGTGACCTCGGCCCCTTCCGCGGCCGAGCTGGAGTCTACCGTGGACACTTTTGTCTCCCTTGGGTGTCGATGTGACGAGCCGTCAGCCCCGCATGGTCAGGCGGTGTATACGCTGTCCACATTAGGCATGTTCACACCGTATACGCGGGTGCGGAACGGCGCAACGACACAGCTCAGCCGCCAGTTCCCGGGAAGCGCAGCCGAGTTGGGCGCAGCACGGTCCGGCAATGCCCGGGCCGGCCGCTCGAATCGGCAACCCGGAAGACGTCGGAAAGCGCCGCCGACCGATCGGATCCCGTCGAATTGCACGCCGGGGGCGAACCGGGCCGCGGCCGTCCGCCGGGGAACGCCGAAAGGCCCGGCACCCCCCGTGGGGTACCGGGCCTTCCGTCGTCGGGTCAGGCGCTCTTCAGACCGATGACGTTGCCGTCGAGGTCGCGGAACGCGGCGATCGTGCCGAGCGGGGTCGCGTTGGGCTCCATGAGGCGAGTGGCGCCGAGCTTCTCGGCCTGCGCCAGCGCCGCCTCCACGTCGTCCACCGGGAAGTAGACGCACATGCCGGTGTACGGGGCGCCGGGGCCGGACTGGCCGATCCCGCCGGTGGGCGGGGCGTTGGTGCCGCTCACCAGGGAGTACGTCTCGTCCAGAACGTTGATCTGCCAGCCGAACAGGTCCTGGTAGAACTTCCGAGCCTGCGCCGCGTCGGGGGTCGACAGGTCGAACCACACGGGGACAGGGGCATTTCCGGTCGACGTGGCGTCGACGCTGTTTCCATCAGCCATGGCACCATTCTACGTGCCAATGTTCACACTGTATACCGGAACCCCGATCCCGGCGTGGCGCGCCAACGGGCCGGGTACCTCCCCGAGTTGGGGATTCCCCGGCCCGCCGGTCAACCGGCCGTCAGAGCTTCTTCAACGTCCGCAGGTAGGCCCGCAGGTCGTCCACGAAGAGGTCCGGCTCCTCCATCGCCGAGAAGTGGCCGCCGCGCTCCAGCTCGCTCCAGTGCACGATCTGCTTGAAGTCGCGCTCGGCCAGGCTGCGGACGGGGAGGAACAGCGCCCCGGGGTAGACCGCGACGCCCATCGGCACCTCGATCGTCGGGGACCGGCCGATCAGCGAGGTGATCGGCAGGAACGGCTTCAGCTCGCGGTGCGCCTGGGCCGCGGAGCCGCCGGTGGCGGTGAACCAGTACAACGAGATGTGGGTGAGCATCAAGTCCCGGTCGACGGCGTCCTCGGGGACCTTCTCCACCTGCGCCCAGTGCCTGAACATCTCCAGCAGGTAGGCGAGTTGGGCGACCGGCGAGTCGTTCACCATGTACCCGATGGTGTGCGGGCGGGTGGCCTGCATCTTCATCGGGCCGGCCAGCTCGTCCAGGAAGCGCTCGGACCGGGCGAGGCGGGCCTTGTCGTCCTCGGTCAGCGACTCCAGCTCGCCCGGCTCGCCGCTGAGGTTGGTCTGCAGCAGGTTGACGTGGATGCCGGCCAGGTGGCCGGGGTCGATCACGCCGAGCAGCAGCGAGGTGAAGGCTCCGATGTCGCCGCCCTGGGCGATGTAGCGGTCGTAGCCGAGGCCGGCCATCAGCTTGGACCAGGCCGTCGCGATCCGCCCCAGGTCCCACCCGGTGGTCTTCAGCGGGCCGGACAGGCCGAAGCCCGGCAGCGAGGGGATGACCAGGTGGAAGGCGTCGGCCGGGTCGCCGCCGTGCGCCCGCGGGTCGGTGAGCGGCCCGATGATGTCCAGGAACTCCACCGGGGTGCCCGGCCAGCCGTGCGTGATCACCATCGGCGTGGCGTCCGGCTCGGGCGAACGGACGTGCAGGAAGTGGATGGTGGCGCCGTCGATCTCGGTGGTGAACTGCGGGTACTGGTTGATCCGGGCCTCGGCGGCCCGCCAGTCGAAGGTGTCCCGCCAGTACTCGGCCAGTTCCTTGATGTAGGACAGCGGGGCGCCGCGGGACCAGCCGACGTCGACCAGCTCGGGCCAACGGGTCTGGCTCAAGCGGCGCTTGAGGTCGTCGATGTCGGCTTGCGGAACCTGTACCTGGAACGGCCGCATGGCGGATGCTCCTTCCTGAGGGGCGGATGAACGGCCTGTCACGCCGGGACGGCCGCGGCAGGGGTCGGGGGGACGGGCGGGGCGCGGCACCGGCGGGCGCCGACGCGTCACCAGGTCACCGGGAGGCTCCGCAGCGCGTACACCACGGTGTCGTCGGAGAACTCCAACTCCTCCTCCGGGACGGCCAGTCGAAGGCCGGGGAAGCGTCTCAGCAGGGCCGGGAAGGCCTCCCGCAGTTCGAGCCGGGCCAGCGGCGCGCCGATGCAGAAGTGCACGCCGTGGCCGAAGGCCAGGTGGCTGGTGGGCGGGCGGGTGACGTCGAACCGGTCGCCGTCGGGGAGCAGCTGCGGGTCGCGGTTGGCGGTGGCGAGCGCGGGGAGGACGAGTTCGCCGGCCCGGATCTCGTGGTCGCCGATCACGGTGTCCCGGGTGGCGATCCGGACGAAGCCGCCGTGCATCACGCCGATGTAGCGCAGCAGTTCCTCGACGGCGCCGGGGACGGCCTCCGGGTCGTCGCGGACCAGCGCGAGCTGCTCGGGGTGGCGCAGCAGGGCGAGGGTGCCGAGCGAGAGCATCTGGGTGGTGGTCTCGTGGCCGGCGATCAGCAGGGCGTTGGCGAGGCCGACCAGTTCGTCGTCGGTGAGTTCGTTGCCGCCGGTGCCGGGGCCGTACTCGCGCAGCAGCATGCCGATCACGTCGTCGCTGAGGTGGGCTCGGTGGTGGGTGATCAGGTCGTGGTCGACCCAGCCGGCCTCGCCGAGGCGGCGCAGTTCGTTGAGCGGGCTGGACGGCCCGTCGGGGGCGGCGTCGGTGTTCCAGAAGCGTTGGCGTTCGGCCTCGGGGACGCCGAGCAGTTCGCAGATCACCATCACCGGGACGATCTTGGAGAACATCGCCACCAGGTCGACGGGCGGCCCGGCCTGCTCGATGGCGTCGAGTGCGGCGTCGATGATCTCGACCACCCGGGGGCGGATCCGCTCGACCCGGCGGGTGGTGAACCAGGCGGTGACCATCTTGCGCAGCCGGGTGTGCTCGGGCGGGTCCAGCATGATCAGGTTGCCGACCTTGCGGCGGCGGTTGACCTCGTCGAGGTCGAAGCCGCGCTCCAGCAGGACCGGCGGGAGCGGAACGGCGCCGACGTGGAAGCCGTCGGTGTCGGACAGCTGGGCCCGCACCTCGTCGTAGCGGGTGATCAGGGTGGCTTCCTGGCCGAACGCGTCGACGACGGGGCCGAGTTCGCCGCTGTCGCGGAGCTTGCCGACCTCCGCGTCGAGGTCGAGTCCGCGCCGGGTGGCGGGCAGCGCCATCGGGCAGCGGCCGGTCGGCGGCGGTGCGTCGTCGGAGTGCCGGAGCTGTGTCGTGCCGTCCATGGTGTGCGTCCCACCCCTCGCTCGTGCCGTGCGGGTGGCGGTGCCGGGAATGCGCGGGTGCCGGGCCGCGTACGGGCGGCCCGGCGCCTGCTCCCGGCTCCGCTCAGGCTGCGAAGAACTCCGCGTACACCGGCGCCCCGGTCTTCTGGTTGAACAGGTGTCCCTCGCCCTCCATCACGATCAGCTGCGCGCCGGCGATGCCCTCGGAGAGCACCGTGCAGGCGTTGCGGATCGCGGCGGTGGACTCGGTGCCGGTGAGGATCAGGGTGGGGACGTCGACCTGCGGCAGCACCTCGTGCGGGACGGCGTTGTGGTCGAGGCTGAGCAGCGCGTCGTAGTAGGCGGACGCCGCCATCGACTCGAAGGCGGCCCAGGCGGGGTGCTGCTTGAAGTGGTCGAGGGTCTCCTCGGTGATGAAGCCGACGATGTCCCGGGCGAAGATGGTCACCGCCTCCTCGCGGCGGTCCTCCGCGATGTACTGCTGGAGCAGGGTGAGCTGCTCGGCGGTGGGCTTCGGGGAGTCGTAGGGCGGCTCGTACAGGCCGAGCTTGCTCATCGGCACGCCCTGGGCGGCGGCCCGGACGGCGATCATGCCGCCGGTGCAGTTGGCGAACACCGCGGTGGGCTCGCCGGTGGCGGCGATGACGGCGGCGAGGTCGTCGATCTCCTTCTGGATGGTGTACTCGGCCGGGTCGCCGTACTCGCTGTCGCCGCGGCCGCGCCGGTCGTAGTTGTAGACCGTGAACCGGCTGGACAGCAGGGTGGCGAACGGGGTGAACATGGCGCGGTCGTTCAGGCCGCCGCCGATCACCACGACGGCCGGGCCGCTGCCGGACACCTCGTAGGCGATGCGGGTGCCGTCGGCGGAGACCAGGGTCTCCAGCTTCAGGTCGCGCGGGCCCATGTAGTCGTCGTCGAGGGGCAGGCCCTCCGGTGCGGCGCCGTCCGGCGTTTCGTCAACTGCCATGGTCGGTCTCCTTTCCTGGGTGGCTTCGAGGCGTGGCTGCGCGGGCCCGGGTGCCCCCGACCGGGAGGCGCCCGGACCCGCCGGCAGGTCCTAGACGGCGCTCGGGACGGCGGCCCGCAGGCGGACCGGGATCTGTGCGTGGCCGTTGACCACGAAGCTGCCCTGGCCGACCAGTTCGTCGCGGGTGCCGACGAGCTGCATCTCCGGGAAGCGGCGGAACAGCTCCGGGATGCCGATCATCCAGGCGTGCTTGGCCAGGCGGGCGCCCAGGCAGTAGTGCACGCCGAAGCCGAAGGACAGGTTGGTCTTGTCCTCGCGCAGCGGGTCGAAGTCGTCGGCGGTGTCGCCGTGCATCGCCGGGTCGCGGCCGATGCCGGCGAAGTCCACCAGGATCGGGTCGCCCTTGGCGATGCTCACGCCGCCGATCTCGAAGTCCTCGGTGGCGTAGCGGAACGGCAGGTGGGCGACCGGGGACTCGACCCGCAGGGTCTCCTCCCAGATGTTCTCCCAGCGGACCTGGCCGGTCGTCACCTTCTCGCGCAGCTCGGGGTTGGCGAGCAGTTCGACCGAGGAGTGCGCGAGGGCGTTGACCAGGGTCTCGGAGCCGGCGCCGAGCAGCAGGTGCAGGGTGCCGAGCAGTTCGGAGTGGCTGAGCTTGGAGTCGTTGTCGCGGGCCGCGATCAGCGCGCTGGTCAGGTCGTCGCCCGGGTTGGCGCGCTTGAAGTCGACCAGGTTGGAGATCGCCTCCTGCCACTGGTACAGGTTGGCCTCGGCGTCCTCGGCGGAGATCCGGGTGTCGATGTTCTTGTGCCCGCCGGCGAGCACCTCGTCGCGGGTCTCCTCGGGCACGCCGAACAGGTCGCACATCAGCCGGGTGGGCAGCTCCGCGTGGAACCAGCCCTTCAGGTCGATGATCTCGCCGTCGTAGGCCGCCATGGCGTCCAGCAGGTCGTTGACGGTCTTCTCGATGTGCGGCTTCATGGCTTCCACCCGGCGCTCGGTGAACGCCTTGAGCAGCAGTCGGCGGAGCCGGCCGTGGTCCTCGCCGTCCTGGGTGGCCATGGTGTCCATGGCCACCCAGGTGATCAGCGGCCAGCCGTTGGAGATCTCGCCGTTGATGTAGGCGGGCCAGTTCTTGCGCGGGTTCTTGGAGAACCGCTCGTCGCCCATGATCTGCTTGCCGAGCGCGTAGTCGTGCACGGACCAGGCCTTCACGCCGTCGGCGAGCTCGACCAGCGCGATCGGGCCCTGCTCGCGCAGCGCCTTGGTCTCCCCGTGGGTGTCGGCGCCTTCGGGGTCGAGACGGTAGGGGCACACTTCGTTGGACATGGGACGCGACCTCCACCAGGGGTCATCGAGATGATGGGGTGTCAGCGGACCGGCCGCCGCTGCTCACGCTAGGCCGCTGCCCCGGGGCGGAACATCTTCAAGGTTGCGGATCGCGCGGCCGGTGGGGAATCCGGGCCGGGAGGGGTGCGAGGGGCGCTCGGCGGTTCGCCCGTGCGAGTGACTTCCGACCGGCCGGACCGCGCCGCGCCGGAGACCCGGGCCGGCCCGAACGCGCCGCGTTCCGCCGACTGTTGACGGCTCCTTCCCGGGGCCGTCACCGGCCTGCCGCCCGCCGCTCCCGGCCCGGCGGCGCCGCCGACCCGCCCCGGCTCCCCTTTGCCGGGATCCTCCCGTTCCGTTCCGGCCGGCCCCCTGCCCCGGCCCGGCACGGTTCGTACATCGTGCGCTTTTAGGCCACACTGCTGAATCGTCCGGCAAAGCATGCGCAAAACCGCCGACGGCCACCGCTCCGGCCCCGGCCCGCCACGCCCCGGAGCACCAGGGCTCCCTGCCCGACCGATGCACCGTCAGTTCCACCGAGCAGAGAGGCAGAAGCGATGCAAGCCACTGAGATCCGCCGGATGACCGAGATCGAGGACCGGCACTGGTGGTTCCAGCAGAAGCGCCAGCTGCTGGCCCGTGAGCTTCGCCGGATCGGCACGCCCGGCCGCGCACTGGACATCGGCGCCGCCGGCGGCGGCAACAGCCGGGTGCTGCTGGAGCACGGCTGGAAGACCGTGATCGGCGACCTGTCCGAGACCGCCGTGGGCATCGCCGTCGAGCGCGGCCTGGACGCGCACGTCGCCGACGCCCGCGATCTGCCGTGGGAGGACGGGTCGTTCGACCTGGTCACCGCGTTCGAGATCCTGGAGCACATCGAGGAGGACGACGTCGCCTCGGCGCAGATCTTCCGCGTGCTGCGCCCCGGCGGCAACGCCCTGATCACCGTGCCCCAGGACATGCGGCTGTGGTCGGCGCACGACGAGAAGTGCGACCACGTGCGCCGCTACGACCGGGACGGGCTCACCAAGGTGCTGGAGGGCGCCGGCCTGGTCATCGACAAGATGTGGAGCTGGAACGTCCTGCTGCGTCCGGTGGTGGCGATGCACCGCAAGAAGTCCACCGAGAGCGACATCGAAGAGCCGCCGCCGGCGCTGATCAACGCCGCCCTCAACGGGATCGTGGCGGCCGAGCGCTTCCTGCCGGTGAAGTCGATGAACGGCGTGTCGCTGATCGTCCGGGCGCACCGCCCCGCGTGACGCGCCCGCCGAAGGCCCGCCCCCGCACAGCGCGGGGGCGGGCCTTCGGCGTTCCCGGGCCCGCCCGCGCCGCCCGGTGTGCCGGTGCGGCCGGCTCCGGCCCGGCCGCCTCCGGCCCGGCTACTGCGGCGTCCGGTCCTCGTCGGCCCGGGCGAACGCGATCAGTTCCTCGGCGCTCCAGGTGAGTCGGCCCGAGCGGAGGTCGGCGAGGACGGACTCCAGCCAGTCGCCCTCGGCGGCGGCGAGGGCGCGGGCGTACTCGTTCTCCAGCATCGCGACCCTGGGGACGCCGAACGCCGCCGTCTCGGCGAGCGAGCGCTCCTGGGCGGCCTGGCCGGCGCGCACCGCGGCGAGGCGGGCGGTGAGGGCCTGCTCGATCTCGTCCGGGGCGAGCAGCATCAGGTTGGCGAGGGCGACCGGGAACTCGGGGAATTCGAGCCTGGGTTCGCGCAGCATGTCCAGCAGCCAGGTGCGGGTGGCCGCCCGGCCGGCGTCGGTGATCTCGTAGACGGTGCGTTCCGGGTACTGCTGGTCGCGCCCGGTCTCGCGGACGGCGATCAGCCCGGCCCCGAGCAGCCGGTCGATCGCGCGGTAGAGGCTGGTGCGCTGGCCGACGTTGACCACCTGGTCCTTGCCCCACTCCTTGAGCAGCCGCTGCATCCCGTACGGGTGCAGCGGCTTGAAGTGCAGCAGCGACAGCACGGTGAGCTGGACCGGCGTGCTCTTGGGGGCGGTACTCATGATCCGGATACTACTCCCGACGGAACTAGTTGCAGCAGCACTAGTTGCAGTGCAACTATGAAGGGGCCGACAGGGAGTCGGCCCCGACGAAGGGGAGCTTTGCCATGAGCACCGCCACCGAGCGCGTCCACGTCGACCACGCCACCGCCAAACGCCTGGGCCGCTGGACCACCGCCGGCCGCTTCGAGGTCAAGGCCCGCAGCGGATCGGTCGTCCTGGACCTGCGCTCCCCCGCGCTGCCCGCCGACCTGGAGATCCGCATCGACCTGCGGCGCGCCCTGGTCAAGCTGCTGGTGCCCGAGGGCGCCGTGATCGACCAGTGGGACGTCGCCTGGCCCGCCCGCGGCCGGGTGAAGGACGCCCAGGGGCCCGCCGGCGGGCTCGCCGGGCCGCGGATCCGGCTGGTCGGCACCGCCGACAGCAGCGAGGTGCGCGTCCACCGCGGCGGCATCGCGGTCCTGTCCGCGATGTGCTCCCGCGCGTACCTGGAGGACGTCCGCCGGGCCCACCGCACCGGCGCCGCACCCACCGTCGACGACCCGGCCCGGGTCTGACCCGAAGGAGCATCAGGACATGACGACGAAGATCACCACCGCCCTGGTCGTCGGCGGCGGCGTGGCCGGCCCGGTCACCGCGATGGCCCTTCGGCAGGCGGGCATCGAGGCCACCGTGTACGAGGCCCACCAGGGCACCGCCGAGGGCGTCGGCGCCGCGCTCGGCCTGGCGCCCAACGGGCTCGCCGCGCTGGACGCGATCGGCCTCGGCGACCGGGTCCGGCAACTCGGCGACCCGATGCGGGCGATCGTGCTGCAGAGCTGGAACGGCCGGCGGCTCGCCGAGATCGGCAGCCCCGGCGCCCTGGAGCCCACCCGGCTGGTCATGCGCAGCGACCTCTACCGGGCGCTCTACGACGAGGCCCGCCGCCGGGGCATCCGGATCGAGCACGGCAAGCGGCTGACCGGGGTCGAGGAGGGCGCGGACGCCGTCACCGCGCAGTTCGCCGACGGCACCACCGCCACCGGCGAACTGCTGGTCGGCGCCGACGGGATCCGCTCCACCGTGCGCACGCTGATCGACCCGGCCGCCCCGCAGCCGCGCTACGCCGGGCTGCTGGGCTTCGGCGCCGTCAGCGCCGAGGCCGGCCTGGTCCCGGACACCGGCGGGAAGATGTTCATGACCTTCGGCAAACGGGCCTTCTTCGGGCTCCAGGTGATCGGCGGCAACGCCGTCTGGTTCGTCAACCTGCCGCACCCGGAGCCGCTGACAGCGGCCGGGGCGGCCTCCCGCGGAGCCGAGCAGTGGCTGAAGGTGCTGGCCGAGGCCTGCGCCGACGACCGCACCCCGGCGCTCGACCTGATCCGCCGCACCGATCCCGGCCGGCTGCTGATGACCGGTCCGATGGAGACCATGCCCCGGGTGCCGCACTGGAGCCGCGGCCGGCTGGTGCTGACCGGGGACGCGGCCCACGCGCCGTCCTCCAGCTCCGGCCAGGGCGCCTCCCTGGCCATCGAGAGCTCGGTGGAACTTGCCCGCTGCCTGCGGGACCTGCCCCTCCCCCGGGCCCTCGACCGGTACGAGGAGCTGCGCCGCCCGCGGGTCGAGCAGATCATCCGGCAGACCGAGCGCACCAACAGCAACAAGGCGGCCGGCCCGGTCGGGCGGGTGCTGCGCGACGCGCTGATGCCGGTCGCCATGAAGCTGATGAACCAGGAGAAGCTCTCCCGGCCGCTCCGCCACCGGATCGACTGGGCCGAGCCGGCCGCCTGACGGGCCGCCGGCAGCGGTTCGCCGGGCCCAGGGCCTGTCTGCCCTAGCCTTCCGCCGCCAGCCGGCGGGCGATCTCGGCCCGCAGGGCCCGCTTGTCGACCTTGCCGACCGGGGTGGTGGGCAGCGCGGTCACCAGCTCGACCCGCTCGGGGAGTTTGAAGCGGGCCACCCCGGCCTCCGTCAGGACGGCCCGCACGTCGGCGAGTTCGACCGTCCGACCGGGCTTGGGGACGACGAACAGGCAGACCGCTTCGCCGAGTTCGGGGTCCGGCATGGCGACCGAGGCGGCCTGGTGGACGGCGTCCAGCTGGTGGGCGAAGTCCTCGATCTCCTCGGCGTTGATCTTCTCTCCGCCGCGGTTGATCACGTCCTTCTCCCGGTCGGCGACAATCAGGTTGCCGTCGGGGGTGCGGCGCACCACGTCACCGGTGGAGTACCAGCCGTCGCCGACGAAGGCCCGGGCGTTCAGCTCGGGCGAGTCGTAGTAGCCGCGCAGCGTGTAGGGGCCGCGGGTGAGCAGCAGCCCGGGTTCGCCGGGGGGCACCGGCGCGCCGTTCTCGTCGACGATCAGCAGTTCGTCGTCGGGGCTGATCGGGCGGCCCTGGGTGTGGTGCAGCACCTCCTCGGGGTCGTCGAGGCGGGTCAGGCACAGCAGGCCCTCGCCCATGCCGAACACCTGCTGCAGGGTGCAGCCCAGCTCGGGGGTGATCCGCCGGGCCACCGCGGGGGCCAGCCGGGCCGCGCCGACCTGGAGCAGCCGCAGCGAGGAGAGGTCCGCCTCCGGGTGTTCCTCGCGGTACTGGAGCCAGCGGTGGACGATCGCCGGGACGGCGGAGGTCGCGGTGACCCGCTCGCGGGCGATCGCGGCGAAGGCGACCTCCGGGGCGGGCGTGGCGGCGATCACCACCCGGCCGCCGCTCAGCAGGGCGCCGAGCACGCCGGGGCCGGTGTTGGGGAAGCCGTGGCCGAGCGGAAGCGTCGTCAGGTAGACGGTGTCCGGCCCGTAGGCGCAGATCTCGGCGGCCCGCCGGATCATGTACGCCAGGTCGTTGTTGGTCCGCGGGATGACCTTCGGCAGGCCGGTGGTGCCGCCGGACAGCAGGAACATCGCCACGTCGTCGCCGCCCGGCGCGTCGGCGTCGAGTTCGGCGGCGGCCCCGGCCGGGTCCTCGGCGGGGGCCAGCAGCGCGTGCAGGTCCTCGATGCCGGGCCGGAGTTCGCCGCCCGCCGCGAAGACGTGCGCGACGCCGGGCACCGCGGCGGCGATCCGGCGCGCCATCTCCTGGTGGTCGAAGTCCTTGGCGGCGCCGGGCACCACCAGCATCCGGGCCTCGGTGTGCGCGGTCACCCCGGTCATCTCGTGCCGGCGGTGCTGCGGCAGCGTCCACACCGGCAGTGCGCCGAGCCGCAGGCAGGCGACGCTGAGCACCACGTGCTCCCAGCTGTTGGGCAGTTGCACGACCACCCGGTCGTCGGCCCGCAGCCCGAGCGCGGCCATCCGCTGCGCCGCGCCGTCGGCCCGGGCGAGCAGCTCGCGGAAGGTCATCCGCAGCTCGCCGTCGACCAGGCAGACGGCGTCGGGGGTCTTGCGCGCGGCGTCGGCGATCAGCGATCCCAGCGACCGGCCGGCCCAGTAGCCCTTGGCGGTGTAGCGCGCGGCGAATTCGGCGGGCCAGGCCGCGGTCCCCGAACGGCTCGACCGGACAGCGGTTTCGGACATCACGGCTCCTCAACTCGTCGGACGGCTTCGACACCCGTGCCCGCGGTCGCGGCGACCGGCCGACGGTGCCCGTCCGGCAGCCTAGGGACCCGGGCCCGTCCGCGTCGTCTCGGTGGTTGCTGACCCGTGGGACACGGCCGCTGCGCCCCCAACGGCACGCCGCACGACGGGAGTTGTCGCGTCCGGCCGCCGGGCCGGAGGCTGGGCGGTGCCGCCGACTTCCCTCCCTGCGAAAGGACTTCCCCGTGCCCCAGGACGTCTTCTCCGACCTGATCGCCGAAGGCCAGGACATCGACCGTCTGGTGGCCGATCTGGACGAGTCGGGCTGGGCGCTGCCCACTCCCGCGGAGGGCTGGACGGTCGCCCACCAGATCGCCCACCTGACCACGATCTTCAAGATGGCCGCGCTGTCCGCCTCCGACCCGCAGGGCTTCGTGGAGTACGTGACGCCGCTGGCGGGCGACTTCAACGGCTCGGTGCAGCAGATCCTCCAGCCGTACCTGGCGCTGGGCACCGAGAAGCTGCTGACCGCCTGGCGCGAGGAGCGGGCCGCCGCCGAGCAGGCGCTCGCCGTCGTCCCGGCCGGCCAGGTGGTGCCGTGGCTGGTCCGTCCGCTGCCCGCGCCGGTGCTGGCGGCGGCCGGGCTGATGGAGCTGTTCGGCCACGGCCAGGACGTCGCGGACGCGCTCGGCGTCCGGCGCGAGTACACCGACCGGGTCGGCCACCTGGCCTGGTTCGCCGTCCGCACCTGGGACTTCGGCTACCAGGCCCGCAAGGAGGCCACCCCGGACGTGGAGTTCCGCTTCGAGCTGACCGGCCCGTCCGGCGTGCGGTGGGACTTCGGCCCCGAGGACGCGGAGCAGCGCATCACCGGCCCCGCCGTCGACTTCTGCCTGCTGGTCACCCGCCGCCGCCACCGCGACGACCTCGCCGTCACCGCGACCGGCGCGGACGCCGACCACTGGCTCGACATCGCCCAGGCCTACCGCGGCCCCGCCGGCCCGGGCCGCCGGCCCGGCCAGTTCGCGCACCTCGCCTGACGCCCGGCCAGTTCGCGCACCTCGCCTGGCACCCGGCCCGGCGCGCCGGCTCGCCCTCCGCCCCCGTGCACGGCCGGGGACGGAGGGCGGGCCGGTGTCAGCCGTTGGCGGGCCGGTGTCAGCTGTTGGCGGCCCGAGCCTCCGTCAGGGAGCCGTTCGCCGCGGCCCGGGCCTCCGCCAGGGTGTGCTGCCGGTGCCGGCGGCCGAGGTACCAGGCGGCGCCCGCGCAGAGCAGGGCGAGTGCGGAGACGGCCGTCAGGACGTCGGAGGTGGAGGAGACCAGGCCGGCCAGCAGGAGCGGGCCGCACAGGCCGCCGAGGCGGTTGAACAGCGAGACGGTGCCGGTGGTGCGCCCGCGGCGGCCGGGGTCGGCGAGGTCGGCGGCGATCGGCAGGAAGATCGCGGACATCGAGTTGACCGAGAACAGCGCGGCCACCAGAGCGCCGGCGGCGACCCAGCTGACGGTGGCGACGGCGCCGCTGGCGGTCAGCGCGAGCAGCAGGACGGCGGTGACGGTGGCCAGCCCCGACGCCATGAAGGTCGGGCCGAAGCGGCGGTAGCCGAGCATCAGCAGGACGGCGCAGGGCACCATGGCGACCGCGGCGACGGTGAGCATCAGGTTGGCGGTGCGCACCGGCACCCCGCCGACCCGGGCGAGGCTGGGGACCCAGGTGGTGAGGCCGAAGGTGAGCAGGCCGATCAGGGTGGCGAAGGCGCGTTGCAGGCCGACGCCGAACGCCCGTGCGGAGCGCGGCTGTCGGGGCTCCTGCTGGACCCGGGCGGCGGCCGGCGCGGCGGCGAAGTGCGGGACGAACGGGGCGAGGGCGACCAGCACGGCGCCGGTGGGCGCGCCGATCAGCCAGAGCACCCGCCAGCCGAAGATCGGCTCCAGCCACAGCGCGGAGCCGGCCGCGACCAGGTAGCCGACGGCGGTGGCGACCACCGACAGGGCGACCACCACGGAGCCGCGGACGGTGCCGCCGACGGTCTCGGTGAGCAGGGTGATCAGCAGCGGGGCGAGGCCGCCGACCGCGATGCCCATCAGCCCGCACATCACCAGGTTGCCCTGGAAGTCGGGCATCGAGCCGCACATGCTGGTGGCGGTGAAGCCGAGGGTGGCGATCAGGTAGGAGCCGCGCCGCCCGATCCGGTCGGAGAGCGCGCCGAACAGCACGGCGCCGATCGCGGTCCCGGTGAGTCCGGCGACGGCCAGCAGGGAGGCTTCCTGGGGGGTGAGCCCGTACTCGGTGCGCATGCCGGGGATGACGAACCCGAGGGTCGAGGTCTTGCTGATGTCGATGGTGAGCGCGGCGGTGCCGATCACCCCGATCAGGACGCGGCCCCGGCCGCGGCCGGGTGACGGCGCGTCGGCGGCGGTCTCGGGCCGGCCGCGCAGGGCGGCGCCGATCACTACCAGCAGCAGTCCGAGGGCGGCCGTGAACATCTCCGGCATCTCGGAGAGCGGCATGCCCTGGAGTGGCCGGCTGGCGGTGGAGTGCTTGGCCGTCGAGGTCATCGTGTGCATGGAGTCCATCGGCATCGACGGGTCCATGGTGAAGGAGTGGGTGAAGGCGACGGCGGCGGAGATCAGGACGGTCGCGGTGCCGAGGGCCAGCACCAGGGTGGTGCCGGTCGCTCGACTCATGGGTCTGGTGGGCAAGGCGGGACCTCTCGTCAGTCGTCTTGCGCAGGGCGGAAGTTGACGGATCGTGGTGCTTCGCGCAACTTGTGAAGCTACGCGGCGCGCGGGATCGCCCGCTTCTCGCAACGTGCGGTAACGGACCCCTTCTGCTCCGTGGCCCTGTCCGGATATAACAGCGTTTTGTCACACTGGAGTTATGAGTCGACGCCCGGATCCCAAAGCCCGCCCCGCCCTGGTGGACGTCGCCGCCCGACTGCTGTCCGAGGAGGGCCCGCAGGCGCTGTCCGCCCGCCGGATCGCCTCCGAGGTGGGCAGTTCGACGATGGCGCTGTACACCCACTTCAACGGGATGGGCGGGCTGGTGCGGACCATGGTGCACGAGGGCTTCGCGCGGCTCCAGCAGTACTTCACCCGGGTGCAGCCCAGCGAGGACCCGGTGGCGGACCTGGCGCTGCTGGGACGGGCGTACCGGTGCAACGCGCTGGCCAATCCGCACCTGTACACGGTGATGTTCGGCGGGTCGTCGCTGGCGGGCTTCTCGATCGACGGCGAGGACCGGCTGCACGGCCGCTACACGCTGGGCGACGTGGTGGAGTGCGCCGGCCGGTGCATCGACTCGGGGCGGTTCCGGGCCGGCGGCGACGCGCATCTGGTGGCGCATCAGATGTGGTCGGCGGTGCACGGCATGGTGACGCTGGAGCTCGGCGGCTACCTGATCGAGCCGTACCCGGCGGACCGGCTGCTGGACTCCCAGCTGATCTCGCTGATGGTGGGCGTCGGGGACAGCCGGGAGGCCGCCACCGCGTCGGTGGCGGCCTCGGCCCGCCGGCTCGGGCCGGAGGTGGTGGCACCCGATTGACGAATCGTCGAAAAGCTTGTCAGAGCGGGATGTTGCCGTGCTTGCGCTGGGGCATCGGGGCGCGCTTGCCGCTCAGCATGGCGAGCGAGCGGGCGATCGCGGCGCGGGTGTGCGCCGGGTCGATGACATCGTCCACCAGGCCGCGCTCGGCGGTGTGGTACGGGTGCACCAGGCGGTCGGTGTAGTCGGCGACCAGCTCGGCGCGCAGCAGCTCCGGGTCGGCCGCGGCGGCGAGTTCGCGGCGGAACAGCACGTTGACGGCGCCGTCGGCGCCCATCACGGCGATCTCGTTGGTCGGCCAGGCGAGCGAGACGTCGGTGCCGATGGAGCGGGAGTCCATCACGATGTACGCCCCGCCGTACGCCTTGCGCAGGATCACCTGGATCCGCGGCACGGTGGCCTCGCAGTAGGCGTACAGCAGTTTGGCGCCGTGCCGGATGATGCCGCCGTACTCCTGGTCGGTGCCGGGCAGGAAGCCGGGGACGTCGACCAGGGTGACCAGCGGGATGCCGAAGGCGTCGCAGAACCGGACGAACCGGGCGGCCTTCTCGGAGGCGGGGATGTCCAGCACGCCGGCCAGCACCAGCGGCTGGTTGCCGACCAGGCCGACCACCTGGCCGTCGATCCGGGCGAAGGCGCACAGCACGTTGCCCGCCCAGTCCTGGTGGACCTCCATGTACTCGCCGTCGTCGACGATCTCGGCGACCACCTCGCGCATGTCGTAGGGCTTGTTGGGTTCGACGGGGACGATCTCGGCGAGCCGGGGCCGCTCCTCGTCGCGGGCCCCGCCCGGCGGGTCGTTCGGCGGGGTCTCCAGGTTGTTGGCGGGCAGCATGGACAGCAGGAAGCGGACGTCCGCCAGGCAGGACTCCTCGTCGTCGTGGACGAAGGAGGCGACGCCGGAGCGGCGGCCGTGCACGTCGGCGCCGCCGAGCTCGTCGTGCGTCACCTGCTCGCCGGTGACGGTGGCGACCACGTCCGGGCCGGTCAGGTACATCTGCGCAGTGTCGCGGACCATGAAGGTGAAGTCGGCGAGCGCCGGCGAGTAGGCCGCGCCGCCCGCGCACGGGCCGAGCACCACGCTGATCTGCGGGATCACCCCGGACGCCTCGACGTTGCGGCGGAAGATGCCGCCGTAGCCGTCCAGCGCGGTGACGCCCTCCTGGATCCGGGCGCCGCCGCTGTCGTTGAGGCCGATCAGCGGGGCGCCGGTGGCGATCGCCAGGTCCATCACCTTGTGGATCTTCGCGGCGTGGGCCTGGCCGAGCGAGCCGCCGAAGACGGTGAAGTCCTGCGCGTAGACGAACACCCGGCGGCCGTCGACGGTGCCGGAGCCGGCCACCACGCCGTCCGTGTGCGGGCGGTTCTCGGACAGCTTGGGGCCGTCCGCCTGGTGCCGCCGATACATCTCGATCTCGGTGAACGAGCCCTCGTCCAGCAGCAGTTCGAGGCGCTCGCGGGCGGTGCGCTTGCCGTTCTTGTGCTGCCGGCGGACGGCGTCGGGCTCGCCCTCCACGATCCGCCTCCGCAGCTGCTCGCGCTGTTCGCGGGCGCTGCCCATGGTGCGTTCGGGCTTCGGCGGCGGGACGGTGCGCAGCTTGCGGCCGCCGGCCGGCTCGGGGGCGGTGCGGGGACGGAGCCCCGGCAGGACGATCGGGGCGGCCTGCTGTTCGGCGGTGGTCATCGGTTCTTCTCCCCTGCGATCGCGCCGGCCTGACGGTCGGTCAGCAGTCCCCGGCCGTGCAGCCAGCGCACGGTGTCGGCCATGGTCTCGGCGGCGGGCCGCGGCCGCAGCCCGCCGGTGCTCGCGCCCGCCTCGACCGGCACGGCGTGGGCGCAGGTCCACACCGCGCCGTACTCCGCGGGCAGGTGCCAGGGCCAGGCGCGCTGCAGCAGGTCGGCGGCCGCGCCGACCGGCAGCATGGCGCGGGCGGGCAGGTGCAGCGCGGGCAGCGCGCGGCCGGTGACCTCGCGCAGGGTGTGCAGGTACTGCCGGGTGCTCAGGTGCCGGCCCGGCCCGAAGTGCCGGTCGGCGCCGTCGCGCGGCGCGGTCAGCAGTCGGGCGTGGAGCCCCGCGGTGTCGCGGACGTCGCCGACCGGGAAGCCACCGGTGGGCCAGATCGGCATCAGGCCGCGCAGGGTGTCGCGCAGCCGGCCGGTCTGGTCGCCGATCTTCGGGTCCTCGGGGCCGAGCAGGGCGGGCGGATAGCTGATCAGCACGGGTGCGCCGTCCCGTTGGTGGCGGCGGGCGATCCGGTCGGCGGCGGCCTTGGAGGCCGCGTAGGTCTCCCGGGGGCGGCCGACCGGGGTGTGCGCCCCGATCGTCCGCCCGCCGGCGGGCAGCAGCGCGACCACGCTGGAGACGTGCACGACCGGGTCGGCGCCGATCCGGCGGGCGGCGGCCAGCACGACTTCGGTGCCGCGTTCGTTGGTGCGCCGCATCTCCGGGTGCCGGCGGCTGTCGAAGGAGTAGACGGACGCGGCGTGCAGTACGGCGTCGGCGCCGCGCAGCGCGCGTTCCACGGACGGCGGGTCGGTGACGTCGCCGGCGGCCAGGTCGACCGCGCCGGGGTCGACGTCCAGCCGGGCCAGGGTGCGCCCGGCGGCGTCCGGGTCGCGGGCCAGCAGGCGGACGCGGTGGCCGTGGGCGACGATCGCCGCGACCGAGTGGATGCCGAGGAATCCGGTGCCGCCGGTGACGCTCACCAACATCGGGGTGTTCTCCTCCTTGTCGTTCTCGTCGTTCTCTTCGCTCTTGTCGCTCTCGTCGTTCCTGTCGCTCTCGTCGCCGGGTGGCGCCTGTCGTCAGGCGGTCCGGTCGGCCGGTTCGCAGCCGACCCGGTGGTAGCCGCCGCGGTAGAACAGCAGGGCGCCGTCGCCGGCCGCCCACTCGGTGGCGAGCACCTCGCCGAGGAAGATCGAGTGGTCGCCGCCCTCGTACACCTCGGCGAGCCGGCACTCCAGCCGGGCCAGCGCGCCGCCGAGCAGCGGGGCGCCGGTGAGCGGGCCGGGCTGCCAGTCGACGCGGTCGAACTGTTCGGCGCCGCGCGGGCGGTCGCGGTCGGCGAAGTACCGGGCCAGCTGTTCCTGTTCGGCGCCGAGCACGGAGACCGCGAAGCTGCCGGTGACGGTGATCGCCCGGTGCATGGTGGCGGTGCGGGCCACGCAGCACAGCACCAGCGGCGGGTCCAGCGAGACCGAGCTGAACGCGTTGGCGGTCATCCCGTGCACCTGTTCGCCGCCGGTTGTGAGCACGGTGATGCCGGTGGCGAAGCGGGCCATGGTCTCCCGCAGGGCCGGCCCGGCGGCGGGCGGGCGCGGCGCCCGGGGCGGCGGCAGGGTGGCGCCGCCCCGCACGTGGGGGGCGCTCATCAGATCCGCCCCGGGGCGGGGGCGGCGGCCGCGGCCAGGGCCCGGGCCGCGGCGGCGTTCTCCGCGTAGGGCACCAGGGCGCGGCGCAGGTCCTCGGGGACCCGGGCGGGGACGGTGGCGGTGTTCGGCCCGCGCATGCAGGCGATCCGCTGCCGGCCGCGGGCGACCAGGTTCTCGTGGTCGTCCGCGAGGCGCAGGTACTCGAAGCTGAACTGGATCTGGGTCTGGGTCAGTTCCTCCAGCCGCATCCGGATCGACAGTTCGTCGAAGGCGGTGATCTCGGCGAAGAAGTCGCACTCGACCTTGAGGGTGAACAGCTTCAGGTCGTCCTGGAGGTCGGCGAGCACCGCAGGGGCCTGTTCCTTGAGGAACATCTCCCGGCAACGGCCCTGCCAGCGGAGGTAGTTGACGTAGTAGACGTTGCCGACGAGGTTGGTCTCCTCGAAGCCGACGGTGTGTCGGATCTCGTAGTAGCCGGTCATCAGGCGTCCCTTCCGGCGAGCACCGCGAAGACCGTCGGCTCGCCGCGGTCGTTGACGGTGGTCGCCCAGGTGGCGATGTGCGCGTCCCCGGCGGACAGCAGTGCCCAGCCGTCCGGGTGGACGCGGTCGACGGTGAGGGCCTGGCTGGTGGCGCCGGCCTTGCGCAGGCACTCCAGGGCGCTCCACACCCGGGTGGCGGAGATCGCCGGGTCCTCGCCGGTCTCGGCGGCCAGCAGGTCGCGGACCGGGAGTTGGGCGGCGCCGAGCAGCCCGGTCCAGTCCTCGGCGGTGCGCGGCAGCACCGCTTCGACGTCGCAGGACAGCCGACCCTGGCCGACCACCGCGAGGGTGAGTTCCTGGGCGTGCGAGGCGGAGACCGTGCAGCCGTCGGTCTCGGGCCGGCCGTCGGGGCGGTGGCGCAGCTCGGCGGGCCGGCCGAGGGCCCGGCCGACGGCGGTGCGGGTGCCGGCCCGGCGGTCCTCGACGGTGCCGACGGGGGCGGTGCGCGGTTCCAGGACGACGGCGCGGCTGCCGCCGAGCACGCGTTCCAGGGCGCGTTCCAGGTACGAGCCGAGCATCGAGGGCACCCAGGGCCCGGCGCCGTCGCGCTTGCCGACGGCGACCAGGGTGAGGCCCTGCCAGCGTTCCACCACGGTGCCGTCGGGGGTGCGCACGTCCAGGTCGTAGACGTAGGAGTCGCCGTCCTGGGAGCGTTCGCGGGCGTCCAGCAGCACGTACTCGGTGTCCTGGGCGGCGCGTTCGGCCAGCCAGAGCCGTTCGATGCGCTGCGGCAGCAGGGTGGCGTCGGGGACGCAGCACTGGATGGCGTGCATCATGGCGTCCCGGGTGCCGGGGTCGGCGAGCCGCAGGTGCTGGGGCAGGAAGGCGCCGAACCAGGGGGCGGGCGCGGCGGTGGAGATCTCCGCGAGGGCGTGCCGGGCGGCGGCCCGGCGGTAGGCCAGCACCCGTTGGAAGCGCTTGCCCTGGAACAGCACGCTGCCGTACAGCTCGGTGACCGGGTCGACGGGGACGGGCGGCAGTGCGAACTCCTCCGGCACGGGGGTGTCGGCGAGTTCGGGCCTCGGGTAGCGCAGCCGGGCCCGGAAGTGGTCGGCGGCGTAGCCGGTGTCGGAGGTGCGCAGCACCACGTCGACGACGCCGGGCGCCTGGACCAGGGCGGCGATCCGCAGGGTGGTGGAGCCGCCGGGGCGGACCACCACGGGCCGCTGGAACTCGACGTCCTCCAGCAGCGGCGACCCCGGCTGTCCGCCGACGGCGGCGGCGACCTGGGCCATCGCCTCCATGCCGAGCACCGCGGGGAAGAGCAGGTCGCCCTGGAGCTGATGGTCGCTCAGGTACGGGTCGCTGCCTTCGGTGAGCTCCGCCTCGGTGATCAGTTCGATGCCCGGGTAGTGCGCGACGACCCGTTCGACGAAGCGGGACAGCGGCAGTTCGCGGCGTTCCAGGGCGAGGGTGGGCAGGCCGGCGGCGCGGCCGGAGACCACCAGGACGGGGCCGGCGGCGGGGTCGGCGAGGATGTCGCGCAGCACCTGGATGCCGTTCTCGGTGGAGATCGGGGTGATGCCTTCGCGGACCAGCGCCTCGACCACGCCGAGCCGCTCGCCCATGCCGGCGCCGGACCACACCGACCATTCCAGGGCGAGTGCCCGGGCGTTGGGGTACTGCTGCCCGAAGTCGGCGGTGAGTTCGCTCATCCAGTCGTTGGCGGTGGCGTAGTGCGCCTCGCCGCGCAGGCCGGCCCGGCCGATGATCGAGCCGAAGGTGATGAGCAGTCTGATCCGCTCGGGGTCGACGGCGGCGAGCACGGCCCGCAGCCCGTCGATCTTCGGGGCGAGGGTGCGGTGGAAGTCGTCGGCGGTGAGGCTGCCGAGCGCGGCGGGCTCGTTGCGGCCGGCGCCGTGCAGGACGGCGGTGACGGGGCCGAGTGCGGCGGTCAGCCGGCCGATCGCGGCGGCCATCTGCGCGGGGTCGGTGACGTCGGCGCGGTCGTAGCGGAAGCGCAGTCCGGAGGCCTCCATCCGGGCCAGGTTGGCGGCGAGTTCGGTGTCGGCGGCGGGGTCGGCGCGACCGAGCAGGGCGAGTGCGGCGCCGGTGTCCTGGGCGATCGCCAGTGCGCACTCCGCGGTGATGCCCTTGCCGCCGCCGGTGACCAGCAGCACGTCCTCGGCGCCGAGCGGGGCGGTGCCCTCGGCTGCGGGGCGGGGGGTGACGGGGCGCAGCACCGGGACGGTGCGACGGCCGTGCGCGTCGTAGCGGACTTCGGCGAAGCCGTCGGTGGCGGCGGTCTCGGCGACGACCTTCTCGATCGTCGTCCCGTCGGCCGTCGGGTCGTCGAGTCCGACCAGGGTGACGGGGATGTCGGGGTGTTCCAGGTGCAGGGTCTTGGCGAATCCGGAGGCGCCGAGCCGGCCCTGCACCACCACCAGTCGGCTGCGGGCGGCCAGTACGGCCCGGCCGGCCTCGACGAACAGTTCGACGTGTGCGCTGCCGCCTTCGGCGGGGAGGCAGAGCAGGACGCCGTCGCCGAGTCCTGCGGTGGCGAGCGCGGCGCGCAGCGGCTCGGCCAGGGCGTGGCCGTCGGGGGCGAGGGCCGTCCAGTCGGCGGGCGGCGCGGCCTCGATACGGACGGCGGCGAGTTCGGCCTCGGTGTACTCGAGGGCGAACGGGCGCACCCACGGGGCGACGCCGGGGACTTCCGCCTCGGGGGTCGCGCCGTCCTGTTCGGTGTCGGCCAGGGTGTCGATCAGGTCGGCGAGTTCGCCGAGGCGGACGGTGGCGAAGTTGGGCGTGGAGGCGAGCACGGGCCGGCCGAGTGCGCGGGTGATGTCGTTGACCAGCTGGCCGACGGTGATCGAGGACAGGTGCAGGTCGTCCATCGGGTGGGTGTCGGCGGTGACGGACTCCAGCGGCAGTTCGACCCGCTCGGCGGTGAGCCGGCGCAGCAGTTCCAGGGTGGATTCGCCGCCCGCCCGGTCCTGTTCGGTCTGTGCGGCGGCCGGTTCGGCGTCGTCGAAGGCGGCGAGGTCGAGGGTGAGGGCCGGGGCGGTCTCGCAGGGGCTGGCGAGGAAGGTCATCGTGCCGTCGTCGGGCAGCGGCCTGGTCAGCCGGTCGGCGAACAGCGCGTCCGCCTCGACGGGTGCGCCGAGCACCCAGGCGGCGCCGGCCACCCGGAGCAGCGCGCCGAGCGAGGTGCTGTCGGTGTCGACGGCGAGCACCGGGCAGCTCGGGGCGATCTCGGCGAGCAGGCCGGTCAGCACCCGGCCGGGGCCGACCTCGACGGCCAGGTCGGCGTCGGCGACGGCTTCGGCGGCGGCCTCGTGGAAGCGGACCGGCAGCAGCACCTGGTCGCGCAGCAGGGTGCGCAGGTCGGCGTCGGCGGCCAGCCGGGTGCCGGTGACGGTGGAGGCGACCGGGCGCTCGGGGGTGCGCAGGTCGACCTGGGCGAGGTGTTCGCCCATCGCGGTCGCGGCCTGTTCGACCAGCGGGGAGTGGAAGGCGTGCGAGACGTTCAGCCTGGTCGCGGTGGTGCCTTCGGCGGTGGCCCGGCGGCACACCTCGTCGACGGCCTCGGCGGGGCCGGAGACCACGGTCTGTCGGGGCCCGTTGTAGCCGGCCAGCACGACGTCCTGGCCCTCGGCGAGGCGCGCGGCCTGTTCGGGGGTGGCCGCGAGCCCGGCCATCGCGCCGCCGCCGCGGCTGGCGCTCGCCATCAACCGGCCGCGGACGGCGGCGAGTTCGAGCACCTGCTGTTCGGTGAGCGCGCCGGCCCAGTGCAGGGCGGTGAGTTCGCCGAGGCTGTGGCCGACGGCGGTGTCGGCGTGGATGCCGAGCCGGTCGAGCACTCGCAGCGCGGCGAGCGAGCCGGTGACGATGCGCGGCTGGGCGACCTCGGTGGCGACCTGGTCCGTCCCGGCGGGCAGTGCGGCGAACAGTTCGTCGGCGGCGGCGAAGCGGGCGCGCAGCGCGCCGGTGGTGCCGCGGCCGGAGCCCTGGCCGGGGAACAGGTAGGCGATCCTGGGGGCGCGGCGGGCCCGGCCGAGGAACACGCCCTCGCCGGCGGAGAACGCCTCGCGGGCGCCGGAGTCCAGCAGGGTGAGCAGCCGCTCCAGGGCGCGGACGGCGTCGTCCGGGGAGGTCGCCACCAGCGCGGCGCGCACCGGGGCGCCCTTCTGCTTCTCCGTCAACTGGGCGGCGAGGTCGGCGAGTTCGGCCATGGCGAGCTTGGGCACCACGGCCAGCAGGCGCTCCGCCTCGGCGCGCAGCGCGGCCGGGTCGTCGGCGTCCAGCAGCAGCAGTTCGGCGTCCTGCCGGCCGGCCACCAGCTGTTCGGTGCCGGTGTCGAGCTGCGCGCGGCGTTCGGCGCCGGGGGCCTGGGTGACGGCGATGTGGGTGTTGATGCCGCCGAAGCCCATCGCGGACACGCCGGCCCGCACCGGCCGGTCGGCGGGCCACAGTTCGGCCCGGCGCGGCACGTACATGGCGGCGTCGTCGCCGCGCAGCTTCGGGTGGGCGTCGAAGTGCCCGGTGGCCGGCGGGATCACCTGGTGGTGCACGGCGAGGGCGGCCTTGATCAGGCCGGCCACGCCGGCCGCGGCCTTGGTGTGCCCGAAGTTGCCCTTGACGGTGCCGAGGGCGGCCGGGCGGGCGGTGGGGTCGGCGGCGCGGCGCGCCGAGGACAGCGCCTCGATCTCGGTGGCGTCGCCGAGTGCGGTGCCGGTGCCGTGGCCCTCGAAGTAGGAGACCGTCTCCACGCCGTAGCCGGCCCGGCCGTAGGCGCGGGAGATGGCCAGGCGGTGGCCGCCGGCCTCGGGCCGGGTGATGCCGCCCTTGCCGTCGGAGGAGACTCCCCAGCCGGCGATGGTCGCGTAGATCCGCTTGCCCTGGTCGAGCGCGTCCTGTTCGCGCATCAGCACCAGCATGCCGGAGCCCTCGCCGGGCCAGAAGCCGTTGGAGTCCCGGTCATAGACCTTCATCTCCCCGGTGGCGAGAGCGCCGGTCTTGGCGAAGCCGATCACCTCGAACGGGTCGATGGACAGGTCGACGCCGCCGGCCACGGCCACGTCCAGGTCGCCGTCGTCCAGCGCCTTCGCGGCGGTGACCACCGACAGCAGCGAGGAGGAGCAGGCGCCGTCGACGGTGTAGCCGCCGCCGCGCAGGTCGAAGTGGTTGCAGATCCGCCCGGCGATGGTGTTGGCCAGGCCGCCCGCCAGCGAGTCCTCGTCGATCGGCGGGAACGGCGACTTGTACTGCACCTCCAGGTCCTTCAGGAACGCCGCGGTGTCCGCGTCGCTCCAGCCCTTGCCGCCGAGCGCCGCCGCGACCGTGCGCCGCACGTACGGCCAGCGCAGCCGCATGATGTTGGCCCGGGAGAACTCACCCGTGAGACTGTTGCCGACCACCACGCCGGTGGCCTGCCGGGGCAGCCCCTCACCGTCCGGGAATCCGGCGTCGGCGAGCGCCTGGGCGGCCACGTCCAGCGCCAGCCAGTGCGTCAGGTCGGTCGAGCGGTACGTACTTCCGGCGACGCTGTATTTGATCCGGTCGAATTCGTAATCCCGGAGCACTGCCGCCTTCGATGCGTAGAAGCGGTCGGGCGCACTGCGGTCCGGCGACCAGTATTCCGCGTGGTTCATCCGTTCGTCCGGGAGCCTCCGGAAAGCCCTTCGGCCGCTCAGTACGTTCTCCCACAGTTCTCCCGGAGAATTCGCATCCGGGTAGCGGAGGCCCATTCCGACGATAGCTATCCGCTGACTGCTCATATATTCACCGCCCCCTGGAGTTGAATTACTGGCGGGTCTCAGTTCTCCCCTTATACCGATCAAGCGTGCGCCCCGCACGCTCCGGTTGCCATCTTCCGGTTTGCTTTCCCCCTCGGCAGGCGCGGGACGGCATTCCATAACGCCGTGATTCAACTGCCCGGATTCCATAACGCCGTGATTCGACAACCGCGATTCCATAACACCGTGATTTGCCCGTCGGGCACTTGCAGAACGCCACGACAGTACTGACAGCGTGTCTCATAAGTGCCTTCGCGCAGTTCCCGAATTCCATAACGCCGTCATTCACGAACAGTCCCCGACACACCCCGGAGCCCCCGCGCAAGGAACCACGGGGGCTCGGGACAGCAGGAGGTGACAGCGGGCCAGCGGGGCGGCGACCAGCCGGGCGACGGCGGAGGCCGCACCTCGATCGACGGCGGACCTCGGCGACCAGGACCCCGTCCATCCGGAAAGAAGCCAACGCGGCCAGCAACGCGAGCCGGCCCCCCGGGCGGCAGGTCGGCCACCGCGGATGCGCGGCCGAACCCCCGGCGAGGCCCCTCCGTCCCGCCCGCTGCCCAGAGCCGCCGACAACGCCCACCTGCCCACCCCGGAAGCAACGAAGCCCCCGCCCGGCCCACGGAGGCCTCGCTCCACGTTCACTGCCGAACCATCAACCAGGCGCGGCGCCGGGCCGGCGGGGCCGTGAAGGCCGCCCAGAAAGCCGGCTCGATCAGCGACGCGCCACCCGGGCGCCGACGGCGGAACTCGGCGAACCGGGCCCCGTCCACCCGGCAGGAGGCCAACGCGGCCAGCAACGCGAGCCGGCCCACCGGGCGGCAGGTCGGCCACTGCGGATGTGCGGCCGAACCGCCGCCGGGCCTCTCCGTCCCGGCCGCTGCGCAAGGCCGCCGACAGCCCCACCTGCGGTTTGCGGACCAGGGGGCGCGCCGCTGGTCGAGCTGGCTTCCTGGGCGTCCTTCAAGCCCGCGCGCCTGGTTGATGGTTCGCCAGTGAACGTGCGCGCCGACGGCGGAACTCGGCCGCCAGGCCCTCGTCCATCCGGTAGGGAGCCGTCTCGGTCGGCCGCCGGAGATGCAACTGAACCGCCAACAGCGCCCGCCTGCCCGCCGCGTTAGCAGCGGAGCCCCCGCCAGGTCTGCGGAGGCTCCGTTCCACGTTCATTGACGGACCGTCAATCAGCGTCCGCCAGGCGGGTGCCGAGTCGGCGGGCGGCTGTGAAGGCTGCCCAGGAGGTCAGTTCGATCAGCGGCGCGTCGCCCGGGTGCCGGTGGCGGAACTCGGCGACCAGGGCCTCGTCCACCTGGTAGGAGGCCATCGCGGTGAGCAGGGCGAGTCGGCCCGCCGGGCGGTCCTCGGGGGGCAGTTCGGCCACTGCGGGGTCGACCCAGCCGCGGCCGAGGCCCGGTGGGCGGCCGTCCCAGGTGGCCAGCCGGGCGTCCAGCAGCGCCCGCACGGTCGCGGGGGCGACGCGGGCGGCGGAGTCTTCGGCGACCGCGGCGGCCCGGGCGAACGCCCCCGCGACGGACGGGGTGCCGGCCGCCCACCGGAGGTCGGCGGGCAGTGGTGCGGAGGGCAGCAGGTCGAGCGAGCCGCCCGCGACCGGGGCCTGTCGCGCTCCGGCCCGCATCAGCCGGCCGAGCATGGCGTGGACCATCCGCCGCACGGCCGGCGGCGCGTTCTCGGGGACCGGCCCGTCGGCCAGGAACAGGTTGACCATCCGGTTCAGGTAGTGGAACACCACGGCGGTGCCGACCAGTTCGGGCGCGTGCGCGGCCGGGAACGGCGGGGCCCCGCCATCGCGCCGCAGCCACTCCGACGGCCCGTCGAGCGCCTTCGTGGCGTCCGCCCCGGGCAGCAGGGCGTCCAGTGCCGCCCCGTGCACGTCCACGCAGTACGGGCAGGAGTTCTCCGCCGAGACCGCCGCCGCCACCGCTTCCTTCGCCGCCCGCTCCACCAGCCCGCCGGCGATCAGCGTCTCGCGCAGCATCACCCACGCCGCGGCCATCACCGCCGGCGCGGCCGCATGCAGCGCGATCGGCGGCGCCAGCATCCCGAACTCCCGCTCCACCTCCGTGTACACGGCCCGCACCTCGCCCGGGGCCCGCCGTGGCCGCACCGGATCCACCTGTCGGACCTGCCGCAACGCCCCGCGCAGCACGGGCCGCAGCAACGGTGATGACATGACGCCTCCTCCAACGAGTGCCGGCCGCGCCGGCGAACGACTGAACGTGCCGCACCCCTCGCACGCGCCATGCCCGGCAGCCCGCGCCCGAACGCGCCCCGCCCGGCGGAACACCGCGCAGGGCGAAAGCACACCGAACCCGCCGAGCCCACGCACGCACTACCTGCGACGACCGCGCTCCCCGCGCAGCGAAGCACCGCGTCACGGCGGAAGGGTGCCGAAGCACCAAAGACGCCCACGCTCCTCGCCCGGCCGGCCGGCTGCGCCCCCTCCGCCCGCTGCCGGCGCGGCGCCGTGTGCGGAGCACCTTGCGGATGTGCCGCGGTGCCGGTCTCCCCCATCGGCAGCGGGGGAGGCCGGCACCGCCGGGGTTTCTCTCTAGTCCCGCATCAGCAGCGGGAGTTGGGACTTGATGCCGCGTCGGCCGGAGGTCGAGCCGTCGGGGGACGGGGCGCCGTAGGTGACCTTGACGCCGCGTTCCTGGGCGGCCTTGACGATGGCCGGGACGGCCCGTTCGGCGAGGGCCGAGATGGTGAGGGCGGGGTTGACGGTGAGGGCGCCGGGGACGGCGGAGCCGTCGGTGACGAAGATGCCGGGGTGGCCGCGGAGTTCGTGGCGGTCGTCGAGGGCGGAGGTGGCGGGGTCGTCGCCGATCCGGCAGGAGGCCAGCGGGTGGACGGTGTAGGCGCCGACCACGTCGTTGGTCCAGGGCATCACCCTGGCGAGGCCGTCGCGTTCCAGGATGTCCTTGACCACGGCGTCCGACTCCGCCCACCCGCGCAGGGTGTTCTCGGTGGGCGTGTAGGAGATCGTCCCGCGCCCCAGCATCTGCTGGGAGATCCGCACCGCGTTCCCGGTGGGCGGCGGCGGTCCGAACACGCCCTCGTTGTCGTCCTCGACCATGGTGAAGACGGTCAGCCAGGACTGCCACTGCTTGACGAGTTCCTTCTTCTCCACGCCGAACCAGCTGGGTCCGGAGGCGTCCGGCACCTGCGCCAGGATGGTGCCGAAGCCGGGCGGGAAGTACAGCTGCTCCAGCGAGAAGCGGGAGTGCTCGGGCTTCGAGCCGTCGAGGTGGGCCCAGCTGGCGACGACCGGGCCCTTGCCGATCTGGTTGGCCTGGTACGCCCGGCCGTCGCCGCGGTCGAGTCCGAGCAGGTCGCGGGCCTTGTCCTCGTCGACGACGGCGGTGTTGAGCCGCTCGCCGTTGCCGGAGAAGTAGCGGCCCACGGCGTGCGGCATGGTGCCGAGGGTCTGCTCGGAGCGTTGCAGGATGACGGGGGTGGCGCCGGCGCCGGCCGCCAGCACGACGATCTTGGCGTCGATGGTTCCGCTGCCGACGTGCACCCGGTAGTCGGAGTCGTCGACCACGTTGTAGTGCACCCGGTAGCCGCCGTCGTCGGTCCGGCTCAGGTGCTGGACCTCGTGCAGCGGCCGGATCTCCGCGCCGTTGGCGAGCGCCGCGGGCAGGTAGTTGAGCAGCAGCGAGCGCTTGGCGTCGAACTTGCAGCCGGCCATCATCCAGTTGCAGTTGGTGCACCGGGCGCGGTCGACGGCGGCCGGGACGGGGTTGGCGCTGTGGCCGGCGTGGGCGCAGGCCGCGGCGAACAGGCCGCCGGCGTAGGTGACGTCGTCCCAGTTCTGCTGGGTGATCGGCAGCGCCTCCTCCACCCGCTCGTACCAGGGGTCGAGGGAGTCCCGGTCGATCGCGCCGGGCCACATCCGGCGGCCGATGCTGCCGGTGCGGTCGAACACGAAGCGCGGGGCGCGGGGCATGGCGGCGAAGTAGACCACGCTGCCGCCGCCGACGCAGTTGCCGCCGAGCAGGCTCATCCCGTCGCCGACCACGAAGTCGAAGATCCGGGTGTAGGACGAGCCGAGCAGGAAGTCGTGCTCGAAGTCGTCGGCCTCCAGCCAGGGGCCGCGTTCCAGCACGGTGACCTTGGCGCCGCCGGCGGCCAGGTGGTACGCCGCGATGGCGCCGCCGAAGCCGCTGCCCACGATGAGGACGTCGGTGCTGTCTCCTCGGGTCATGCGGGGCTCCCTGTGGGTGTGGTGTCCGGGTGGAGTTCTGCCAGTTGCCGCCCGTAGGAGAAGGCGGGGAAGCGCCACAGGCCGTCGGCGTCCGGCTTGGTGAAGCCCATCCCGAGCAGGCCGGGGTGCCCGGCCTCGAGTGCCTCGGTGGTGTGCACGTGGGCTGCGGTGTCGAAGGCCATGTTGCTGAACAGGGCCAGCAGGACCCAGAGTTCCTTCTCCGGGTGGCCCGGCCCGACCAGCGACCGGACCAGTTCGGTGCGCTGGGCGAAGTCCAGTGCGACGAACGGCGGCAGCTGCTGGTCGAGCGTCAGGCCGTGCTCGGCGGCGTATCCGGCGGCGTGGCCGTTGAGCGCCTGTGCGTAGTTGTCGAGGGCGTCCGACACTCCGGTGGCCGGGGTCTGCAGGAGCTCGATCGCGCCCGCTGCCACCGCGCCGCCGCCGGGGGCGGCGCCGGCCACGGCGCGGTCCTCGGGGAATCGTTTCTCGCCGGGCACGATGGTGTCCGCGAACGCCTCCAGCGTCATGATCCGGTCAACTTGGTCATCTGGGGTACCCGAGCGCACGGGCGCCTCCTCAGCGATCGTCGGGAAAGCGGGTCGCGGCTCCACAGCGGCCCCGTTCGCATGCGCGACTCGAGCATCATGCTCATCCCGCCGGAGCGCGGGCACCTTCGTCATTGCTGAGGGGGTTCAAACACAGCAGGGTGGGGATGACCGGTTTTGGAGCAAGTCCGGAGAATATGCCATTGAGCGTTGCACTTCGGACGGGGGCCCTGCTACGGTCAACAATCGTTATCGCCGTGATATGTTGGGCACCCCTTTCACCAGAGAGGACTTTCAGTCGCCCACTCTGGCATCTCCGAAAATGGCCGTAATGCCTGGCTGCGCCGTGACCTCACCCGGCGCCGGAGTCGCACGTCAACAAACCTGTTGGTGCAGTGGAGATCTTGGAGGCGAACATGAAGATTGCCATCGAGCAAGCCGTGATCCGAGCCATAGACACCATGCACGAGAACCTCGGAGAACTGCTCACCATAGACGATATGGCGCAGGCCGCGATGTACAGCAAATTCCACTTCTCCAGAGAATTCCAGCGCGTTACCGGAGTGTCGCCCCGGCGTTTCCTGTCGGCCATTCGGATAGAGGCGGCGAAGCGGCTGCTGCTGGAGACCACCGCCACCGTCACCGAGATCAGCCATCGGGTCGGCTACAACAGCGTGGGCACCTTCAGCTCGCGGTTCGCCGCCAGCGTCGGGGTCTCCCCGACGATGTACCGTCAGCTCGGCGGCTACACCGAGGAGATCGTGGTCGACTCCCGCCGCCGCTCGGCCGCCTCCGGGCACTCCACCGTCCGCGGCGAGATCCGCAGCGAGGCCACCGAGGAGCTCGGCCAGGTCTTCGTGGGGCTGTTCCCCAGCCGAATACCGCAGGGGAGGCCGGCCGCGTGTACCGTCCTGCCCCGCCCCGGAGCCTTCACGCTCGACCGGGTGCCACCGGGCACCTGGTACCTGCTCGCGCACTCCGTGCCCGCGTCCTGCGAGGAGTCGCTGACCGCCGACCGTGAGGTCTTCGTCGGCTCGGTCGGCCCGATCGAGGCCCGCCCGAAGGTCCCGCTGCTGCCCATCGAGCTGCGGCTGCGCCCGATCGGCGCCCTCGACCCGCCGGTGCTGCTGGCCCTGCTGGACATTCGCTCCGCGGCGTTCGAGCAGGACGACGCCTTCGACGAGCGCCCGGTCGCCGACGCCGGCTGACCTTGCGTCGACGGACGGCGGCCCCCTCCGCCGCACCGTCGGACACTTTTCCGACACTCCCCCGACCACTGTTGTCGAAGCGTTTCGCGCGAAGGCCCCCTACGGCATCGACTGCCGCAGGGGGCTCACCACTTACCGGCTGCCACAGGGGCTCGCCACTCACCGGCTGCCGCAGGGGGCTCGCCACTCACCGGCTGCCGCAGGGGGCTCACCGCTTACCCGCTGCCGCCGGGGGCTCGTCACTTGAGGATCAGCGGGCGGCCTGCACCCTCATCGGGAGCCCGCCCTGCACCCGGAGCGAGAGCATCGGCTCGGCGACCACCCGGTGTCCGGGGACCTTGGCGAGCCGCAGTTCGCGGGCGATCATGGCGAGCGTGAAGGTGGCCTCCATCAGCCCGAGGTGGTTGCCCACGCAGAACCGCGGGCCGGCCCCGAACGGGATGTAGGCGTAGCGCGGCCGGTCGTTCGAGCGCGCCGGGTCGAACCGCTCCGGTTCGAACTGATCGGGGGCGTCCCAGAATTCGGGGTGCCGGTGCAGGGTGTACGGACAGATCAGCACGTCCGCGCCGGCCGGCACCCGGTAGCCGCCGACCTCGTCCTCGGCCTGCGCCTGCCGGGGCAGGATCCACACCGGCGGGTAGAGCCGCATCACTTCGCTGAGCACCATGCCGGTGTACGTCAGCCGGGTCAGGTCCTCGAACTCGGGCGGCCGGTCGCCGAGCACCTCGACGGCCTCCTCGTGCAGCCGCTGCGCGACCTCGGGGTGACGGTCGATCAGGTACAGCGTCCAGCCGAGGGTGGAGGCGGTGGTCTCGTGGCCGGCCAGCAGCAGGGTGACCAGTTCGTCGCGCATCCGCTGCCGGCCGACGGCGGGGTCGGCCTCCTCGCGGGTGGAGACGATCAGCCGGCTCAGCGCGTCGTCGCCCAGGTCGGCGCCGTGGCGCGCGGTGCGGTCGGCGACCAGCCGGTCGACCACCTGCTGGAGGCTGCGCCGGGCCTGCTGGAAGCGGCGCTGCTTGGCCAGCGGCACCCACTCCGGGACCATGCCCATGGTGACCATGTCGAACATCGCCTGGTCCTGGACGGCCTCGAAGTCGTGGCCGATCGAGCCGAACGCGTCGAGGTCGACGTCCAGCAGGGTGCGGCCCAGCACGCCGAGCGTGAGGCCGGTCAACTCGGTCGTCAGGTCGACGGGTTCGCCGCCCTCGTGGGTGCGCAGCCGGGCCACCAGTTTGCCGGCCTCCTCGGCGACCACCCCGGCCTGCTGGACGATCCGCTTGTGCTGGAAGGCGGGCTGGATGAGCCGGCGCTGTTTGCGCCACAGTTCGCCCTCGCTGGTGAGCAGGCCGTTGCCGAGGGCGCGGCGGGCCTGGATCAGGCCGATGCCCTTGTGGTAGTTGGCGGCGTTGTCGGCGAGCACGTGCTTGGCGTGGTCGGGGTGGTTGAAGAAGTACAGCGTCTTGGGGCCGATGGCGATCCGCACCGCGTCGCCGTACTCGACGGCGGCGGAGCGCATCAGGGCCAGCCGGTCGCCGGCGAGTTTGCGCAGCAGGCCGGGCGCGGCCCGGCGCGGCGGCCCGGGCGGGACGCGGTGCGCGGCGGTGGCGGCCACGGCTAGCACCCCCCGCGGTCGGCGATGGCGGTGGCGATGGCGCGCCGCCAGACCTCGTAGGCGGGCAGGCCGGGGGCGGTGTCCAGGGTGATGGTCTCCTGGGTGACCCGGGCGGCGTCGGCGGCGTCCATGCCGCACAGCACCCGGGTGGCGAGTTCGGTGTGCGGCATCAGGGTGCCGCCCTTGATCCGGGCCTCGGCGGCGAAGGCGCTGCCCTGGGCGACCATGGCGCGGTGTTCGCCGGCGCGGTCCTTGAAGGCGTGCAGTTCGCGTTCGTCGACGCCGCCGGCGTAGGTGGCGGCGAGTCCGGCGCCGGCCCACAGGTCGGCGTGCCGGGCGGCGGGGTACTTCTCGATCATGGTGGCGACCAGGTCGGGGTCGGTGCCGCCGACGAACCACAGGGCCCGGCCGACGCCCTGGTCGATGGCGTTGCCGGTGTAGCCGGGGGTGTCGTGCGCGGGCCACGGGAACTCGCTCTCCCGGTACTGCTCGTGGACGTACCGGGGGGTGCGGAAGTACGCCTGGTGGAAGCCGTAGCCGTCCAGCACCAGCCAGCGCAGCAGCGGGTCGAGGGCGTCGATGTCGGGCCAGCAGAACCGCGGCAGCCGGGCCATCGCCCAGCCGATGCCGACGTACACCATGTAGATGTGGTCGGCGCCGCGGCCGGCCAGGAAGCGGTCGACGTGGCCGCGGCCCTGGGTGGGCAGGCCGTCGAGCATGGCGAAGCCCATGCCGGCGCCCTCGTAGGCGAAGCCGCGGAACCGGGTCGGGATCCGTTCCAGGCTCGCCTCGGCCTCGGCGCTGTCGCGGGACTCCATCGCGTAGCCGTAGCCCTGGAGGAATCGCCGTCCGACGGTTTCGAGCAGGTCCTTGGCCTCGCGGTTCTTCTCGTGGAAGCCCCGCTTGGCGATCAGCGTCTCGGTGGTGCTCGGCGTCAGGACGCGGCGGCGCAGGGTCCGCAGTGCACTGGCCACAGCCATCTCCCCTCGGGTTGTCGTCTGATCGGGTGTCAGTTCGCCAGCCGGGCGCGCAGCGCGCTGCGCCACAGCTCGTACGCGGGAAGGCCGTCCTCGCCGTGCTGGACGGCGCAGGCGTCGGCGAGGTCGGCGGCGGCGGGCACGTCGAGGCCGGTGAGCGCCTCGGTGGCGAGCGCGCTGTGCTCGGGGACGTGGCCGGCGTGCCACCGGGCCTTGGCGGCGAACACCGAGCCCTGGGCGAGCTCGGCGCGGTGCAGCCCGGCCTCGGCGCGCAGTTCGGTGAGCCCGGCGGCCCGGCAGCCGCCGGCGAAGGTGGCGGCAAGGCCGACGCCGCTCCACAGGTCGGCCTGCCGGTCGAGGCCGAACTTCCGCACGGCGGAGCCGACTTGGCCGGGGTTTCCGCCGTGGATGAACCACAGGGCCCGGCCGATGCCCTGGTCGGCGGCCCGCTGGAAGTAGCCGGGCGCGCCCTGCCACGGGTAGGGCGCGGGGCGGCGCTGCTCGTCGACCCAGCGCCGGGGGTGGAAGTAGGCGAGGTCGAAGCCGTAGCCGTCGACGGCGAGCCAGCTCATCACCGGGTGGTAGGGGGTGCCGGTGAGGTCCGGCAGGACCTTCTTCCACAGCGGCCTGGGCAGTCGGGCCATGGCGAAGCCGATGCCGATGTACGCGAGGAAGATGTGCGCCTTGCCCGGTCCGTCCAGCAGGTCGCGGGTGCGCCGCCCGCGGCCGGGGCCGGCCGCGTCCAGGATGGTGAAGGCCATGGTGGCGCCCTCGTAGGCGAAGCCGCGCTGCTCGGGGTCGATCAGGTCGAGGCGGCGTTCGACCTCCCACTGGTCGCGCGCGTCGATGCCCCATTCGAAGCCGCAGACCACGGCCTGCGGCACCGCTTCCAGCCGTTCGGTGGCCGGTGACGCCGTTACGGGGAAGCCGCGCCCGGCGAACGTCACCGAGGCGAGTGACGGCGCCAGCAGCAGCCGGCGCAGCGATCCGATGGTGGTCGGCACATTGCCCTCCCTGCCCGTCCGCCCGGAGTGGCGGCGCCTCCATGGTTCCGGTGCGGCCGTGGGGCGCGCATCTCCGCGGTTGCGCCGCACGGGCGGTCGCGTCTCTCCGGTTGCCGGGCGGTCCGGGCCGCATTGTGCGGCGGGCCGGTGCACGGTCCAATGACTGGGCCGCGGACCGTTTCTGACGTTCGGTCAGTGCTGCGGCGGGAGACCGGAGGACGGACAGGGATGACGACGGACGAGGAGGTGGCCGATGCGTCGGCCGCGGGGCACTGGGAGCGGGCGCCGGGGGCGGCCGCGTACCGCAGGGCACGGGAGAACCTGACCGCCCTGCTGCTGGCGCATCCGGAGGCGGCCGGGCTGCCGGTGCCGGCCTGTCCGGGCTGGACGGTGGCGGACGTGGTGGGGCACCTGGTGGAGGTGGGCCGCTCGTTCGCCGACCGGGAGGGCGTCGATCTGTGGCTGGTGCCGCACCGAAGAGCGGAGGGCCTGGCCGGGCCGCTGGCGGAGTGGGCGCAGTTGGAGGGCCCGATCGCGGGGGTGCTGGGCGGCCCGTTCGAGCTGCGGCACGCGATGCTCACCATGGACGTGTTCACCCATGAGCTGGATGTGCGGGTCGCGCTGGGCGAGCCGGTGCCGGAGGACCATCCGAGCTATCCGGGTTCGATCGACCTGGTGGTCCGGGGGCTGGCCAACTCGGTGCGCGCGCACGGGGTTCCGGCGCTGCGGCTGGTCGCGCCGGGCGCCGAGTGGGTGGCCGGGGACGGCGAGCCGGCGGTCACGGTGTCCGCGCACCGGCACGATCTGCTGCGTTCGCTGACGGGGCGGCGGACCGCGGAGCAGATCGCCGCGCTGGAGTGGAGCGCGCCGCCGGGGCGCTGGCTGCCGGTGTTCGGCTGGGGGCCGTTCACGGTGCCGCGCACGGCCACCGAGCGGCCGGTCGGCGGCTGAACGCGGCGCGGGCCGCCACCGCGGGCTGCGGTGGCGGCCGGCGCCGGCTGCCGACGGGGGGTCAGGCCGCGATGCTGCCGGTCGGGCTGCCGGTGCTGGTGCCGGGGACGGCGCCGGGCACGGCCGCCGGCCGGGGGGCCTGTTCGGCCGGGGCCCAGGCGCCGGCGGTGCGGCGCTTGGCGATCAGGTGGGCGGCCCACCAGCCGAGGCCGCGCAGCAGGCAGACCAGGCTGGTGGCGAAGAACAGCGTGTAGACCACGTTGAAGACCATCAGGATGGCGTAGACGAAGGCCACCGAGGAGCCGAACATGAACTGCGGCCAGCCCTTGCTGGGCGTGGTGCCCGGGTCGCTGATCATGTAGTTGGTGAACAGCACGAAGGCGACGCCGGTCATCGGGCCGAGTGCGGAGAACAGCGAGACGTCCCAGATCCAGTGCCGCAGGAACGCCTGGATGGCGAACGCGCCGAGCCAGCCGACGATCAGCGGGGTGCGCTTGGTGAGCAGCGCGTTGATCACGGTGCCGGCGGTGGCGATGATCAGCGGGATCATCACGCGGAAGAAGGTGTTGGCGTTCTCGGTGAACTGGTACGGCGGGGCGATGGAGAACCAGGAGCCGAAGCAGAGCAGCAGCACGGTGATGCCGAAGTTGGACGGGTTCATGAAGTGCCGCATCCGGCCGTTGACCGGCGCCTGGAGGGCGTGCTTGCCGCCGACGCCGATGATCACGCCGAAGATGATCGGCAGCAGCTGGTTGTTGCCGTAGGTGAGCATGTTGACGGCCAGTGCGGTGATGTGGGCCGGCAGCAGGAACTCGTACAGGCCGCGGACGCCGCGTCCGGTGAAGCGCGGGGCGCGCCGGTAGGCCCAGGCGCTGATCATCTCGAAGACCAGTTCGGCGCTGTAGGCGGTGATCACCGCGACGAAGGGCCACAGCCAGGGCTGCTCGAAGCCGAGCAGGGTGTAGCCGAAGATGTTGAACACGCTGATGGAGATGGCGAAGTTGCGCAGCGCCAGGTAGCGCGGGTCGGGTTTGCCGGGGGCCGGCAGGGCCTGCGCCGGTGCGGCGGTGGCGGGTTGGGCGGTCGCGGTCATCGGCTCGTAACCTCCTGGGCGTCGCCGGTGAGCATCAGGGTGTGCGTGCCGGGGTCGAGCTGCAGGGTCTTCTCGTGCATGCCGGCGGCGTCGCGCCAGCACACCTGGGCGGAGACCGGGCCGCGGTAGTCGGCGAGGCCGAAGTGCACCCCGAAGCTGCGGAAGCCGGAGTGGCCGCCGCCGCCGTCCAGCTGGGAGATCTGGGTGCCGGTGGGGGTGGTGATCTTCACGGTGGCGCCGTACGCGGGAACCCCGACGCCGGTCAGGCCCTGGCCCGCGGCGGCGCTGCCGTCGGCCGGCCGGTACAGCTTCAGGTCGAGGTAACTGCCCATGTTCGGCGACTTGTTGGCGTAGAAGGCGGGCGGTCCCCACTGGCGGGCGACGGCGAAGTCCAGCACGCCCCGGCCGGTGGTGTCGCCGGTGGCGAGGGCGCGGGTGGGGATCTTCACGCCCAGGCCGAGCTGCTCGCCGATGTTGGCGTACTTGCCGCTGTCGGTCTTGGCGTAGAAGGCCAGCGACTCGTCGCCGGCGATGTCGTCACCGGGCTGCACGTTGGGCCAGGTCGCCGGGTTGGACAGCAGGTCGTCGTTCATCATGGCCATCTCCTGCAGCCACGGCCAGCGGTCGATGTTGCCCTTGACGAAGCCGTCGGTCTGCACGATCGACAGGTCGCCGCTGTTGTTGAAGTCGGCCATCTTGACGTCCCAGCCCCAGCCGGTCCAGGCCACTCCGTGTTCCTGTGCCTCCTGCTTGAACGGGGCGACGCCGCGCTCCAGTTGCCGCTTCATGTCCTGCTCGTCCTTCGCCTTGTTGATCCAGAGGAAGTTGGACTCCTCCAGGCCCCAGGCGACGGTGATGTTGCTGACCATCATGTCGAAGTTGCCGTTGTGGCCGATGTCGGCGAAGTCGACGCCCATGCCCTTGAACGAGCCGTTGCCGAGCACGAAGGACTTCGGGGTGTTCGGGCTGCGTTCGCCCTTGGCCTCGGTGAACCGGATCTTCCCGGGCGTGGAGCGGTTGTACAGCAGGTGGCCGTGGCCGAAGTCGTTGGCGATGTACAGCTCCGGCAAGCCCTCGCCCGTCAGGTCGGCGCCGGAGATGGCCAGCGTCCAGCCGGTGGAGGCGTCGTACGGGATGGCGTCCTTCTCCTCGATGTACGAGGCGGTGGGCGCGTTGCCCGTGGTCGCGTCGAACCAGCGCAGCACGTGGTCGCCGCCGGCGTTCTTGGCGCTGGACAGCGAGGTGTTCATCACCACGTTGTTCAGCCCGTGCGGGTCGAGGACGTCCGAGTCGGGGAAGTAGTTGCCGATCACGATCGCCGGGTGCCCGGTGCCGTCCAGGTCGCCGACGTACGCGGCGTCGGTGTTCCAGCGCGGGCCGTGGTACTTGCCGTCCAGCGACTCGCTGGGCACCAGTTCGCGCGGCTGGTAGGCGCTCGGGCTCGGCGTGGTGGCGTCGGCCTTCGCCAGGAACAGGATCGGGGTGCGGCCCCAGTAGGTGACCAGCAGGTCGGTGCGGCCGTCGCCGTTGAAGTCGCCGGGCGTGCAGCCGGTCGGCGCCATGGTGGTGTCGATCGGCAGCGGCGAGGCGTCCAGCACGAACGGCGTGAACCGGTCGGCCTCGCGGGCCGTCGGGGTGTACGTCACCACCACGGAGTTGGTGCGGGTGTCGACGATGCACATGCCGTCGGCCAGGCCGTGCCCCGTGATGTCGTTGATCGCGATGCCGGCGCCGACCGACGAGATCCACGAACGGATCTTCTGGTAGGCCGGATTGACCTCTCGGACGGTCGCCATCGGCCGGTTCTCGTACCCCGGCGGCATTGCGATGGGCATTTCCTGGAAACTGTACTTCTTGGCGACCTGCTCGCCGTCGGCGGCCGCGACCGAGGTACGGACGGTGAAAAACAATGCGGCGGCGATCAGAATCACCGCCAGGCCCGGAATCAGTTTTCGGAATCGCTCACGACTGGCCACCGAGTTCCCCTCTCCACTGGTCAACGTGGTCCATGGCTCGCGCCGGGCGCACAGGCGCGGTGCATCTCTCCGGCCGTCGAAAACGCCGTGCGCCGGGAATCCGCAGATGCAATGACCGTGACGATGGAGAACCTCGACTCCGCTCGCCAGGCTCACGGTTGAGGATGCCTGCGGCCCGTCCCGGCGGCTTCTCCCGAATTGCTCACCGGACGCCCAGCAGCGCACTCCGACGGATCTTCAGCATGCGGGAATAAATCCGCGACCCCCTCGCGCGCCTAGGCTCGCCACAGACGAAGGGAGGGCGCGCATCATGGCGCAGCACGCAACGCCCCGGCCCGGACTGCGGGCACTGGCCGACCTGGCGACCCCGATGGCGGTCCGGGTGGCCGCCACCGTCCGGGTCGCCGACCACCTGACGGAGGGTCCGCGCACCGCCGCGGAGCTCGCCGCCGCGATCGACGCCGACCGGGACGCCCTGGACCGGCTGCTGCGGCACCTGGTCGGCATCGAGCTGATGACCCGGGACACCGCCGGCCGCTACGAACTGACCGACTCCGGCCAGCAGTTGCGGGAGGACCACCCCGCGGGCCGACGCAAGTGGCTCGACATCGACGGCGCGGTCGGCAAGGGCGACCTGAGCTTCGTCGACCTGCTGCACACCGTCCGCACCGGGGAGCCCGCGTACCCGGTCCGCTACGGCCTCGGCTTCTGGGACGACCTGGCGGCCGACCCGGCGCTGTCCGCGTCGTTCGACCACCTGATGGGCCATCACCAGGAGCTGGACAACGGCGCGTTGACCCGGGTGTTCGACTGGTCGACGCTCGGCCACGTGGTCGATGTCGGCGGCGGCAGCGGCGCCCTGCTGGCCGCCCTGCTCGCCGCCCATCCCGCGCTGCGCGGCACCCTGGTCGACCTGGCCGGCCCGGTCGCCGCCGCCCGCTCGCGCTTCGCCGCGCTCGGCCTGTCCGGCCGCGCCGAGGCCGTCGAGGGCAGCTTCTTCGAGCCGCTGCCGCCCGGCGCGGGCGGCTACGTGCTGTCCGCGATCGTCCACGACTGGGCCGACGAGCCCGCCGTCGCGATCCTGCGCCGCTGCGCCGAGGCCGCCGGCGAGAAGGGCTCCGTGCTGCTGATCGAGGCGGTCGGCACGGACGGGGAGTCCCCGAGCACCGCGATGGACCTGCGGATGCTCGCCTACTGCGGCGGCCGCGAGCGCGGCCTCGACGAACTGTGCGCGGTGGCCGCCCGGGCCGGGCTGGCGCTGCGCGCCGTGCACCCGTACGGCTACATGTCGGTGGTCGAGTTCGTCGCCGCCCGACGGCCGGACGGACCCTGAAGCGCAACGCGGGAGATGACCGGCCGCCCCGTGCCGGACCACGATGCAAGTGCCCTGTCACACACCCGTTTTGGAGGCCCTCCGCATGACGAACGTCAAGGACCAGCAGGCCGTGGGCGCGGTGCCGCAGCGCATGATCGCCGCCTGGGCCGGGAACGACGCCGCCGCCTTCGCCGCGCTCTTCGCCGACGACGGCACGATGATCCTGCCCGGTGACATCTTCCAGAAGGGCCGCGGCCGGATCGAGCAGTTCATGACCGCCGCCTACGCCGGCCCGTACAAGGGCACCACCGTCTTCGGCGCCCCGCTCGACGTCCGCTTCCCCACCCCCGACACCGCCATCCTGATCACCCAGGGCGGCGTCATCGCCCCCGGTGAGACCGAGGTCGCCCCGGAGCGCGAGATCCGCGCCACCTGGGTGCTGGCCAAGCAGTCCGAGGAGTGGCTCATCACCGCCTACCACAACAGCCCGGTGCGGGCCTCCTGACCCGCGGTCACCCCGCACGGCACGGATCCGCCCCGGGACGGCGCCTCGTCCCGGGGCGGATCTCTGCCGTGCCCGCGCCCGCCCGATGCACGACGAAGGCCGGCCCTCCCCCGGAGGGGAGGACCGGCCGGCGCGGTTCGGGTCAGACGGTGAGCGCCTCCTCGGTGGGCTGCGGGCGGAGGGTTTCCAGGACGTGGGTGGACAGGGCGGAGACGGTGGGCTTGGCCCACAGGATGGTCGGCGGGAGGTCGAGGCCGAAGCGGCGCTGGAGGCGGACCCGGAGGGCGACCGTCATGACCGAGTCGACGCCCAGTTCGACCAGCGGGCGCTTGAGTTCGACGTCCGCGGGGTCGAGGTTGAGCTCGGCGGCGACCTGCTGCCGCACCTCGGAGGTGGCCTGTTCGAGCGCCTCCTCCTCGCTCAGGCCCTCGACGCTGAACAGCTGGCTGCCGACCGCGTCGGCGGCCTCGTCGGAGACCGTCAGCTCGCGGAACATCGGCAGCCGGGTGGCGTGCGGCGGGGTCGGGACGACCCGCAGCACCGCCTGGTAGGCGGCCTGGAAGCGGTCGCCGAAGGCCCAGGCCCGCAGCGCCTCGGACGTCGACACCGCGTCCAGGCCGCGGGAGTTGGCCTCCAGCATGGTGGTGGCGATGTCGGCGGAGAGGCCGACGCCCCGCCAGGCCGTCCAGCCGAGGCTGATCGTGTCGGTGTGCCCGTCGGCGTTGCGGTGGGCGGCCAGGGCGTCGAGGAAGGAGTTGGCGGCGGCGTAGCCGGCCTGTCCGGCGAGGTGCGCGAACTGGCCGCAGGACGAGAACAGCACGAAGAAGTCGAGCGACCCGGCCGGGAACATCCGGTGCAGCACCAGCGTGCCGTCGACCTTGGGGGCGAGGATGTCGCGCAGGCCGGCCAGGTCGGCCTTGTCGACCAGCGCGTTGTTGACGACGCCGGCCGCGTGCACGATGCCGCGCACCGGCGGCAGGCCGAGCGCGCCGGGGGCGAGCGCCGCGGCGACGGCGTCCGCGTCGGTGATGTCCAGGCCCAGGGCCCGGACGGTGACGCCGAGCGCCTCCAGGGCGAGCACGGCGTCGATCTGGCGGCGCACCTCCGGGTCGGTGACGGTCGGCCAGTCGGCGCGCGGCGGCAGTCCCCGCCGGCCGACCAGCAGCAGGCGGCGGGCGCCGCGTTCGACCAGCCAGCGGGCGACCTCCAGGCCGAGGGCTCCCAGACCGCCGGTGATCATGACGGTGCCGGCCGGGTCGCACTGCAGCGGGGTGCCGTCCGCGCTGCGCTCGATCCGGCCGAGCCGGGCGACGTCGATGCCGTCGGCGGTGAGCGAGACCACGTCCTCGCGGCCGGCGGCGGTCCGCAGCACGGTGAGCAGCTGGGCGCCGGTGTCCTCGCCGAGGTCGGTCAGGTCGACGGTGCCGCCCCAGAATTCGGGGTGCTCGCCGGCCACGATCCGGCCGACGCCCCAGAGCGGGCCGTGGGCGACGGCGGCCTCGACCCGGGCGTCGCGCACGCCGTTGGTGACCGCCCAGACCCGCTGGGCGGCGAGCGGGGCGTCCGCGTGCAGGCCGGCCAGGCGCTGGACGGTGCGGATCAGCGTCCAGGTGGAGCGCTCGGTGGCCTGCTCCAGGCTCTCGCCGTCCTCCGCGAGGGAGGGGGCGACCAGGATCGCGCCGGGCCGGGCGAACTGCTCGGCCCGCAGCTCGACTTCGGCGTCGGGGCCGAGTTCGACGCTGGGCACGCCGGCGATCTCCAGCTGCTTGGCGAGCTGCGCGGTGACGTCGGGGTCGCCGATCAGCACGGCCTGCTCGACGGCGACGGCGTCGGCCGGCCGGGCCTCGGCGAGCCGGTGCCAGACCACCTCGTGCACCAGGTCGCGCGGCAGCACGGCGGTGCCGAGGTGTTCGACGGCGGCGAACTTGAGGCCGAGCACCTCCAGCACGATCTCGCCGTTCTCGTCGCCGACGTACACGTCGACGGTGTCGACCGGGGACCGCTCGGAGCGGATCGAGTGGACGGTGACGGTGGCCGGCGGCTCGCCCCGCCAGACCACCTTCTCGATCGAGCGGGACATCCACAGCGTGGTGGCGTCGCCGGGCGAGACCACCATGGCGCTGATGGTGAGCGCGCCGTCGATGACGTGCGCCCAGCTGGTGGCGCGGGTGGCGGGCGCGGGCTCGATGGTGAGCACCGAGAACTGCTCGCGCTCGTCGTAGCGCAACTCCTGGAAGTCCCAGGGGAAGGCGTAGCCCTCGACGCCCATCCGGGCGAACATCTCGTCGGCCTTGGTGAGGGTGCCGTGCGGCAGCCGGCTGCGGATGTCCGCGAAGTCGATCCGGCCGGCGGGCTGCGCCGCGGTCAGGTCGAGGGTGGCGGTGGTGTGGGTGATCCACTCGTCGCCGTCGGCGTCGGCGGCGTCGGCGAGGCGGGTGGCCAGCGACAGCGAGCGGCCCTCGCGGACCACCTGGACCACCCGGGGCGGCTGCACGGCGAGCGGGGTGCGCAGCACGATGTCGGTGAGGGCCGGGGCGTCGTCCTGCTGGGCGGCCTCGGCGAAGGTGTTGAGGATGGACGCGGCGGGGGTGACCTCCACGCCGACCAGGCCGTGGCTCTGCGGGTAGGGCCGGGTGTCCATGTCGAGGCGGGTCTGCCAGACCTGCCGGGCCGGTGCGCCGCTGACGGTCATCCGGCCGCCGAGCAGGCTGTGGGTGAGCGGGTCGTGGCCGGCGCCGAGCCCGGCGGAGGCGGTCTCCTCGGGGAAGATCCAGTACGGGCGGTGCTGCCAGACGGCGGCGGGCAGTTCCAGCGGGCGGCCGCTTCCGTGGTCGGCGGTCCAGTCGAGGTCCGCGCCGTGGCAGTGCAGTCGGGCGAGGTTGCCGAGCAGCGTGTCGACCTCGTCGGCGCCGCGGCGCAGGGTGCCGACCACGGCGGCGTCGTCGATGCCGTGGTGCTGCAGGGTCTCGGTGACGGAGTGCGAGACCACGGGGTGCGAGGAGATCTCGGCGAACAGCCGGTGGCCGTCCTCGGCGGCGGCCCGCACGGCCTCGGCGAAGCGGACCGGGCGGCGCAGGTTGGCGGCCCAGTAGGCGCCGTCGCGGAGGTCGTCGGCGCGCGGGTCGTCGAGCGCGGTGGAGTACAGCGTGATCTCCGGCCGGCGTGGCGTCAACTGCCGTGCGGCGGACTCGACTTCGTCCAGCACCTCGTCCACCTGGCTGCTGTGGAAGGCGATGTCGGAGTCGACGGGGCGCACCCAGATCCCGTCCCCGGCCCAGTCGGCGATCAGCTGCCGGACGGCGGCGCGCCCGCCGGAGACCACGGTGGAGGCGGGGGACGCGGCGATCGCCGCTTCGACGTCCGCGACGTCGGCGAGGCGCTCGGCGGCGTCCGCGAAGGGCAGGCCGACCATGGCCATCCCGCCGCGCCCGTCCAGGCGTTGCAGGGCGGCGGCGCGGCGACAGGCGAACCGGGCCGCGTCGGCCAGGTCGAGCGCTCCGGCGGTGACGGCGGCGGCGATCTCGCCGACCGAGTGGCCGATCACGGCGGCGGGGCGGGCGCCGCGCGAGCGCCACACCTCGGCCAGGCCGATCTGCACGGCGAAGGTGAGGGCCTGGATGTGCGCGGCGGTCCACGGGCCGCCGGTCTCCAGGGCGCTGCGCGGCGTCCAGCCGAGCTCCTCCTCGAAGACCGTCCCGAGCGCGTCGATCGCGGAGGCGAACACCGGTTCGTCGGCGAGCAGTTGACGGCCCATGCCGGACCACTGCGCGCCGTGCCCGGAGAACACCCAGACGCTCTTCCCGGCGGCGGCGCCGACGATCCGGGCGGTGGCGATGCCCGGGCCGGTCTGGCCGGCGGCGAGAGTGCGCAGCCGCTCGGTGAGCTGCCCGGCGTCGGCGGCGGTGATCGCGGCCCGCTGCGCGAGGTGCGAGCGGCGGACCGCCAACGTGTGTCCGACGGACGGCAGTTCGATGTCCTGATGGTCCGTCAGCCAGTCGGCGAGCGCGCCCGCGAGGTCGCGCAGGCCGGCCTCGGAGGCGGCGGACAGCGGGTACACGGCGGGGGTGCGCGCGGCGTCGGCGGGGCGCTCGGGCTCGGCGGCCGGGCTCTCCTCCAGCACCAGGTGGGCGATCGAGCCGCCGACGCCGTAGCTGGAGACGCCGGCGCGCCGGGTCCGCCCACCGCCCTGCCAGGGCAGCAGGCCGTCGACCAGCCGCAGTCCGACGCCCTGCCAGTCGACGTCCGGGCGGGGCGTGTTGTGCAGGCTTGGCGGCAGCTGCTCGTGCTGCATGGCCAGCACGGTCTTGATCACGCCGGTGATCCCGGACGCGCCTTCGACATGGCCGACGTTGGGCTTGACCGAGCCGATCAGGCACGGGTCCTCGGCGGCCCGGTCGGCGCCGAACACGGCGGCCAGCGCGACGAGTTCCTCGCGGTCGCCGGTGGGCGTGCCGGTGCCGTGCGCCTCGATGTAGTCGACGGTGGCCGGGTCGACGCCGGCCCGGGAGTAGATCTGCCGCAGCATGTGCTCCTGGGCGCTGCCGTTGGGCGCCATCATGCCGTCGGAGCGGCCGTCCTGGAACACGCCGCTGCCGCGGATGACCGCCTTGACGGGGTTGCCGTCGCGCAGCGCGTCGGACAGCCGCTTCAGCACCACCACGCCGGCGCCCTCGCCGCGGCCGTAACCGTCGGCGTCGGCGTCGAAGGCCTTGCTGCGGCCGTCGGGCGACATCGCGCCGGCCGCGTAGAGGGCGACGTTCAGCGCGGGGGTGGCCATGATGTTGAGGCCGCCGACGATGGAGATCGGGGTCTCGCCGGACATCAGGCTCTGCGCGGCGATGTGCAGCGCGGTCAACGAGCCGGCGCAGGCGGTGTCCACGGCCATGCTGGGGCCGCGCAGGTCGAGGAAGTACGAGACCCGGTTGGCGATGCCGTAGAAGGTGGTGCCGTTGACGGCGTAGGCCCCGGTGAGCGGGATGTCCTCCAGCAGCCGGCGGCCGTAGTCGTTGGTGTTCGCGGCAACGTACACGCCGGCCTCGGTGCCGCGCAGCGAGTGCGGGGCCACGCCGCCGTCGGCGAGCGCCTCCCAGGCCAGCTCCAGCATGAACCGCTGCTGCGGGTCCAGGAAGTCGGCCTCCCGGGGGGAGATCCCGAAGAAGTCCGCGTCGAAGCCTTCGATGTCGTCGAGGAACGAGCCCCGCTTGACGGTCTCCCGGATGATCGCGGTCGCCTGCGGGCTGCCGGCGGCGTACGGCTTCCAGCGCTTGTCCGGCATCTCGCCGACCGTACTGCGGCCGTCGACGAGAAATTCCCAGAACTTCTCCGGCGAGTCGAGGTCCGGCGCATACCTGCAACTCATGCCGATGATGGCGATCGCTTCCTCGAATTCTGCTTTCTCCGCCAAGTCCTCGCTCCTCTTCAGCTCACCGAACGGAAACGACGCGAATCTGAATCGGGGATCGCCGTTCGGCGCTCGGCCCCCCGCTGATTGACAGGTTCTGCCCGGCGTGCCCGCGCTGACAACTTCCGGCGTGCGGGCCGGACGGGGTGCGGGGCGGGGGGTCGGACCGGGCGGGGGGTGGGAGCATACTGGTGGCTGCCAGGCGTAAAGTATGCACTGTCCACATCAATGATGTTTACACTGTAAACCGAGAGGGAGGGGCCAAGCGACCATGCCCGGCGATACGCGCTCGTACCATCACGGCAATCTGCGCGCTGCTCTGGTGGAGGCCGGCCTGCGCCTGGCCCGGCAGGGCGGCGAGGCCGCCCTCGGCCTGCGCGAGGTCACCCGCTCCGTCGGGGTCACCCCGAACGCCGCCTACCGGCACTTCGCAGACCGGCGCTCGCTGGTACTGGCGGTCGCCGCAGAGGCCCACGAGCGCCTGGCCAGGGCCATGTTGGAACGGATGAACGCCGACCCGCGATCCGCCGACCCGGCCGAACAGGCCCTGCGCCACCTGCGCGGAGTCGGCCTCGGCTACATCGCCTTCGCGCTGTCCGAACCCGGCTGGTTCTCGCTCGCCATCCTCACCCAGGAGGTGCCCGGCGACGAAGACCCGTCCGCGGTCGGCGAGCACGTCCCCCCGCCGTTCCAACTCCTCCTGGACGCCCTGGACGAGACGGTCGCCGCCGGCGTGCTCACCCCCGAACGCCGCGACCACGCCGAATGGGCCTGCTGGTCCGCCGTCCACGGCTTCGCCGACCTCGCCACCCGCGGCCCCCTGCGCCACCAGGACCGCGCCACCATCGACGCCCTGGCCACCCACACCGTGGAAACCATCATCGACGGCATCCGCCACGCGCCTGCGGCAACCTGACGAACCCCCGACGCACCCCCACCACCCGCCCCGGCCACCGGCCCGCCGCACACAACAACGGCGGCCGGCCGCCGGCCGGGAGCAGGCCGCCGGCCGGAAACCGAACAGGAACCACAGACAGCCCGACAACCGAACGGCAACAGCCTGCCGGTCGGCAGCATGGCGGGAACGACAGCCAGACCTGCCGGCCGTCGGGCGCGCCGGCGTCCGGCCGACGGACTGTCGAACGCCGCTCAAGCAAGCCAACGAGCCGACACCCCGGCCGCGACGACCACAGACCGGCAGCGGGTCGGCCGGCGGCCCCTCGAACGCGGCGCTCCCCGACTGACGAGCCATCGAACACCGCACCGTCCGGCCTGCGGCCCCTCGGACACGTCGGGCAGACCGACAGCCGGCCGGACAGCCCGCCGGGCACGACGAACACCCGCCCGACGACCCGCCGACCGAAGGCACCCACTCCGCACCAACCGCCCGGCCGACCGCAACTGCCTCTGACCGCCGGCCCGGGGGGCGGCCGCACTGGCAGCAACCCCTCGCCGGGGAGGCGTCAGCGGTTGGGGCGCAGTACCCGGGACATCACCTGGGGCTTCATCAGGGCCTGCGGCGGGTCGACCAGGCCGGCGGCTCGCAGGAACGCTGTGGAGAGGGAGCCGTCGCCGACTGCGGCGGCCTGGAGGCGCGGGATGTACAGGTTGCCGAGGCGGACCTTGAGGGTGCGGCGGCCCTGGACGCCGTCGAAGCCGAGGTCGGCGCCGGTGGCCATGTCCCACGGTCCGTTGATCACCTTGGCGAGGTCCGCGAAGAACGCGGCCGGCCGGGGCACGCCCGCCGCCAGGTGCTTGCGCAGCACCAGCGACTCGATCGAGGCGACCGTCATGCCCTGCCCGTACACCGGGTTGAACACGGCGGCCGCGTCGCCCATCACCAACAGGCCTTCGGGGTGCCGGGGTTGGCGCTCGTAGCGGCGGCGGATGCTGGCCGGGAAGTGGAACGTCATCGCCTCGCCGAGCGGCTCCGCGTCCCGCACCGCCTTGTGGATCTCGGGGACGGGCAGCGACTCCACGTACGCCATAAAGCCCGCGTGGTCGGTGGGCGGCTTGTCGCCGAGGATGCCGGTCAGCGAGACCGCGTAGCCGTCGGGCATCCGGGCGAAGATCGCGCCGCGCCGGATCGCCGGGGTGGCGACCGGAATGAGGGCGATGTCGTCGCCGATCGGGTCGTAGGGCAGCGGACCCTTGAACCACATCGTGGTGTAGGTCAGGTCCATCTTGACCTGCTCCTCCTGCACCTGCGGGTAGCCGAGTTCGGTCAGCCAGCGCGGGGTGCGGGTGCCGCGCCCGGTGCAGTCGACCACCAGGTCGGCGTCCAGCCGCTGCTCGGTGGAGCCCTGTTCGCGGGCCTGGATGCGCACGCCGGTGACCCGGCCGCCGTCCGGGGTGGCGATCAGGCCCAGCACGTCGGTGTGCTGAAGGTAGGTCACGTGGTCGAGGGCGTTCACCCGGCCGCGGATCCGGGCCTCCAGCAGCGGCCGGCCGGCCGCCACGCAGACCAGCCCGGTCTCCGCCTTCTTCATCATCCGCCCGTTGAAGTACCAGCTCAGGCTGGTGCCGAAGTCGCCGATCGGGACGCCGAGCGAGACCAGCTCCTCGGTGAACCCGGGGAAGACCTCGTCGAGTATCTGCTTCCCCCGGGCGAGCAGCGCGTGGATGTGGTGGCCCTGCGGGATCGCACGGCGCGGGGCGGTCGGCCCGAACAGCTCGTCGCGGTCCACCACCGTGACCCGGCGGTAGGCGTCGGCGAGCATCCGGGCCGCCAGCGACCCCCCGATGCTTCCTCCCAGAACCACTGCGTGATCGCCAACAAAATTGCCCACTGCTCGGCCCTCCCCATTCGCCTCGAAACGCTCCTTGCGGACTCACAAGGTACCGGCCGCGAGGCGGGCGCAATTCTTCCAGAATGCGCAGTTGACGGCCCGCTCTTGTCACTCCGTCAGGCCGGTCCATACCGTGGAAACGCCTTTTCCGGAGGCGTGCCGACATTTGTAAGGAGCTTTCCGTGGAGCCGTTCCGCATCGACATCCCGCAGGCCGAGCTGGACGACCTGCACCGGCGCCTGGACGCGGTCCGCTGGCCGGGCGAGCTGCCGGGCCAGGGCTGGAGCCGGGGTGTCCCGCTGTCCTATCTCAAGGAGCTGGTGGCGTACTGGCGCGACGAGTACGACTGGCGCGCGCAGGAGACCCGGCTGAACTCCTTCCCGCAGTTCACCGACGAGATCGACGGCACCCGGGTGCACTTCCTGCACGTCCGCTCCCCCGAGCCGGACGCCACCCCGATGATCGTCACCCACGGCTGGCCGGGCTCGTTCGTGGAGTACCTGGACGTGATCGGCCCGCTGACCGACCCCCGTGCGCACGGCGGCGACCCGGCCGACGCCTACCACCTGGTCATCCCGACGCTGCCGGGCTTCGGCTTCTCCGGCCCGTTCCCGGAGACCGGTTGGAACCTGCCCCGGGTGGCCGGCGCCTGGGCGCAGCTGATGGCCCGGCTCGGCTACGACCGGTACGTGATCCAGGGCAGTGACCTCGGCGCCTGGACCAGCCTGGTGCTGGCCGCGATCGACCGCCCGCACGTGGCCGGCGCGCACGTCAACTTCCTGATCACGCCGCCGCCGGCCGACGACCCGGCGGCGATGGCCGGCCTCACCGAGGCGGACTTCGCCCGCCTCGGCCTGCTCGGCCGCTTCGCCACCGAGCTGTCCGGCTACATGAAGATCCAGTCCACCCGCCCGCAGACTCTCTCGTACGCCCTCGCGGACTCCCCGGTCGGCCAACTCGCCTGGATCGTCGAGAAGTTCATGGAGTGGGCGGACACCGAGAAGGCGCCCGAGGACGCCGTCGACCGCGATGCGCTGCTCACCGACGTGATGCTCTACTGGCTGACCAACACCGCGTCGTCCAGCAACACCTTCTACGCCGAGATCGCCGACATCCTGCCCACCGCGCCTGTTCCGCCGACCGCCCCGCCGCCACTGGACGTCCCCTTCGGCGTCGCCGTCTACCCGGCCGACCCGGCGCTGCCCATCCGCGCGTTCGCCGACCGCGGCTTCCCGAACATCGTCCACTGGGCCGAGTACGACCGCGGCGGCCACTTCCCCGCCATGGAGGAGCCCGACCTCTTCGTCGCCGACCTCCAGGCCTTCCGCCGCGCCCTGCGCAACGCCGGCTGACACACCGGCACACCGGCCCTGCCCGGCGCTCCCCCGCACCCGGGGCGGACGCCGGGCAGCGCCCGTGGCCGGGGGCGAGCACCGCGCAGCGCCCGGCGTCCGAGCTGCGGAGCGACGCCGTCCGTGCCTGAATCGTTCACAGTTGCGGGACGGCGAGGCGTGCCGCCGCGCGTCTGGAGGAGACGGTGGAACCGATTCTGGTGACGGGCGCCGCGGGCCGGGTGGGCGCGGTCGGCCGGTCCGTGGTGGAGGATCTGCGCGGGCGCGGGCTCCCGGTGCGTGCGCTGGTGCGGCGGGACGACGAGCGGGCCGAGGCGCTGCGGGCGACCGGGGCCGAGGTCGTGGTCGGTGATCTGACCGACGTCGACGACGTGGCGGGGGCGCTGGCGGGCTGCGCCCGGGTGTACTTCGGCATGGGCGTCTCGGCCCAGTACCTGGAGGCGGCGCTGACGACGGCGACGGTGGCCCGGCAGGTCGGGGAGGTCGAGGTGCTGGTGAACATGTCTCAGCTGACCGTCGCCGAGTTGGGCCCGGCCGGTGCGGGCGAGTCGCACCAGCACCGGCAGCAGTGGCTGGTGGAGCAGGTGCTCGCCTGGTCGGGCCTGCCGGTGGTGGAGATCAGGCCGACGGTGTTCCTGGAGAACCCGCTGTTCCGGGCCGGCCTGTCCTCGGTCGCCGTGGACGGCACCGTCCGGCTGCCGCTCGACGGCGCCCGGACCTCCCCGGTGGCGGCGGCCGACGTCGCCGCGGTCGTCGCGGAGGTCCTGGCGGAGCCGCGCCCGCACCTCGGCCGCAGCTATGAGCTGACCGGCCCGCGCGCGCTGGACGGCCCGGCCATCGCCGCGGAGGTCTCCGCCGCGCTCGGCCGGCCGGTGGGCTTCACCGACGTGCCGGTGGACGAGTGGATCGAGCGCGACCTGAAGCCGCTGGGCCTGCCGGAGCACACCTTCGAGCACATCGCCACCATGTCGCGCCTGCACGCCGAGAACCGCTACGACCGTCTGGCCGACGGCGTCCGGCAGGTCACCGGCCGTCCCGCCACCGGCATCGGCGAGTACGTCCGCCGGAACGCCGCCCTCCTGTCCGGGACCGGCCCCGGGCGGCGCGACCGGGGTTGACGGCTCGTCAGCTCGCCCCGGGGCGGAGCAGCGTCCAGGGTTCGGGGCGGGCCAGGGCCAGCCGGGGGCGGCGTTCGGCCCAGTGGAGGACGGAGGCGGCCATGGCGTCGCCCGGGTCGGCGACCTTCCAGGTGGGGTCGAAGGGGCGGCGCATGCTGGTGTAGCTCTGGAACATCGCGAGCAGTTTGACGGCCTGGCTCTGGATGGGCGAGAGCCACTGGTCGGCGAGCGGCAGGAAGAACCGGTTCCAGCTGTCGACGGAGACCATCGGCGGCCGTTCGATCGGGGCGACGCCGTGCGCGGTCCGGAAGCGGTTGAGCGTTCCGCAGACGATGTCGAGGAGCCGGTCGAGGTCGAGGCTGTCGGGGCCGGCGGCGATCACCTCGGTGCGGGGGCGGTCGGGCGGTGGGGCGAGGACGGCGGCGACCATCGCGGCCGCGACCTCGTCGACGGGGCTGATCTCGGCGTGGCCGGCCGGGTCGCCGACGACCACGGCGGCGGTGCCGGAGACCAGCGCCTGCAGCAGGGTGTAGGGGCCGGAGAAGCGGGCGATCTCGCCGGTGCCGCGGCGGCCGACCACCAGCGGCGGGCGGATCAGGGTCAGCGGGCCGGGGTGGGCCTGCCGGGCGATCGCCTCGCAGGTGGCCTTGGACCATTCGTAGCCGTTGCGGTAGCCCTCGAACTCGGTGCCGCGCAGGTCCTCGGGGTTGCGGACGCCGCCGACGTACGCGGTGGAGACCTGGACGAGGTGGGTGTCGCGGTCGGCGAGCGCGAGGACGGCGCGCAGCGGGTCGAGGTTGGCGGCGACGGCCTCGTCCCGCCGGAGGGTCCAGCGGGTGCTGGCCGCCGCGTGCACGATGACGTCCCAGTGTCCGGCGAGCTGGGCGGGCGGCGGTTCGCTGCCCATCCGCCAGCGCACCGCCGTCTCGTCGCGCCGTGCCACCGGGACCAGGTCGAGGGGCCGGCCGTGCGCGTCGGCGGCGGCGCGCAGCTGCTGGGCGAACTCGGTGCCGACCACTCCGGTCGCCCCGGTGAGAAGGACTCGCATGTTTGGCTCCGCTGTTCGGTCCGATGGGGGGTCAGGGCGGTGGTGCGAGCACCAGGCAGGCGTTCTGGCCGCCGAACCCGAAGGAGTTGGAGAGCACGGGGGCGGTCGGGACGGTGCGCGGCGCGCCGGCGACCAGGTCGACCCAGTGCGCCTCGGGGCTGCTGCGCAGGTTGGCGACCGGCGGCACCGTGCCGCGGGCCGCGCAGATCAGCGCGAGTGCGGCCTCGAGTGCGCCGGCCGCGCCGATCAGGTGTCCGGTGACGCCCTTGACGGCGGTGACGGGGGGTGGCTGGCCGTCGAAGCAGCGGTCGATCGCCCGGGCCTCGGCGCGGTCGCCGGGCACCGTCGACGTCCCGTGGGCGCTGATGTGGCCGATGTCGGCGACGGACAGTCCGGCGTCGGCGACGGCCTGCCGCATGCACCGGCCGGCCATCCAGCCGTCCTCGTGCGGGGCGGCGATGTGGAAGGCGTCGCAGGTCTCGGCCCAGCCGGCGATCTCGCCGTGGATGACGGCGCCGCGGGCGAGGGCCGACTCCAGGCGTTCGAGCACCAGGACGGCGGCGCCCTCCCCCATCACGAAGCCGTCCCGGTCGGCGTCGAACGGGCGGCTGGCCAGCGCGGGGGCGTCGTTGCGGGTGGACAGCGCCCGCATCCTGGCGAAGGCGCCCATCACGACGGTGCTGATCGCGGCGTCGACGCCGCCGGCCACCGCGACGTCCAGTTCGCCGTGCCGGATCCGGCGGGCGGCCTCGGCGAGCGCGGTGCTGCCGCTGGCGCAGGCGCTGGAGTAGGTGGTGCAGACGCCCTGGAAGCCGTGGCGCAGCGCGACCCGGCAGGCGGGCGAGTTGCTCATGGTCCGGGGGACGGTGTGCACGGGCAGGTCGCGGGGCCGGTGGGCCCAGCCGGTGGTGGCGTCCTCCATGCTGGTGAGGCCGCCGATGCCGGTGCCGATCTGCACGCCGATCCGGTCGGACGGGAGGTCCTCGGGCAGCTTGGCCTCGCCGAGCGCGTCGGCGGCGGCGCACAGCAGCAGTTGCGCGGGGCGGTCGATCTGCCGGGCCTCGCGCGGGCTGAGGTACGGCGAGACGTCGAACTCCGGTACGGGGCAGGCGAAGTGGACGGGCAGGTCGGCCTCGATCAGGCGGTCCAGCCGGACGGCGGCACTGCGGCCGGCCAGCAGCGCGGCGTACACGTCCTCGACGGTGTTGCCGGCGGGGGACTTGACGCCGATTCCGGTGACGGCGACCCGGTGTCCGCCGGAGGGGTGGCGGGTGCTCATACGGGGCTGTCCATCCGGGTGCGCAGCAGGTCGATGGCGTGGCCGACGTCGCGGGCGGCGAGCAGGTCGTCGGGGTCGATGCGCAGTTGGAGGGCGCGTTCCAGTCGGGCGCCGATCTCCATGAGTTCCAGGCTGTCGATGCCGTAGTCCTCCAACAGGCTGGTGCGGTCCTGCAGTTCGGCCGGGTCGGTGCCGAGGACGTCGGAGATGACCGTCCTGACCGTGACGGCCAGTTCTTCGCGGGTGGGCAACTGCTCTTCACTCCTTCCGCCGCGGGTGCGGCGTCGGTGCCGGCCCGGTCAGCCGGCGGCTGCGGTGCGCAGGGTCCGTCCGGTGGCGGCGAGCGCGGCGTCGAGGAGGCCGGCGGCCTCGGCGAGGTCGGCGGCGGTGCTGACCAGTGGCGGCAGCAGCCGGACGGTGGTGGGGCGGCTGAGGCACGGGGACACCAGCAGTCCGGTGCCGGCCAGTTCGACCAGAACGGCGCCGGCGGCGTGCGGCGAGGCGCAGTCGATGCCGCGCAACAGCCCGCGGCCGCGCACGGCCCGCACCACGTCGGGGTGCCGGGTGCGCAGGTCGTCCAGCATGCCGTCCAGTTGTGCGGACAACTCCTGTCCGTGGTCGGCGAGTTGTTCGATCGCGGCGAGCGCGGCGGGGACGGCGGCGCAGCTCAGCGGGTGGCCGCCGAAGGTCGCCGAGTGCAGGAACGGGTCGGCGGCCAGCGGCGCGTACATCCGTTCGGTGCACAGCAGCGCGGAGAGCGGGACGACGCCGCCGCCGAGCGGTTTGCCGAGCAGGACGGCGTCGACGGGCAGCCGGTCGGCGAGCGCGACCGAGCGGGCGCCGCAGCGGCGCAGCCCGCACTGGATCTCGTCGGCGACGACCAGGGTGCCGTGCCGGGCGGCGTCCGCGCACCACTGCCGCAGGACGTCGGTGGGCAGCGGCAGTGCGCCGTTCTCGCCCTGCACGGGTTCGAGGACGAGCGCGGCGACCTCGCGGCCGGCGACCTCGCGGGCGACGGCGTGCGGGTCGTCGGGGTCGACGTGGACGACGTCGACCGCGCAGCCGAGCAGGCCGGTGCGGTACAGCGGGCTGTGGGTGAGGGCGAGGGCGCCGAGCGACTTGCCGTGGAAGCCGCCGCGGACGGCGAGCACCCTGGTCCTGCGGGTGGCCAACCGGGCCAGTTTGACGGCGACTTCGACCACGTCCGCGCCGTTCAGTCCGAAGTAGACCTTCGGGAGGGCGTCGTCGAGGTAGCCGCTGAGGGCGGCGGCGGCTTCGGCGGCGACGGGGTTGGCGAGGCTTCGGGTGGCGGTCGGCATGGCGTCGAGCTGGGCGCGGACGGCGGCGGTCACGGCGGGGTGGCGGTGGCCGAGCAGGGTGACGGCGTAGGAGCCGAAGTCGAGCGCGGTGCGGCCGTCGGAGAGGGTCACCCGGCAGCCTTCGGCGGCGGTCTCGACGGCGCCGCGCCCCGCGAAGCCGCCGGACAGGGCGAGTTTCGGGGAGAAGTGGCGGCGCAGCCGGTCGAAGACGTCGGCGCCGGCGGGTGCGGTGGTCGTCACTGTGCGGCTCCCTGGAGCAGCAGTCGCTGTTCGAGGGCGGCGAGCATCTGGGCGGCGCTGTCGCGCAGGGCGTCCGCCGCGACGGGGTTGAGCATGTCGGCGAGCAGCGGGATGCCGATGTCGAAGTCGACGTGCAGGGCGACGGTGCTGCCGCCGCCGGGTGCGGCCGTCACCGCCCAGTGGCCGACGAACGCGCCGAGGTCGCCGTCGAGTTGCTCGAAGTCGAAGCGGCGGGCGGCGTGGTCGATGACCTCGGCCTCGGTCCAGCGCAGCACGGAGCCCTTGAGCCGCACCGACCAGGCGGTGGTGCGGTGCCGGTCGTCGGGCTGGTCGACGATCTCGACCGAGTCGACGCTGTCCATGCAGGCGGGGTAGCCGAGCACGTCGACGACCACCGGCCAGGCGTGCTCGGGCGCCACGGCGATCGGCAACTCCACTTCAACGCGCGGCATGTGACGGCCTCTCTTGACTGGGGGTGGGTTCGGGTCGGTGCGGGCCGAGCGCGTCGGCGCGGGCGGCGCCGAGGGCCGCCGGGAGGAGGCGGCGGAGCACGGCGCGGGGCAGCGGGCGGAGGTGGGTCATGGCGTGCCACTGCTCGACCAGCGCGCAGCCCATCTCGACCTTGGGTTCGTAGGCGGTCTGGGCGAAGCGGATGTGTCGGCAGCCGCTGTCCATGGCCAGCCGGACGGCCGCGTAGTGCAGGTTGTGGTAGATCGCGGCGTCGTGGTTGACGCGGTAGTCGAGGCCGATCCGGGCGCCGGTCGCGCCGTTGCCGGCGAACAGGCAGAGCAGGAAGCCGACCGCCCGTTCGCCGTCGAGGCAGACCACCAGGCGGCTGCTCGGGTCGTCCGCGCCGGCCAGGGCGGCCAGGAAGGCGTGGTCGAGGACGTCGAGGGTCTGGTCGGCGCGGTCCATCACCTGCCGGTAGAGGGCGAGCAGTTGGGGCAGCAGGTGGGTGTACTCGGCGAGCACCTCGATGCGCAGCTCGGGGTGGGCCCGGAACCGGCGGATCTTGGCCCGGGCGTTGCGCCGCGGCTTGGCCGGGAGGGCGGCCACGTAGTCGTCGAAGGTGGCGGCGGTCAGGGCGAGTTCGGTGTCGGGCAGGCCGGGGGCGAGAAAGAAGCCGGCGGCGGTGAGCGGCGCCCGCAGCGGGCCGAGGTCGGGGGCGGCGAAGTCCTTGAAGACCACCGTGCCCAGGTGTTCGCGGCGTGCGAAGTCGAGGACCGCCGTGACGAGTTGCCGCCCGGCCGGGGCGTCGAGCGGCCGGTCCGTCAGCAGGTGGCCCTGGCCGAGCAGGTTGCCGCAGAACAGCATCGGCACCCGCAGCAGCCGGGGCGCGAGGCGGCGCAGCGGGGTGAGCAGGCGGCGTTCGTCCGGGCCGACGATCCGGTCGAGCATCAGGTCGCGGAACAGGCACAGCGGGAGGACGGCCGTCACCTCGCCCGCCCGGCGGATCGTCAGGTAGGCGTAGCCGGCCGGCCCGACCCGGCTGCTTTCGAGCGCGGTGAACACGCCGCGGGACCACATCGGGTCGTCCGCGGGGGCCAGCCGTTCCCAGTCGCCGGGCGGCAACTCCTCGATGCTGCGCAGCACTTCGACCTGGTAGCCCGCCTCCACCGGCTCAGCCGATCCGCAGCGCGCGGCCGTCGAGGAACTCCCGCAGCGGGCGGGCCATCCTGTTGCGGGCCGGGGGGTGGAAGGTCAGGCCGACGGCGGCGGAGGCGAGGTAGGAGCCGTCGGGCGAGCCGATGAAGGCCATGCCGCCGAGGGCGGCGAGGCAGGCCCGGGTGGTGCGGGCGATGGCGTCCTGGGCGGCGTACCGGGCGGTGAGCGCCTGGACCAGCAGGGCCTCGTTCCAGTCCTCGTCGGCCATGGCGCGGGCGACGGCCTCGACGGCGAGCATCGCGGCCTCGACGGGGACGAGGTAGGGCGTCGGGTCGTCGTCGCCGCCGCCCCTGCGGTGCAGGGTGCGTTCGACCAGGGCGCTGGCCATGCCGAGGTAGCCGGCGGTCAGCAGCAGTTCGAACCAGAGGAAGCCGGCCACGTTGAGCGCGTCCGGCACGGCGTCGGCGGTGACGTCGGTGGCCACCACCATGCTCGGGTCCAACTCGACGTCGGTGAGCCGGACTTCGTCGCTCTCCGCGCCGGCCAGGATGGGCGTGCCCCAGAACGGGCGGACGCTGACGCCCGGGGCGCTGGCGGGGATCAGCGCGACGGCCAGCCGTTCGACGCCGTCGACGCCGGTAAGCCCGACGGAGGCGGTCAGCAGGTCCATCGAGCGGGACAGGCTGCACGGCATCTTGCTGCCGTTCAGCACGATCCGGTCGCCGCGCCGTTCGGCGGTGATGTGCGGGGTGAGGATGTTCTGGCCGGGGCGGCCCTCGGCGAAGCCGGAGGCGACCAGCATCCGCTCCTTGGCGATGGCCTCCAGCAGCAGCCCTTCCAGGCCGTTGCCGTACTTGGCGGCCTCGACCAGGCCCGCGATGGAGAAGTGGTGCATGGTGGTGGCGACCGCGAGCGAGGGGCAGCGGGCGCCGACGGCGCGCTGCACCCGGACGGCCTGCAGGGCGCTGGCGCCCGCGCCGGAGTTGGCGGCGGGCACCAGCAGGCCGGGGCCGCCGGCGTTCTTGAACGCCTCGATCGCCGGGCTGGGCGTCTTCTCCAGCGCGGCCAGCGGATGGCGGGCGAGCGCCTCGTCCAACCCGGGCATGAGCGCCTCGAGTTCGGCGCGTTCGCGGTGCAGGAAGTTCACGGGCAGGTCCTTCGGGGAGGGTCGGGACGACGGGGTCGGCGCGCGGCGTCAGCCGGCGGCCGCCAGTGGCAGGGCGTCGAAGGAGCGCAGGCAGGCCGAGGCGCGCCGCACCGGCGGCCCGGCCTGGGCGAGCCGGGGGAAGCGGGTGAGCAGCCGGCCGAGCAGCGCGGCCCCTTCGAGCCGGGCCAGGCCCGCGCCGAAGCAGTAGTGCGGCCCGGCGCTGAAGCTCAGCACGTGCCCGTCCGGTCGGCCGACCAGGAACGCGTCCGGGTCCCGGTAGCGCCGAGGGTCCCGGCCGGCGGCGCCGAGCACGGCGGTGACGCTGCCTCCGGCGGGGACGGTGACGCCGCCGATCTCGGCGGGCCGGGTGGCGAGCCGTTCGGTCATCAGCACCGGCCCGTCCCAGCGCAGCGACTCCTCGACCGCGGCGGGCAGCAGGCCCGGGTCGTCCCGGAGCAGCGCGGCCTGGTCGGGGTGGGTGAGCAGGGCGTGCACGGAGAGGCCGAGCAGCCCGGCGGTGGTCTCGAACCCGGCGACGAAGACCAGCATCAGAAGGTCCGTCACCTCCTGGTCGGTGAGCGGCTGTTCGACGTTCTCGACGGCGGCGCGGGCGAGCAGCGCGGAGGTGAGGTCCTCGGTCGGCCGGGCCCGCCGCTCGGCGAGCAGGCCGGCGAAGTACGCGCGCAGTGCGGTGACCGCCGCGTCGGCCAGCCGCCAGTCCTCGGCGGAGCGCACCGGTTCCAGCAGGCGCGCGGCGTCGCGTCCGAGCCGGTGGAAGTGCTCCTGGTCGGCGGGTGGCACGCCGATCAGTTCGCCTACCACCGCGACCGGCAGCGGGTATCCGACGATGTCCTGGAAGTCGGCCGGGCTGCCGTCCGAGGTGGCGTCGGCGAAGCGGTCGAGCAGCTCGTCGGCGGTCTTTTCCACGGTCTCCGTCAGCCCGGGCATCCGCCGGGGCCCGAAGGCGCGCACCAGGGGGCCGCGCAGCCGCTGGTGGGCGGCGCCGTTGGTGCCGAGCAGCGAGGTGTAGAAGAAGTCCGCGGCCGGGTGGGCCGACCAGTCGGGGCGCTCCCGCTCCAGCCAGTCCCGGTCGGGCACCACGAAGGCCGGGCCCGACAGCGCGGCCTGGCACTCGGCGAACCCGGTCAGGAAGCGGGTGTCCAGCTCCTCGTGGTGGTGCACGGGCGCGATCCGGCGCAGTTCGGCGAGCGGGGCGTACGGGTTCTCCCGGGCCTCGGGCGCGAAGACCGACAGGAGGATCCGGTCCGCCTCGGTCCGGTCGCCCGCCTGCGCCTGGTCAGCCGCGGAAGCGTTCACTGCGCTCGCCCACCTTCGCCCGCCGGTACGCGCGCAGGCCTGTCGAATCGATTCATGGAATCCATGCGGTTCGGGTAGAGAGTACCGGAAAGGAAGTCGTGCAAAACCGTTTCCGAATTGAAGTGGCCATCCTGCGATAGGAATTACTACCCGTCAGATCATTCACCGGGAGTTCGGTTCACAGCGCGAATTTGTGGCTCTCCCCCGGCCGCAGCACGGCGACGGTGCCGCGCACCCCGATCCGGACGGGCCGCTCGGCGCCGGCGTCCAGCGCCGCGCTGACGGACCGCCGGTCGACGGTGATCCGCACGTCGCGGTGGCCCCGGTAGCGCAGGTCCAGGTCGAGGCTGCCGAGCGCAGATGGCAGCTGCGGGTCCAGCCAGAGCGCGTCGTCGCGCAACTCCAGCCCGGTGTAGCAGCGTTGCAGCAGGTCGGCGGCGCCGGCCATCGCCCCGAGGTGGACGCCCTCCCGGGTGGTGCCGCCCTGGGTGTCCACCAGGTCCGCGGTGAGCGCGTCCCGGAAGTGCCGCCAGGAGGCCCGGCGGTCGCAGCGGGTCAGCACCCAGGCGTGCACCACGGAGCTGAGCGTGGAGCCGTGCACGGTGCGGTCGAGGTAGTAGGAGACGGTGCGCTGCATCAGGTCGCACCCGGCGGGGTGCCCCAGGCGGCGCAGCAGGTCGCGCACCTCGCGGCCGGTGAACAGGTACCAGAGCATCAGCACGTCGGCCTGCTTGGACGCCCGGTAGCGGTTGACGGTGTCGCCCTCGGCCTCCAGGATCCGGTCGAGGCGGCGCAGGTCCGGGTAGCGCCGGCGGTAGGTCTCCCAGTCGAGTTCGGCGAGCCGCTCGTAGCCGTCGAACTGGCTGATCACCCGGCTGTGGAAGGGCACGTACAGCCGGCGGCCGACCTCCTGCCAGCGGTCGGTCTCCGCGGCGTCCAGGGCGAGGCGCTCGGTCAGTTCGTCGCGCCGCCGCTCCGGGAGGGCGCGCAGCGCGTCCTGGGCGCGGGCCAGCACCCAGGAGGCGAGCACGTTGGTGTACGCGTTGTCGTCCAGCCCGGGCCCGTCCGCCCACGGGTAGGCGTCGTGGTACTCGTCCGGCCCGAGGACGCCGCGGATCGACCAGCGCCCGCGGCCCGGGTCGTAGACGGCGGCCGAGGCCCAGTAGCGGGCGATCTCCAGCAGCGGTTCGGCGCCGGTCTCGGCGAGGAAGTCGACGTCTCCGGTGGCCCGGTAGTACTCCCAGATGTTGTAGGCGACCGCGGAGCCGACGTGCCGTTGCAGGTGGGTGTGGTCGGGCAGCCAGCGGCCGGAGCGCGGGTTGAGGTGCACCCGGGACGACTGCTCCTGCCCGTCGCTGCCGCTCTGCCACGGGTAGCTCGCGCCGCGGCGGCCCTCGGCGCGGGCGGCGCGCCGGGCGGCGTCGAGCCGGCGGTGGCGGTAGCGCAGCGCCGCCCGGGCGAGTTCGGGGAAGCACAGGTCCAGCACCCGCAGCACGAACAGTTCGTCCCAGAAGATGTGGCCGCGGTACGCCTCGCCGTGCAGCCCGCGGGCGGGGATGCCGACGTCGAGGTCCGCGGAGTGCTCGGAGTACGACTGCAGCAGGTGGAACAGGTTCAGGTGCAGCGGCCCGAGACCGTGGAAGTCGGCGTCGATCCGGCAGCGCCGCCACAGCTGCTCCCAGCGCTGCGCGTGCTCGGTCAGCAGCTGGTCGAAGTCGCCTGCCTCGGCGGCGAGTTGACGGGCCGACTCGAGCGGGTCGCCGGTCGCCGGGTCGTGCGAGGTGTGGACGGCGACGGCCTTGTCGACGGTGACGGTCAGGCCCGGGGCGACGTCCAGCGCCAGCGTCTGCGCCACCCGCCCCGGCCGGGCCTCGCCGCGGAACTCGGCCTGCACCGGCCGCCCGGCGGCGCGCACCCGGTGCCGGGCGGCGAGGGCGATGCGCCGGCCCGGCCCGGTCAGCACCTCCAGCCACAACTCCCCTTCCGGGCCCGCCTCCTGACGCAACGGGGTGAGGTGACGGCTGGCCAGTCCGGCGTACCGGGGCACGCCCGCGTTGGTGACGGTGCCGTCGAGCGCGGAGCGCACTTCGAGCCGGCCGGACCAGTTCTCGGCGGTGAGCTGCGTCTCCAGTGCGACGAGGTGCGGCCGGGCCTGGCTGGCGATCCGCCGCTGGACCAACCGGGTGCGCCGCCCGACGCCGTCCACGCACACCGCCCGGCGGGTCAACACCCCGCGTTTCAGGTCCAGTTCGAGTTCCTGCTCGACGGGCGGGCCGGTGAACCACTCGGCGCCGGCGCAGCGGAACGTGACGGGCAGCCAGTTCGGGCAGTTCACCAGGTCCTCGTGGGTGAACACCCGTCCGCCGAGGACGGAGTCGGCCCGGTCGTAGCAGCCCGCCAGGTAGGTGCCGGGGTAGTGCTCGCCGCCCGCCGCCGCCTCGGGCGCCGCGCCGCGGGTGACCAGGTAGCCGTTGCCGACGGCGCACAGCGCCTCCCGCAGCCCCTCCTCGGCGGGCGCGTACCCGGTGTAGCGCAGCCGCCACGGGTCGGGCATCAGGTTGCCGCGGGCACCGCCGGACGGGTTCGGGCTGTCATGGGCGGCGCCGGACGGGTTCGGACCGCCGTGGGCAGGGCCGGACGGCCGGTGGGGAGGGTCGGGTTCCACGGCTCACCTCCGTTCGGACGCCGGGGCCCGTTCTCCAGTGTGCCCACCGACCGACTGCCGCTGCCGCGCCGGGCGGCGGAACGACCGGGCAGCGGGGAGGCTGGTGGACGGGGCCGATCCGCGCGGGGGCCGGTCCGCGGCCGTTCGGCAGAGATCGCCGGCCGATCTGCGGCCGATCCGCAGCCGATCGACGGCCGTCCCCGCAGCCGTCCCGCAGCCGTCCCGCAGCCGTTCCGGACAGGGAGTGAGAGCGATGAAGGCGCTGACCTACCACGGGCCCGGCCGCCGCACCTGGGGCGAGGTCCCCGACCCGGCGGTCCGCGATCCCGAGGACGCGATCGTCCGGGTGGACGCCGTCACCATCTGCGGCACCGACCTGCACATCCTCAAGGGCGACGTCCCGGAGGTCGCCGAGGGCCGGGTGCTCGGCCACGAGGCGGTCGGCACGGTCGTCGAGACCGGCAGCGCGGTGCGCACCGTCGCGGTCGGCGACCGGGTGCTGGTCTCGTGCATCTCCGCCTGCGGGCGCTGCGGGTACTGCCGGCGCGCCATGTACAGCCAGTGCACGGGCGGCGGCGGGTGGATCCTCGGGCACCTGGTCGACGGCACCCAGGCCGAGCTGGTGCGCACCCCGTTCGCCGACAATTCGCTGCACCGGCTGCCGGAGGGCGTCGACGACGAGACGGCGCTGATGTTCGCCGACATCCTGCCGACGGCGTACGAGGTCGGGGTGCGCAGCGGCCGGGTGGGCCCCGGCGACACCGTCGCGATCGTCGGCGCGGGCCCGATCGGGCTGGCCGCGATCGCCACCGCCCGGCTGTACACGCCGCGCCGGATCGTCGCCGTCGATCTCGCGGCGAGCCGGCTGGCCGCGGCGGAGCGGTTCGGCGCGGACGAGGTGCTGCGCAGCGGCGACGGCGTCGAGGAGGCGGTGCGCGCACTGTCCCCCGACGGGCTGGGCGTCGACGTGGCGATCGAGGCGGTCGGCGTCCCCGACACCTTCGAGCTGTGCACCCGGCTGGTGCGTCCGGGCGGCCGGGTGGCCAACGTCGGGGTGCACGGCAGGCCCGCCGTGCTGCACCTGGAGGAGCTGTGGATCAAGAACATCACCGTCACCACCGGCCTGGTCGACACCGCCACCACGCCGCTGCTGCTCGACCTGCTCGCGGCCGGCCGGCTGGAGGCGCGCGGGCTGGTCACCCACCGCTTCGGGCTGGACGAGATGCCGGAGGCCTACGACGTGTTCGCCGACGCGGCCGGCAGCGGGGCGCTCAAGGTCGCCCTGTTCCGGACCTGACCCGGAGCGGGTGAGTCCCGATGCCCCTGAACCCCCGGGAGGACCGGTTGGCCGCCGACGCGGTCGCGCACCGGATCGCCGAGCGCAGCGCGCAGCTCGGCCTGGAGCCGGACGCGCTGGCCGAGGCGGCGGGCATGTCCCTCCCGTACCTGGAGTTCCTGGCGTCCGCCGGCCCGTCCTTCGACCCGAACGGCTTCCTGCGGATCGCCGCCGCGCTCGGCCTGACCTACCAGGAGCTGCTGGCCGGCCGCCCCGACCGCCCGCCCGGCCAGGCGCCGCCCGCGCCGCGGCCGGTGCTGGTCCGGCTGACCGAGACGGAGTGCTGGGACGACCTGGGCGAGCGGGGCGTCGGCCGGATCGCCCTGCCCGGCGAGCGCGGCCCGGCGGTGTTCCCGGTGAACTACGCCGTGGACCGGCACACCGTCGTCTACCGCACCCGCGACCACGGCGCGGCCGACGCGCCGCCCGGCACCGGCGTCTCCTTCGAGGTCGACCGGATCGACGAGCTCCGCGCCAACGGCTGGAGCGTGCTGGTCACCGGCACCGCCGAGCGGATCGACGACCCGCCGACCCTCGAACAGCTGGCGCACGACCCGGCCGTCCAGCCCTGGGCGGGCGGCACCCGCCCCTGCTGGATCCGGGTCCGGCCGGGCGCGGTGTCCGGGCGGCGGATCTGCACCGTGCCCGCCGCGAGCTGACGCTCAGCGCACCAGCACCCGTTCGCCGGAGCGCGGCACCACGGCCGTCCAGCCGAGTTCCCGGTCGATCCGGTCGCGCAGCGCCTGCGAGCCCTCGGGTTCGCCGTGCACCAGGTAGGTCGCGGACGGCGCGGGCGCCGGGCGCAGCCAGTCGACGATCTCGGCGGCGTCCGCGTGCGCCGAGAACGCCGGGACGTTGACGATCTCCGCCCGGACGGGCACGTACCCGCCGTACATCTTCAGCACCCGGGCCCCGTCGACCAGGTCCCGGGCGCGGGTGCCCGCGGCGGCGTACCCGACCACGACCACGGTGTTGCGCGGGTCGGGCAGCAGCCGGTGCAGGTGGTGCACGACCCGCCCGCCGGTGGCCATCCCGGACGCGGACACCAGGATCGACGGCAGCCGGGATTCCTCCAGCCGCATCGACTCCGCCAGCGAGCGGACCGGCCGGAACGGCTCGGGGCTGATCGCGGCCTCGCCGCGGGCGAGCACCTCGGGCCGCAGCTCGGGCGCCCGCTCGGCGAACGCGTCCTGGTGGATCCGCAGCGTGGCGAGCGCCATCGGGCTGTCCACGTGGACGGGGACACTGCTCGGCAGCCGCCCGGCCCGGCGCAGCTCGGCGAGCTGGTGCAGCACCACCTCGGTGCGGTCGACGGCGAACGACGGGACGACGACGGTGCCGCCGCGGGCCAGCGTCCGGTCGAGGGCGTTCGCGAACTGCTCCCGGGCGGCGGTCTCCTCGTGCCGGCGGTTGCCGTACGTGGACTCCGGTACAGCGGCAGCGCGGGCCGGTGCTTGGACCACCCGTGCCGGTTGGCGTGGTCGGCGTCCTCCCGCAGCAGGTGGGCGCTGTCCCGCAGGATCGGCTCGGCGATCCGCGCGGTGTACGGGGTGGTGAACACCGGCCCCCGGAACCCGTCCGCGACCGGCCTCGGCAGATACCCGCAGTGGTCCAGGTGCGCATGCGTCAGCACCACGCAGTGCACGTCCGCCGGATCGAGCGGCAGCGGCCGCCGGTTGCGCCGCCGCAACTCGGCCAGCCCCTGGAACAGCCCGCAGTCGATCATCACCCGGGCGTGGTCGGTCTCCACCATGACCTTGCTCCCGGTGACGGTCCCGACCCCGCCCAGAAACGTCAGCAACCCCGGCCGCGGCGTCGGAGCGGGCTCTCTCCCCATGACGACCTCCCGTCCTCCGCCTCCCCGCATCCGCCCACTCCGGCCGGACACCCATCGGGAGGGCCGCCGTCCCGCCGGGCGGTCAGCTCGGTTGGCGGCGTGTCCACTGCGGTTCGATCTGCTGCCACTCCTCGTCCCAGCCCGCGTAGCGGCGGCGGTCCAGGAGGCGGAGGGTGCCCTTCCAGGCGAGGGTGCAGAGGAGGGGGAGGGCGGTGACGGTGAGCAGTGCGGCGGTCAGGGCGACCGCCACCGCCTCGCCGGCGCCGGCCGGTTGGGTGACGACCCTGCTGCGGTCGTCCACCCAGATCTGCACGGGGGTGCCGGCCCGCTGGCCGGACGGGACGACGGCACTCGCCAGGTGGTCGGTGCCGTCGGAGTTCCAGGCGACGGCGGCGCGGGTGGTGGTGATGCCGACGCCGGCCGGGACGTCGGCGACGAGCTGTGCCGTCACCGAGTGCCGGTCGGTGGCCTCCTCCCGGACCACCCGGGCCTGGTCCTGGTGGACCGCCAGGCCGACGGCGAGCGCGGCCGGGATCGCACCGATCGCCACCGCCGCCAGCAGCCGCCCCGCCCACCACTGCACGCGGTCGCTGCTCCGCCTCAGGGGGTTCTTCCGTTGCTGCGGATGCGCATGCACGCCGCCCGCCTCCTTGCCGCACGACCTGGCCTTGTTCGACCCCCAGTTTTTCGGGGACGGCGGCGGCCCGGCATGGTCCGTACGGCCCTATTCCGGCCGACAACCGGCCCGGGTCGCCGGGCCGACTCGTCCCTCCGCCGCGCCGCGAGCACGCTGAAGGGGAGGCCGAGAACCAGGGAGGTCGTATGCGTACGGTGCGGGACGGAGCCTGGGTGGTGGCCCGGCCGGGGCCGGTGGACGCCGAGGTCGGGCCGCTGGAGTGGGAGCGGCGGCCGCCGCCCGTCCCCGGTGCGGGCGAGATCCTGGTCGAGGTGGAGGCGTGCGGGGTGTGCCGGACGGATCTGCACCTCGCCGAGGGCGACCTGCCGCCGCGGGTGCCGCGGTGCACGCCCGGCCACGAGGTGGTGGGCCGGGTGACGGCGACCGGCCCGGACGTGACGGAGTTCGCGGTCGGCGACCGGGCCGGGGTGGCGTGGCTGGCGGGGGTGTGCGGGCGCTGCCGGTACTGCCGCGGCGGGCGGGAGAACCTCTGCCCGGAGTCGACCTACACCGGCTGGGACCGGCACGGCGGCTACGCCGGTTTCGTCACGACCGACGCCCGCTTCGCCTATCCGCTGCCCGACGGCCCGCCCGCGGAGGAGCTCGCGCCGCTGCTGTGCGCGGGCATCATCGGCCACCGCGCCCTGGCCCGCGCCGAGTTGCCGCCGGGCGGTCTGCTCGGCCTCTACGGTTTCGGCGCGTCCGCCCATCTGACGGCCCAGATGGCACTGGCCCGGGGCGCCCGGCTCGCGGTGTTCACCCGCGGCGCGGCGGCCCGCGACCTGGCCCGGGAGCTCGGCGCGGGCTTCGCCGGCGACTCCTACGACCCGCCGCCCGAGCCGCTGGACGCGGCGATCCTGTTCGCCCCGGTCGGCGAGCTGGTCCCGGTCGCCCTGGCGGCCCTGGACCGCGGCGGCACGCTCTCGGTCGCCGGCATCCACCTGACCGACATCCCCGCCCTGAACTACCAGCGCCACCTGTTCCAGGAACGCACCCTGCGCAGCGTCACCGCCAACACCCGCGCCGACGGCCGCGCGTTCCTGGCCGAGGCCGCCCGCGTCCGCCCGACGATCCGCGTCAACCGCTACCCCATGCACCGCGCCGACACCGCCCTCGCCGACCTGGCCGCGGACCGGGTCACGGGCGTCGCGGTCCTGCTGGCGGACTGAACACCCTTGCCGGGAAGGGGTTCTGGTCTCCGACTCGCGAACCCCGCGGTCGGTCGCGGACCCTGGTCGAGCTCCACCGACCGCCGCGATGCGGCACAGCCCCTTGCCCCCTGGCGGTCCACGCCCACGCCGGACCCGGGCCCACCGCCGGGAGTTGGACCACCGCCCTCCGCCCCGGCCGGCTAGGCGCGGCTCACCTCCGGCACGTCCTCCACCGCCCCTGCCTCCAATGATGATTGACGCATCGTCAGCATCAGCACCGCCAGCACCGCGAAGATGGCGGCGGCAGCGAGGCCCGTGACGTGCAGCGCGCCGGTGAAGGCCTCGCGGGCGCGTTGCAGGAACACCGCGGCCTGCTCGGCGGGGAGTTGACGGACCGCCGCCACCGCGCCGGCCAGCGAGTCGGAGGCGCCGCCCATGCGGCGCCGGTAGACGACGGCGGCCAGCACGCCGAGCAGGGCGAAGCCCAGCGAGCCGCCGAGGTAGTTGCCGGTCTCCGACATCGAGGCCGCCGAACCGGCCCGCTGCGGGGGGACGGAGCCGAGCACGAGTACGGTGCCGAGGGCGAACAGCGGGCCGGTGCCGACGGCCAGCACGGTGATGCCGGTCATCACCAGCACCAGGGAGCCGTCGACGGCCGCGAGCAGCAGGCCGCCGAGCGCGGAGCAGACCAGGCCGCCGGCGATCGCCGCGTGCGTGCCCGTCCGGCGGGCCAGCGCGGGCGAGGCCATGGTGCCGACGGCGACGCCGAGGCCCATCGGGGCGAACAGGACGGCCGAGACGGCCGGCGAGTGGCCGAGCACGTTCTGCAGGTACTGGGTGACCAGCAGCCCGGTGCCGGCCATCGCGACGCCGGCCAGCACCAGCCCGACCAGCACCGCCGCGAACGGCCGGCTGCGCAGCAGTCGCAGGTCCAACAGCGGTTCGTCGACCCGTAGTTGACGCCGGACGAAGAGCAGTCCGAGCACCGCGCCGACGACCAGCGCGACCGCCGGTCCGACCGCCGACCCGCCCGCGATGCCGTCCACGGCCAGCTGCTTGACGCCGTACACCACCAGCAGCATCGCCCCCAGCGACAGCCCGACGCCGACCGGGTCCAGCCGGCCCGCGCGTTCGCTGCGGAACTCGGGGAGCAGCGCCGGTCCGGCGAGCAGCAGCAGCGCCATCGGCGGTACGGCGATCAGGAACACCGAGCCCCACCAGAAGTGCTGGAGCAGCACGCCGGCCAGCACCGGCCCGAGCGCCCCGCCGGCGAACTGGCCGGTCGCCCAGACCGCGACGGCCCGGCCGCGTTCGCGTTCCTCGCGGAACATGGTGGTGATCAGCGAGAGGGTGGACGGCGCCAGGGTCGCGCCGGCGACGCCCAGCAGGGCCCGGACGACGATCAGCATCAGCGGGTCGACGGCGAACGCGGCCACCACCGAGAGCACCGCGAAGGCGGCGGCGCCGGTGAGCAGCAGCCGTCGACGGCCGATCCGGTCGCCGAGGGTGCCCATCGTGATGACCAGTGCGGCCACCACGAGTCCGTAGCTGTCGCTGATCCACAGTTGCTCGACGTTGTCCGCCCCCAGGTCGGCGCTGAGCTGCGGGAGCGCGAGCAGCAGCGCCGTCACGTCCATCGCGACGATCAGTGTCGGCAGCATGAGCAGGGCCAGCCCCCACCTCGGCCGGTCGATTCGCATCTCCGCTTGCTCCTTCTCGCTCGGTTGTCCCGTCGTCCGGTCGGAGCGGCCGGGCGGTTTCTCGACATCGCCACGGCCGAAGATTCCCGGCGGGGACGTCGGGGCGGCGCAGGCGGCTCCGACCACCGGGCCGAGGGCCCCCGCCGAGGCCCGCGAACGACGAGGGGTGCGCGAGGAAGCTCCCGCTCGGCCCGCGCGCCGGCCCGGCGGTGCGGGATACGACAGGCGGCGGGCGACAAGGGTCGGGCACGGCCGGCCCCTTCAAGTGCTGCTGGATTCCGGCAAATTGATCCTCACGCAGGCGCCGATCGGCCCGGCGGAAGCCGTCGCGGCGTCCGGGCGGCACGGGCAGCGGCACCCCCGGCCGCGCGAGCCCCCGACGGCCCCCGCCGGCCGAGGCAACCATGACTTGACATCATGAACCTGTCAGTCAAGGCGGCCCGCCCGGCACTCCACATGCATCGATCCGGGGCCCCACCTAGCGTGGATAGAGGACATCGTCGATCCGACGATGACGTCCGTCCTTCCCCAAGGAGGCGTATCCGATGCTTGCCCAGACCGTGCTTACTCCCCACACGGTGACGACACCCGAGCTCGGCGCCGTGAAGGCGCTGCTGAGCGAGGACGAGTCGCCGGTCAGCGACGCGCCGCTGTACCGCCCCGAGGCCGTCGGCTTGCTGCTGCTCGCCCTGCTGCTCTCCCCGAAGGGCCCCAAGGAGAAGAAGTAGCACCGCCCCGGCATCAGATCGGAACAATCGGAAGAAAGTAGTACACCTATGCCGTTCGCCGAATCGCCCCAGCGGGAGTTCGCTGCCGCGACCGAGTGGGCGGCAGGCCGCACCCTCGACGCCCTCACCGGCGCCGAGGGTGCGGCTCTCCCTGCCCCTGCCGCTCCGGAGCCGCAGGCCCTGCTGGCCGGCGTCCGCGTGCTGGGGCCCGACGTCTTCGTCCCGGCCCTGCTCACCGGGGCTCCGACCCCGCCCGAGACCGTCGAGATCGTCGCCGAGGCGTACCGCGTGTTCCCCTCCGACGAGTCCGGGATCCACGCCTGGCGCGACCGCGCCACCGCCGAACTCCTCGCTCTGGCCGGCTACCCCGCACCGGTCCCGTCTGCACCCCCGCCGCCGGACCCCGGCAAGGACGGCTGGCAGCGCTGGTCGGTGCAGATGGCCCAGCTGTCCTGCCTGGCCCTGCCGCACCTGGACGGCCCGGTGCACCGGGTGGCCCGCGACCACCCGCTCGCACTCGCCCGGGGCGCCGCCCGCGCCACGCTGCGACGCGACCACCGCACCTCGGTCCGCCTGGTCCGCTGGCTGGCCTGGCTGCACCACACCGGCAGCCCGGCCGAGCTGGAACTCCCGCCGCTGCTGCGACAGTTGGCGCTCACCGGCGACGGCTCCGCACGCAGCGCCCTGGATCTCGCCGTCGCCGAACACCTGGCCGCCGAATGAACCCGACCGTGCTCGGCCACGCCCACCGACTGGCCACCCGCTCGTTGGAGTGGCTGCACGCCGCCCACGAGCAGGGCTTCGGCGTCCTGCCGCCCGACGAGGGGGCCGACCTCTCCGACCCCGACAACGCGTACAAGCCGATCGGCGAGTGCGCGCTGGCCGCTTCCCTGGTGCTGCGCGAGACCGTCTCCGGCCCGACCGAGCGGGAACGCGCCCGGGTGCTGCTGGACTTCGGCTGGCAGCAGCTGCGCCAGGGCGAGCTGCTGTACGAGCGGCAGTTCCGGCACATGCTGCTCAGCGACCCGCTGGAGACGTACCTGCACTTCCACCGCGCCGGCTACCGGCATCCGGCACTGGACGAGCTGCTGCGCGGCCTGGACGGCCTGCGCTCGACGCACGCGATGGAGGTGATGCCGAACCGCCGTCTGGCCATCGCCAACGCCCGGCACGTCATCGGCCTGGAGAGCCGGCCCGACTGGGACACCCTCGCCGCGGCGACCTGGCTGGGCGCCCGCCCCGAGCCGTGGGCGATCGACTGGATGACCGGCTACAGCGTCACGCACACCGTCTTCCACCTCACCGACTGGGGCGCGCTGCCCGAGCGCCTGCCCGCGCCGCTGCGCGCGTACCTGGCCGCCTGGCTGCCGGTGTGGGCCGACATCTGGCAGGAGACCGGACAGTGGGACCTGCTCGGCGAACTGCTGATCGTGGACGCGTGTCTGCCCGAGCCGGTCTGCGACCCGCAGAGCTGGGAGCAACTGGCCGCCGTCCAGCGCGAGGACGGCCTGCTGCCGCGCGACCTGGACCCGGTCGACGAGGACCCGGCGCGGGCGTTCAAGGACCACGAGCACACCGCCGTGGTCGGCGTGCTGGCCGGCACCCTCACCCTCGCCCGCGCACTCCGGTGAACCCGCACCTCGCGGCCCTGACCCGCACCGCGCCGCGCGGTGCGGCCGTCGCGCTCGCCCTCGCCACCCCCGACGGCGGTCAACTGCACTGCCACGGCCGGACCGACGACCGCTCCGGCGAGCCCGTCACCCCGGACACCGGTTTCGAGCTCGGCTCGGTGAGCAAGACGTTCACCGCCCTGCTGCTCGCCGAGCTGGCCGCCCGGGGCGAGGTCCGCCACCAGGACACCGTCACCGTCGCGGACGTTCCGCTCACCTTCCTCCACCTGGCCACCCACACCTCGGGCCTCCCCCGCCTCCCACCGGGCCTGCGACGCTCGGCCCTGCCCGCCTGGTTCACCAACCCGTACGCGGCCTACTCGGTCGCCGACCTGGACCGCGCCATGGACCGAACTCGCCTGCGGAATCCGCCCGGTGACCGGGTGCACTACTCCAACTACGGCGTGGGCCTGCTCGGCCGCACACTCGCCGAGCGGACCGGCAGCTCCTACCCGGCGCTGCTCGCCTCCCGGATCAGTGCGCCGCTCGGCCTCACCGGCACCGACTGCGAACCCGGCTCCGCCGTCGGGCACTTCCACGGCCGGCCGCTGCCGCCCTGGCGGATCCCCGCCCTCCCGGGCGCCGGCGCCGTCCGCTCCACCGCCCGCGACCTGCTGCGCTACCTCACCGCCCTGCTCGACCCGACCACCGCCCCGGGCCCCGCCCTGACCGCCGCCCTGCGCGACGTGCAGCGGCCGCGCCTGGTCAAACCCCGCTCCACGGACCGCATCTGCCTGGTCTGGAACCTGCGGCCGACGTCCGACGGCGACGTCCTCTTCCACTCCGGCGGCACCCGCGGCTGCACCGCGTTCGTCGCCTTCTGCCCGCAACGCGGCACCGCCCTGGCCGCGTTGACCAACGCGGGCCCCCGGCTGGACGGCCGCTTCATCCAGACCGGGTACCGGATCTTCCGCGCGCTCTGACCTCGCACCGCCGCCGGACGACCCGAAAATGGTTGCGGTACGCACCATCTGGCCGGTTGAATGTGCGCATGGACGACGACGGCCTTCACGAGCCGAACCCATGGGCCTTGCCGGCGGCGGCACTTGGCGCGGGGCTGCTCCTCGCCGGATTCGCCCGGGCGTGGCTCCGGCTGCCGACCCTGCCGCTCGCCGTCCTGGGGCTGCCGCTCTCCGTCGCCGGCCTGGTGAACGCCCGACGCACCGGCAGCAGTCGGTGGACGGCCCGGCTGGGCTTCCTGCTGTGCTCGCTGGCCGCCCTGGCGGGCCTGGTCGCCGTCGCCGTCGTGCTCGGCGACTACGACGGCCTGTGATCGCCGGGCCGACGCGCTCACCGGAGCCCCGGCAGGGCGGCACCGACAGGACGGGCCGCCGACGCGAAGTGCGCGTCGGCGGCCCGTCGTTGTGCTGTCACTGCGTCAGGAGCTGAACCAGCCGGTCAGGTCGGCGGTGACGTTCACGCTCCCGGTGGAGTTGTAGAACGTCACGCGGCCGTCGACGACCGGGACCAGGACCTGGTGCGAAACCGCCTGGCCGGCCGTCCAGTTGAGGCTGGAGGTGCCGGGTCGGTCGGTGCCGTGCGGGTAGGCGGTCAGCCAGCCGGTGTCGGTGGGGTCGGTGGCCGTCACGTTCAGCAGGACGGCGGTGGCGCCGTCCGGGACGCCGCCGACTCCGGCGACCTGGGTGCTGACGATGCCGCCCGCGCCGAGGGCGCCCTGGCGGGCGCCGGTGCCGTCGCGGGTGTCGAGCAGGCGCAGCGGGGCGGCGGGGCTGAAGGTGCTGGTGCCGGTCGCCGAGTAGTAGCCGGCGACGTCGGCGATCAGGTCGACGGTGCCGGTGCTGTTGCGGAGGTCGACCTTGCCGTTCACCACGGGGACGGTCACCAGGTTGGCGACGGTCCGGCCCGCGGTGAAGTTGAGGTTCGACGTGGCGGGCAGGGGCTGCCCGTCGGGGTAGGCGGTGACCCAGCCGGTGGCGGTCGGGGACGCGGCCGTCACGTTCATCACCACGGCGGTGACGCCGTCGGCGGGGATGCCCTTGACGCCTGCCACCTGGAGGGCGACGGTGCCGCCTGCGCCGACCCGGGCCTTGGGGGCGCCGGTGCCGTCGCGGGTGTCCAGGAAGCGGGCGGGGGTGATCGGGGTGAGGGCCGAGCCCTGGTCGGCGGCGTCGGTGTAGTAGCCGGCGAGGTCGGCGACCAGGTCGACCGTTCCGGTGTCGTTGCGCAGGTCGACCTTGCCGTCCACGACCGGCACCGTCAGCTGGTTGGCGGTGGTGCGGTGCGCGGCGAAGGTCAGCCCGGGCAGGTCGGACCGACCCGCCGTCAGGTGGCCGTCCTCGCTCGGGTCGACGGCGGTGACGTTCAGCACGACCGAGGTGACGCCGGTGGCGGGGACGCCCGTGACCTGGAGGCCGACCGTGCCGCCCGCGCCGACCCGGGCCTTGGGAGCGCCGGTGCCGTCGCGGGTGTCCAGGAGCCGGGACGGGGTGAGCGGCACGTACCGGGAGTGGCCGGGGTTGTCGGCCGCGGTGACCTCGAAGGCGTTCGGGACGTAGCCCGGCGTTGCCTGGCCCGGGGTGTAGCCGATGCCGTCGCACACCAGGTCGTAGTGGCCGGGCGCCAGGACCCTGGTGTCGACGAGCACGTTCAGTGCGGTGCCGTCGGCGTTCACCGACTGCGGGAAGACCAACTGCGCGCTGTTCGTGGAGCTCTGCGCCAGCTTGATCCTGCTGCCCACCGTCAGGCCGGTGCCCCGGATCACGGCCGGCAGCAGGGTGCCGGCCCGGCCGGTCGCCGGGGCGACCGACTGCGGCGTGCCGTAGTCGGGGTACGTGCCCCCGGGCAGGCCCTGCCAGGTGTACTCGACGGGGGTGAGGGTCTTGTTCGCCGTGATCATCAGCAGCGCCCGGCCGGCGGTGGAGCCGAAGTTGGCGCAGCTGCCGCCGAACTGACCGTAGCTCAGCATGCACTGGTACGACGGGCTGTAGTCGGTCCACTCCGGGCCGGAGATCGCGATCCACGGCGTCTCGGGGCCGACGGCGCTGGTGGTTCCGCCGATGGTGAAGCGCTGGTTCGGGTTCATGTCGACCACGGCGCAGTACGCCGTCTCGGACTCGGTGAGCACGCCGCTGTGCTGCGGGAAGCCGTTCGCCGACAGCACGTTGCCGTTGCACTCGGGGGCCCAGCCGTCCGCCCCGCCGACCTTCCAGGCGTCGACGTTGGCGTGAACCGCCTTGCCCTGGTAGCCGGACGCGACCACGACGGCCACGTACGAGGTCGAGCCGGTCAGCTTGCAGGACAGGCCCAACTGCGTGCACCGGGTTCTGCCGTCGGCGTCCACCGCCATCAGCAGGGTGCCCGCTTCGTAGCGGTTGCCGGTGGTGCGGCTGCTCAGCCAGAACTTGTCGCCGGCCTCGCCGGTGACCCGCACGCAGCGGGCGTCCAGTTCCGAGGTGAAGTCGAACTGGGTGGACGGGCTGCCGACCGCGGTGGAGGTGCGGGTGGTGCAGGGCGCGCTCGGCGAGATGTCGCGCCGCACCAGCTTGTAGGTGTCCGTCCGACCGCCGACCAGCATCGCGGTGTACGCCGTGCCCGGGGTCAGCCGGCAGGTGGTGGTGGAACTGCCGACGGTCGAGCAGACGCCGGCGCCGGCGCCGTCGGCGAGGTAGACGGCCGCGTTCACCTGGTTCAGGTTGTTCGCGTAGTCCAGCATTTCGGCGGGCGCGTGCTGGCCGGCCGGGATGCTCAGGCAGCGCACCGGGTCGGCCGGGCTCAGCGAGACCTCGACGCCCCAGGAGCCGCCGTAGCCGGACTGCGGCCAGGCGGTGCAGCCCGCGTCGCTGTCGGTCCGCTGGACCACCACCGCGTACGGCTGGCCGGGGTTGGCGGTGAGCACGGCCCGGAACGGGGCGGTGCCGGTCAGCGAGCAGGACTGGTACGTGTAGCTGCCGTTGTCGCACTGCTTGACGCCGTTGACGTCGTCGATCTCGACGCCGGCCGTGCCGTCGCTGGTGGGCGGCCGGTTGACCAGGTACAGGCCCTTGCCGGAGGCGGTCGGCAGGGTCAGGCAGCGGGCCTGCCCGACCGTGTCGAAGGTGCCGGTGACGTCGCCGGAGGCGAAGCCGTCGTCGGCGCCGGCGGTGCAGCCGCGGGTCTCGGTCGCCGAGCGCAGCGACATCCCGAAGGCGCCCGCGTCACCGGAGTTGCCGTCCAGTGCCCAGGTGTGGTCGCCGGCGGTCAGCGTGCAGTCGCCGATCTGGCAGGTCTCCAAGGTGCCGTCGGTCCGGAACAGCCGGCCGGGCAGGTACGCCCCGGAGCTGTTCACCTTGCCGTAGAGGTATCGACCGTCGGCGGGCACCCGCAGGGTGCGGCAACGGGCGGTCGAGGTCAGGTCGGGGGCCTCCCCGTAGGCCTGCGGCTGCACCGTCGCGCAGCCCTCGGGCCGGGACAGTCGGGCCGCGGCGAAGGAGTAGGCCAGCGCCCGGCCGGAGGCCTGCTGGACCGTCACCCGGTAGGGCGCGGTGCCGGTCAGCGCGCAGTCCATGCCGCTGCTGTCCGCGTTCTTGGTGTAGGAGTCGCAGACCCGCGTTCCGGTGCCGTCGTAGACGGTCCAGGTGGCTTCGTAGTTCGGCCCGTAGGTCCGCAGGACGTCGCCCGCGGCAAGGTCGGTGCGGTAGCAGTCGCCGACCGCGCCGGTGCTCAGCGAGCCGCTGAACAGCTTGGCGGTGCCCAGCTTGCCGTCGTCGCCGGCCACCGCCTTGCACGCGCCGGTGGACAGCAGCGGCAGGTAGGCGACGGAGAGCGAGTTGGCGCCGTAGGAGTTGGTCAGCTTCAGGGTGTACGTGCCGGCCTGCCCGGTCGCGCAGCGGAACGCGCCGGGGGCGTAGGAGATCACGTTCTCGCAGGCGACGTTCGAGCCGTCGGGCGCGGTGAGCGCCCTGGTCAGGTTGTACTGCTGGGTCGCCAGCACCTGGAACACGACCAGGTCGTGATCCTGCGTCAGGTTCAGCGTCGAACTGACGGTGCCCGAGCCGTCCATGGTGCAGGTGACGGGCGCCTGCGGGTCGAGCACCGCCGGGCAGTCCCCCGTCGGGTCGGACTGCTGAAGCGCCTTCGCGGCGGCCTGGTGCTCGGCCTGCGGGTCGGCCTTCGGCTCGGCCTGCGGGGCGGCTTGCGGGACGGCCTTCGCCGCCCGCGGGGCGGAGGCGTCGGGCGTCTGCGACGCGCCGGCCGTCGGCTGGGCCGGGCCGGCCGACGGCCCGGCGGCCGCCGCGAAGGCGGTGCCGGACTGGGCGAGCAGCGAGGTGAGCAGGAGCGCCCCCGCCGCGAACACGCCGACGAAGTGTTTCGGTCTGCCGGAGGACGGCAGCGATCTCATCGGAACCCCCCAAGGTTCGTCCACCCGACACCGGTGCTGATCACCGGCGTTCGGGCAGGCGGAGTCTAGCGAGGGGCACCCACACCACCGCTATGCGATTTTCGGCCCGGTCGTTCGACGACGTTCGGTCCGATCACCACCGGTTTGCCCGTATTCGGCTGTGACTTGGCTGAGAAACACAGGCGTCCTTTACCTCCGCAGTTCTGTGTATGGAGGAACCGTCACCTGCGGTCCCCCACCGGTAAAGGCCCGGTCCAATCTCCCTACCGCTCATTGCAGTTGACGGGACACCATCACTAGCGTCGGTGACGGCTCAACCGTGCGATTTCCCCCGGTGCAGGGGCCGCGGCCTCCCCAGTCATGCCGCTGCCCCTGCCTGCCCCGCCGCGTGTTCGGCCCGTCCGCCACAGGCGGCTCCCCCGTTGTGCTCCGACCCCAGGAGGCAGTTCCTTGCGTACCCCCACCGCGCCCACCCTCATCAGTGCCGCCGCACTCGCCCTCACCGCGTTCACCGGCCTGGCCGCCGCCGCGCCGGCCGACGCCCAGTCCACGCCCACCACCTACAGCAAGGGCGGCGTGACCTGGGTGCGGGCGTGCGACACGCTCGCCAAGGGCGACACCATGAGCTGTGACGCGCTGAAGGTCACCAACGCGACCCAGCACGTCCACGCGCTCGGCATCACGCCGAACGCGACCCCGTCCGGCTACGGCCCGTCGGACCTGCAGAGCGCGTACAACCTCCCGGCCAACGGCGGCGCGGGCGCCACCATCGCGATCGTCGACGCGTACGACGACCCGAACGCCGAGGCCGACATGGCGGTCTACCGCACGCAGTACGGCCTGCCGGCCTGCACCACCGCCAACGGCTGCTTCAAGAAGGTCGGCCAGACCGGCACCTCCACCCTGCCGAGCGCCAACTCCGGCTGGGCGGGCGAGATTTCGCTCGACCTGGACATGGTCTCGGCGATCGCCCCGAACGCGAAGATCATCCTGGTCGAGGCCACCAGCGCGACCATGGCCAACCTCGGCAAGTCGGTCAACGAGGCCGTCACCCTGGGCGCGAAGTACGTGTCCAACAGCTACGGCGGCAGCGAGTCCTCGTCCGACACCAGCTACGACACCTCGTACTTCAACCACCCGGGCGTGGCCATCACGGTCTCCTCCGGCGACAGCGCGTACGGCGCCCAGTACCCGGCCGCCTCGAAGTACGTCACCGCGGTCGGCGGCACCGCACTGACCCGCAACTCCAGCAGCCGCGGCTGGGGCGAGTCGGTCTGGTACACCAACTCCACCGAGGGCACCGGCTCCGGCTGCTCCGCCTACGACGCCAAGCCGACCTGGCAGACGGACACCGGCTGCAGCAAGCGCACCATAGCCGACGTCTCGGCGGTCGCCGACCCGGCCACCGGTGTCGCGGTCTACCAGACCTACGGCGGCAGCGGCTGGGCGGTGTACGGCGGCACCAGCGCCTCCTCGCCGATCATCGCCAGCGTGTACGCGCTGGCCGGGACGCCGTCCACCGGCTCCTACCCGTCCTCGTTCCCGTACGCCCACACCGGCAGCCTGAACGACGTGACCACCGGCTCCAACGGCAGCTGCTCGCCGAGCTACCTGTGCACCGCCGGCACCGGCTACGACGGCCCGACCGGCCTCGGCACCCCGAACGGCACGGCGGCCTTCGCCGGCTGACGAACGCCGCACCCGCGCCACCCCCGAGGGAGGTGACGCGCAGGGACCCCCTCCCCTGCGCGCCACCTCCCTCGTTCCGTTTCGCCGGACGGCCGTCAGTGATCGCGACGAGACGAGCACGGGTCAGGCGGGGCGGATCAGCCGCTCGTCCGGGACGACCGCCACGCCGAGGATCTCGATCATCGCCTCGGGCTGCCACAGCGCGGTGGTGCCGATGCCGGCCATCGCCGGGTAGACCGGGCCCGCGAGCTCGCGCCAGACCTCGCCGATCTCCTTCCCGTGCGCCTGGTAGTCGGGGATGTCGGTGAGGTAGAGGGTGATGCTGACCAGGTCCTGCGGCCGGCCGCCCGCCTCGGCGAGAGTGGCGAGGACGTTGCCGAAGGCCTGCCGGAACTGCTCGACGATGCCGCCGGGCACGATCCGCATGTCCCGGTCGAGGGCGGTCTGGCCGCCGAGGTGCAGGGTGTTGCCGCAGAGCGTGCCGTGCGAGTAGCCGCGGGGCGCGGGAAGCGACGCGGGGTTGACCGGAACGGGGGCCGAGTAGCTCGCCATGGAGGACTCCTGCGGGTCTGATGTGCCGTCGGGGGCCGTCGGTGCGTCACCGTAGCAGGTATTGACAGTATTGTGACGGTCGCAGAAACATTGGGACAACGCTCCCGGCACCGGGTGGCGGACAGCGGTGCCGAAGTGGAGGTCTCTCCCATGCGTCTCGCAACGGTCTCCCGCCCCGGCGGCGGCACCGGCGCCGCCGTGAAGCGCGGCGACGCCTGGCACGCCCTCCCGGCCCCCGACCTGTCGGCCCTCCTGCGCACCGGCGGCGCCGACGCCCTGGCGCAGGCCCGGACACAGGCACAGGCGCAGACCCGGGCCGGGGAGGAGATCGTCGGCGCCGTCCCGGTCCTGCCGCTGCCCGCGCCCGCCAAGGTGCTCTGCTGCGGGCTGAACTACGCCGAGCACATCCACGAGATGGGACGCGAACTCCCGTCCCACCCCACGCTGTTCGCCAAGTTCGCGGACACCCTGGCCGGCCCGCGGGACGACCTGGTGCTGCCCCGCGGGCTCCAGGTCGACTGGGAGGCGGAGCTCGCGGTGGTGGTCGGCGCGCCGCTGCGCCGCGCCGACCGGGCGACGGCGCTGGCCGGGATCGCCGGGTACACGGTGGCGAACGACGTGTCGGTGCGGGACTGGCAGAACCGGACGACGCAGTGGCTCCAGGGCAAGGCCTGGGACAGGTCCTGCCCGGTCGGCCCGGAGCTGGTCACCCCGGACGAGGTCGACCCGGCGGCCGGCCTCGAGGTGGTCTGCCGCGTCAACGGCGAGGAGGTGCAGCGCGCCAGCACCAGGACGCTGGTCTTCGACGCCGCCGACCTGCTGGCCTACGTCTCCACCTTCACCCTGCTGCGCCCGGGCGACCTGGTGCTCACCGGCACGCCCGGCGGCGTCGGCGCGGCCCGCGACCCGCAGCGCTTCCTGGCCGACGGCGACGTGCTGGAGACGTCGATCGAAGGCATCGGCACGCTGCGCAACACGGTCCGCTTCACCCCCTGACCTGCCGCCCCGACCTTCCGCCCGACCAGCCGCTTGACCTGCCGCCACCGGCGAGCCGCACCGCCGCCGGGCGCGACAGGGCCGACGATCCATCACGAGCGCATCCTCTCGAACCCACCCCCAGCCAGGACGAGGAGCTTCCCATGGACCCCACCCCCGGCAACTCCCCCGACTACCGCTCGTACCTGCTCGAAGGCGACAACTCGGCGTACGCCACCGCAAGCGGCCTGGTGGTCCCGGTGGTGACCAGGGCGGGCAGCGAACCCGCCGACACCGGGCAGTCGGCCGGCGCCACCCGGATCTCCGGCGTCAGCATCCAGCACACCCCGGCCACCCGGCTGTGGTTCGGGAAGGTCGGCAACGAGCCGGGCTACCGGTCGGTGCCGCACCACCACGGCGAGGCGGAGACCGGCGGCTACGTGCTGTCCGGCCGGGGCCGGATCTACTTCGGCGCGAAGTTCGCGGACTACGTCGACCTGTCGGAGGGCGACTGGGTGTTCGTCCCGCCGTTCATGCCGCACGTGGAGTGCAACCTCGACCGCAACCGCCCGCTGACCTGGATGACCACCCGCACCCCGGAGAACATCGTGGTCAACCTGCCCGAGGTGCCGGACGCGGAGCTGCCCGACTGGTTGGAACGGCCCTGATGGCCGACACCACCTCGGAGTTCTTCGCCGCCGCCGTCGCCCTGGAGCCCGTCGCCCCCGAGCACTTCGACCTCGCGTTCACGGCCGTCACCCAGCCCTGCCCGTGGCCGAAGGCGTACGGCGGCGACCTGGTCGCGCAGGCGGCGGCCGCGGCCATGCGGTCGGTCGACGACGGCAAGGTGCTGCACTCGGTGCACTCGTACTTCATGCGGCCCGCCGAGATCGGCGAACCGGTGCGCCACGAGGTCGAGTTGCTGCGCGACGGCCGCGGCTACGCGACCCGGCAGGTGCGGGCCTACCAGCGGGGCAAGGCGCTGTACGTGTGCCTGGCCAACTTCGCGGCGGGCGAGCCCGGCGGCAGCTTCGCCGCCGCGCCGCCGCAGCCGGACGACCTGCCCGGGCCGGAGGAACTGCCCAGCTCTGCGACGTACTTGGCGGACCGTGCGGGCGGGACGATGACGGCGGAGTCGAAGGAGTACTGGTCGACGGGCCGCAGCTTCGACCTGCGGCACGTGCCGGGCCCGGTGTACCTGTCCGTGGAGGGCGGGCGGGCGCCGCACCAGGCGGTCTGGGTGCGGCCGTTCGACGCGCTGCGGCCGGTGGAGGGGCTGAGCGACGCGCAGCGGGACGCGGCGGCGCTGGCGTACGTCTGCGACTACACGATTCTCGAACCGGTGCTGCGGGCGCTGGGCCTGGCGTGGGCGCAGCCGGGGCTGGTGACGGCGAGCCTGGACCATGCGATGTGGTTCCACCGCCCGCCGCGGCCGGGCGTGTTGGACGGCTGGCTGCTGTACGCGCAGCGGGCGGTGGCGGCGGAGTCGGGCCGGGGGCTCGGCGAGGGGCGGTTCTTCACCCCGGACGGGGTGCATCTGGCGACGGTGCTCCAGGAGGGCATGATCCGGGCGGGGGACGGCCGATGACGGAGTCCGGTTTCCGTGACACGTTCGCGCGCGACCACCTGCCGCCGGTCGGGCAGTGGCCGGTGCTGGAGTTCACCACCGAGGCGCTGCGCCATCCCGAACGGCTGAACGCCGCAGTGGAGTTGCTGGACCGTCAGGTCGCCGCGCTGGGCCCGGACCGGCCGGCGCTGCGCACGCCCGGCGGGGAGGTGTGGACGTACGGGGAATTGCAGCTGCGGTCGGCGCAGGTCGCGCAGGTGCTGGCGGAGGATCTGGGGCTGGTGCCGGGCAACCGGGTGCTGCTGCGGTCGCCGAACACTCCGTGGGCGGTGGCGGCCTGGCTGGGGGTGCTGCGGGCCGGCGGGATCGCGGTGGCGACCATGGCGGCGCTGCGAGCCCGGGAGTTGGGGCCGATCGTGGCGAAGACCCGGCCGGCGGTGGCGCTGGTCGACCACCGCTGTGTGGACGAGGTGCCGGCCGGCCTCGCGGTGGTGGCGGTCGGCGGCGGGGCGGACGACGACCTGGTGCGGCGGGCCGAGGCGAAGTCGGGGCGGTTCGCGGCGGTGGACACGGCGGCGGACGACGTCGCGCTGTTCGGGCCGACCTCGGGCACCACCGGCGTCCCGAAGGTCACCGTGCACTTCCACCGGGACCTGCTGTCGATCGACGACACCTTCGGCCGGTGCACGCTGCGGCTGCGCCCGGACGACCTGGTGGCGTGTACGGCGCCGCTGGCGTTCACCTTCGGGCTGGGCATGCTGGTGGTGTTCCCGCTGCGGGCGGGGGCGTGCGCGTTCCTGACCGAGTCGGCGACGCCGGCGGAGCTGGCCTCGCTGGTCGCGGAGCACGGGGTGACGGTGCTGGCGACGGCGCCGACCGCGTACCGGCAGATCGTCAAGTCCGGTCTGGCGCAGCGGCTTTCGGGGCTGCGGTGCGCGGTGAGCGCGGGCGAGCACATTCCGCTGGAGGTGTGGGAGCGGCTGCGGGCGTTGACCGGGCTGCGGGTGGTGGACGGCATCGGGGCGACCGAGATGCTGCACATCTTCATCTCGGCGGCGGGTGACGAGATCCGCCCGGGCGCGACGGGCCGGCCGGTGCCGGGTTTCCGGGCGACGGTGCTCGGGCCGGACGGCGAGGAGCTCGGTCCGGGGGTGGCGGGACGGCTGGCGGTGATCGGCCCGGTCGGCTGCCGCTACCTGGACGACGAGCGGCAGGCGGACTATGTCGTCAACGGCTGGAACGTCACCGGTGACACCTTCGTCCGCGACGAGGACGGCTACTTCTGGTACCGGGCGCGCAGCGACAACATGATCGTCTCGTCCGGCTACAACATCGCGGGCCCGGAGGTGGAGGCCGCCGTGGACACCCACCCGGACGTGGTGGAGTCGGCGGTGGTGGCCGCACCGGACGCCGAACGCGGTTCGGTGGTCTGCGCGTTCGTGGTGCTGCGGCCGGGCGCGGCGGCGGACGCGGCGACGGCCCGCAGCATCCAGGACCACGTGAAGCAGCAGCTCGCACCGTACAAGTACCCGCGCGAGGTGCGGTTCGTGGCGGCGCTGCCGCGCAATCCGAGCGGCAAGCTCCAGCATTTCCGGCTCCGCCGGATCGTGGCAGAGGAGACGGCATGAGGATCGCGGTGGTCGGCGGCGGGCCGGGAGGGCTGTACTTCGCCTCGCTGATGAAGCAGTTGGACCCGGCGCACGAGGTGACGGTGTGGGAGCGCAACGCCCCCGAGGACACCTTCGGTTTCGGCGTGGTGTTCTCCGACGAGACGCTGACGGGCATCGCGGGCGCGGACCGGGCGGTGCTCGCCGAGATGGAGCGCGGCTTCGCCCGGTGGACCGACATCGACGTCGACTTCCACGGCCACCGGTTCACCGTCGGCGGGCAGGGTTTCGCCGCGATGGGCCGTCAGGAACTGCTGCGGATCCTCCAGCGGCGCGCCGCCGAGCTGGGCGTGCGCGTCCACTACCGCACGCCCGCGCCGGGCGTCGCCGAGCTGCGGGCGGGGCACGACCTGGTGCTGGCGGCGGACGGCGTGCACTCCGCCGTCCGGGCCGAGCTGGCGGAGGCCTTCCGGCCGTCGCTGGACCGGCGGCACAACAAGTACATCTGGCTCGGCACCGACCTGGTCTTCGAGGCGTTCCAGTTCTTCGTCAAGCAGACGCAGTGGGGCACCATGCAGATCCACGGCTACCCGTACTCGGAGACGGGCTCGACGTTCATCGTGGAGATGCACGAGGAGGTGTGGCGGCGGGCCGGTTTCGACCGCGCCGACGGGCGGGAGTTCGGGCCGGGCGAGTCGGACGCGTACGCGGTCGCCCGGATCGCCGAGATCTTCGCCGAGGAGCTGAAGGGCCATCGGATCCGCACCAACCGCTCGCGCTGGCTGAACTTCACCACCGTCCGCAACGAGCGCTGGTTCGACGGCAACGTGGTGCTGCTCGGCGACGCGGCGCACACCGCGCACTTCTCGATCGGCTCCGGCACCAAGCTCGCCATGGAGGACGCCCTCGCGCTGGCCGCCTGTCTGCACGAACAGCCGTCCCTGGACGCCGCGTTGGCGGCGTACGAGGACGAGCGCAGGCCGGTGGTGGAGTCGACGCAGCGGGCCGCGCAGGCCTCGTTGGAGTGGTTCGAGAACATCGGCATGTACGCCGGCCAGGAGCCGACCCGGTTCGTCTTCAACCTGCTGACCCGCTCGCGCCGGATCACCTTCGAGAACCTGAAGGAGCGGGACGCGGAGTTCGCGGCCCTGGTGGAGGGCGAGTTCGGCGCCCGGCCCGGCCCGGCGATGTTCCAGCCGGTGCGGATCGGCCCGCTGGAGCTGAACAATCGGATCATCGTCTCGCCGATGGACATGTACTCCGCGACGGACGGCCTGCCGGGCGACTTCCACCTGGTGCACCTGGGCTCCAAGGCGCTCGGCGGCGCGGGCCTGGTGATGACCGAGATGGTCTGCGTCTCCCCCGAGGGCCGGATCACGCCCGGCTGCGCGGGCCTGTGGACCGACGGACAGCGCGAGGCCTGGCGGCGCGTCACCTCCTTCGTCCACGAGCGCAGTTCGGCGAAGATCGGCCTCCAGCTCGGGCACTCCGGCCGCAAGGGCTCGACCCGGCTGATGTGGGACGGCATCGACCGGCCGCTGCCGGACGGCAACTGGGAGGTGATCGGCCCGTCCGCGCTGCCCTACGGGCCGGGCTGCCACCTGCCGCGCGAGGCGACCCGGGCCGATCTGGACCGGGTGGTCGCCGACTTCGAGGCGGCGGCGCGGCGCGGGGTGGACGCGGGCTTCGACCTGATCGAGGTGCACGCCGCGCACGGCTACCTGCTCTCCTCGTTCCTCTCCCCCGTCGCCAACCGCCGCACCGACGCGTACGGCGGCACCCTGGAGCGGCGGCTGCGCTTCCCGCTGGAGGTGTTCGACGCGGTCCGGCGGGCGGTGCCCTCACGGATTCCGGTGACGGTGCGCGTCTCGGCGACCGACTGGCTGCCGGACGGCACCACCGAGCAGGACGCGGAGGGCATCGCCCGGGCCTTCGTCGAGCACGGCGCGGCGGCCATCGACGTCTCCACCGGCCAGGTCGCGGCGGACGAACGCCCGGCCTACGGGCGCTCCTACCAGACGCCGTTCGCCGACCGGGTCCGCCACCGGGTGGCCGCCCCCGCCGGGGTGCCGGTGATCGCCGTGGGCGCGATCTCCTCCTGGGACGACGTCAACTCGATCCTGCTGGCCGGCCGCGCCGACCTGTGCGCACTGGGCCGCCCCCACCTGTACGACCCGCAGTGGACGCTGCACGCCGCCGCCGAACAGGACTACCGGGGCGAGGGCGCCGAGTGGCCGCTCCAGTGGCGGGCCGGCCGCCGCCGGCCGCCCACCTCGCGCACCGACCGCGTCCCGCCGCGGCTGGCGCTGCTGCGCGACGGCGTTCCCGGCACGGTGCACGTGCGCTGGACGCCGGACCGCCGGATCGGGGTGACCGCGTGAGCGACGGGGGGCGGGACGCCGGTGCCGGTGCCGGTGTTGCCCGTCCGGGCAGCGGTGCCGCCTGCCCGGGCAGCCGTGTTGCCCGTCCGAGCAGCAGGGGTGCGGTCCGATCATGTGCTCGGCGTCCGCCATACTCGGTGGGATGAGCGAGACGATGGAGGCCCGGCCCGCCGCGGCGCGCCGTTCCCGGACCGTGCTGGTGACCTTCCTCGGCGCCGTCGTCCGCAAGCTGGGCAACTGGATGCCGATCGCCGGCACCGTCGACCTGCTCACCCAGGCCGGGCTGGACGCCTCCAGCGTCCGCACCGCCGTCTTCCGGCTCAAGCAGCGCGGCTGGCTGGAGGCGCAGACCCGCTCCGGGGTGCGCGGCTACGCGCTGACGCCCGCCGCGCTGGAGGCGCTGGCCACCGGCGACGAGGTGATCTGGCACGCCCGGCAGCCCGCCGACCTGGCGGACGGCTGGTGCCTCGTCAACTTCTCGGTGCCGGAGTCCGCCCGGGCCAAGCGCCACCAGCTGACGGCGCATCTGGCCGCCCTCGGCTTCGGCAACATCGGCGCGGCGGTGTGGATCGCGCCCGCCCGGATGCTGCCCGCCGCCGTCCGGGCGATCGCCGAACTCGACCTGACCGACCAGTGCGCGATCTTCACCGGCGACCACGTCGGCGGGCAGGACCTCGCCGCGATGGTCCGCAAGGGCTGGGACCTCGCCGAACTCGACCGCCGCTACCGGGAGTTCCTCGCCTCCCGCACCACCGAGGCCGACCACCTCGCCGCCGCCGCGTTCATCGACGGCCGGGACGCCTTCGTCGGCTACCTCTCGGTCGTCGACGACTGGCGCAAACTCCCCTTCCGCGACCCGGGCCTCCCCCCACAGGTCCTCCCCCCGGACTGGTCCGGCCCCGCCGCGGTCCACCTCTTCGAACGCCTCGTCACCACGCTGGAGGGCCGCGCCCTCGCCCACGCCGCGCCCTACTGGTCGGCCAGAGGCCGGTAGGCCGCCCGCCGTACCGGGCGTCGCTGCCGGCCGGCGTAGCCCGTGGCGCGCCGGCGAAGCACGACCGCCCGGGCATTCTCGCTCGGGAGCCGGTCGTCCCGGCTGAGTCGCCGTCATGTCGCACACGCGCACGCCGAGCTGCTGAAGTTGATCGAGGTCGACGCGCGGGCCCCTTCCCGCATCGTCGCGGAACGAGTCCGGCGCCACTGCTACTGATCGGGCTGCCAGGGTGCCCAGCCGGCCGTGCAGAGGGCGGTGGACAGTTCCTCCTGGTAGCGGGCGGCGGCGAGCCAGGCTGTGGCGAAGGCCAGGTGGTCGGTGGTGCGGAGGCGGCCGAAGACGTCGCGTTGCCGGTCTGCTGCGGCCGTGCGGAGGGCGGTGAGCAGGTGGTGGGCGGTGCCGAGGCCGGCCGCGCGCAGGTGGTGGCCTTCGGCGGGAGGTCGGCCGGTCAGGGCGCGGCGGCCGCCGGTGACGGCCTGTTCGAGGGGGCGGGTCAGCAGGTGGAGGGGCGGCTGTGGGGTGAACGCGGCGGCCGGTGGCGGTGTCCCGGGGCTCCCGGCCGGCAGGTCGGCCCGCTGGAGGCGTTCCAGGCCCAGGCTGACGCGGTTGCGGTACTCGGGCGGAAGCGACAGGCCCGGCCGTCCCGGTGCAGGCGCGGCGGCCAGGAGGCGCAGCCGTGGGTGGCCGGCCCGTTCCAGGCGGCCGATCACCCGCAGCGGCAGGCCCGGGACGGACGCGAGCGCCGCGACATTGGCAGCGAACGCGAGCCTCGGATGGTCCTGGGCGGGGAGCAGCGCCACCGTCAACCCCGCGCAGGCGGCGAGCAGTTGGGGGACGGGCGAACCGGGGACGGCACCCGGCCCGAGCACGGTGACGTCGAGGAACAGCAGGTCCGAACCGGCAGGGCGATGTTCCTGGGGGATGCGCCGAGCCGCCAGGGCGCGTTCGATCTGGGCGGGCACCGGCTGCGCCCAGAGCCCGGCGACGGGCTCCTCGAACCAGTCGGCCCCGGCGGCGCGCACGGCCCGGACCTTTGCGCCCGCGCCGAGCCGCCCCGACTCGCTGCGGGTGGCGTTCTGCACGGCCAGTCCGGCCCGGGCGAGATCGCGGTGCGACAGGCTGGCGTCGCCGAGCCGGACCGGCCGGCCGGCCGCCGCGCCCGCGAGTTGCGCGGCCTCGGTCGGATCGGCGTGCGGGGTGACGTCGGAGACGGTGGCGAGCCGCCCGTCGCCGTCCACCACCCAGACCGTGACGCCGGCATGGGTGGCCGAGACCACCGGCTCGGCGAACAGCCCGTACAGGCGCAGCGATCCGGCCTCCCGGTAGGTCTGCCGGGCCGCCGCCCGCACCTCGCCGGGGGTGAACACCGTGGTGGCGCCCAGCAGTTCGCGATGGGCGGCGGCCAGGTCGGCGAGCCGGTGGTCGGGCTCGGCGGCCCGGGCGGCCCGCAGCCGGGTGACCACGGTGGCGGCCAGCGCGGCCGGCCGGTGCAGCCCGAGCAGCCGGGCCTGGTGGGCGGTGCGCAGCAGTTCGGCCTGCTGGACGCTGCCCGCGCCACTGATGCCGGCCGCCAGGGTGTCGGCGGCGACGCGGCGCAGGCGGGCGACGGCCTCGGCCTCGGCGGGGGCGAGGGGGGCCTCCTCCTCTGCCGGCGCTTCGTCAACTTCGGTCGTGGTGGCGGATGTTGGCGGCTCGTCGGCGACGGGCGCGGCCAGCGGGGCAGCGGTGACGGCGGCGGCGCGATGCAGACACCCGGGTGCGAGCAGGCAGCCGCAGCGGACATCGTCGGCCGTACGGACGGTGCCGCCCGGGGCGTGCAGGACCAGCACCGTCTCGTCGTCGATCCGCAGACACCAGTCGTCGCCCGTCCGCTCGATCGGGCGGTCGGCGAGCTTGGCGGCCGCGCCGTCGAGTCGCTTCTGCAGGCGCGGGGACAGGGCCGAGACCACCTCGGCGACGACCTCGGGGGCGACGGCGGGCCATGGCATGTCGGTCATCGGATCTTCTCCCCCACCCAGCAGGCCAGTTCGAACGGGCTGAGCGCCGCCACCGGCGCGCCCACGGCAACGAGTTGTTCAGCGACGGGAGCCACGCACCGGGGCTTGCCAGCACCGTCGAGCCACAACGACGGTGCCGACAACGACATGCCCGCAGCGACGATCTGTCCGGCGACAGATGCCGAGTACCAAAGCTCCCCGGTGTCATCGCCAGCCCGCGAAACCGGGCGGTCCGCGGGCCTCGTCGCCGCACCATCGAGCCGCAGTTGCCGACGCGGTGACACCGGCTCCGGGGCGACGGCGGGCCACCGCAACGTGTCGGTCATCGGGTCTTCTCCCCCACCCAGCGGGCCAGCTCCAGGGGGCTGAGCGCTGCCACCGGCATGCCTGCGGCGACGAGTTGTTCGGCGACTGCGACGGAGTAGCGGGGTTTTCCGGTGTCGTCGAGGGCGGCGCAGCCGAGCAGGTGGCAGCCCATGTCCACCAGGGTTCGGGTCTCGGTGAGCAGGCCGCCGAGGGGGTGGCCCTCCTCGAAGTCGCTGACTACGGCGATCAGGGTGCGGGACGGGACGGTGACCAGGCCACGGGCGTACCGCAGGCCGGCCGCGATGTGGGTGCCGCCGCCGACCTGGACTTCCAGGAGCAGGCCGAGCGGGTCGTTCACGTGTCCGCTGAGGTCGACGACGTCGGTGGAGAAGGCGACGAAGTGTGCGGTCAGGGACGGGACTCCGGCCAGGATCGACGCGGTGAGGGCGGCCCAGACGGTGGAGGCCTCCATGGATCCGGAGACGTCGACCACCAGGATCAGGCGCCAGTCGTTGGCCTGGGCGGCTCTGGTCCGGAAGACCGGCCGTTCGGGGACGATCACGGTGGTGCCGTCCGCGCCGGGCCGGGCGGTGGCGAGGTTGGCGCGGATCGTGCGGTCGAGGTCGAGCGGGCCACCGCGCCTGCGGCTGGGCCGGGGCAGGGTGAGGCCGGTCAGGGCCGGGCGCAGCGTGGTGGCGAGTTCGCGCGACAGTTCGTCGACCAGCCGCCGGACGAGCGGGCGCAGCGCGGCGAGGCGCGACTCGGGCAGGCCGCCGGCGTGCTGAAGTACCGTGCGCAGCAGGTCGATCGAGGGGCGGACGGCCTCCGGGGCCAGTGTTTCCAGGACGTCGGTGCGGCCGTGGGCCGCTGCGGCGGCGAGGACCTCTTCGCGGATGCCCGGCCCGAACAGGGCGACCAGTTCCTCCGACCACTCCCGCACGCCCGGGTACGGCGCCTCGCGGCCGCCGCGCGGGTCGCCGGTCGGGCCGGGTGCGGAGCCCTCGCCGCGACCGGTGCCGTAGAGCTCGTCGAGTGCGGCGGCGAGCCGTGCGGACCGGCCGCCAGGGCCCCGGCCGCTGCCCGGGCGTCCGAGCACCAGCCGCCAGCGGTCGGCGGGCGGGAGGGCGGTGGAGCCGGGGACGGGCGGCTCGGGCTCTTCGGTACGGGGGGCGGGCGGCCGGATGTCCGTCCCGGCGGGCAACAGGCCGATGACTTCGAGTATTTGACGCGCCGTCAGGTCGGCTCGGGCCCAGGTGGCGAGGGTGGCCGGGTCGAGTTCGGCGGGCAGGGGGTCGACCTGGACGCCGAGGCGTTCCTCGACGACGGCGAGCAGCCGGTCGCGGGCGGCCGGGCTGAGCGTGTCGAATCCGCCGCGCAGCGCGGGCAGTCGGTCGAGGAACGCCTCGTCGGGGAGTTCGGCGACGCGTGCCAGCAGGGGTTCGAGCGCGTGCGGGGCGGAGTCGAGCAGCCCTTCGGCGGCTGTGAGCAGGCCGCTGAGGGAGCGGCGCAGTGCGGCCCGGCCGTCGGGCGCGGATGCGGCGTCCACCCAGGAGGCGACCCGGCCGCCGAACTCGGCGCCCTCCTGGTGGCCGAGCAGCACCCGGGTCGCCCCGGCCGCGCCTCGGATCAACGGCGAGCCGTAGTCGGCGAGTTGACGCAGCGTGTGGCCGAGCCGGAGGCCGCCGTCGGCGTCGGCCCGGCGGGCGAACTCGACCAGGGCGCGGGCGTCGTCGACGTCGTCGGAGCCCAGCAGGCCCTCGATCCCGCGGACGGCCGCGGCGCCGAGCAGTCCGGCGGCTTCGGCGGCCGGTCCGAGCAGCGGTGCGGCGGCCTCGCGGCCGGCCAGGTGTCCGGCGGCGAACCGGTCGAGCAGGGCGAGGCCGTCGAGGAGTTCCGACAGGGACGCCACCGCCGGTACCTCGTCGGCGAGTTGGCCCAGTCGGACGGCGGTCGGGCCGGGCAGGGCGCACGCCGCGGCGGCGGCCAGGCCGTCGATGGCCTGCCGGGCGGTCGACCCGCCCTCCTCGCGCTCGCGGCGCAGCCGTTCGCGCAACGTCCCGTCGGCGGCCTGGGCGGGCGTCACTCCGCGCATCCCCGCGACGGTGAGCATCGCGGCGACGGCGGGCGTCCACTGCACCCGCCAGCGCGACCCGACGGCATCGGCGCCGCCGGCGCCGCTGACGGCGACCGGCTCGCCGTAGGGGACGCCGCACACCTCCAGGCGGCGCAGCAGCAGTTCGCGCCGGGCGTCGAGGGGCGAGCGGTGCGGGTCGAGCCGGAGGTCGCGCGGCGACGGTTCGGCCGTGACGGGCAGGCCGAGTTCGGCGAGCAGCGCTTCGACGGCGGGCCCGAGCCCGCTCCGGGGCGCGGCCGGCGTGGGCCTTCCGGTCCGCCGCCCGACCAGTACCTCTTCGAGTGCCCGTGCCACGGCCCGCCCCCGCCCGAGCGGCTCGCCCTGCGCCAGCACGCTCTGCACCGCCTCGATCAACTCCCCGCGCCCGGCCGCCGGGAGCCCCCGAAGTCGGCCCAGGTCCCCCGCCACCCGCACGATCTCCCGCGCATCCGCGGGCCCGGCGGGGTGCCCGTGCCCGCGCAGCGCCTCGCAGATCCGCACGGCGACCCGGACGAGTTCCGCCGCGAGCCGATCCGCGTCCCCGGCGGCAGTGAGCACGGTGTGCTGCCACTCGGGGTCGCGGATCCCGGCCGGGTAGCCGGAGCGGGCGTCGAGCAGGGGGTAGGTGTAGGGGACGAGGGAGACGACGTACGCCTCGGGTGCGGCGGGCGCCGCGCCGGGCGACGTGGAGCCGGCTTCGGGCACCTGCGCCAATTCGCCGTCCGTCGGGTCGCCGTCCCTCGGGAGACCGTCGAGCAGCGCCGGTGCGTGGAAGGCCCCGATGACCGCAGCGACCCGGCGACCGTCCGCCCCCGCTGCGTGGATGCGTCGGCGCATCCACGACTCGCGGTGGAGGTCGAGCGGGTCCACTGCCCCGGCGTCCTTGCGGAGGGCCCAGCCGACCAGGAGGGCGGCGCGGCGGATCTGTTCCGGGGTGGAGCCGGGGGCGGGGGCTTCGACGAGGCGGTCCCAGAGGTCTTCGTCGGGGCGGCCGGTCAGACGTTGGCGGAGGGCGTCGGCGAGGCCCTGCGGGACGGGGTCGGTGTCGCGGGCCCCGGCGGTGCGGTGGGCCAGTGGCAGGTCGCAGGTCAGGACGGGGATGCCGTGGCGGGCCGCCCAGCGGAGGGCGGCGAGTTCCGGGGAGAAGTCCGCGAACGGGTAGAACGCCGGTCCGGGGCCGTCCCCGGCGGTGGCGGCGGCCAGGGCGACGGGCGCCTCGGTGCGTTCGTCGGCGAGGAGGCCGAGCCAGGGCTGGAACTCCTCGGGCAGTTCGACGAGCAGCACGTCCGGGCGCGCCGCGTCGAGCAGCGCGGGGAGCACGGCGGCGATCGACGGGGCGTGATGCCGGACGCCGATCAGGTACGGCCCGGGCCGGTCCGCACCCGAACCGGCGAGCCGGGCCACGGCCTCCGCCGGGGAGTCCTCGACACCGCCGCCCGCACCCGAACCCGCGAGCCGGACCACGGCCTCCGCCGACGGCCCGGATCGAGCGGGCCCCGGCGGAGGAGCAACCGCGGACGCGTGCACACCAGCAGCCGCGACCGCAGCCCCGGTCCCGGCCGAAGCCGCCTCGTGGCGGGCCCCGGACGGTGCCGGCCCGGTGTCGTCCACGCCCGAACCGGCAGGCGTCGTCGTCGCGTGAGCGGTCACGGTGGTCAGTCCCCCAGGGTGGGGCGCAGGTCCCACAGGGTGCGCCAGGTGGTGGAGCCCTGTTCGGCGCGGCGGCGGACCGGGCCGTCCCAGTAGCCGAGCAGGCGGGCCGTGTCGGCGGGGTCGTCCTTGCGGACGACGCCGACGAGTTGGCCGGGGAGGCGGGCGAGGGTGTCGGCGCCGTCGAGGTAGGCGGCGGTGACGCCGAGCGCGGTGGCGACCGAGACGGCTTCGGCGGTGCTCATGACGGTGGAGGGGCGTTCGACGTCCCAGCCTTCGACGGAGCGGCCGGTGCGCAGGTCGCGGAAGGCGGTGACCAGGGCTTCCAGCACGGCGTCGTCGACGGCGTAGGGCGCGCCGGCCCGGGCGACGGCGGCGGTGGACTGACGGCGGACCAGGTCGATCTCGGCGGCGAGGTCGCCGATCGGGCCGACCGTCTCGAAGTTGAAGCGGCGCTTCAGCGCGGCGGACATCTCGGAGACGCCCTTGTCGCGCAGGTTGGCGGTGGCGATCAGCGTGAAGCCGGGCGCGGCGTGCAGTTGGGCGTCCGCGCTGCCCGCCAACTCGGGGACGGCGATGCGGCGTTCGGAGAGCAGTGAGACCAGGGCGTCCTGCACCTCGGGCAGGCAGCGGGTGACCTCTTCGACCCGGGCGACCGCGCCGGTGGTCATCGCGGTGAGCACCGGCGAGGGGACCAGGGCTTCCCGGCTGGGGCCCTTGGCGAGCAGCAGGGCGTAGTTCCAGCCGTACTTGAGCTGGTCCTCGGTGGTGCCGGCGGTGCCCTGGACGGTGAGCGCGCTGGTGCCGCAGACGGCGGCGGCGAGCAGTTCGGAGAGCATCGACTTGGCGGTGCCGGGCTCGCCGACCAGCAGCAGGCCGCGTTCGCCGGCCAGCGTGACGACGCAGCGTTCGACCAGGGCGCGGTCGCCGACGAACTTCGGTTCGACGACCGTGCTCCGGCGCCCGTGCTTGAGCTTCTCGCCGCCGCTGCCGAGGACGAAGGTGACCACGGCGCGCGGGGTGAGCCGCCAGCCGGGCGGGCGCGGGCCGGTGTCGTGGGCGGCGAGGAACTCCAGTTCGGCGGCGTACTTGTCCTCCGGCAGGACGATCTGGACGGTCTGCCGGTCGGGCGCGGTGCTCACGGTGGTGTCCTCACTGAGGTGGGCCTGCGGGCTCATCGGCGGCCTCGCCGACGGGTGTTGGTGGTGAGCTGCTCGTAGCCGGGCCGGTCGCCGTCGGCGATCCGCTGCCGGGCGAGGGCGAACAGTTCGGGCGCGGGGAGGTGCGGCAGGATCGCCACGTCGGACGGGATGTCGTACAGGCCGGCCTTCCAGACCTCGACGGGCAGGCTGGGCGACTTGGCCTCCTGCCAGCCGCCGGGCAGGAACAGGCTGCGGCCGGCCCGGGACCGCTTGGCCTCCAACACCAGGTCGGTGGCGGCGAGTTCGGCGCGGGCGCGCTTGAGCCGGGCGGGCTTCCAGCCGGTCCACCGGGCGGTGTTGCGGTCGGTCGGGTCGGGGAGGGCGAGCAGTTGCAGGTAGAGGGCGGCGGCGTCCTCGCCGAGGCCGAGGGCCCGGGCGGTCTCGGCGACCAGGGCGGGGGCGCTGCGCTGCGGGTCCTGCGGCCAGCCGACCGGTTCGTCGGCGGCGGAGCCGTGTGCGGTCAGCCGGGTCAGGTCGTCGCCGAGCAGCTCCCGCAGGGCGCCCAGCCCGTCCCGGGCGCGGCGGGCGCCGGTCAGGTCGGCGAGCAGGACGAGCAGCGGGTCGTCCGGGCCGGCGAGGGCGGCCGGCCGCAGGTGGGCGGTTTCGCCGTAGGGGCTGGGGGCCAGCACGATCGCCTCGCCGCAGGCCACCGGTTCCTCGCCGGTGGTGCCGTCCTTCTCCGGCAGGCCGAAGTGGCCGCGCAGCACGGCCGCGAGCGGCCGGTCGCGGACGGTGGAGTACCGGCCGAGGTCCAGCAGCAGGCCCGGGTCGGCGAGCCGGGTGCGGATCGCGGCCAGCGCCCGGGGCAGTGCCGGGCGCAGGTCGGAGCCGTACGGCAGGCGGTGGGCCAGCCAGCGGAGTGCGTCGAGCGCCCGGGCGAGGGTCCAGGTGCCGGGGATCGCGCCGGGGTCGTCGGGGAGCAGGTCGACGCCGTTCTCGGTGGGGCGGATGCGCTGGGTGGTGGTGCGGGCGATCCAGCCGGTGGTCTCCGGGTTGAGGACCTGTTCGAGCGCGGAGATGCTCGTCCCGCTGACGGCGGCCTGGTCCTCCTCGGGGAGGGTCCGCAGGCGTCCGCGGCGTTCGATCCAGCGCGCTGCGGCGGCATCGGAGGCCCGGCCGTCGGACCAGAGCAGGGCCGGGTCGGCGGGGAGCAGGGCGGCCAGGACGGCGTCCAGGTCGGGGCGGTCGACGGTGTTCAGCCACTCCTTGGCGGCCTTCACCTGAGTGGCCTTCAGCTCGAACCGGGCGAGGTGTTCGGCCGTGGGGAAGTCGCTGGACCAGTAGAACAGCCCGGGGGGCATGGCGAGCAGCAGGGTCGAGCGGGTCCGGCCGATGCCGGTGGCGGCGTCGAACTGCTCGGCCTGCTCGGGCTTCCAGGCGGCCGGGCCGTGCTGGGCGAGCAGGGAGGTGAAGCGGGCGGTCCAGTCGGCGGTCAGCTCGTCGCGGACCCGCCGTTCGTCGGTGATGGTGAAGTCGGCGACGGGCCCGAACTCGCCGGACGGGTCGTGTTCGATCGCGTCCCAGTGCAGGGCGTCCCGGTGGCTGTGGCTCTCCAGCACGACCACGGTGCGCCTGCCGTGGCGCAGCACCTGACCCAGCCGGGTCGGGTACGTCCCGGACGTGGCGGTGTTCGTCCCTCCGCCGGTGTCCTTCTGCTCGCTGAGCGTCACCTGACGGAGCGTCGGACCGCCGTCGGCGAGCGGGCCGCGGGTCAGCTCGGCCAGCAGCAGGGCCAGCGCGGACCGGGCGGGCTGCTCGGTGGCGGGGCCGGCGGCGGCCAGCGCGATGGGGGCGGTGCGGCCGAGCAGTTGGGTCCAGCCGTGGCAGCCGCCCCGCAGGGGGAGGCGGCGCGGGTCGGCGGTCCACTCGGCGGGCCGGTCCTGCGGCGGCGCGGCCAGCAGGTCGGTGACGGTGCGCAGGTTGCCGAGCACGTGCCACTGCTTCGACCCGCGGTTCCAGCTCTGCCCGAAGCCGTCCAGGCGGCCGAAGACGCCCTCCAGCGCCTCCGCCAGCGCCCCGTCGTCGCCGTGTTCCGGCTGGTACCCGGCGGGCGCGGCCGGGGCGGCCGGGGTCTCGGCCTCGGGCTGCGGCAGGGGTGCGAACCGGGCGGCGCGGGTCGCGGTGTCGGTGGCGGTCCGGGCGAGGCCGGCGACGCCCGCGGCCAGCAGCGGGTCGGTGAGGCCCGGCAGCAGTTCGGTGACGGCCGCGACGGGGACGGCCTGGACGGCCCAGGCGCCCGCGACCTGCCGGACGGTCCCGCGGATCAGCAGCAGTTCGGCGCGCAGCGGCGGTTCGGCGTCCGCGGCGTCCACCGGCCAGGCGGCGTCGAGGAGTTCGGCGGCCTGCTGGTCGGTGACGGTGCGCAGCAGCTGCGAGCCGGCCTCGTCGCGGGGGCGCAGCGCGTGCCAGTGGTCGAGCGGCGGCACCAGGGCCGTTCCGGCGGCGTGCAGGTGGCCGGGGTGGGAGGTGGTGAGGTCGGCGAGCTGCTCGGTGGCGCGGCCGGTGCCGTCGACGGGGCCGAGCACGACGCTGCGGTCGGTGGCGGCCAGCGCGAGGGCGGCGCCGCCGGGCAGTTGGAGTCGGCCGACCGGCCAGTGGCCGGACGTCGGCAGGGTGACGGCGCGGCCGTCGACGCCGTGGAAGGTCGCCCGGTCGGGGCCGGTGCGCAGCCAGCCGCCGAGCAGGGCGCCGTCGGTGCCGAGCGGGGTGTGCTCCAGTCCGGGTTGGAGCGGCAGCAGCCGGGACTGGAGCGGCCGGAGGGTGCCGGCCGGGTCGCCGTCGGTGGCGAACAGCGGCGGCGCGGAGGCCCGGCCGTGGGCGCCGGTGCCGGGGTCGTACTCGACCAGGGTGCCGCGGCGGTGCGTCCAGTGGCCGACGCCGTCGCTCAGCACGAGGCGTTCGGCGGGCAGCGCGGTGTCGCCGGCGTGCAGGACCCGGCCGCCGGTGGCGCGGCCGCCGCCGGGCAGCGGTATCGAGGTCCGGCCGATGTTGTGGGGGCCGTAGTAGCCGATGTCCAGGGGTTCGCCGGTCGGCGTGAAGACCTGGTCGGGCCGGCCGGACCAGTAGGCGCGCGGGCCGTCCGACTCGCGCCAGGCGACCAGCAGTTCGCCGTCGACGTAGCGCAGCCGGGGGCTGTGCCAGCGGGGCAGGTCGGCGGGGCAGCGCAGGTCGTGTTCGAGCAGGATGCCGTCGGGGCCGACCACGACGGCCTTGCCCTTGCGCGCCAGGATCAGGGCCGGCCAGGCGTCCTCGATCTGCAGGCCGTTGCGGTTGATCCGGCCGGGGACGCGGCCGGCCTGGTCGTCGTCGTGGCCGATGCGCCGCAGCGCCTCTTCCAGGGCGGGCCAGCCGAGTTCGTCGAGGATGCCGGCCCGCAGGGTGTGGCCGAGCAGCGCGGCGACGTCGAGTCCGGCGATCCGGGCGGCGGCGGCCGGGTTGACCTCGATGACGCAGTTGCGGACGCGGCCGAGTGCGGTCAGCAGGCTCAGCGCCCCGGACAGGCCGGTCGCGGAGCAGAGTTCGTCGGCCCGCTCGTCGGCCCATTCGACGAACAGGGCGCGCAGCACCGGGTACTGGACGGCGATCGGGCCGAGCCGGCCGCCGCCGTGCCGCTCCCAGACCGCCGGGACGGCGTTCTTCAGGGCGGTGCGGAAGCGCGGGTCGGCGGCGACGGCCGCCAGGTCGCGGCGGCCGTCGCCGCTGTCCTCCAGCCAGGGGCCGAGGTGGACGGTCGGGGTGTCGGCCGGGTCGGCGACCGGGACCTGTTCGGCGAGCAGCAGGTCGAGGAGGTTGAGCGCGGTCGGGTGCTTGGGGAGCAGCTCGACGGGGACGGCTTCGGTGCGCAGCCGTTCGGCCATCCGCCCGGCGAGTTCGACGGTGGCTCCGCAGGCGGGGCGGGAGCGCCAGCCGCGGTCGAGGTGGGCGGTCCAGCGCTGGAGCCAGCGGGCGGCGGGTTCGGCGCCGGTGGCCTTCGGGTCCGTCAGGAGGTCTTCGGCGCCGGTCTCCCGGAGCAGCGTCAGCCAGTCGGCGTCGGTCGCGGCGTCGTCCCTGGAGCCGCTCGGGGTGGGCAGGATCTCCAGCAGCCGGGCCGGTACCGTGTCGTCGCGCCCGGCCAGTTCGACCAGGGCGCCGCGCCAGGACTTCCACACGGCGGCGGGCGCCCGGCCGATGGCGGAGGACGTCAGCAGTTCGCCGATCAGCAGCTGTTCCTGTTCCCGCCGGTCGAGCCCGGCGGCCCGGATCAGCTGCCGGGCGTCCTCGGCGATGCCCGCGTACGGGGCCATGCCGGCGGCGGAGCGTTCCGCGCACAGCTGGCGGAAGCGCTGCCAGGCGGTGGGCGCGTCGAGTCGCCCGGCGAGGTCCTTGACGTACTGGCGCAGCGCCTTGACGGTCAGTGCGCCGCCGAGGGCGAACTCCAGGAAGACGGCGCGCAGCCGTTCCTCGTCGATGGCCAGGCTGTGGGTGCGTTCGGCTTCGCGGGCCTTGCCGAAGTACGTCGCGGCGTAGTTCTGGTTGCCCTGGTCGAGGAAGATCCGGCCGACCTGTTCGCAGTAGGTGGGCAGGAAGTGCGGGACGGCGCGGCCGAGGCGGACGGCGAGTTCGTCGAAGCCTTCCTTGGCGTTGCCGGGCTTGGACTTGACCTGGCGGGCGAGGCGTTCCATCTCCTTGACGACGGCCAGCGCGTGGTGGCCGTTGGCGGGGTCGTGGACCAGCGCCCAGGCGGGGAAGCCGAGTGCTTCCTGCCGGACCTGGCCGACCTCGACGGGTTCGGCGGCGGGCTCCAGGCCGAGGAATTCGACGGCGAGGTCCTCGGCGGGGCCGAGGGCGCCGGGCACCAGGCGGACCACGGTGCGCCCGTCCAGCCCGGGGTGCCGGTAGCTGCGGGCGGTGAGCGTGTCGACCGTGCTGTCGGCGTCAGCGGCGGCGGCGACCTGGCCGGGCGTCAGAACGGCGCCCGCGTCGAGCAGGTCCTGCTGGTACTGCGCGTCGGTGCGGGTGTGGTCCGTCATGCCGACTCCTCCCCTTCGACGGTACGGCCGGCGTACAGCGCGGCGGCCATGCGCATGCCTTCGGACCAGGCCACCGGGCCCACTTCGGCGAGCGGCACGGGCCGGCCGTCGGCGCCCGTCCAGTGCAGCGCGCCGGTCTCGCACTCGTCGTACTCGTAGTAGTCGCCCACCCACAGGCGGGCCTCCAGGGCGCGGCCGGCGTCGACCAGCGGGACGATCGCGTACCCGCCGCGGACGCGGTGGCCGAGCCGGGTGCAGCGGCCGACCAGTTCGCGCAGCTCCCGGTAGCGGCCGCCGGCGTAGGTGTCGACCTGGGTGGCCGTCGGGTCGAGGTCGGCGGGCCGCTGCCAGACCTCGCGGTGCAGCTGCTGGAGCTGCTGGGCGACGTCCAGTTCGAGGGCGAACTCGCGCAGCTCGTCGAGGTCTTCGAGCAGGACGGGGTGCGGGATCCGGATCTCGGCGTCGGTCAGACGGACGGTGTCGCCGTCCAGGTCGACCACGCCGAGGCCGCGCTGCGGGTCGGCGTCGCGCAGGAAGCCGGCCACCGAGCCGTCGGCGCCGGTGACGACCAGGTCGCGCAGCACCGACCGCCAGGTCTCGTCGGCCCAGACGGCGCCGATCACGGCGGCGGGCACCGGGAGCGAGCGGACCATCCACCGCTCCGCCGTCGCCAGGCACTGCCGCTGGTGCGCGTCGAGCCACTCGGCGAGGCGGCGCAGCTGGACGACCGCCGGGTCGTCCTTGAGCTTCGCCGGCACCGTCTTCAACCGCCGGCCGGCCGCGTTCCGGCACGCGACCTTCCCGTCCGCCTCCAGGGTGACCTGATAGTCACCCGCTGTCAGCCATGCCACGTCAGAGCCCTCCCGGCCGCCGTTCCTGAGCTGGGAGGAAACGTATCCGGCCACACCGACAAGTGATCGTCCGGCCCTCGCGGTCACCGGTCCGGGAACGGCGTCGGCCCCGGTCTCCCGCCGCACTCGGGGAGATCGGGGCCGACTGAGGGGCCGGCCGAAGGGCCGGCCGATCCGGTGTCAGCGGGTGGCGCTGACCGGCCGGACGTAGGTGACCGGGTGGGTGGCGCCGCTCTGGTCCGCCGGGTTGACGCCGCTCCACTGGACCGTCAGCTGCGAGGTGTCGTCCGGCGGGGTCAGGACGACCTTCTGCACCTTGAACTCGGCCCCGCCCCCGCCCGCGAACGGCAGGTAGTTGATGATGATGTACGCCCTGCCGCCGGGCTGGAGGGTGACCGTCTGGATGGCGCCCTGGGCGCGCACCAGGTTCCAGGTGCCCCGGGGTCCGACCAGGTCCACGCCCGGGTAGCCCTTCATGGTGCAGGTCGCGCCCGAGGTGTTGGTCAGCTCGATCTCCTCCGCGCCCTGGTCGTCCGGCGTCTGCGCGCCGGTGCCGTCCGCGGGCGCGGCCTTCAGGTCCGCGGCGGTGCACTTGCGGCTGCCGCCGGCGGCGCCCCCGGCCTGGGTGTTCGTCGCCTTGGCGGCCGGGGCGCTCCCCGCGGTGGCGTCCGGCGTCGCGCTCGCCGGGGCGGCCGGCTGGCCTGCGGGCGCGGAGGCCGACTGACCGGTCGACGCGGAGGCCGCCGGGGCGGCCGACGACTTGGCCGCGCCGCCGTCGGCGGCATCGCTGCCGCACGCGGTCAGGGTGAGACCCAGCGCGGCCACCAGGCCGGCGGCAGCGGAGAGTTGACGGGTACGCATGATGGTTCTCGCTCATGGTTCTGCGGCCCGTGGACGGGGCCGGTGCGGTTCGTGCGGCCGGGTCGCCCCGGCCGCACCGCATCCTGACCGACGCCGATGGACGTTCGATGCACACGTCCGGGCGCCGGTGTTCACCGGTGAGCGTCAGTGCCGGTCGTTCACCGGGTGCTCGGTGCGGGGCAGGAGAGGTCGCCGACCGGGAGTTGGCCCGTGGTCAGGTAGCGCGTGGCGGCGGTGTCCGCGCAGGACCCGTTGCCGTAGACACCGTGCCCCTCTCCGCCCAGGACGGTGACCATCCGGGAGCCGTGCAGGGACCGGTGCATGCTCCGGGCGGCGGCCAGCGGCGTCTGGGAGTCCCACTCGTTCTGCAGGATCAGCGCCGGGGCGTTGTTGTCCACCGTGGTCGGGGCCTCGTCGCCGGGCTGCCAGAAGGCGCACGGCTTGATGCCGGAGGCGAAGTCGCCGTACAGCGGGTACCGGGCCTTGTCGCGGATGACGTCGCGCCGGTACTGCTCGGGGTCGCGGGGCCAGGATGCGGCGGTGTCGCCGCACATGACGGTCCAGAGGGCCGCGAGCTGGTTCTCCGGGGGGAGTTCGGGGTCGGCCGCCGGCGCGGCGGGCTTGTCGTCCTGGGCGGCCTTCTTCAGTTCGGCGACCCAGTCGGCGGCCTTCTTCTCCGTGAAGAAGATGTCGCGCACGGCGCGGATGTCGTCGCCGGTGAGGGGGCCGTCGCCGGTGTCGACGGGCGTGCGGTCCGCGTGGGCGACGATGTCCCAGAAGGTGCTGCGGACTTCGGCCGGCGTCCGGCCCAGGTGGTAGGTGGCGTCCTGCCCCGCGGTCCACTCGCTCCACCGCGTGAAGGCGGGCTCGGTCGCCTGCGCCATCTGCTGGAAGGTGCCCCGCCCGTACTGGGTGGGGTCGACCGCGCTGTCCAGCACGAACCGGTCGGCCCGCTGGGGGAACATCTGCAGGTAGACGGCGCCGAGGTAGGTGCCGTACGAGCCCCCGTAGTAGGAGATCTTCTTCTCTCCCATGGCGGTGCGGATGAGGTCCATGTCGCGGGCGGTGTTGCGCGTGGTGATGTGCCGCAGCCTGTCCCCCTCCGCGGCGGCGCACTTGTCGGCGACCGTTCGCGCCCACTGCACGTCCTTCGCGAACGTCTCGGCGTGGTAGGGGCGGTCGATGTTCAGCTCGTCGGGGGTCAGGCCGCAGCTGATGGGCGAGCTCTGCCCGATGCCCCTCGGGTCGAAGCCGACCAGGTCGTACCGGTCCTTCACCTCCTGCGGGAGGACCGACTCCATGGCCGCCGGCAGCCCGAGGCCCGGCGCGCCGGGGCCGCCGGGGTTGAACAGCAGTACGCCGCGGCGCTGTTGCGCACTGCTCGCCCGCAACCGGTTCACCACGACGTCGAGTTGCTCGCCGCCGGGGTTGCCGTAGTCCAGGGGCACCTTGACAGTCGCGCACTGGTAAGCGGCGGGCGTCTGCTCGTCGCAAGGACCCCAGCGGAGCGTCTGCTGCGTGTACGGCCGCATCGGGTCCTTGGCGGCGGCGCCGGACGCGGCGAAGGCCGTCGCCGGTGTCAGCGTCGCGGCCAGGACCACCGCGGCGCCGACGGCCGCGAGAGAGGGTATGTGTGTGTTTCGCATCGCCGTACTGTTCCTTCGAGTTGTGGAGGCGACCGGGCCGGTGACGCCCGGCACCGCGGTCACCGTGACCGTCTCCGCCCGCTTCGGGCCGGACACGATCATGGCTCCCGGGGGTCCGGTCACACATCGCGAGAAGGAGGGAAGTGGCTCTCCCTCGAACGGGGGAGCAGCACGGCGCGCTCGACAGTCGCCCGCCGGCGAGGGGCGCGTCAGCGGTGGGCGATGATCGGGTTGATGTAGGTGACGGGGTGGGTGGCGCCGGTCTGGTCCTGCGGCATGACGTCGAGCCACTGGACGGTCAGCTGGTGGGTGTCGTCCGGCGGGGTGATGACGATCCGGTCGACCTTGAACTCGACCTCGCCGTCGCCCCCGTAGGGCAGGTAGGTGATGCTCACGTACGCCTTGCCGCCGGGCTGGAGGGTGACCAGTTGGGGGCTGCCCTGGGCGCGCACCAGACTCCAGGTGCCCCGCGGTCCGACCAGGTCCACGCCCGGGTAGCCCTTCATGGTGCAGGTCGCGCCGGACTTGTTGGTCAGCTCGATGGCCTCCTCGCCCTGCGAGTCGGGCACCTGCGCGCCGTTCATGTTGGCGGGCTCGGCGTTCAGGTCGGCGGCCGTGCACTTGCGGGGGCCGGACCCGGCCGCGGCACCCGCCTGGACGGTCTCCTTGGCGGCCGGCGTGGCGTTCGCCGGGGTGCTCGCCGGGGTGCTCGCCGCGCCGGCCGCCGGCGTCGCGTCGGCCGGGGTGGCCGGCTGGCCGGTCGACGCGGAGGCGGCCGGCGCGGCGGACGTCTTGGCCGCGCCGCTGTCGGCGGCATCGCTGCCGCACGCGGTCACGGTGAGACCCAGCGCGGCCACCAGACCGACAGCGGCAGACAGTTGACGGGTACGCATGATCGTTCTCGCTCACGTTCTACGGCCCGCGAACGGGACCGGGGCGGTTCGTGCGACCGGGTGCCCCCCGGCCGCGCCGCATCGTGATCGACGCCGATGGACGTTCGATGAACACGCCCGGCGCCGGCGCCGACGGCCCGTCAGCCGGGCGCGGAGTTCGGCGAACGGTGTGCGGTCTTCCCGCCCCGGGCAGCGGACAAACCCCCGCCGGGGATCCCGGTCGTACCCGCAGGCGAGCCGGACCTCCTGCACCGACGGCGTCGGCAGGTGCGGTGCGGATCGCCTCCGGCCGGCGGCGGGACCGCCCCCACCGGCTTCCCAGCCGAGGTCCGGCCCCGGGTGCGCCTCCGGCCGGCGACGGGTGCTCGGGCGGCGGCGTCGCCACCGTCCTCGGCGCCCCTCCCGGTCCCTGACCTCTTCCGTCGCCCGCCCGAACTCGCCGAGCGCGCCCGCAGGCCGGCGGGCCGGCTGTTCACGACCGGCCGACCAGCCCCGACTCGTAGGCCGTGATGACGAGTTGGACCCGGTCCCTCGCGTCGAGCTTGGTGAGCAGCCGGGAGATGTAGGTCTTGGCGGTGGCGGTGGTGAGGTGGAGTTCGGTGGCGATCTCGGTGTTGGAGCGGCCGAGGCCGACCAGGGTGAGGATCTCGCGTTCGCGGGTGGTGAGGCCGTCGAGGGTGGCCGGGGCGGCTGGGGCCGGCCGGCGGGCGAAGTGGGCGATCAGGCGGCGGGTGACGGTCGGGGCGATCAGGGCGTTGCCGGCGGCGACGACGCGGACGGCGGCGAGGATGTCGTCGAGTTCCATGTCCTTGACGAGGAAGCCGGAGGCGCCGGCCTGGAGCGCGCCGTAGACGTGTTCGTCCTGGTCGAAGGTGGTGAGCACGAGCACCTGCGGAGCGTCCGCGCGGCCGGTGATGTGCCGGGTGGCTTCGATGCCGTCCATGCCGGGCATCCGGATGTCCATCACGACGATGTCGGGCCGGAGTTCGGCGGCGAGCCGGACGGCTTCGGCGCCGGTGCCGGCCTCGCCGACCACCGTCAGATCCGGCGCGTCGGTGATGATCATGTCGAGGGAGGCGCGGACCAGCGGCTGGTCGTCGACGAGCAGGACGCGGATCATCGGGCGGGCTCCAGGGGTGCGAGGAGGTCGGTGCGGGCGGGGATCGGGAGGGGCAGTGTCGCGGCCACCCGGAAGCCGCCGTCCGGCTGCGGACCGGCGGTGAACTCGCCGTGCAGCAGGGCGGCGCGCTCCCGCATGCCCACCAGGCCGTACCCGGTGCCGTCCGAATGGCGGGGCCCGGGGCCGGAGTTGACGATGCTGACGGCGAGTTCGGCCGGGTGGAGGCCGATCGTGACCTCGCAGGCGCGCGCCCTGGCGTGCCGGACCACGTTGGTCACGGCTTCCTGGACGATCCGGTAGGCGGAGAGTTCGATCTCGGGCGGCAGCGGGCGCCGTTCGCCGGACCAGCGCAGGTCGACCCGGACGCCGGCCGCCGTGGTGGCGGCGGCCAGCCGGGGCAGGTCGTCCAACCCCGGTGCGGGGGAGGACTGTTCGTCGGCGGATTCGGGTTCGGCGTCGCGCAGGGCGCCGAGCAGGCGGCGCAGCCCTGCCAGGGTTTCGCGGCCGGCGTTCTCGACCTCGCCGAGTGCGGCGCGGGCCCGTTCGGGCTGGGTGTCGAAGACCCGGCGGGCGGCGCCGGCCTGCATCGCGACGATGCCGATGTTGTGCGCCACCATGTCGTGCAACTCGCGGGCGATGCGCAGCCGTTCGGAGGCGATGGCCTGTTCGGTGGCCTGTGCGCGCAGCGTCTCGGCGTGGGTGTGGCTCTGGTGGACGGCGTGTCCGATCAGCCAGGCGATGGCGGTGGCGAGCGCGCCGGTGACGGTGGTGCTGCCGTAGTCGTCCATCCCGGCCAGGGCCCGCAGGCCGGAGTAGCCGAGTAGGGTGCCGAGCGCGAGCGCACCGGCGATGACGGAGGTGCGGGTGGGCCGGGTGGCCGCGAGGTAGCAGATCGCCACGTCGACGACGAGGTACTGGAGCAGGGGGATGTCGGCGACGGCCATCGCCATCACCGACGCGATGGTGCCGAACAGCAGCAGGCAGAGCGCGGTGAGCGGGCGGAGTCGGCGGCGGCCTGCGGCGAGCACGGCCAGCGCGGCGACCGATTCGGTGCCGAGGTGCAGGTTGAGCGGGGAGATGCCGTCCCGGGTGTGCATCTGCTCGAAGACGGTGTACGCGGTGACGGCGAACCAGAGCAGCACCATCCAGGTGCCGGGCGCCACGCGGGAGAGGACCTTGGGCGGCACCCGGGTGAGATTCATGCCCCGAGGGTAGCGATCATGATCGCGGCGGCGCAGTCGTCCACGGATGACATCCCGGAGTTGATCGTCCGTCACCGCGATTGTCGTCCGCCGCCGACTGCGCCCGGGCGGCGGCGCCGGGCAGAGTCTGGTCCCGTGATCGAAGTTACCCGTCTCACCAAGCGCTACGGCCGCGTCACCGCCGTCAACGACCTTTCCTTCACGGTCCGTTCGGGCCACGTCACCGGATTTCTCGGCCCGAACGGTGCGGGCAAGAGCACCACCTTGCGGATGATCCTCGGGCTGCACGCGCCGACCTCCGGTTCGGCGACGGTGTCCGGCCGCGACTGCCGCGGGCTGCGGCGGGCGCTGCGGCAGGTGGGGGCGCTGCTCGACGCCGGCGACGTGCACGGCGGCCGGACGGCCCGCGACCAGTTGCGGTTCCTCGCCCGAAGCAATGCGATCCCGGCCGGCCGGGTGGACGAAGTGCTGGGCGAGGTGGGCCTGTCGGCGGCCGCGGACCGGCGGATCGGCGGGTTCTCGCTGGGCATGCGGCAGCGGCTGGGCATCGCGGGGGCGCTGCTGGGCGACCCGCCGGTGCTGATCTTCGACGAGCCGTTGAACGGGCTGGACCCGGAGGGCGTGCTGTTCGTCCGGGGCCTGTTCCGGCGGCTGGCCGCCGAGGGCCGCACGGTGTTCGTCAGCAGCCATCTGATGACGGAGATGGAGCACACCGCGGACCGGCTGATCGTGGTCGGGCGCGGCGAGTTGCTCGCGGACGAGACGGTGGCGGACTTCGCGGCCCGCGGCTCGCAGCACACCGTGCAGGTCCGCACGGCCGACCCGGCGGAGCTGCTGGCCGCGCTGACCGCCGAGGGCGCCCGGGTCGCGCAGGCGCCGGACGGCCTGCTGACGGTGACCGGCCTGGACGCGGCGGCGATCGCCCGGACCGCCCTCGACCGCCGGCTGCTGATCCACGAACTGACCACCCGGACGGGCTCGTTGGAGCAGGCCTTCATGGAACTGACCGGCAGCAGCGTCGAGTACGCGACAGGAGCACACGCATGAGCACCGCAACGGCCGGGCCCGGGGCCCGGTTCACCGACCTGCTGGCCGCCGAGTGGATCAAGCTGCGCTCCCTGCGGTCGATCCCCTGGTTCCTGCTGGCCGCCACGCTGACGATCGTCGGCATGAACGCCAACGGCGCGCGCACCTCGCGCGCCGAGTTCGGCTCCTGGACGCTCCAACAGCAGGCGTACTACGCGAAGTTCGGGGCGCTGCACGACGCGTTCACCCGGCCGTGCGCCACGCTGGTGCTGCTGATGATGGGCGCGCTGGGCGCGATCGCCATCCTCAGCGAGCAGACCACCGGACTGCTGCGGACCAGCCTCGCCGCCGTCCCGGCCCGCCGGGAGCTGCTGGCCGCGAAGGTGGTGGTGGTCGCCGCGGTGAGCGGCGGGTTCGGCGTGCTGACGGCGTCGGTGTCGTTCTGGCTGGACGAGGCGATCCTGGCGGGCCGGTACGGCGGCGTGTCGATCGGCGATCCGGGCGCGCTGCGGCTGCTGGCCGCCTCCGCGCTGCTCGCGCCGCTGGGCGCGCTGGTCGGGCTGGCGCTGGGCGCGGTGATCCGGCACAGCGTCACGGCGATGGTCGCGATGTTCGCGGTGCTCTTCCTGATCCCGATGTTCGTCCACGACGACACCCACCTCGGCGCGGTCGTCGCCCACACGCAGCCGTTCGAGGCCTGGGCCCGGCTGGGGCTGGTCGGCGAGATCACCGGCGTGCGCTTCCCGTCCTCGCTCGGCGGGGCGTGGACGGTCTACCCGGTGTGGGCGGCGGTCGCCGTGCTGCTGGTGATGACCGCCGTGCCGAACCGCGACCAGTGAACCCCGCCCGTCACCTGCCTTCAGGAGATCCGATGACCGCACTGACCCGCCGCCGTCTGCTGGGCGCCGCCCTCGCCCTCGGCGCCGCCGCCCCGCTGGCCACCGCCCTGCCCGCCCGGGCCTCCGCGAGCACCGCGCCGAGGCTCGCCCTGCCCGCCCCGACCGGCCCGTTCCCGGTCGGCACGACGCCCCTGCACCTGATCGACACCTCCCGCCCGAGCCCCGTGCCCGGCCTCGGCCCGCACCGCGAACTGATGGCGGGCGTCTGGTACCCGGCTGCCCCGGCGACCGCCGACCTGCCGCTCGCGCCCTGGCTGTCCGACGGCGCGATGCGGGCGTTCCTGGCGGACGTCGGCTTCCCGCTCGACCCTGCGCTGGCCCCGCTGACCTCCGCCCGCCTCGGCGCGCCGGTCCACCGGACCGGCCGCCGGCTGCCCGTCGTCGTCCACTCGCACGGCTCGGGCAGCCACCGCGGCGACCACACCGTGATGGTCCAGGAGCTCGCCAGCCACGGCTACGTGGTGGTGGCGATCGACCATCTCGGCAACTGCTTCAGCGAACTGCCGGACGGCCGCGTCCTGACGCCCGCCGACGCCGCCGGCCCGATGTACGCGCTGGACTACGCCGCCGACGCGCGCTTCGTCCTGGACTGCGTCGAGCAGCTCGCCGCCGGGCACAACCCGGACGCCGAGGGCCGCCCGCTGCCGGACGGGCTGGGCGCGGCCCTCGACACCTCGCGGATCGGCATGTTCGGCTGGTCGAAGGGCGGCACCGCCACCGCCTGCACCATGCTGGCCGACCGCCGGGTGCGGGCGGGGCTGGCCGTGGACGGCCCGATGCAGCCCGGGCCGGGGCAGCCCACCGTCACCGCCGACCTGGACCGGCCGTTCCTGCTGATGACCGCCGCGTTCCCGCGCGCGACGGACCCGAACGTCGCCGCGTTCTGGTCGCACCTGCGCGGCCCGCGCCTGGAGGTCCGCGCGGCGGGCGCCGTCCACGTGTCGTACGGCGACAACGTCACGCTGATCCCGCAGGCCGGCCGGCTGCTCGGCCTGTCGGAGGAGCAGATCCGGCAGATGGTCGGCACCATCGACCCGGCCCGCGCCCTGCTGATCCAGCAGGCCTACCCGCTCGCGTTCTTCGACCAGCACCTGCGCCACCGCGCCGCGCCGCTGCTCGACGGGCCGTCGCCGCGCTTCCCGGAGGTCGCCTACCTGCCCTGATGCCCGGCGAACGACGCCGATCGGGTGAACGCTACTGCGGACGCAGTACGCAGAAGCCTGCGCAGGGACGACGCCGCAGGTGGGGGCGGTGACGAAGGATGGAACACGCTGCGGGTGGTCCGCGCCGGGAGAGAGCGCGGTGCCACCTGCGGTGTGTTCTGCGACCGTGCACCGAATCCGAAGGAGGCCGCTCCCCCGTGGCCACGTTCCTGTACCGCCTGGGCCGCTGGGCCTTCGACCGGCGCAAGCTGGTGACCCTGCTGTGGGTCGCCGTGCTCGCCGTCGGCGGAGTGCTCGCGGCCAAGGCGCCCTCGCCGCCCGCCGACGCCTTCTCGATACCCGGGACGGAGGCGCAGAAGGCCTTCGACCTGATGAACCAGCGCTTCCCCGGCGGCCACGCGGACGGCGCGCAGGCCCGGATCGTGTTCGTCGCCCCGGACGGTCAGAAGATCACCGCGGAGTCGAACCAGCAGATCGTCGAGAAGACGGTCGGCGAGCTGGCGCACGCACCCGAGGTCACCGGCGCGGTCGACCCGTTCCAGGCCCACGCCGTCTCCCAGAACGGCACCACCGCGTACGCCACCGTCACCTTCTCGGCCAAGGCCGGCGAGCTGTCCAAGGAGGCGACCGCCGCCCTGGAGCAGGCCGCGCAGCACGGCCGGGACGCCGGGCTGAAGGTCGAGATGGGCGGCACCGCGCTGGCCAGCCACGGCGAGGCGGGCGGCAGCAGCGAGGCGATCGGCATGGCGCTGTCCGCCGTCGTACTGGTGATCACCTTCGGGTCGCTGGTCGCGGCGGGCCTGCCGCTGCTGACGGCCGTGGTGGGCGTCGGCCTCGGCATGGCGCTGATCACCGCGCTGGGCAGCACCCTCGGCCTGTCCTCCACCACCGGCACGCTGGCGATGATGCTGGGCCTCGCGGTCGGCATCGACTACGCGGTGTTCATCGTCTCCCGCTACCGCGCGGAACTCGCCGAGGGCCGCGCCCCGCGCGAGGCCGCCGGGCGGGCCGTCGGCACGGCCGGTTCGGCCGTCGTGTTCGCCGGTCTGACCGTGGTGATCGCGCTGGCCGGCCTGTCGGTGGTCGGCATCCCGATCCTGTCGAAGATGGGTCTGGCCGCCGCCGGAACGGTCGTCATCGCCGTGCTGGTGGCGCTGACCCTGGTGCCCGCGCTGCTCGGCTTCATCGGCCGCAAGGTGCTGCCCCGCAAGGAGCGCAAGGCCGCCGCGGGCGGCGACCGGAAGGCGGCCGGCGACAACGGCGGCGCCCGCTGGGCCAAGTTCGTGCTGCGCCGTCCGCTGCTGGTGCTGATCGGCGGTGTGGTCGGCCTCGGCGTGATCGCCGCCCCGGCCATGGACCTGCGGCTGGGCCTGCCCGGCGACGAGGCGAAGTCGACCTCGACCACCGAGCGCCGCGCCTACGACCTGCTGTCCCAGGGCTTCGGCCCGGGCTTCAACGGCCCGCTGACCGTCGTGGTGGACGCCAAGGGCACGCCCGACCCGAAGGCCGCCGTCGACAAGGTCGCCAAAACCGTCTCCGGCCTGCCCGGTGTGGTCGCCGTCGCCCCGCCGATCTTCAACCCGGACGGGAACACCGCCCTGGTCAACGCGATCCCCGCGACCGGCCCGGCCGAGGTGCAGACCAAGGACCTGGTGCAGGCGATCCGCGACGACGCGGCCGGCCTGAAGGCCGACACCGGCGCGACCGTGCTGGTCACCGGCAGCACGGCGATGAACATCGACGTGTCGCAGAAGATGTCCGACGCGCTGGTGCCGTACCTCGCGGTGGTGGTCGGCCTGGCGATCGTCCTGCTGTTGCTGGTGTTCCGCTCGGTGCTGGTGCCGGTGAAGGCCGCGGTCGGCTTCCTGTTCTCGGTGGCCGCCGCGCTCGGCGCGGTCGTCGCGGTCTTCCAGTGGGGCTGGCTGGCGAGCCTGATCGGCGTCGACCAGACCGGTCCGGTGATGAGCATGATGCCGATCTTCATGGTCGGCGTGGTGTTCGGCCTGGCGATGGACTACGAGGTGTTCCTGGTCACCCGGATCCGCGAGGGCTTCGTGCACGGCGAGAGCCCCTCCGAGGCGATCGTCACCGGCTTCCGGCACAACGCCCGGGTGGTCACCGCCGCCGCCCTGATCATGATCTCGGTGTTCGCAGGCTTCATCGGCATGAACGAGTCGATGATCAAGATGATGGGCCTGGGCCTGGCCGCGGCCGTCGCGTTCGACGCCTTCGTGGTCCGGATGGCGCTGGTCCCGGCCGTCCTCGCGCTGCTCGGCCGCCGCGCCTGGTGGCTGCCGCGCGGCCTCGACCGGATCCTGCCGGACGTCGACGTCGAGGGCGCCAAGCTGCACGCCGTCGCCGACGAGCCTGCCGAGGAGCGGGAGTCCGTCACCGCCTGACCGGCGACAGCGCTGCGGGCCCGGACACCGTTCGGGCCCGCAGCGTTACCGTTGCAGGGCGGGGCCGTCCCACCGGGGCGGGCCCCGCCGTCACGCGCCGACCCGGCGCGTTTCCCCGTCTTCCCCCCCGTCTTCCCCCGTCGAACCCCAGGGCCCGGCCCGGAGAGCACTGTGACGAGTACCGACATCTGGCAGCGCCTGCGCCGCGACCACCCCCGGCTGCTGGACGCCGCGGGCGGCGTCGCGCTGCTGCTGGTCGTCACCCAGGGCGTCAGCGCGGACCAGAACAACGGCCATTTCGTCCTGCCCGGCACCGTCTCCCTGGTGCTCGCCGGGGCCTCCGTCGCCGCCGTCTTCCTGCACCGCCGCTTCCCGCGCGCGGTGGTCGCCGCCACCCTGGCGTGCACCATGGGGCTCGGCGTGACCAGCGCCCGGCTGACCGTCGCGCTGGGCGCGCCGCTGCTGGTCGCGCTGTTCCTGCTGGCCCTGCGCACCGACCGCACCACCGCGCTGCGTGCCTCGGTCGTCAGCGCCGTGCTGCTCGCCGTGACGACGCTGGCGTTCGGGCCGGACGGCCCGATCGGCGAACGGCTGGGCGTGCTCGCCTGGGCGCTGCTGCCCGGCGCGCTCGGCGACTCGGTCCGCAACCGGCGCGCCCACCTGGCCGCGATCGAACGCCGCGCCGAGCGCGCCGAGCGCACCCGCGAGGAGGAGGCCCGCCGCCGGGTCGCCGACGAACGCATCCGGATCGCCCGCGACCTGCACGACGTCGTCGCCCACCACATCGCCCTCGCCAACGCCCAGGCCGGCATCGCCGTCCACCTGATGGACCGGCACCCCGACCGGGCCCGCGAAGTGCTCAGCCACCTCACCGAGGCGACCGGCTCCGCCCTCCAGGAACTGCGCGCCACCGTCGGCCTGCTGCGCCGCGCCGAGGAGCCCGCCCCGCTCGAACCCGCGCCCGGCCTGGACCGGCTGCCCGACCTGATCGGCGCCTTCCAGCAGGCCGGCGTGCCGGTCCGGCTCACCGTCGTCGGCGAGCCCCGCCCGCTCTCCCCCGGCGTCGACCTGACGGCCTTCCGGATCGTCCAGGAGTCGCTGACCAACGTCGCCAAGCACGCCCGCGGCGCCGACGCCGAAGTCACTCTCGGCTACACCGGCAGCCGGCTCGCGCTGACTGTCGCCAACGGCCGGGCGACCGGCCGGCCCGCGCCGCCCCGCCAGGGCGGGCCGGGCGGCTTCGGCCTGATCGGCATGCGCGAACGGGCGGGCGCGGTGGGCGGCCGGCTCAGCGCGGACCGCCGGCCGGACGGCGGGTTCCTGGTCGCCGCCGAACTGCCGCTGCGCACCGGCAGCCGCGACAGCACCGCCCGCACCGACCTCGACGACAAGGACCTCCACCGATGACGATCCGCGTCCTGCTCGCCGACGACCAGGCCCTGCTGCGCGGCGCCTTCCGCATGCTGATCGACGCCGAGGACGACATGGAGGTGGTCGGCGAGGCCTCCAACGGCCGCGAGGCCGTCGAACGCGCCCGCGCCACCCGGCCCGACCTGGTCCTGATGGACATCCGGATGCCCGACGGCGACGGGCTCGCCGCGACCGCCGAGATCTGCGGCGACCCGGCGCTGTCCGGCACCCGGGTGCTGATCCTCACCACCTTCGAAATAGACGAGTACATCACCCAGGCGCTGCGCGCGGGCGCCGACGGCTTCCTCGGCAAGGGCGCGGCGCCCGCGGAACTCCTCGCCGCGATCCGCACGGTGGCGGCCGGCGACGCCCTGCTGTCGCCCGCCGCCACCCGCGCGATGATCGACCGCTTCCGCGCCCAGCCGGGCCCGGCCGCCGCGCCCGCGGCCGACCGGCTGGACGTGCTCACCGCCCGCGAGCGCGAGGTGATGGCGCTGGCCGCGACCGGCCTGAGCAACGAGGAGATCGCCGAGCGGATCTTCGTCAGCCCGCTCACCGTCCGCACCCACGTGCACCGGGCGATGGCCAAGCTGGACGTCCGCGACCGCGCCCAGCTGGTCGCGCTCGCCTACCAGTGCGGCCTGGTCCCGCCGGGCCCACCGTCCTGACGGGCCGTCACCCGCTTACGGCCGGGTCGCGTGCGGGTGTCCGCAGCGGAACAGCGGGTCGGCGGTGTCGAACGGCACGTCCTCGCGGGCGGCCTCGACGGCGGCCATGGACGACGGCAGGTCGAACGGCAGGATGCCCGGCATCGCCGCCCGGCCGAGCGCCGCGTCGAGCAGCACGTCGTCCTCGGCCCCGAAGTCGCCGATCAGCAGCGCCGCCCGCCCGGCCAGCGGGGTGAGCACGGCGGGCCGGTCCAGGTACACGGCGAACGCGGTGGGCACGGTGTCGGCCAGGGCGCGCAGCCGCTGCGCCTCGTCGGCCGGGAAATCCAGCGAGCCGCTGTGGAAGTGGCGCTCCAGCATGCCTTCGCGCTGCTCGTACGGGGCGTGCAGGCGGACGACGGCGGCGTCGGCATCCTCGGGGCGGTGCACGACGGTGCCGTAGCGGGCGGCGACGGCCGTGTCGATGCCCTCGACGTACAGCCGCCGCCCGGCCACCGGCCGGCCGGCGACCTGCACCAGGGCGCGCCGCTGGACGGTGCGGCCGAGTTCGCGGCCCTCGTCGGTGCCGACCAGCGCGGCGGCGGCGTCCGGGTCGACGTACGGGTCGTCGAACAGGCCGAGGCGGAACTTGTCGCGCAGGATGCGGCGCGCGGAGGCGTCGATGCGCTCCTCGCCGACCGCGCCGGAGCGGACCGCGGTGAGGATCAGCTCGGGGTCGGTCTCGCCGCCGAGCTGGTCGGCGCCGGCGTCGAGGGTCAGCACCACCTGTTCGGCGACGGTCAGTTCCTCCACGCCCCAGTGGCGCGGCGGCAGGGTGGCGAGGCCGGGGACTGCCATGCCGGTGATCGCGTTGAAGTCGGTGCAGATCACGCCGTCGAAGCCGTACCTGTCGCGCAGCAGGCCGGTGATGACGTCCCGGTTGAAGTTGGCGCCGACCTCGGCGAGTCCGCTGCCGGAGGGGATCGCGTAGGCGGGCATGATCTGCGCGGTGCCGGCGGCGAACGCGGCCTCGAACGGGATCAGGTGCTGGTCGAACGCGCCGCCGGGGTAGACCAGTCGGCGGCCGGCGGCGAAGTGCGAGTCCTCGCCGCGGTGCTGCGGGCCGCCGCCCGGGAAGTGCTTGGTCATGCAGGCGACGCTGTCCTTGCCGAGGGTGTCGCCCTGAAGGCCGCGGATGTAGGCGGTGATCATCCGGGCGGCGCGCTGCGGGTCCTCGCCGAAGGTGCCGCTGATCCGGGCCCAGCGCGGCTCGGTGGCGAGGTCGGCCATCGGGTGGATGGCGACCCGGATGCCGACGGCGCGCAGCTCGCGGCCGATCAGCCGCGCGTACTCCTCGACCAGGGCCTCGTCGTCGGTGGCGGCCAGGCCGATCGGCTCGGGTCCGGCGCTGAAGCCGCCGCCGGCGTGCGCGGTGGCGGGGTTGGAGGCGAAGCCGTGCCGGGGGTCGGAGGAGAGCGTGACGGGTATGCCGAGCCGTTCGGCGGCGGCGAGGTCCTGGACATGGTTGTTCCACTCGGCCATCGCGCGGGGGTCGGGCACGGCCATCATCGCGAAGTGGGTGACGCCGCGGGAGCCGATCAGTTCGGCCCCGGTGGGCAGCGGGATCGGCAGCCGCGGGTCGGAGCCGGTCACCATCCGGCCGTGGCACATCAGGGCGGCCTTCTCGGCGAGGGTCATCCGGCCGAGCAGGTCGTCGACGCGCTCCTCGACGGGCAGCCGCGGGTCCTCGTAGGGCTCCATGGTGCCGTTGTGGTTGAGGTCGCGGAACGGCGTGCCGTCGGTGTGGCGCAGGTACGCGGTCGTGGTCGGCATCAGAGCACCGCCCCGGCGGTGGCGGGCGCGGCCTTGGCGAGGAACGCGTCGAGGGTCTCGGGGGCGACGCCGAGCTCCAGCAGGTAGCCGCGGGCGCCGCCGTGCCGGGTGTGCACGGTGTCGAGGAAGGCGGCCATCGCCCCGGCGGGGGCCTCCAGCAGCGGGGCGGGCACGGTGCGGACGCCGCGTTCGACGTCGTTGAGGGCCGCGCGGTGGCGGGCGGCGAGGCCGGCCCAGATCTGCTCCAGCGCGTCGCCGGTGCGGGCGTAGTCCTCGACGATGCGGTCGGCGGGCACGCCGAGCAGGTCGAGCAGCAGGGCGGTGACGAAGCCGGTGCGGTCCTTGCCGGCGGCGCAGTGCAGCAGGACGCCGCCCGGGCGGGTGGCGGCCAGGACGGCGGCGACGACGCCGGCGGGCGCGCCCTCGGCCATCAGCAGGTAGAACGCGCCGAGGTCGGCGGCGGTGGTCATGTCGGCCATCCGCGCCTCGAGTTCGGGCGAGGTGGGGTCGATCGACGCCTGGACGACGTCGATGCCGGCGGCGGTGACGGCGGCCCAGTCCTCGGGCGTGCGCTCGGCGTCGCCGCGCAGGTCGACGACGGTGCGGATGCCGGCGGTGCGCAGCTGCTCGACGGTGGCGGCGTCGGCGGCGGGGAACGGCTGGGCGGAGCGGTACAGGACGCCGGGGCGCAGCAGGGCGGTCTCGGGGTCGGTCCGGTCCGCGGGGTCGCGGAAGTTGACCAGGGAGGACATGCGGAGTCCTTTCGGATGCGCAGGGGCGAGGTGCTCGCTGCGAGGGGGGTGGCCGGTCGCGGGGCGGTTCCGGGCGGGGATGTCGGGGGTGCGGGAAGGCCGCACGCTCTGGAGACACGACATCCAGACGTCTAGATGTCTACCTGCTGCGGCGGCCCGGAGGCAAGCGACGGCCGGGTGAACGTCCGGCCAACGGCCGCCGCCGGGCGTGCGCTCCGTAGGATCGGCGGCGTGGCAGCAGACCGAAGCGGCACGCCGCTGTACCGCACGCTCGCGCGCCGGCTCCAGGAGCGGATCGACTCCGGGACGTACCCGGCGGGCGCCCGGCTGCCCAGCGAGCCGGAGTTGAGCGCCGAGTTCGGGGTGAACCGGCTGACGGTCCGCCAGGCGGTGGCGGAGCTGGAGCGGGCGGCGGCGGTGGAGATCCGGCGCGGGGTGGGCACGTTCGTGCGCGGGCCGGCCCTGCGGGTGTCGATCGACGTGGATCCGCACAGCCGGCGCTTCGACCTGGGCAGCACCAGCCTGGCGCTGCCCGGGGACGGGATCGGCGGCGAACCGCCGGGTGCGACCGGGGAGTTCGTGGTGGGCGCAGCGCCGGTGACGGGTTCGGCGGAGGACCGGGAGGCGGCGCAGCAGCTGGGCCGGCCGCTCGCGGAGCTGTCCCGGGTGGACACCGTGATCAGGCTGGGCGGCCGGGCGGCCGCGGCGAACAGCTACTGGGTGCCGTTCGGGCCGCTGCCGGCCGAGCTGGTGCGGCCGGGCCGGGCCGGCAATCTGGTGCCGGACCTGGCCCGGGCCGGCGGCGTGCAACTGGAGTACGACTGGCGGGCGTTCGGCGCGATCGGCGCGGACCTGGCGGACGCCGAGCTGCTCGGCGTCCCGGTCGGCGCGCCGCTGCTGGTCCGCGAGGGTGTCAGCTGCACGCCGGACGGCGCTCCGGCGCTGTACGTGCGGCGGCGGATCGACGGCCGCAGCGCCCGGTTCGTGCTGCACTACCGCGAACGCTGAGGTCACTTCCCCTCGGCGCGGCCCGGCGGCATCACCTGGCGGAAGGCGTCCCACCACGCGTCCATCGGCCCTTCCTCCTCCACCCCGTGCACGACGTGACGGCGGGTCGTCGCGCCGAGCACCGCGCCGAGCGCGTGCGGCCGCAGGTCCTGGTCGGGGTCGACGCCGAGCCGCGCGGCGGCGATCTCCACGGTGCGCTGGACGAGCCGGTCGATCAGCTGCACGGCGTGCTCGTGCACGGTGCGGATGCCCATGAAGCGCCGGCGCAGGGCGCGTCGGCGCGCGGTGGTCCCGCTGGGCTCCTCCAGCGTGCCGTCGGTGCGCGCGACCGCGTGCACGAAGGCGTCCCAGAGGTCGAGTTCGGCGGGTGCGGCGGCGAACTCGTCGAGGATGGCCTCGCCGAAGTCCACGCCGAACAGCAGTGCCTCCTTGCTGGCGTAGTACCGGAAGAACGTCCGGTGGGCGACGTCCGCGCGGCGGCAGATCTGGTCGACGGTGGTCCTCTCGAAGCCCTGTTCCTCGTACAGGTCGAGCCCGGCCGCGCGGATCGCCTGCCGGGTGCGCGCCTTCTTGCGGTCGCGCAGACCCGTCTCGGCCGTGGTGTCGGCTGCGTCCCCCTGCGGCTGCATGCGTCTCCTGCTCCTGGTCGCCGCCCGGTGTTCGCCGCCGGGCGTCCTGGTTGTCGTCGGGTGTACAGAACCACGGGTGGCAGGGGCCCCTCAAGGCACGTTCCGAACCGTCGTCAACTGGCCATGTGGAATTTGCACTTCTGCCTTTTGGCAGTACTGCCACTTCTGGAGTGTTGCTGGCGGCGGCGCTGCGACGCCGCCCGCCGGCCCCACGACCGGCGGTTCTCTGCCCCCTTTCGAGGAACCCGAGGAACCCCATGAAGCGGCACAGGAAGGCTCTTTCGGCGGCGGTCTTCGCCGCCGTGATCGCGCTCGGCGCGAGCGCGTGCTCGACGTCCGACGACGCCGTGGCGGGCGGCGCGGCGCAGGGCGGCGACGGGCCCGCGGTGGACGGCGGCACGCTGAAGGTCGGCCTGGACCGGCCGTTCGCCCGGCTCGACCCGGCGGACGGCACGCTGACCCAGATGCCCGTGATGATCCTGGCCAACGCGCTGTACGACCCGCTGATGGTCAACGACGACAACGGCACGGTGAAGCCCTACCTGGCCAAGTCGCTCACGCCCAACGCCGACGCCACCGTCTGGACGCTGGAGCTGCGCGAGGGCGTGACGTTCAGCGACGGCAAGCCGCTGGACGGCCGGGCGGTGGTCGACCACGTGAACCGGCTCGCCAAGCCGGAGACCAAGTGCGGCTGCGCCGCGGACGCCGCGACCATCTCCGACATGGCGGTGAACGGCCCCACCGAGGTCGCCTTCACCCTCAAGTCGCCGAACGCGGCCTTCCCTTCGCTCTTCACCCGCTCGCTCGGCTACGTCTCCGAGGCCCCGGTCGGCGACGCCCCGGCGATCGGCTCCGGCCCGTACACCGTGGAGAGCGTCCAGCCCGGCGTCTCGGTGACCGTCACCCGCAACCCCGCCTACTGGGGTGCCAAGGCGCACGCCGACAAGGTGGTCTACCGGGTGCTGCCGGACGCCGACAGCCGCTACCAGTCGCTGCGTTCCGGCGACGCGGACGTGGCCTGGGTCGAGACGCCCGCGCAGCTCAAGCAGGCCGCCGGGGACGGGCTGCACACCGCCACCGGCCCCAGCTCCACCTCGACGATGCTGTTCAACACGAAGGTCGCGCCGTTCGACGACCCGCGGGTGCGGCAGGCCGTGCAGTACGCGATCGACCGCGACAGCGTGGAGAAGATCGCCTACCTGGGGCAGGGCCGGGTCTCCGACGGCCCGATCGGCTCCGCGTCCGCGTACCGCGCCGCGAGCACCTACCCGGCCCGGGACGTCGCCAAGGCCCGCGCGCTGCTCGCCGAGTCCGGCCACCCGGACCTGTCCTTCGAGTACCTCTCCGACAGCCGCCCCGAGGGCCAGCAGCGGGCCACCGTGATCCAGCAGATGCTCGGCGAGGCCGGCATCAGGATGACCATCAAGCCGCTGGACCCCGCCGCCAACGCGACCGCCCTGATGCAGCGTCAGTTTCAGGTGATGGACTTCATCACCAGCATGTTCGGCGACACCGACACCGCGCTGAACAGCCTGTTCCCGTCCGACGCGCCGTACAACTTCACCGGCTACCGGAACCCGGCGGTCGACCGGGCGATCGCCGAGGGCCGCGCCGACCTCGACCCGGCGAAGCGCGCGGCCGCGTACAACGAGGCGTCCAGGACGATCGTCGAGGACGCCCCGATGCTGTTCCTGACCGAGAACCAGGCCGGCTTCGCGGCCTCCGCGAAGGTCGGCGGCCTGCCCGACCTGTCGAAGCGCAGCGTCGTCAACGTCTCCCCGGCCGCACTGTGGGTGAAGCGGTGACGGCCTCCCTGCTCGGCTTCGCCGCGCGGGCCGGACGGGCGGCGGCCGTGCTGCTGCTGGTCGCCGTGACCGCGCTCGCGCTGCCCCACCTGATGCCGGGTTCGCCCGCCGTCGCCGCGCTCGGCGTCACCGCGACGCCCGAGCAGCTCGCCGCGTTCGAGGCCGGGCTCGGCCTGGACCGCAGCGTGCCGGCCGCCACCTTCGACTGGATCGTCGCGGCGCTGCACGGCGATCTCGGGCACTCGCTGGCCAACGGCGCGGCCGTCACCGCCGAACTCGCCGACCGCATCCCCGTCACGCTCGAAGTGTTCGTCGCCGCCCAGCTGGTGGCGCTCGCGATCGCCGTGCCCGTGGCGCTGGTGTCGGCGTGGCGGCCGGGCGGCGCGGTCGACCGGATCGCCACCGCCGGGGCGTTCGTCTGGCTGGCGGTGCCCGGTTTCGTGCTCGGCCTGCTGCTGATCTGGCTCACCGCCGTGCAGCTGCGGATCCTGCCCGCCACCGGCTGGGTGCCGTTCACCGAGGACCCGGTGGAGAACCTTCGCCACCTGGTGCTGCCCGCGCTCACCCTGGGCCTGCCGGAGGCCGCCGTGTTCACCCGCACCCTGCGCGGGCAGCTGCTCGACACCCTCGACCACACCCACATCGCCGCCGCCCGCAGCCGCGGCATGGGCACCGTGCGGCTGCTGCTGCGCCGCGCCCTGCGGCCCTCGTCACTGCCGCTGGTCACCCTGATCGGGATCGGCATCGGCACCTCGCTGGGCGGCTCGGTCCTGGTGGAGTCGCTGTTCGCGGTGCCGGGCGTCGGCACGCTCGCCGCGGGCGCCATCAACGGCCGCGACTTCCCCGTCATCCAGGCGGTGATGGTGGTCTGCGCCGTCGGCGTGGTGCTCGCCACGCTCACCGTCGACCTGCTGTACCGCACGCTCGACCCGAGGATCGCCCATGGCCACCGCTGAGACCTCCACCTCCCAGGCCGCCACGGCCGGCAGCGCCGACGCCGACACCCGGGCCGCCACCGCCCGGGCCGCCACGGCGGGGACCGCCAACGCCCAGGCCGCGCCCGCGGGGAGCGGCGGCGACCGCCCGGCGCGCACCGCCCGCCGCCGCCCGCCCACCGGGGTGCTGGTCGCGGCCGGCTGGTTGGCCGTCGTGCTGCTCGCGGCGCTGCTGCTGCCGCTGCTGCCCGGCTTCGACCCGCTGCACGGCGACTTCTCCGCGCCGTCCGCCGCACCCGGGCCCGGCCACTGGCTGGGCACCGACGCGGGTGGCCGGGACGTGCTGCAACGCACCGTCGCCGGGGCCCGCGCCTCGTTCGCCGTCGCCGGGCTGACCGTCGCGGTCGGCCTGCTCGGCGGCGGGGTGCTGGGCCTGGCCGCGGGCTGGTTCCGGGGCCCGGTGGACAAGGTCATCGGGTTCGCCACCGACCTGCTGATGTCCGTGCCCACGCTGATCCTGGTGATGATCGCGGTGTCGCTGCGCGGCCCGGGCCTGACCGTGATCGGCTCGCTGATCGGCCTGTTCACCGTCCCGGCGTTCACCCGGGTGGTGCGGGCGGTGGTCCTCGCGCTCGGCGAGCGCGGCTTCGTGCAGGCCGCCCGGATGATCGGCACCGCGCCGCTGCGGATCCTGCGCCGCGAGGTGGTGCCGCACGTGGCACCCGCCGCGCTGACCTTCGCCTTCACCGCGACCACCGTCGCCATCGTCGCCGAGGGCTCGCTCAGCTTCCTCGGCTTCGGCCTGCGCCCGCCGCAGCCGTCCTGGGGCGGGATCATCGCCGAGGGCCGCACCACGCTGGGCAGCGCGCCGTGGATCTCACTCGCCCCGGCGGCCGTGCTGTGCCTGACCGTCCTCGCCCTCAACTACCTCGGCGAGCACCTGCGTTCGCCCTCCCGGAAGGCAACGGTGAACCGATGACCACCCCGGTCCTGGACGTCCGCTCGCTCGACACGGTCATCCACGCGCCCGACGGCCGGCGGCTGCACATCCTGCACGACGTCAGCCTGCACATCGACGCCGGGGAGTGCCTCGGCGTGGTCGGCGAGTCCGGCTCCGGCAAGTCCGTCCTCGCCCGCACCGTGCTCGGCGTGCACGCCCGCACCACCCGCGCCGAGTCCACCGGGCAGGTGCTGCTGAACGGCGAGGACCTGCTCGCCGCCACCCCCGCCCGCCGCGCCGACCTGCTCGGCACCGGCATCGCCATGGTCCACCAGGACCCGATGACCTCGCTCAACCCGGTGGTGCGGATCGCCGACCAGGTCACCGAGTCCCTCACCAACCGCCGCCGCCTGCCGCGCCGCGAACGCCTGCGCACCGCAGCCGAGTTGCTCGCCGCCGTCGACGTCCCCGACCCGGCCCGCCGGGCCCGCGCCTACCCGCACGAACTCTCCGGCGGCCTGCGCCAGCGGGTCGGCATCGCCGCCGCGCTGGCCGGCGATCCCGTCCTGCTGCTCGCCGACGAACCCACCACCGCCCTGGACGTCACCGTCCAGCGCACCGTGCTCGACCTGCTGGACCGTCACCGCGCCACCCGCGGCCTGGCCACCCTGCTGATCACCCACGACATCGGCCTGCTGTACGGCCGGGCGCGGCGGATCGCCGTCATGTACGGCGGCCGGGTGGTCGAGACCGGCCCCACCGAACAGGTCACCGAACGCCCCGCCCACCCCTACACGGCCGCACTGCTGCGCTCGGTGCCGCGCGTCACCGGCCCGCTGCGCCGGGTGCTGCCGGCCATTCCCGGCTCGCCGCCCGACCTGTCCGAGCCCCTCGCGGGCTGCCCGTTCGCCCCGCGCTGCGAACGCGCCGAGTCCCTCTGCACCACCGCCGCCCCGCCCGTCCACGAGGCCGGTCCCGCCCACACGGCGTCCTGCCACTTCCCTCTCACCGCCGGGGCCGCCGAGGCCTCGCCGACCGCCCTGGAGCGCACCCCGTGAGCGCCACGCCCACCGACACCGCACCCTCCCCCGCCGTCCTGCGGGCAACCGGCCTGGAGGTCGTCCACCGCACCCGCTCCGGCCCGCTGCACGCCGTCAGCGGCGTCGACCTGGTCCTGCGTGAGCGGCGCACCCTCGCCCTGGTCGGCGAGTCCGGCTCCGGGAAGAGCAGCATCGCCAAGGCCCTGCTCCGGCTGCCCCCGCCGACGGCCGGCACCGTCACCCTCGACGGCACCGATCTCTCCGCTCTGACGGCTCGTCAACTGCGGGCGCTGCGGCCCCGGTTGCAGCTGGTGTTCCAGGACCCGCTGTCCTCGCTCAACCCGCGCCGCACCGTCCGCGACCTGGTCGCCGAACCGCTCGACGCCCACCCGGCCCTGCTCCGCGGACGCGACCGACTCGCCGTCGTGGACGAGCAGTTGACGGCGGTCGGACTGGCCCCGGAGCTGTTCGGCGACCGCCGCCCCGACCAGCTGTCCGGCGGCCAGGCCCAGCGGGTGGCCGTCGCCCGCGCCCTCGCCGCCGAACCCCGGGTGCTGATCGCCGACGAGGCGGTCTCCGCGCTCGACGTCTCCGCCCAGGCCACCGTGCTCAACCTGCTGCGCCGGCTGACCGAAGAACGCGGCCTGGCAAGCCTTTTCATCACCCACGACCTGGGCGTGGTGCGGGCCGTGAGCGACGACATCGCGGTGCTCCAGCTCGGCCGGCTCTGCGAACAGGGCCCGACGGAGGCCGTCCTGGCCGCCCCCGCCCACCCCTACACGGCCGCCCTGCTCGCCGCCGTGCCCGAACCGGGCCGCCCGCTCGGCGAGACCGGCCTGCTGCCGGCCGACCCGCCGTCACCGCTCGACCCGCCGTCCGGCTGCCGGTTCCGCACCCGCTGCCCACTGGCCGACGACCGCTGCGCGGCCGAAACCCCCGCCGCCCGCCCGGTCGGGCCGGGCCGGACCGTCGCCTGCCACCGCCCGCTGCTCCCCGCCCGGCCGGACGCCGGCGCCTGAGCCTCAGTGGCTGTCGCCGCCCCCGGCACTGCTGGTCAGCGCGTCCTGCCAGGCCGCCTTCGCCCCGGAGTCGCCGATCCGGTACACGTCGACGACCGCGCCGGCCGCCACCACGGCACACAGCACGGCGGCGCCGATCCGCACCGCGGTGGACATCCGACGGGCGCTCTTCTCGCGGGCGAACCACCAGACCAGCACCGCCAGCAGGAACAGCCCGGCCGCCCACGGCAGCAGGCCGTCACCGAGCTCGGCGTGCTTGCGCACCAGGTCACCGCCCTTGACGTGGTCCTCCAGCCACTCCCCGGCATGGCTGGTCACCGGCACGCTCGCCAGCGTGACGAACGCCAGCACCGGCAGCAGCAGACCGGCCCGCCGGGCCACCGCCGGGCTGAGCGCGCACACGATCAGCGCGAGCGCGGTCAGCGGGACGAACACCACCACGAAGTGGACCAGGAATATGTGCGCGGGCAGACCGTCGAGCGTGCTCACCGAGAGAATCTCCTTCCGACCGGCAGGCCCGGCAGCCACCCGGGGCGGGAGGCCGCCGGGCGCGCACCAGGATGGCAGCCGGGCCTCGAGTTCGCCATGAACGGCCGTCAGACCGCCGCTGCCCGAAGGCCGATGGCGATCGGCCCGCTGCCGGACGGGTGCGCGGACGCGCGGCGCCCCGGCCGGACCGGCTGCCGCACCGCCCGCCCGAAGCCCCGACGCGGCGGCCCGTCGGCGGGTGGCGAGGAGGCCGGCCGCCACGGCCCGGCGCCCGTCCGGGCAGGCGCACCGCGCCACCCGGCCCGACGGCCCGGCACCTCCGGTGCCGGGCCGTCGAGTTTGTGCGCCTGCCGCGACGTCGCACGTCCCGGGCGTTTCCGCCCGTTCACCGCGGATCGCGGGGCCGGTCAGCTCACCGGTAGAGGTCCCAGCCCTGGTAGCCGGAGTCCTGGGAGAGCCCGTTGCACGGGTAGGTCCGCAGCAGGTCGCCGCCGTTGGACCCGGCGTTGGAGTCGTCCAGGCAGCGGCCGGTGGCGCCGTTCTGGAGCACCTGCTCGTAGGAGCCGTTCGCGCGCGTGCGGTTGACGATCCGCCAGCCCTGCCAGCCGCCGTTGAAGCTGTTGGCGTAGCAGGGGAAGCCCCTCAGGTAGTCACTGCCGTCCGAGCGGTTGGAGTCGTCCAGGCACAGCCCCGTGGCGCCGTTCTGGAGCTGGGCGTAACCGTTGGCCGAGGTGATCACCTTCCACTTCTGCCAGCCCCCGTTGTAGCTGTTCGCGTAACACGGAAAGCCCCGCAGCAGGTTGCCGTCCGGCAGGCTGGAGTCGGACGAGTCGTCCACACAGCGGCCGGTGTAGTTGTTGCCGCCGATCCAGTAGGTGGCGTTGGTGCTCCAGTAGTCGGTGTTGCCGTACGCCTGGGCGGTGCCGCCGGTGGCGGCGAGGCCGCCGACGGCGAGCGTCGCCGCGAGGACGCCCTGCAGGGCACGCTTGGTGATGACGCGCATGCGAAATGAACCCCCGATTTGCATGCGGAGGAAAGCCACACTGCTCTCCCCCGTCGCCAAGGAGCGTACGGCCACCGCCCGCCGCCCCGGAGAGACGAGAACCGGCCAAGATGCTCTCCCCGCACCGCGTCCGGGTGTCCCGTGCTGGTTCGGGACCGGCTGGCGGTCTTCCTGCTCCCGGCCTGCTCGTCCGGGCTCGACCCGGTCGAGGGGTTGTGGGCCCATGTCGAACGCGGCCTGGTCAGTCTCGCCTCCGTCGCCCTGGACCGACTCGAAGCCCTGGTACGCAACCGGCTCGAGCGCCTGCCGTACCGGCCCACCGTCCTGGACGGCTTCCTCGCCGGAACCGGCCTCGATCCGGACCTGCCGCCTGCCTTGAAAGGCCGGCCCTGCCTTTGTGGCACGGCCGGCGTTTCGATCAGGTGTCGGGCTACAACTCGCGGAAGTACACGGCCACGGGCAGCTTGATGCACCCGAGGCCTTCGTACAGCGCTCTGGCCGGGGCGTGGAACTCGTCGCCGCCGGTTGCGATTTCGGCGTACACGGCTCCGTGGTCCCGCATGTGGCTGAAGGCATGTTCGCACAGCTCGGCACCCAGGTGGTCGCGGCGGTGGTGTGCGTCGACGGCCAGCATGCCGATGGTCCCGTGTTCGTGGGCAGGGTCGATCTCCCAGCCCACGTAGCCCGCGAGTACTCCGTCGAGGTCCGCGACGGCGACGTGCTTGTTGTGCTGCGGGGCGTGCAGTGTGGCGAGGAGGGTGCGGTAGTCCTCGCGCCACCGGCCGTGCTGCCGGGTGAAGACGACCTCGCCGACCAGGGGCCGGAAGGAGCCTTCGTAGAACGGCCCGAAGGTCTCGATGGTGAGCTCGGTCAGCCGCGGAAGGTCACGCGGCTCGAAGCTGCGAATGATCATGGAATGCGCCTCTCGCTGAGGAGTCGACAACCGGAGAAACAGGCATCGACGGGCTCGCTCGCGGCGAACATCGGCGGCGAGTGAGCCCTCAGCGGCGGATCCGCCCGGAGGCGAAGCATTCCATGCACATCAGGTTACCGAGCTCCTCCGACGCGGACAGGCCTATCCCGGGTCCGGCTGCCGCCTGCGGTCGGAAACACGCGCCGAGCCGAGCGAGCAGCCAGCCCGGCGAGAGCGAAGACCGCGCTGAGGCAAGCCTCGACCCCCGACGGCCCCGACGAATCGTCACCTTGAAAGGCCGAGCTCAGTAATCATCCGGCGGGTTGTCGACCGAGCTGTCCCAGAGATCCGGGCGGACGTGCTGACCGTGACTGCCAGGAACCGTGATTGGAGGGGACAGCGTCCACCTCAGGACGACACACAAGATCGTCAGTGGGCGCGAAGGAGTTCGGAATGACTGGAACGGCCACCCGCTACCTCTATCTCGTCCGGCACGGCGAGGCATTGCCGGACGAGAGCGGGCTGACAGAGAAGGGCCGCCGTCAGGCGGTACTGCTCGGCCAACGACTCCGTGATGTCCCCTTCTCGGCTGTTCACCACGGCCCACTGCCCCGGGCGGCGCAGACCGCGAGCCTGATCGGGGAACAGCTGAACGGCATTCCCCTGCAGGTCTCGGAAGTCGCCGGGGACTACGTCCCCGACGTGCCGGAGAGGGACGAACTACCGGCGGACTCCGCCGACTTCCTGCTCCGCTTCGTCGACCGGTTCACGGCCGAGGAGCGTGAGCGCGGCCCGGTGCTGGCCCGCCAGGCACTGGAGCGGTTCACCGGGCCGGTGGACGGCGAGGAGGCTCGGCACGAACTGGTCGTCACCCACAACTTCCTGATCGGCTGGCTCGTCCGGCATGCCATGGACGCCCCGAAGTGGCGCTGGCTCGGCCTCAACCACGGCAACGCCGCCCTGACGGTTGTCCGATACGCGCCCGGCCGGCCGTCCTCCGTCCTCTTCCACAACGACATGCGGCATCTGCCTGCCGAGCTGCGCTGGACCGGTTTCCCGCCCGAACTGCACATCTGAGCACCCTCAGCCGTGGCTTGCTACGCGGCTCCGGCCGGGCACTCGGTCCAGGCGCGGATGGGTGGCTCCATTTCGGGTCCGGCGCGTCGAGCCCCCGCCCGTTGAACGCGTGGGTGACATCGCGTACACAGTCCTCGCCGACGTGCAGCAACGAGGTGATGTCCCGCACCGCTTGGCCCTGCGCCGACATCAGCACCACGATCGCGCGCCGCAGCCTGACGGACTACCAGCGGCCGATCGGTTGCCAGGCCGACCTGTCGGGCGGAGCCACTAGAACGTCTCGACCCAGCGCAGGTGGCCCTCGACCACCGCGAGGGTGCGGTCGTCCCCGTCCGGCCCGCGTAGGCGCAGTGCGGCGCCGATGCGGTCGCGGCGCGAGGCCGCAGGCCGGGGATCGGGGTCGGGCCCGTCTTCGACGCAGAGCCACCACAGCGGGCCGGCCGTGCCGACCGCGGCGATCGCCGCATCGAAGGCGGCCCGCCGCCCCAGCGGCACATGCATCCGGGTCGCGGAGTGGAACACCACCCGCGGCTCGCCCGGCGGCAGTTCCGCCGCCAGCGCGGGCAGCACGTCGACCGCGTCGCCGCGCAGCACCCGCGGCGGGTCCGCGGCGATGACGCCGAGCGCAGCGGTCAACAGCCTGCGCTGGTCCAGGTTCTCCGGCCACACCAGCGCTTCCAGCCAGCGGCGGTCCGCCTCGGCACGCACGTCCACCGGGTTCAGGTCCACCCCGCACACGCTCGCCAGCACGGGCAGCGCGTCCAGGTCCGGCAGCGTGTCCGGGCCGTGCAGCGAGGCGACCAGCTGCACCGGCGAGACCGGGTCGCCGTAGTTGCGGCCCCCCAGGCGATAGCCGTACCGGTCGAAGCGCAGGTTCAGCCCGGCGCTGGTGCCGACCTCGATCAGGTGGACCGGGGCGTCGGTGTGACGCGCGATCTCGGCCAGCCCGATGCGCAGGCCGAGGGCTCGCTGCACCTGGTTGGTCTGTACGAGTCGGCTGCTGATCAACTCGGTCAGTTCGGCCTCGTGGCGTCGGCAGAAGTCCAGCAGCGCGCCCCCGACTGCCTCGTCGGGGACCAGCGCGTCCGGGCCCGCCACCGAGGGGTAGTACCGGGCCAGCGGATGGTCCACGCCGGCCAGCAGCAGATGGTGGACCGCGCCGAAGAACAGGAAGGTCGGGTACTGCCCGGCCCGGCCCCGCGCTGCCAGGGCGAGGAGCTCTTCCTCGGCGGCGACGGTGCGGCTGAGCGCGCGGTAGAGCGGCGAGGAGGTGAACTCGTCCGGCTGGGCGAACGCCTCCCGCGTGAAGTCAATGATCGTCTCGGTCACATCCGGAACATAGCCCCAATGCGCAACGTCGCACTCGCGTTCGCCGCATCTCGTCGAACATCGGCACCGGGCCGGCGAGCACAGCCGTCCCGGAGCCGTGGCGCGGCAATCACTCCGGTCCGCGGCGCACCGCGGGCGCCCCGGCCGGGCGCGGTGGGCGGCGGGGCGTGGCCTGCCCGGGCGGGCCGGCCCGGGCGGGTGGCCGCTCGCGGTGCGGCGGTCGCACCCGCCCGGGCCCGGGTTTCCGGCGGCTCCGGTTCGGGCGGGCCCGGTTCAGATCCGTCCGGCGAAGGTGAACCCGGCGCGGTCCACCGCGGCGCGGACCTCGTTCTCGTCGACCTCTCCGCTGACGGTGACCCGTCCCTCGCGGGCGTCCGCGACGACGTCGTCGACGCCGGGCAGGGCGGCGAGGGCGGCGGTGACGGTGCGCTCGCAGTGGCCGCAGCTCATTCCCTCGACGGCGAAGACGGTGGTGACGGTGGTGCTGGACATGCGTACTCCCATCCATGTGATCGGCAATGCGGATCCACGACAGCGCACTTCGGCCGGCCGGAGCACGGGGACACGCGGCCCGGTGCCCCCTTCGGGTGGACCCGGGAACCGGGCGCGCCGCACCGTCGACGCGCCGATGACGACGGGGCAGGTCGGGCGTCCGGGTGGCCGCCGGACGTGCCTGCCGGACCGCGAAGGCGCGGGCCGGGTGCCGGTGGGGCCGCGCGGAGGGGACGCCGCAGCGGCCCCTCGGCGCGGTGTCGGTCAGGCCGCGCAGTCGAGCATCGCGCGGTCGGCGTGTTCGGCGTCGGCGAGTTTGCGGATCAGCACGGCGCGGGCCCGGTTGACCCGGGAGCGGACGGTGCCGATGGGGCAGCCGGTGAGTTCGGCGACCTCCTCGTAGGGGAGGCCGAGGACGGCGGTGAGGACGAAGGCGTCGCGACGTTCGGCGGGCAGGGCGTCGAGCAGGTCGCCGAGGGCGATGCCCTCGTCGAAGCCGGGCAGGCAGTGGGACTGGGCCTGTTCGGCGGCGCTCTGCCAGTCGTCGGTGTCGAACAGGCGGGGGCGGCGGGCGGCGAACCGGTACCGGTCGACGACGGTGCGGCGGGCGATGGACAGCAGCCAGGTGCGGGCCGAGGAGCGGCCCTCGAACCGGGGCAGGCTGCGCAGCGCCCGCAGGTAGGTGTCCTGGGTGAGGTCGTCGGCGGCCTGGGGTTCGCCGCTGAGGTGGGTGACGAACCGTCGGACGTCGGGGCGGGTGGCGCGGACGAACCGTTCCACGGCGGCCGGGTCGCCGCCCCGGGCGGCGAGCGCCCAGGCGGTGACGGCGGGATCGTCGGGCCGTGTCCGTCCGGTGACGGTACGTGACGGGAGAAGGGCGGGAGTCATCGCCGGGTGTCCTTGCTCGGAAAGCGGATGCGGCCGGGTCGGGCCGCGAGGCCGGTCCGGGGGCGCGCGCCGATCCGCACCGTCCGCCCGGCGGGCGTGCGGTGGCGGGTGGGGCGGCTCCCCGGGTGTGACGGGCCGTCAGGCGACGGCGGTCGGCGCCGGCGGTCCCCGAGTGGCGAGGGAGTGGACGAGCAGCCGCGACCGGGGGCGACGGGCCCCGGCGCGGGGGCGGCGCGGGCGCAGCGGCGCCCGGGCGGGCCGGGCGGCGCCGAGCAGCAGCAGGACGGGGGCGAACAGGCGGGCGGCGACGGTCCGGGCCAGCCCGTGCACGGCGCGTTCGCCGGCCGCCAGCCACAGGCCGAGCAGCAGCGCGGCCAGCAGGTGGGCGGCGAGCATGCCCGCGCCGCCGTGCTGCCCGGTCATCGCCATAGCGTGGTGCGCCATGCCGGGCATCGCGTGCGGGTCGGCGGGCCCGGCCGCCGTTCCGCCGCCGGGGAGCATGCCCGGGTCGAGGCCGGCGGCTTCGACCAGGCGGGCGGCCTGTTCGTCGGTGAGCGGCCCGCCGTTGCACAGCAGCAGGCGCGCCCACCGGGCGGCGAACCCCTCCGGGACGGGAGCGGCGGCGGCCGCCGTCGTGGCCTGGCCGAGCGAGAACAGCGTGTGCAGCGCGGCCTGGACGCCGACGGTCAGCGCGGTGACCAGCAGCGGTCCGCGCTCGCGGCGCGCCGTCAGCCAGGCCAGCCCGGCGGTGCCGCCGAACGCGGCGGCCAGCACCGGAGCGGCCACCGGACGGCCGGACATCAGCACGTGCGCGACGGCAGCGAGCAGCACGCACCCGGCCGCGAACACCGCGGCCCGGCCGGCCCGTACCACTCGCCCTGCCTCCATGACGTGCTCATCGTTGCATCCTTCACACCCGCCGGACGCGGCCCTCCCCCACCTTTCGCCCACCCGAACGGGTATGACGACCGTCACACCGGCCGCTCGGGAACCGGGACGCGGACGCCGACGACCAGTGGGGTGCGCGGGTGCTCCGTCCGCCGGCGTCGGCGGCCTCGCGCAGGTGCTCCGCCGGCGTCAGCGGCCCGGCGGGGGCGGGCCGTCGGCCGGCAGCCGGGTGCGGAAGGTGGTGCCGGAGGCGGTCGCCTCGATCCGCAGGGTGCCGCCGTGCAGGGTGGCGATGTCGCGGGCGATGGCCAGGCCGAGGCCGGCGCCGCCGTCGTCGCGGCTGCGGGCGTCGTCGAGGCGGGTGAAGCGTTCGAAGACCCGGTCGCGGTCGGCCGGCGGGATGCCCGGGCCGTCGTCGGTGACGTCGACGACGGCCTCGCCGGTGGCGGGGTCGGTCCGCAGCCGGACGGTGACGCCGGTGCGGGCGTGCCGTTGCGCGTTGTCGAGCAGGTTGGTGAGCAGCCGGCCGAGCCACAGCGGGTTGCCGTCCACCGTCCCGGCGCCGTCGGGGGCGTCGAGGTCGACGGGGTGGGGCTGCGGGCCGCGGCCGGCGACGGTGTCGCGGAGGAGTTCGGCGAGGTCGACGGGCTGGACGGGGCCGGGTCCGGCGGTGGTGTCGAGGCGGGCCAGCAGCAGCAGGTCGGTGGCGAGGGACTGGAGCCGGTCGGTGTCCTGAAGCGCGCCGGCCACCATGGCGGCCCGGACGTCGGGGTCGGGGTGGGTGTGCGCGACCTCCAGTTGGGTGCGCAGCACGGCCAGTGGGCTGCGCAGTTCGTGCGAGGCGTCGGCGATGAAGCGGCGCTGGCGGGTGCCGGCCGCCTCCAGGCGGTCGAGCATGCCGTTCATGGTGTGGGCCAGGCCGGCGATCTCGTCGTCGCTGCCGGGTTCGGGGACGCGGCGTCCCAGGCCGCCCTCGCCGATCGCGGCGACTTCGGCGCGGATCGCCTCGACGGGCCGCAGGGCCCGGCCGGTGGCCCGCCAGGTGAGCAGGCCGACGGTGGCGACCAGGACGGCGCTGAGCACGCCGAGGGCGACGGTGGTGAGGTCCTCGGCGGTGTCGGCGGTGTGCAGGGACGCCCCGACCCGGACGGTGACGGGCCCGGTGGGCGTGGCCGCGGTGACGACGGTGACGCGCTGGCGGTGCTCCAGCCCGTGGGCGCGCAGGTCGAAGCTGCGGGCCCGGTCGCCGGTGGCGGGCAGCGCGGGGCGGCCGGCCAGGTTGGGGCTGGCCGCGAGGACCCGTCCGTCGGCGTCGGTGACCTGGACGAAGTCGGTGCCCTGGCCGAGCGTCACCTGCCCGGGCAGCCGGCCGTCCTCGGCGAGCCGGGCGACGGCCCGGGCCTGTTCGCCGGCCTCGGCCTCGACGGTGTGCTCCAGGTTGACCCGCAGCACCAGCAGCACGGCGGCGGAGGCGACGGCCATCACGACGGCGACGCCGACGCAGGCCGCGAGCGTGGTGCGGGTGCGGACGGTGCCCGGCGCCAGCCGGGCGACGGCGGCGGCCGCCGCCCGGCGCAGCCGCTGCGCGGCCCGGCGCGGCCCGTGCGCAGCCCGGTCCGGTGGGGCAGCCCGCTCCGGTGGGGCGGCCGGGTCAGCCACCGTCGGCCGCCAGCCGGTAGCCCGCGCCGCGCACGGTCTGCACCGCGGCCCGGCCGAACGGGGCGTCGATCTTCCGGCGCAGCGCGCTGATGTGCACCTCGACGGTGTTGGGGTCGCTGTCCGGCCCGCTGTCCCAGACGTGTTCGAGGATCTCCCGTTTGGAGACGGCCTCGCCGGGCCGCCGGGCGAGGTGGTCGAGCAGGGCGAACTCGCGGGGCGTCAGGGCGACGGGGGTGCCGGCCCGGGTGCAGGTGCGGGCGGCGGAGTCGACGACCAGGTCGCCGAGGACGGTGCGCTGCGGGGCGCGGCTGCCGATCCGGCGGGCGAGGGCGCGCAGGCGGGCGACCAGCACCACGAACGAGAACGGCTTGGACAGGTAGTCGTCGGCGCCGGTGTCGAGCGCTTCCGCCTCGTCCCACTCGCCGTCCTTGGCGGTGAGCATCAGGATGCCGGCGTCGCTGCCGGCGGCCCGCAGCCGGGCGCAGACCCGGTAGCCGTTCAGGCCCGGCAGCATGATGTCGAGGATGATCACGTCGTAGGAGTGCTCGGTCGCCCGGGCCAGGCCGGTCAGGCCGTCGTGGACGATGTCGACGTCGAACCCCTGGGCCTCCAGACCGTGTTTGACCGCCAGGGCGAGCCGCTGTTCGTCCTCCACCACCAGTACGCGCATGCCCTCAGCCTCGCAGGTCCGCCGGACGGGAGGCTGAAGGGGTCTTCAGGTCTTCAGCATCCCTTCAGCTCGGCCCGGCCATGCTGCTGACCGGCCCTGTTGCCGCCCGGCCCCGTCGCCGCCCGGCCCGGCCACCGACGCGACCCCGCGCGGCCCGGCCGCGCCACCGAGAGGAGTGCCGCCGCTGTGGGCGCCACGACGACGATGACCGGGACCGGATCGCGGGGCGGGCAGCGCCCCGCGCCGCTGTGGAGCAAGGTGCCGCAGGTGACGGCCGGCTTCTGGGTGGTGAAGGTGCTCACCACCGGCATGGGCGAGACCACCTCCGACTACCTGGCGCGCACCCTCGGGCCGATCCCGGCGGTGGCGGGTGCGACGGTGCTGCTCGCGGCGGCGCTGTTCGCCCAGGCCCGGGCCGGCCGCTACCGGCCCGCCGTGTACTGGGCGGCGGTGGTGATGGTCAGCGTGTTCGGCACGATGGCCGCCGATGTGGCGCACGTGGCGCTGGGCATCCCGTACGCGGTCTCGGCGGGGGCGTTCACGGTGGCGCTGGCGGCGGTGTTCTGGCTGTGGCGCCGCACCGAGGGGACGCTCGCGGTGGAGACGGTGCGCGGCGGGCGCCGGGAGGTCTACTACTGGGCGGCGGTGCTGGCGACGTTCGCGCTGGGCACGGCCGTCGGCGACCTGACGGCGGCCACCCTCGGCTGGGGCTACCTGCCGTCCGGTCTGCTGTTCGCCGCGCTGATCGCCGTCCCGGCGCTCGGCCACCGGCTGCTGCGCCTGCCGCCGGTCCTGGCGTTCTGGTGGGCGTACGTCCTCACCCGGCCGCTCGGCGCGTGCTTCGCCGACTGGGCCGGTGTCAGCAAGGCGCGCGGCGGCCTGGATCTGGGCACCGGCCCGGTGAGTCTGGTGCTGGCCGTGGTGATCGTGGTGGCGGTCCTCGCCCTGGCGGCCGGCGACCGCCGCCGCGCCCGGACCGGCGACTGATCATCGGTCAACTGCCGTTTCCCGGCCGGGTATCCGCATGGTGCGGATGCCCGGCCGGGCCGGTTCCGTCAGCCGGCCGAGCCGCTGACGGGAGCGCCCACGGGGACGGTCTGCCCGCTGAGCGTGGTCTGCACGAACTGCCAGGTGATGCCGTTGATGACGCCCTGGCTGAGCGGCGCCAGCTGGGCGAACGCGGGCTGGCTGAGGTCCAGGTGGGTGGAGGCGCAGGACGGGCACTGGTCCTTGACCGGCAGGGTGAGGGTCTTGCCCTGGTACGTCACCTTCACCGAAATGCCCTTGCAGAGCGGGTCGTTGTTCGGGTTGGCGGTGGTCCACCAGGTGGCGGGGACGGCCACCAGCAGCTGGGTGCCGGCGTTGATCTGGGTGCCGCAGGCGCCGTAGCCGGTGTCGGTGAAGTAGGTGGCCATGCCGCTCATCGGCGTGTTGATCGGTATCGCGGCGCCGGCGGAGCCGGCACCCAGTGCGACCAGGGCGGCCGCGGCCAGCGGGACGCCCGCCAGCATCCTCAGGTTCCTACGGGTGGCACGCATGGTTCCTCCGCATCGCAGGACTCGGCGTGATCGCGGCAAGTCGCCGGGCCCTCGGGGGAGTTCGGCGATCGCCCGGTCACCGGGAGGCACCGAACCTACGGAAGCAGCCGTTCGTGGTCCACATCTTTGACGTGTTGTCATGGACACAAGTCGGTAAACTTTGCCGCCGAACGGCCCGGTCCTGGCCGGACAGACCCGTCGCCCGCGCCGCGGCGTACACCCCCTGCGCACGTGTCCTGATCCCGTCCGTCCCCCCTTCGAATGCGGACAACCGCCCGCCCACCGCCCTTCGCCGCTGCTACAACCAACGGCCGGGCCGGGCACCGGGGAGCACCTGTACGACGTTCTCGGCATCGCCGCAGCTCAGGCCGGGCCGGCATGATTGAACGCCGCCCGACCGGGCATGCGCCGGGTTGAAGGAGTCCGGCGGCGAGAAGGGAGCCGGGGCCATGGACGAGATGGCGCAGCACGGCGCGGGCGGGATGCCCGGGCCGGACCGGGAGGGCGAGGAGCGGCGCGCGGCGGCCCGCACCGAGGAGTACGCGGAGCAGCACGAGGAGTACCGGGCCGAGGGCCGTCCGCCGACCGTTCCGCACGACTGGCCGAGCGGTGAGCCCGCGCCCATTCACACGGTGCGCAGCGTGCCCCGCGAGGCCCACCGCCTGGAGGGCCGTCCGCCGACCGTGACGCACGACTGGCCGGCCGAGGAGGAGGCTCCCGCCCACCGGCGCCACCTCCTCCACCGGCACCGGAAGTAGCAGGTCCGGTGCGGGGGCTGTCCGCGCCTGCCCCTACGATGACCGCCATGATGACAGGAGGCGCGGGCGCCCAACTCGTCGATGGGCGTTTCGAGTTGCTGGGGCGGCTCGGTGGCGGCGGGATGGGGCTGGTGTGGCGGGCCCGGGACACCGTGCTGGAGCGCGAGGTCGCGCTGAAGGAGGTCCGGCCGCCGGATCCGGCGATGCTCGCCGCCGACCCGGCCGCGGCGTTCGAGCTGCGTGAACGGGTGCTGCGCGAGGCCCGGGCGCTGGCCAGGCTCCAGCATCCGCACGTGGTGACCATCCATCACATCGTGGACACGCCGGAACTCCCGCACCCCTGGCTGGTGATGGAGCTGGTCGCCGGCGGCTCGTTGCAGGACCGGCTGGCCCGCGGCGCGCTCTCCCCGCAGGAGGCGGCCCGGATCGGCCGCGGCGTGCTCTCCGCCCTGCGGGCCGCACACGCCGCGGGCATCCAGCACCGGGACGTCAAGCCCGGCAACATCCTGCTGCGCGCCGACGGCACCCCGGTGCTCACCGATTTCGGCATCGCCGCGCTCAGCGAGTCCACCGCTCTGACGGCGACCGGCGCACTGATCGGCTCGCCCGAGTTCATCGCCCCCGAGCGGATCCGCGGCCGCGAGGGCGACCCGGCCTCCGACCTGTGGTCGCTCGGCATGACGCTGTACGTCGCCGTCGAGGGCCACCATCCGCTGCGCCGCGCCACCAGCATCGCCACCCTGGCGGCCGTCCTGGACGAACCGCTCCCGCCGCCGCTGCGGTCCGGCCCGCTCGGCGCCACCCTCACCGCGCTGCTGGCCCGCGACCCGGCCGACCGCCCCGGCCCCGACCGGCTCGACCGCCTGTTCGCCGCCGCCGAGCAGGGCGTCGACGGCACCCTCGGCGGCGGCGCGTTCGCCCCGACCCGGCAGGACCTCCCCGCCGGCTGGTCGCCCACCGAACTGAACGCCCCCACCCGGGAGTTGACGGTCCGCCGCGGCCGGGTGCCGCTGCTCGCCGCAGCGGTGGCGGGCGTCGCGGTGCTCGGCCTGCTCGGCTGGTCCCTCAACGGCGCGCTGCGCCCCGCCGACCGCCAACCCGCCGCCGGGCCCGCCCCGCAGACCGTCCCCACCTCGGGAGGCCCCACCGCGCAGCCCGTCCCCACCTCGGGAGGCACCGTCCCGAAGGCGGTCACCGCCGATCTGTTCACCCCGGACGGCGCGCAGGGCGTGGTCGCGGCGATCGGTGCGGCCACCGACAACGCGGCCGTCACCCAGCTGGTGATCCGCCCGGAGTTCGCCACGGCCAAGGTGGTCACCAAGGACAACCCCCGGCACTACGACAGCCTCACCGTTCGCGACGGCAAGGTCACCCGGACGACCGGCGGCACCCTCGGCACCGCCGAGAAGCCCGTGGACCTGTCCCGGATCGACTGGAGCCTGCTCCCGTCCGGCCTCGCCAGGGCCCGGACCGAACTGGCCGTCGCCGCACCCACGGCCCGCTACCTGATCGTCGACTACGGCTGGTTCGCCGACGAGATCACCCTGCGCTACTACCTGTCGGACGACCACGGTGGCGGCGGCTACCTCACCACCGGCGCGACGGGCAAGGTCCTCAAGGTCGCCAAGTCCGACTGACACCGCCGCCCTTCGCGGTCAGTCCCCGATGAACACCAGGTAGCTGCCCGGCGTCGTCGCACACGCTTCGAGCATCGCGGCGAGGTCGAGCAGCGCCGCCCTCTCGGGCCCGGTGGGGCAGCGCTCGATCAGCGCCACGATCTGCCGGCCGGCCAGCTCGGCCTCCTGCTCGTTGATCGCGGTGTCCCGGTACGGGTCGACCCGCCCGAGCACACCGGAGTGGTGCAGGTCGAGGCCGCTCAGCGCCGACGCCAGCCCTTCGCCGTGCTTGTACGACGCCCGCAGCGGGGTGTCCGGGGCGCCCTTCTTCCTCCGTCCGGGCCGCTCCGCGTGCAGTTCCAGCTCGATTCCCATGGCCCCTCCCGGGCTTTCGGCCCCGGTCCGGGGACCGCTGTCGACGACGGCCGTGCCATTCGATCACGCTCCGTCCGTGCGGTGCGGGCCGGGGCCCGTCGACGTCCGGCGCGCGGTGAGGACCGCGTGGGTGGCGAGGCCGAACAGCAGGCCCCAGAAGGCGGAGCCGATGCCGAACAGCGTGGTGCCGGAGGCCGTGGCGAGCAGGGTCACCACGGCGGCGTCGCGGCCGGCCGCGTCGGCGAGGGCGGCGGCCAGGCTGTTCTGGAGCGAGGCGAGCAGGGCGACGCCGGCGATCACGGCGATCAACTCCTTGGGGAGGCCGGTGAAGAGGCCGACCAGGACGCCGCTGAAGCTGCCGACGAGGACGTACAGCGCGCCGGAGGACATCCCGGCGATGTAGCGGCGGCGCGGGTCGGGGTGGGCCTCCGGGCCGGAGCAGATCGCGGCGGTGATGGCGGCCAGGTTGACGCCGGGCGAGCCGAACGGGGCGAGCAGGACGGAGGCCCCGCCGGTGGCGCCGATCAGCAGGCGGTCGTCGGGGCGGTAGCCGAAGGCCCGCATCACGCCGAGCCCGGGGGCGTTCTGCGAGGCGAGGGCGACGATGGTCAGCGGCAGCGCCAGGCCGATCAGGGCGGCCCAGGAGAACGCGGGGGCGGTGAACACCGGCACGGTCGGGCCGCCGCTGCCGGGGTGCAGCCGCAGCCCGACGGTCGCGGCGGCCAGCACCGCGCCCGCGACCAGGGCGATCACCACGGCGTAGCGCGGCGCGAGGCGCTTGGCGAGCAGGAAGGCGGCGAAGCTGCCGACGACCAGGACGGGCGCGCCGTGCACCGCGCCGAAGATGCCGGCGCCGAAGGAGAACAGGATGCCGGCCAGCATGGCGTGGACGATGCCGTCGGGGACGGCGGCGATCAGCCGGCCGAACCAGCCGGTGATGCCGAAGAGGGTGACGGCGACGGCGCTGACCAGGTACGCGCCGACGGCCTCCCGGTACGGGTAGTGGCCGAGGCTGGTGACCAGCAGCGCCGCGCCGGGCGTGGACCAGGCGGTGACCACGGGGGTGCGGGTCCACCAGCTCAGCGCGAAGCCGGTGACGCCGCTGCCGATCGCCACCGCCCAGATCCAGGACGCGGTGTGCGCGCCGTCCAGCCGCCCGGCGGCGGCCGCCGCGAGCACCACCACCAGCGGCCCGGAGAACGACACCGCGACGCACACCAGCCCGGCCAGCAGTGCGGGCCCGGACACGTCCCGCCGCAGCCTCCGGCCCTGATCCCCCGGAGCAGCCGGTCGGACCGTCAGATCGTCTGTCATTCGGGCAGTATCCCGGGGCCCCGCAGCCGGGGTGCCGCCGGGTCGGACACACCCCGTCCCCGCCCACCGCCGCAGACGGATATCCGATAGCTCACCGCCACTTGCCTAACCCATTTAGGAAGATGCATGATGCACGTAGGGAAATGAGGGAGACGTCATGGCATCGAGCACCGCACCGGACTGGATCACCACCCCCGTCACCGCACAGCTGCTGCGCGGCCACCTCGATGTGGAGGTGACGGCGCACGGCCTGCTGCCGCACCGCCTGCCGGCGCAGGCCCGGCGGCAGCTGCCGGACCGGCAGCTCGCCGTCGCCGAGGCGCAGCCGTCCGGGGTGCGGGTGGCGTTCCGGACGGCGGCCACCCGGATCGAGTTGGAGGCGCTGCCGACCCGGCGGGCCTACCGGGGGTTCCCGGCGCCGGCCGACGGCGTGTACGACCTGCTGGTCGACGGGCGGCTGACGGCGCAGGCGACGGTGGCGGGCGGGAACCTGCGCACGGTGACGGACCTGGTGACGCAGGCGGCCGAGCTGACCGAGGGGCCGCCCGGCACCGCCCGGTTCGAGGGGCTGCCGGGGCGGGCCAAGGACGTGGAGATCTGGCTGCCGCACACCGAGGTCACCGAGCTGGTCGCGCTGCGCACCGACGCCCCGGTCGAGCCGCTGCCGGAGCGCGGGCGCCGGGTCTGGCTGCACCACGGCAGTTCGATCAGCCACGGCTCCAACGCGGCCCACCCGACCGGGACGTGGCCGGCCGTCGCGGCGGCGCGCGGCGGCGTGGAGCTGGTCAATCTGGGTTTCGGCGGCGGCGCGCTGCTCGACCCGTTCACGGCCCGGACGATCCGCGACGCCCGGGCGGACCTGATCAGCGTGAAGATCGGCATCAATCTGGTGAACAGCGACGCGATGCGGCTGCGCGCGTTCGGCCCGGCGGTGCACGGCTTCCTGGACACCGTGCGCGAGGGGCATCCGCACACCCCGCTGCTGGTGGTCTCGCCCGTGCTGTGCCCGCTGCACGAGGACACCCCGGGCCCGCTGATGCCGGACTTCTCCGGCGGGTCGCTGCGGTTCCGCGCCACCGGCGACCCGGCCGAGTGCGCGGCCGGCCGGCTGACGCTCACCGTGATCCGGGACGAGCTGGCCCGGATCGTCGGCCTGCGGGCGATGGCCGATCCGTACCTGCACTACCTGGACGGCCGCGAGCTGTACGGCGAACGCGAGTACGCCGAGCTCCCGCTGCCGGACGGGCTCCACCCGGACGCGGCCGCCCACCGCCGGATCGGCGAGCACTTCGCCCGCCTCGCCTTCGGACCCCGCGCCCCGTTCGACCGGGCCTGATCAGGGCCGATCGGGCCTGATCAGGGCCGGCTGGGCGTGATCAGGCCGGATTCGTACGCGGCGATGACGGCCTGCGCGCGGTCGCGGACGTCGAGTTTGGCGAACAGGCCGGTGATGTGGTTCTTCACGGTGGACGGGCTGATCTCCATGGCGTCGGCGATCGCGGTGTTGTCGAGGCCGGTCGCCATCAGCCGCCAGACCTCGCGTTCGCGCGGGGTGAGGTCGGCCGCGGCAGGGACGGCGACCGCGGCCGCCGGGGCGGGCTGCGGGGCCCGGACGTGGGTGGCGATCAGGCGGGTGAGCAGGCGGGGCGCGACCACGGCGTCGCCGGCGTGCACGGTGCGGATGGCGGCGGCGAGGTCCTCCGGGGAGACGTCCTTGGGCAGGAATCCGTGGGCGCCGGCCCGCAGCGCGGCGACCACGTACTCGTCCAGGTCGAAGGTGGAGAGCGCGAGCACCCGGCAGTCGGGGAGGGTGCGGGCGAGCTGTTCGGTGGCGGCGACGCCGTCCAGGACGGGCATCCGCAGGTCCATCACGACCACGTCGGGGCGCAGCCGGTGGGCGAGGTCGACGGCCTGTTCGCCGTTCTCGGCCTCGCCGACCACCTCGAAGGACGGGTTGGGGGCGAGGATCAGCGTCAGTCCGCGGCGGACCAGGGGCTGGTCGTCGGCGACCAGGACGCGGATCGCGGGGGCGGCGGCGTTCATGCGGGCACCTCTCCGTGCTGGAGCTCGGCCTCGGCCGTCTCGTCTGCGGTCAGGGGAAGTTCGGCGAGTACGGCGAAGCCGCCGTCGGGGTGCGGGCCACAGGTCAGGACGCCGCCGTGCAGGGCGACGCGTTCGCGCATGCCGATCAGGCCGTGGCCGCCACTCTCCCCCGCGCCGCCCGCGCCCGCGCCGCCGGTGCCGTCGTCGCGGACCGCGACCACGACGGCGTCCTGACGGTACGTCAGGCGGACGGTCGCGCGGGCCGCGGGGCCGGCGTACTTGCGGGCGTTGGTGAGGGCTTCCTGGACGAGCCGGAAGACGGTCAGGCCGAGGGTGGGCGGCAGCGGGCGCGGGGCGCCGTGGACGGTCAGTTCGGTGGGCAGGCCGGCCCGGCGGGAGTCGTCGACCAGTCGGCCGAGGTCGTCGGCGCCGGGCTGCGGGGACGGCGGGGCGGCGTCGGGTTCGTCGCCGGCCCGCAGCACGTCCAGCAGTTGGCGCATCTCGCGCAGTGCGAGCCGGCCGGAGGATTCCAGCGTGATCAGGGCGTCCCGGACCACCTCGGGGTCGGCGAGGTTGGCGCGGGCGCCGCCGGCCATCAGCTGCATGGTGGTGATGTGGTGGGCCACGATGTCGTGCAACTCCCGGGCGATGCGCCGGCGTTCCTCGGCGACCGCGCGGTCGGCGAGCAGTCGGCGGTTGGCGGCGACCTCGCGCTGCCAGCGGGAGACCGCCAGGCCCGCGCCCGCGACCAGCAGGGAGGAGGCCGGTGCGGCGACCACCGCGTCCCAGCCGGGCATCCGGAAGTGGCTCTGGGTCAGCACCGTCACCACCGAGGTGACGGCCATCGTCGCGACGGTCACCCGGATCGGGCAGACCCGGGCGAGGCTGAACAGCGCCACCGTCAGCACCGCGCCGAAGTGGATCGCGACCGGCTCGGTCAGGTTGGTGCCCACCTGGAGCACCAGGACGGCGGCGAACATCGGCAGCGGGTGGGTGCGCCGGAACAGCAGCGGCAGCCCGGAGAACAGGGCGAGCAGGAAGCCGAGCACGCTGGTGCCGCCTTCGACGACCGCCGTGAACAGCAGGTGGCCGACCAGGTCCAGCAGGCCGGCGCCGACGGCCACCAGGGCGTCGTTCCGGCTCCACGGCAGGCCGTCGAACCCGCGCCGCTCGTCCCGGCTCATGTCGTGTCTCCCCGGCGTCCGCGCATGTCCCGTCTCCCCGTTGCCCGGTCGGCCCCGGGTCGCTGATCAGCAGTGATGCGGCCATTCTCGCACCGCGCCCGGGGGCCGGACGTGGTCCCCGGGGGCTGTCGGCACTGGGAGCAGGGTCCCGGGTCCGGGCGGGCGGCGGGAGCGGGGACCCCGGCGCGGATCGTCCGCTGCCCCGACGCCCCGGCCCGGTTCCGTCTGATGAGCTGTGGGCAGGTCGGGAAATCCCGGCATCAGGCCGGGAAGTCCCGGCATCCACACCGACGTTCACGTCCACCGGCGACGTGCGCGTCCATCAGCCGGAGGGTTTCGTGATCCGCGCACTGACCGGATTCGCTGCCAGGAACGCCTGGAAGGTGATCGCCCTGTGGGCGGTCGTGGGGATCGGGCTGACCATGCTCGGTCCGCTGCTGTTCTCCCGGGTCACCCAGTCGCAGTCCGGGGACTTCCTGCCCCGCAGCTACGACTCGGCGGCCGCCCTGCGGATCGCCGAGGACCACTTCGGGCTGGACCCGGACGCCACCGTCATCACGGTGCTGGTCGCCCGCACCGACGGCAAGACGCTGACCGACGGCGACCAGCAGCGGATCGAGGCCGGGGCGGCCCGGCTCGGCGAGCGGCGCGTCGAACAGCCGCGGATGAAGGACGAGCCGGCCTTCCTGCTGCCCGACTTCTCGCAGACCCCGAAGGTCGCCCCGGCGATGCTCGCCCCCGACCGCAGCTTCGAACTGCTCGCCGTCTCCATGACCGGCGACCCGGGCGACCAGAGCGCGCAGAAGGTCTACAAGGCCTTCCGGGACTCCGCCCGCGCCGAGTTCGCCGGGGCCGGCCTGCGCACCGGGTTCACCGGCGGCCTGGCCGACGCCGCCGACAGCACGGACGCGAACCAGACCGCCGCGACGGTCGGCGGTGCGCTGCTGATGGGCCTGATCGTGCTGCTCAACGTGCTGGTGTTCCGCAGTGTGCTGGCGGCGGTGCTGCCGCTGCTCGCCGTCTCGATCGTCAGCGGCGCGGCCGGCGGCGCGGTGGCCGGGGTGGCGGCGCTCACCGGGCTGAAGCTGGCCCCGTCCACGCAGAGCCTGATCGCGGTGGTGCTGCTCGGCATCGGCATCGACTACCTGCTGTTCCTGCTGTTCCGGTTCCGCGAGCAGCTGCGGGCCCGGCCCGAGCAGCCCGCCCGGGAGGCGGCCGCCGAGGTCGCGGGCCGGGTCGGCACCGCGATCACCTCCGCCGCGCTGACCATCGTCGCGGCGTTCGCCACCCTGGGCGTGGCCACCTTCGGCGAGTTCCGCTCGCTCGGCCCGGCCGTCGCGGTCGCCGTCCTGGTCATGCTGCTGGCCAGCCTCACCCTGATGCCGGCGCTGCTCGCGGCCTGCGGCCGGGGGATGTTCTGGCCGTCCCGGTCGCTGCACCGCCGGCCGCGGGAGGGTTTCGCTGGCCGGTACGGCGAGTTCGTCGCCCGGCGGCCGATGGTCCTGCTGGTCTCGGCCGTGGTGCTGCTCGGCGTGCTGACGGCCGGCGTCGCGGGCATCCGGATGGACTACGGCCAGAGCGGGTCCTCCTCCCGCACCCCCGCCGCCGCCACCGCCGCGGAGATCTCCCGGGCGCTGCCGGCGGGCGTCTCCGACCCGACCACGGTGTTCCTCACCGCGAACGACGGCGGGCCGGTGAAGGCCGATCAGTTCGACGCTCTCGCCCGGGAGTTGTCCCGGGTCGACGGCATCGGCCAGGTCGGCCGGACGGCGCTCAGCCCGGACGGCCGGGCCGCCCGGATCGACCTCTACCCGACCGCCGACCCGCAGAGCCAGCAGGCCCGCGACCTGGTCTCCGGCCCGGTCCGCGCCACCGTCGCCGCGCACACGCCCGCCGGGACGAGCGCCCACGTCGGCGGCACCGCGGCGATCTTCGCGGACGTCGCGACCGCCGTGGACCACGACCTGACGGTGGTCTTCCCGGTCGCGGCGGCGCTCATCGCGCTGATCCTGCTGCTGCTCCTGCGCAGCCTGCTGGCGCCGCTGGTGCTGATGCTCGCCGTCGGCGCGGGCTTCGCGGCCACCCTGGGCGCGTCGACGCTGGTCTTCCAGCACCTGCGCTCCGGCCCGGGCGTCAACTTCACCCTGCCGCTGGTGCTGTTCCTGTTCGTGGTCGCGCTCGGCACCGACTACAACATCCTGATCACCGACCGGATCCGCGAGGAGATGCGCCGCCCCGGCCCGGCCCGCGCCGCCGTGGCCCGCGCCCTGCGCCACACCACGCCCACCATCGCCACCGCGGGCCTGGTGCTGGCCGGATCCTTCGCCACCCTGGCCGCGACGCCGGGCAGCGAGCAGGTGGCCTTCGCCCTCACGCTCGGCATCCTGCTCTCCGCCACCGTCCTGTCGCTGGCCCTGGTCCCGGCGGTCGCCGTTCTCCTCGGCCGCGCCCTGTGGTGGCCGCTGCGCACCACGGACGCTCCGCGGGGGAACCGGCCGGACGCGACCCACGTCCCATCGCCGGTCCATCAACACCTCTGAGGGGAACACCAGTTGAACCGCCGTACCGCCGCTGCCGCGCTGCCGCTCGCCCTGGGCGCGTTCGCCCTGCTCACCGCCTGCGGCTCCACCGCCTCGACCGGCGGCACGCCGACGCTCGCAGCGGCGGTCCCGGCCACCGCGTCCCCGTCCGGGCCGGCGCCCGGCAGCACCCCGGCCGTCCCCGGCCCGGTGGAGGACGCCGCACAGGCCCTCGGCGAGCAGGGACGCGGCGAGTTCGGCGACGTCTACGGCAGCCTGTACGTCCACCACGACCACGTGACGCTGTACGCCACCGACCCGGCGCGCGCCCGGGGCCTGGTCGAGGCGGCGCACCGGGCCCACCCGGACACCGTCGGGGTGAACGTCGAGATCGTCGCCTGCCGGTACACCGCGAAGGCCGAGGCCCGGGCCTCCGAGCAGATCTTCGCGGCCCAGCGGCAGCAGCCCTTCTCCTACCCGGTCTACTCCTCCGGGTCGTCCTCGGACGGCACCGGCGTCCTCGTCACCACCTCCGAGGAGGGCGCGGCGTCGCAGGCCTTCGCGCAGGAGGTCCAGCGGGCGGCCGGTTCCGTGCCCGTCCGGATGGGCGTCGGCAGCCCGATCTCCGACGCCGCCCCGTTGGTGGCCGCCGCCGGAACGTCCGGCTGACCGGACGGGAGCCCCGCAAGGCGGTCCGCCTTGCGGGGCTTTCGGCGTCCGCGCGGCTCAGGAGCCGGTGACGGCCCGTTCGGCGGTGCTGCGCAGCACACAGAATTCGTTTCCCTCGGGGTCGGCGAGGACCGCCCACCCGGTGCCGTCGGGGTTGCGCCGGTCGGCGACGAGGGCGGCGCCGAGCGCCAGCAGGCGTTCGACCTCCCCGTCCCGCGGAGCGCCGTCGGGCCGCAGGCACAGGTGGACGCGGTTCTTGACCGTCTTCGGCTCCGGGACCTGGTTGAAGTACAGCACCAGCCCGCCGTCCAGCTCCACCTGCGTCTCGCCGTCCCCCGGCTTCGCGCCGGGGTCGACCGGACGCCCGGTCACCTCGCCCCAGAACCGGGCCAGTTCGTACGCGTCGGCGCAGTCGATCGCCACATTCTGCACTACCGAGACCATGCGGGCGAGTCTCCCACGGACGGCGCGGTCCCGACCCGGGGGGGGACTTGCTCTGGAGCCCACTCCAACTCCTACAGTGACCGGCGGCGCGTCGCGCAACGAACAGCGGAGCAAAGGGGATTGACCATGCGTTACCGGATTCTGGGCGGTACCGGCATCGAGGTGAGCGCGCACTGCCTCGGCACCATGATGCTGGGGAAGGTCGGCAACCCGGACCACCAGGAGGGCATCCGGCTGGTGCACGCGGCGCTGGACCACGGGATCAACTTCGTCGACACGGCGGACATGTACTCGGCGGGCGAGTCGGAGGAGATCGTCGGCAAGGCCCTGGAGGGGCGGCGCGAGGACGTGGTGCTGGCCACCAAGGTGCACTTCCCGATGGGGCCGGGGCCGAACCGGGGCGGGAACTCGCGGCGGTGGATCGTGCAGGCCGTGGAGAACAGTCTGCGCCGGCTGCGCACCGACTGGATCGACCTGTACCAGGTGCACCGGCCGGACAGCCGGACGGACGTCGAGGAGACGCTGTCGGCGCTGGGCGACCTGGTCCGGCAGGGCAAGATCCGGGCGTTCGGGTGCTCGACGTTCCCCGCGGAGGAGATCGTCGAGTCGCACTGGGTGGCGGAGCGCCGGGCACTGCCGCGCTTTCGCACCGAGCAGCCGCCGTACTCGATCCTGGCGCGCGGCATCGAGTCGTCGGTGCTGCCGGTGGCGCAGCGCTTCGGCATGGGGGTGCTGACCTGGAGTCCGCTGGCGTCCGGGTTCCTGACGGGCCGGCACCGCAAGGGCGGCACGATCGACCTGTCGGCGGGGCGGGCGGCGCTGCACCCGCACCGGTTCGACCCGGCCCTTCCGGTGAACGCCCGCAAGCTCGACGCGGTGGAGCAGCTCGTCGCGCTGGCCGACGAGGTGGGCTGCACGCTGCCGGAGCTGGCGGTGGCGTTCCCGCTGGCGCACCCGGCGGTCACCTCGGTGATCATCGGCCCGCGCACCGTGGAGCAGCTGACCGGCCTGCTGAAGGGCGCCTCGCTGGTGCTGGACGACGCGGCGCTGGACCGGATCGACGAGATCGTCCCGCCCGGCACGAACGTGTACCAGCCGGACGGCGTCTGGACCTCCCCCGCGCTCGCCCCGTCCGCACGGCGCCGCCCGTCCGCCGAGCGCGCGGCGTCCGACGACTGAGGAGCCGCCCGACCGTCCGACGGGGCGTCAGCGGGGCCCCGCCGTCCGGTCGGACGTCGGGGCCCCGCGGCGGCGGTCGCCGGCCGATCGCGACGGTCGGTGGCGGTGGTCAGTGGCGGGCGACCGCCAGGAGCACCGTCACGCAGACCGCGGTGGACAGCAGCGCGGTCAGCACGCAGCGGACCCGCAGCCGGTGGTAGCGGGCCCCGTACTGCTCGCGGAGTCGCTCGCGGTGCTCGCGGAACTGTTCGAGCCCGCGGCGGGTGGCCTGGAGCTGGGTGTGGGCGAGGTGGTTCTCCAGGTCCAGTCGCTGAGCGGCGGTCAGCCAGGGCAGCAGGTCGGCGAATTCCTGGGCGGCCCGCCGGGCCTGCCGGTTCTGGTCCTGCCAGTACAGGTAGCCCTCCAGCTGCCGCAGGCCCGCGTCGGCCTCGCCCGCGGCGCCGACGGAGGGGGCCCGGCCGGTGGGCGGCCGCTCGCTCATCGCCGCTCGTCGTCCGTGATCGCCCGGTTCGCCTGGTGTCCGACGTCCTGGAGGTCGTCGGGGACCTCGGGGTGGTGCAGGTTGAACGCCGGGGACTCGGAGCGGATCCGCGGCAGGGTGACGAAGTTGTGCCGCGGCGGCGGGCAGGACGTCACCCACTCCAGCGAACGGCCCCAGCCCCACGGGTCGTCCTCGTTCACCTTGGGCGCGTACTTGGCGGTCTTCCAGACGTTGTAGAGGAACGGCAGCATCGACAGGCCCAGCAGGAACGAGCCGATGGTGGAGATCATGTTGAGCGTGGTGAAGCCGTCCGAGGCCAGGTAGTCGGCGTACCGGCGCGGCATGCCTTCGGCGCCGAGCCAGTGCTGCACCAGGAAGGTGGTGTGGAAGCCGACGAACAGCGTCCAGAAGCAGATCTTGCCGAGCCGTTCGTCCAGCATCCGGCCGGTCATCTTGGGCCACCAGAAGTGGAAGCCGGCGAACATCGCGAAGACGACGGTGCCGAAGACCACGTAGTGGAAGTGGGCGACGACGAAGTACGAGTCGGAGACGTGGAAGTCGATCGGCGGGGAGGCGAGCAGCACGCCCGTCAGGCCGCCGAACAGGAAGGTGACCAGGAAGCCGACGGCCCACAGCATCGGTGTCTCGAAGCTCAGTGAGCCCTTCCACATGGTGCCGATCCAGTTGAAGAACTTCACACCCGTCGGGATGGCGATCAGGAAGGTCATGAACGAGAAGAACGGCAGCAGCACTTGGCCGGTGACGAACATGTGGTGCGCCCACACCGTCACCGAGAGGCCGGCGATGGCGATGGTGGCGGCGATCAGGCCGGAGTAGCCGAACATCGGCTTGCGGGCGAAGACCGGGATGATCTCGGAGATGATGCCGAAGAACGGCAGCGCGATGATGTAGACCTCGGGGTGGCCGAAGAACCAGAACAGGTGCTGCCAGAGGATCGGTCCGCCGTTGGCCGGGTCGAAGACGTGGGCGCCGAACTTGCGGTCGGCCTCCAGCGCGAGCAGGGCGGCGGCCAGCAGCGGGAAGACCATGATGACCAGCACGGCGGTCAGCAGGGTGTTCCAGACGAAGATCGACATCCGGAACATGGTCATGCCGGGCGCGCGCATGCAGATGATCGTGGTGATGAAGTTGACCGAGCCGAGGATCGTGCCGAAGCCGGAGAACACCAGGCCCATGATCCACAGGTCGCCGCCGATGTTCGGCGAGTGCACCGCGTCCGTCAGCGGCGAGTAGGCGAACCAGCCGAAGTCCGCCGCGCCGTTGGGCGTGAGGAAGCCCGCCACGGCGATCAGCGAGCCGAACAGGTAGAGCCAGTAGGCGAACATGTTCAGCCGTGGGAACGCGACGTCCGGCGCGCCGATCTGGAGCGGCATGATCCAGTTCGCGAAGCCCGAGAACAGCGGGGTGGCGAACACCAGCAGCATGACCGTGCCGTGCATGGTGAACAGTTGGTTGAACTGCTCGTTGGAGACGAACTGCGTGCCCGGCCGGGCCAGCTCGGCGCGCATGATCAGCGCCATCACTCCGCCGATCAGGAAGAACGCGAACGACGTGCCCAGGTACAGGGTGCCGATCGTCTTGTGGTCGGTGGTGGTGATCCAGCGGACGAGGACATTCCCGGGCCGGCGCGCGGCGCCGCGCGGGTCCGGCTCCGCCGCGGGCGGCGGGTTGCGGTCGGTCATCACGGTCATGGTGGCTCCCTTGCAAAAGCTGACCCGCCATCTCTATCAGTAATCACCCGATTCCGTACGGTTACGAAACGGCCCCGGGCACACCGAACCCCGCCCCCGAGGACCGGGGGCGGGGCGCGGACGGCGACCGGCCGTCACCTGCGCGGCCGGTGACGGGCGGTCAGAACGCCGAGGTGTAGGCCGTGAAGAACGGTGCGGCGACGGGCGCCCCACCGGGGTTGAAGCAGATCGGGTACAGCTGGACGGTGCCTGAGCTGCGGGCCCACGGCACGGCCAGCTGGCACCAGCCGGGGCCGCCGCCGAACGCGGTGACCTGGGCGTGGTCGGAGGGCACAGCGATACCCGGGAGAGTGACGGTGGACGGGACGCCGACGGCCAGGCCGTTGCTGCCGGCCACCGAGTTGAAGTTGGTGCCGGCCGGCACCGAACCGTTGTACCAGAGGTAGCCGAACGACTTCGGCGGGATCGCCGGGCCGTGCACGGCGCGCTTGACGGAGTAGCTGAGCGTCCATTCGGTGTCGTACGGCAGGTTCGACGCGTCGAAGCAGGCGACCACGAAGGTCTGGCCGCTGCCGGACGGCCCCCACTCGACGACCTTGCAGCGGGCGCCCTGCGCCGGGTCGACGGCGGTGACCTCGACGTTGCCGAGGTTGCCGGAGGAGCCGACGCCGGGCAGCCAGGCCTTCCAGACGCCGGTGGAGCTGTGGCCGACGACGTTGCTGCCGCCGGCGGAGTTGTACTGGCTGATCAGCGCGCCGCCCGGCGTGGAGTCCAGGTACGCGTAGTCGCCGCCGGGCGGGACGGGAACGCCGCTGCTGCTGCTGTACAGCACGGTGAACGGCGAGTTGTCGGGCGTGCCGGTGGGCCGGTAGCAGGCCACGTTCACGTCGATGCCGCTGCCGACGGAGCCCCAGCCGGCGAGCTGGCACCAGGTGCCGCTGCGGTTGACCGCGGTGACATGGGCGACGCCGCCGGGGCCGGCGATCAACGGGAAGTGCACCGCATAGCTGCCGAGGCCGGTCTGGTCGACGGTGACGGGATTGCTCGCCGGAGCGGGCCAACTGCCCCACTGCCGCGACGGGTCCGGAACATATCCGGTCGGCGGCGTCGGGTTGTCGAGGAACGCGAAGCCCCAACGGTCGGGAACGGCGGCGTGCGCGGGGCCCGCGGCCGGCACGGCGGCGGCGAGCAGCGCGGCCAGCAGGGCCAGCACCAGCAGCGCGGCCCGCACGGGCCGGGCGGACGGTACGTCGGATCCGATGTGCATGGGCGGTCAACCCCCAGGGTGGTGAGGACGGGTACGGCGGCCGGTGCGCACGCACCCCGCCCCGGACACCGGGGACGGGGCGGGCAGGTGCCGGCGCAACGGCCGGTGCGCGACGACCGACTGCGCGGCGAACTCCCTTACGGTGAAAGGGAGTTCGATGGCCCCACATGCTAGGCGGGCCACCCGCCGGCAACCCAGCACCTTGACATGAACCCGTACCTCCGGCTACCCCTCGCAGCCGTTCGCACGGCGGCCGGTCCCGCCGCCCGACGGAGCGCCGGCTACCGGTTGTGGCGTAGCCGCGGCCGACACCTTGGACGGCCGCACCGTCCCCGCTCCCCGTTCCGGGACTGCTCGGCGCTGCGGAAGACTCCGCTCCCGGCGGGTGCACCCGGATCGCCGGAACGCCCTGGCCAACCGCACCGAGCAGGACGTCGGGCACTCCCCCGGCCACCGCACGGGCCGGCACGCCTCGAGGCTCGACCGGACCCGCCGACGACGCAGCAGCCCCCTCGGCGACACGGCTCCGAGGCACCGCGACGATGCTCGACCCGCGTCCGCGAGGAGGCCCTGCGCCCGGCCGTCCGGCCGGGTGCTCGTCGGGAGGGATCCGCCGCCTTCCTCGATGGAAGCGCCGGGGCCGTGACCCCCGTCCGCCCCGCATCGCTCCACCCGAAAAAGGCGGCGCCCTTCCCCCCGTCTCCCCCGCAGGTGCCGACGCCCCAACCCCCCGGCAACGGGGCGTCGACACCCTGGACCAGCGGAAACGAACCCCCCGCTCCCCACCGGCCCGGCTGCGCCGGTCTCCCGGCGACAGGAAGATCGTGTCAGCTCGGGGCCGCTCCGCACATTTCCAGAATCCGGCAATCTTCATGCCCTCTTGACGCCCGATCCGCGAACTGCTCCACCCGACGGAGGCTCACTGGCGCCATCCGGGCTCTGCACCCCTCGAACACACACGGCCGCGCCCTCCGCGACGGCGGAGCAGCAGATCCGCGGAAAGGCCGAGCAGGACGGTCAGGGCCCGACCGCCGACCGGCCGGTCCCGGCCTTCCACGAGCACCGTGGCCCACCTGCCGCCGCCGATGACGGCCGGGCCGAGCAGTGGCTGGAGCCCGGATCGCCGCCCCGCAGGGATGATCCGCGCTACGCGGGGCGAAGAACGGGGTCGATCTCGGCCAGGATGTCGTGCAACCGACGGGCTCCCAGGGCGACCCGGTCGTCGGCGTCCCGCAGCATCTCCTCGCACAGTTGCCTCGCTCGGTCCCGGTCCTCGGAGAAAATGCTGAACACGTCGACGACGGCGGTGTGGATCCAATCGCTGTGATTCGCGTCGGCCACTGCCATCGCGGAGGCGACTACCGTCAGCCCGGCCCTGTCCATTCGCCGAAGTACCGCTTCCGTGGTCACCCGGGTGACGAACGTGTCGCCCGGGTCGAGCACGAGCTCCAGCAGCGGCCCGAGGGCCTCCCGCAGGTCGGCGAAGGCCGCCAGGCCACGACCGGCATCCGCCCGATCACGGTGGTCGAGGCTTCGCCCGAGCTCACGGAGCGCCACGAAAGCGGCATGCCGCCGGTCACCGTCCCCCTGCAGCAGGCCTCGCAGTCGCCTCACCTCGGCGACCAGGCGGGGCATGTCCTGTCGCGCGGAAGCGATGAAATCGAGATCGGCATCCAGTTGCAGGTCCGGACCGACCTGCACCCGTTCTCCGTTGACGAATCGACTGAGATACATCTCGTCGTCATCCACGGCAGTGGCCGGAGAGATCCGGATGCAGCTCGCCCCGCCGGTCGCACCGCGAGTCTCCAGCACGGGAACCCACGCCCCCATGGACGCGGCCGCGATGCGCGCGTCCATCGAAACGAGCTCTTCTTCAGTCGGCATGACCGGATCATCCACCCCGAGCAGGCAGACCGTCCACGGGATTCGAACGGGCCTGCCCTCTGGGCGCGAGCGGTGAAGCACAGGACTCCGACACCCGTGGCCCCACCACCGCCGGGTTCCACTGCGGCACCACTCGAACGAGCTGCCGAGCAGGGCATCCGTCGCCATGACGGACCAGCAGTCTCTGGATCGTCGCGGTTCGGAGCCGGTATCCGAGCTCCTGCGGCCGGTAGGGCGCAGTCGCACCCACCTGCAGATCCGGAGGAAGATCTACAGCGGCTGTGCCGGCCAGCCCAGCAGGCGGGCGCCCATGGCTGCTGTTTCCAGGGTGTAGCGGTGCAGCGCGTCCGCCGGGTCGTAGCCGGTCAGGGCCTTGATGCGTTCGGTGCGGTAGCCGAGGGTGCGGACGCTGACGCCCAGGCGGCGGGCGGCCTCCGCGTTGACGTAGCCCGCCTCGGCCTGGACGGCGATGGTGTCGAGCAGCGGGCCGGCGCCGCCGCGCGCGGCGGCCAGCGGGCCGAGGACGGTGCGGACCAGGTCCGCCATCGCGGCGCGGTCCCGCATCAGGACCGGGAAGACCAGCAGTTCCTCGGCCTTCAGCAGCTCCGCGGGCAGGTCGAGGCGCTCCGCGAAGTCGAGCGCGTCGAGCGCCTCCTCGTAGCTGCGCACCACGCCGCCGGCCCCCGAGTGCTGCCGCCCGGTGGCGACCCGGCGGGCGGGCGGGTAGCCGGAGCCGGGGCGCAGCGCCAGGCGGGCGAAGGCGTCGAGGACGGCCTGTTCGCTCTCGGGGGCGACGCACACCATGCGGCCGTCCTTGGTGGCGAGCAGGACGTCGCGTTCGCCGAAGCGGCCGGTCAGTTCCCGTTCGACCCACCGGACCACGGGGTCGACGTGTCCGTAGGGCCGTTCCGCGGTGGCGACGGCGACGGCGTGGGTGCGGGCCAGCCGCAGGCCGAAGCGTTCGGCGCGCTCCGCGAGGGTGCCGAGGTCGCTGCGTCCGTACAGCAGGTCGTCGATGAACTCGCGGCGGGCGGCCTCCTCCTGGCGGACCGCCAGTCGCTGTGCCCGTTCGTGGCCTTCGCCGAGCGCGGCGAGCGCGGTCTCGGCGGCGATCAGCAGCGCTTCGCCGACCTGGCGCAGTTCGCCGACGGTGCAGGCTCCGGCGATGCCAGGCAGGGCGGGCCAGGCGCGGCGTCCGGCGCCCATGCAGTGGGCGACCACCTCGCGCAGGCCCTGTCCGGTCTCGGCGCAGCGTTCGCCGAGCGCCCGTAGGGAGTCGACCTCGCCCCGGCTCAGCCGCCGCCCGGAGCGGGAGACTTCGGCGAGCATTCCGACGTACCTGTCGCCGAGTTCTTCGGCCACCGTCTGCTCGGCCATGGTTGACGCCCCTTCACCTGCCGTTCGAATCCTGCTGTTCGAACCGGCCGCATCCTAGCGAGGTCCGGGCCACTCGCGGCGGCCGGCGTTGTTCGGGCCCGTACGATGGCTGCTGCGGCGCGCGGGTGCGCCGCTGCCGACCCGGGAGGTTTCCGCGATGACAGCCGACTGGACGGGCCCGGGCCCCAGGTGGGCGCTGGTCGGCTGCTGGGCGGCGTTCGGGGTGCTGGCGCTGGCGCTGGCGGCCAACGGGTGGGGGCCGTTCGGTTTCGAGCAGGCGGTGCTGGACTGGTGCGTGGGGCACCGGCCGCCCGGCGCGGTGACGATGGCGACGGTGGTGACGGCCTGCGGGTCGGCGCCGTTGCCGTTCCTGATGGCGCTGGCGGCGGGGGCGCTGGCGGTCCGGCGGGTGCCGGGGCCGCCGGCGGCGGGGGCGCCTGCGGCCCGCCGGACGCGGCAGCGGGTCGCGGTGGTGCTGTTCGCGCCGGCGGTGTGGCTGTTGCTGGGCCAGGGGCTGCGGCAGGTGCTGATGCACGGGTTCGGCCGGCCCCGGCCGCCGCTCGCCGTCCGGGCGGTGCAGGCGTCCGGTTTCTCGTTCCCGTCGGGGCACGCGTTCACGGCGGCGGCCGGCGCGGGGCTGCTGGCGCTCGCGGTGGCGCTGGTCCGTCCGGCGGCGGCCCGGGTCGCGGCGGGGTGCGCGGTGGTGTTCGCGGCGGCGGTGGGGGCGAGCCGGGTCTATCTGGGGGTGCACTGGTCGCTCGACGTGCTGGGCGGCTGGCTGCTGGCCGCGGGGTGGCTCGCGCTCGGTACGCTGCTGGTGTGTCAGGGCCGGGACAGCGGCGCTGTGCTGCTGGAACGTCGACCCGGTGTGCGCCGGGGCTGACCGGCAGGGGCGCGTCCGCGCCGCGAATCGTCGTAGAGGGAAGAGAGTTTCGGGATGGCTCAGGTTGTGCGGGGTGTGATCGCTCGGGCGAAGGGCGCACCGGTGGAGGTGGTGCCGATCGTGGTGCCCGATCCGGGGCCGGGCGAGGCGGTGGTGAAGGTGCAGGCGTGCGGCGTGTGCCACACCGACCTGCACTACCGGGAGGGCGGGATCAACGACGAGTTCCCGTTCCTGCTGGGCCACGAGGCGGCGGGCGTGGTGGAGGCCGTCGGCGAGGGTGTCGACAATGTCGTGCCCGGTGACTTCGTGATCCTCAACTGGCGTGCGGTGTGCGGTCGTTGCCGGGCGTGTCGGCGTGGCCGGCCGCAGTACTGCTTCGCCACCCACAACGCGAAGCAGAAGATGACGCTGGAGGACGGCACCGAGCTGTCGCCGGCCCTGGGCATCGGCGCGTTCGCCGAGAAGACCCTGGTCGCGGCGGGCCAGTGCACCAAGGTGGACCCGTCGGCCTCGCCGGCCGCGGCGGGCCTGCTGGGCTGCGGCGTGATGGCCGGTCTGGGTGCGGCGATCAACACCGGCCAGGTGGGCCGCGGCGACAGCGTCGCGGTGATCGGCTGCGGCGGCGTCGGCAACGCCGCGGTGGTCGGCTCCCGGCTGGCGGGCGCGTCGCGGATCATCGCGGTGGACGTGGACGACCGCAAGCTGGTCACGGCCCGCGAGCTGGGCGCCACCCACACCGTCAACTCCCGGGAGACCGACGCCGTCGAGGCGATCCGTGAGCTGACCGGCGGCAACGGCGCGGACGTGGTGATCGACGCGGTCGGCCGCCCGGAGACGTACAAGCAGGCGTTCTACGCCCGCGACCTGGCGGGCACCGTGGTGCTGGTCGGCGTGCCGACGCCGGAGATGACGCTCGAACTGCCGCTGCTGGACGTGTTCGGTCGCGGCGGCGCGCTCAAGTCGTCCTGGTACGGCGACTGCCTGCCGGAGCGGGACTTCCCGATGCTGATCGACCTGTACCTGCAGGGCCGGCTCGACCTGGACGCGTTCGTCAGCGAGACCATCCCGCTGGACGGCGTCGAGGAGGCGTTCGCCCGGATGCACCGCGGCGAGGTGCTGCGTTCGGTGGTGGTCCTCTGATGGCGGCCCGGATCGAACACCTGGTCACCGCGGGCGAGTTCTGCCTGGACGGCGGCACCTGGGAGGTCGACAACAACGTCTGGCTGGTCGGCGACGACCACGAGGTGATCGTCATCGACGCCGCGCACGACGCGGACGCGATCGCCGCGGCGGTGGCCGGGCGGAAGCTGCTGGCGATCGTCTCCACCCACGCGCACAACGACCACGTCGACGCCGCGCCGGAGCTGGCCGCCCGCACGGGCGCGCCGATCCTGCTGCACCCGGACGACCAGGTGCTGTGGCAGCTGACCCACCCGGACCGGAAGCCCGACGCGGCGCTCGCCGACGGCCAGGAACTGACCGTGGCCGGCACCACCCTGACGGTGCTGCACACCCCGGGCCACAGCCCGGGCGCGGTCAGCCTGTACGCGCCGGAGCTCGGCACGGTCTTCACCGGCGACACCCTGTTCGCGGGCGGCCCGGGCGCGACCGGCCGGTCGTTCTCGGACTTCCCGACCATCATCGACTCGATCCGCGACCGCCTGCTGACGCTCCCCGCCGACACGGTGGTCCGCACCGGCCACGGCGATTCGACGACCGTCGGCGCGGAGGCCCCGCACCTGGACGAGTGGATCGCCCGCGGCCACTGACGCACCGTCGCCGCGAATGGAGCCGTCCCGCCGTGAGCCACGGCGGGACGGCTCTCGACAGCTGTCCGGTCAGTCCTCGGTGACCCGGACGGCGCCGGCCGGGCAGGACGCCACGGCGTCCTCGACGGCGGAGCGCAGGTCGGCGGGCGGGCGGGCGTCGAGCAGCAGCACGATGCCGTCCTCCTCGCGCTGGTCGAACACCTCGGGGGCGTTGCGGACGCACTGCCCGGCGCCGCAGCAGCGGTCCTGGTCGACGGAGACGATCACGGTTCCTTCTTTCGCGGGGTCACCGGCGCGGGCCGGCGGGGCGGCGGTCACCAGGCGATCTGGAGCTCGTGGACACCGTAGATCAGCATGTCGTGCCGGAACGGGACGTCCTCGAACGGCATCGCCAGCCGCAGTTCGGGCAGCCGGCGCAGCAGGGTCTCCAGGGCGATCTCCAGCTCCAGCCGGGCGAGCGGCTGGCCGAGGCACTGGTGGACGCCGAAGCCGAAGGCCAGGTGGTGGCGGGTGTCGCGGGTGAGGTCGAGGCTGTCGGCGTCGGGGTAGCGGCCGTCGTCCCAGTTGGCGGTGTTGATCTGGAGGATGACGCCCTCGCCGGCCCGGATCTCGGTGCCGCCGATCTCGGCGTCCGCGACGGCGACCCGGACCAGGCCGGTCTGCACGATGGAGAGGTAGCGCAGCAGTTCCTCGACCGCGGCGGGCATCGCCTCGGGGTGGGCGCGCAGGTGGGCGAGCTGCTCGGGGTTGCGCAGCAGGGCGAGCACCGACAGCGCGGTCATGTTGGCGGTGGTCTCGTGCCCGGCGATCAGCAGCAGCCGGCCCATCGCGCCGATGTCCTCGATGTCGAGTTCGCCGCGGGCGACCAGGCGGCTGAGGATGCCGTCGTCGGGGTTGTCGCGCTTGGACGCGGTCAGCGTGTCCAGGTATTCGGTGAGTCGGGCGTTGGCCTCGACGATGTCCGCGGTGGCGGCTCCGCGGTGCAGCAGGGTGCGGCTGCACTCCTGGAAGAAGTCGTGGTCCTCGTAGGGAACGCCGAGCAGCAGGCAGATCACCAGGGACGGCAACGGCAGCGCGAACTCGCTCACCAGGTCGGCCTGGCCGCGTCCGTCGATCATCCTGTCGATCAGCTCGTCGGTGATCCGCTGGATCTCGGGGCGCAGCCCGGCGGTCCTGCGGACGGTGAAGTCGCCGGTGAGCATGCGGCGCAGCCGGCTGTGTTCGGGGTCGTCGAGCCGGATGAAGGTGGGCTTGAGGGTGAGGAACTGGCGGGCGGCCTCGGTGAGGAACGGGAAGCCGGGGTTGACGGGGTCGGAGCTGAACCGCTTGTCGGCCAGGATGGCGCGGACGTCCTCGTGGCGGGTGACCAGCCAGGCCGAGGCGCCGTCGTAGAGGGCGATGCGGCTGATCGGTTCGTCGCGGCGGGCCTGCTGGTAGGCGGGCGGCGGGGCGAACGGGCAGGTCTCCTCGCGCGGGGCGGGGTGACTGCTGGGGGAGGTTTCGGCGACGGTGGCCATCAGGTGCTCCCTTCCGGAGCTGGGCCGGCGGTGGCGTCGGCGGGTGGGCCTGCGACTGCGCACGACCCGGGCAGTTGAGTGCCTCGGGCAACTAACTCAACGTCACGCTAACTCGCGGTCCGTGGCCACGGGAAGATGATTTTGGCCGGATGGGGAATTCTGTCCGGATCGCGGCCGTGCGGGGGCGCCCGGCCGAACGCGGCAACAGCCCCCGACCAGCCATGTCCATGTTCAGGATTGCGGTGCTCCGCCGCACCGCTCCGTCGAGAACGGGCCACCCTCCGGCCGGTGCCTCACACCCCCCGGCCGGCGCCTCACACCCACAGCGCCTGGGCGATCGCCCACCCGGTGAACGCCGACCCCAGCCCGGCGACCACACTTCCCGCCACGTTCACCACCGCGTAGAACCGGGCCCCGCTCTCGGCCAGCCGCAGCGTCTCGTACGAGAACGTCGAGTACGTGGTCAGCGCCCCGCAGAAGCCGGTGCCGACCAGCAGTTGGAGCTGCGAGGAGGCCGCGCCGGCGGCGACCGCGCCGGTCAGCAGGCCGAGCACCAGGGAGCCGGACACGTTGACCGCGAACGTCCCCCACGGGAAGACCGTGTCGTGCCGGGCCTGCACCGCCCGGTCGGTCAGGTAGCGCAGCGGCGCCCCGACCGCCGCGCCGACGATCACCAGCAGCCAGTTCACCGGGCCTCCCCGGAGCCGTCGGACGGGTCGTCGGACGGGTCGTCGGACGCCAGGCCGGCGGGCAGGCCGCCGGACGGCTCTGCGACGGGCCGGAGCACCTCGCACGGGTCGAGCGTCACCAGGCAGCGGTCGAGCAGGTCGTCCAGCTGCGGCAGGAACGCCCGGATCCGCTCCTCGCGGTCCACCACCACGACCGCCACCGGCAGGTCGTCGCCGACCGACAGCAGCCGGGAGGTGTGCACCAGCGCGGACGCGCCGAAGCCCTCGATGCCGCGGAACACGCTGGCCCCGGCCAGCCGGGCGGCGTGCGCGCGGTGCACGATCTCGGCGTACAGCGGGCGGTGGTGCCAGCGCTGGTCCTCGCCGGCCAGCACCGTCAGCCGCAGCGCCCGTTCGGTCCGTGCGGTCATCGCGTCCTCCGTCCGATCACCCGGCGGGCGACGGCCGCGCCGGCCCAGACCGCGACCATCGCGGCGACCAGGGTGGCGGCCAGGTAGCCGAGCGCCGCCGGGGCGCGGCCGGCCAGCATCAGGCGCTGGATGTCGACCGCGTAGGTGGAGAAGGTGGTGAACCCGCCGAGGACGCCGGTGCCGAAGAACGGCCGCACCAGCCGGTGGGCCCGCCAGGCCTCGGTGAGCACCGTCATGAACGCCCCGATCACCGCGCAGCCGACCGCGTTGATCACCAGCGTCGCCCACGGGAACCCGTCCGTCGGCGTCGGCCACCCGAGCGAGATCGCGTACCGGGCGCACGCGCCGAGCACCCCGCCGACCGCCACCACACCGATCACGGACATCAGTTCGCGGTCCGGGCCGCGACGCCGCACCGGCCGGTCCTCGACCTCGGCCTCGACGGAACCGGCCGCCGTCGGCTGGGAACTCTCCACGGGCACACTTTCTCCTACTCGCACGGCACCCGAGCGATCCGGGCGCGCCACTGTACAAGTAGGGACCGTTGGCGGCGGATCGCCGCGGTTCGGGTCCGGCGGGCCCCACCGCCGTCGCGCACCCCGAGGGGGTGTCGCCGTGGCCACTCTACCGGGCGGCCCGGCCCCGGCCGCTCAGCGTGTGCCGACGGCGGGGGCGGGGACGGCCGGCAGGGTGTCGCGGGCGTGCGCGAGGGCCTCCGCGGTGGTGGTGAACAGGCCCTGCCGGGCGTGCAGTTCGTCCAGCACGCCGAGCGCGTCGAGCGGTCGCCGGTGTTCTGCGGGCAGCCCGGACAGCAGGACCCGGGTGCCGCGGCGGTGCAGGTCGGCGAGGGCGTCGCCGAGGACGGTCGCGCCGCTGGCGTCGACCGCGGTGACCTGCGACATCCGCAGGATCACCACCTCGGCGCGTTCGGCGCCGGTCAGTTCGAGGCGGAGCCGGTGCGCGGCGGCGAACAGCAGCGGGCCGTGCAGGCGGTAGGCGGCGATCCGGCCGTCCGGGTGGCCCTCCTCGGACACCGGCAGCCGCTCCAGCCGGGCGGCCCGGGCGACGGCGCGCAGCGCGAGCGCGCCGGCCAGCAGCAGGCCGACCGCGACGGCGGTCACCAGGTCGAAGGCGAGGGTGGCGGCGGCGGTCGCCACCAGCACGGCGGCCTCGCCGCGCCCGGTGCGGGCCAGTGCGCGCAGCGTCCCGGCCTGCACCATCCGCACGGCGGTGGCGATCAGCACGCCGGCCAGCGCCGCCAGCGGAATGTCGGCGACCAGCGGCGCGGCGGCGAACACCACCACGGCCAGCACGGCGGCGTGCACCAGCGCGGCCAGCCGGGAGACCGCGCCGCTGCGCACGTTGACGGCGGTACGGGCGATCGCGCCGGTCGCGGCGACGCCTCCGAACAGCGGCGCCACCAGGTTGGCCAGGCCCTGGCCGAACAACTCCCGGTCGCTGTCGTGCCGTTCGCCGCACCGGCGGGGGTCGTTCGCGGTCATCGCGTCGGCGGCGGTCGCCGACATCAGCGACTCCAGCGCGCCGAGCGCGGCGACCACCAGCGCGGACGGCAGCAGAGCGGGCACGGCGGACAGGTCGAGGAAGCCCAGCGACGGGCTGGGCAGCCCGGCCGGCAGCCGTCCGATGACGGCGACCGGCAGCTCGACGGCCTTGGCCAGCACGGTGGCGGCGACCACGGCGATCAGCGAGAACGGCAGGCCGGGCCGCAGCTTCCCGCCGATCAGCATCAGCGCGGCGACGCCCGCGGCGAGCAGCACGGCCGCCCAGTGCGGGGAGGCCGCGAACTCCCGGACGGCGCGGGCGGCGACCACCGCCGGGTTCCCGCCGTCGGGCTTGTCGACGCCGAGCGCGCCGGGCACCTGCTGGAGGGCGATCACGCCGGCGATGCCGACCGTGAACCCCTCCACCACCGGAACCGGCACGTACGCCATCCACCGCCCGGCGCCGGCCAACGCCAGCAGGACCAGCAGCAGGCCGGCGAGCAGGCCGACGGTCAGCACGCCCGCGGTGCCGTAGCGGGCCACGATCGGCACCAGCACCACCGTCATCGCACCGGTCGGGCCGGTGACCTGGAGGCCGGAGCCGCCGAACACCGCGGCGATCGCACCCGCGACCACGGCGGTGGCCAGCCCGGCCGCCGCGCCCGCCCCGGAGGAGACCCCGAAGCCCAGCGCCAGCGGCAGCGCCACGACGGCCACCGTCAGCCCGGCGAGCAGGTCGCGGCGCGGGTCCCGCCGCACGGTGGCCAGCACCTGACGGTCCGGAAGCACCGCCCGCACCCGCCGCCCGAGCACTCCCGCGCCGTTCACGCCGTCCCGCCGCAGCGGATCGGGGCGAGCGGATCAAGGACCTCCGCCTGGGCCTGGCACTGCGACGCGGGCACCGTTTCAGCTCTCTTTCTGGTGTTCCGACTCTGGTTCGTCGGCCGCGGACCGGGGCGGGACGGCGATGCCGTGCTGCTCCGCGATCCGTAGCAGCCCGGCGATCCGACCGGCGTGCGCCTGCGCGCCGTGGTCGTCGTCGGCATCCGTTGCCTCACGCAACGCCCTTTCGGCGATGGCGAGTTGCTCGCGGAGCTCGTCCTCGAACACCTCGGTCACGTCCGGCCCCCTTCCAGCGTCGGCACGCAGCCGCCCGGGCAGGACGGACCGGCCGGGCACCCGATCAGGATGTATCGACTTGAAGAATTTCGCAAGTCGCAATGTCTGCATGTGGCCTGCACGGGTCTGCCCGTTCGGGGCGCGGAGGCGCCCCCCGCAGGCGGGGCGGGGAAGGTGACGCGGCGTCAGCCGTTGTCGGCGGCCCGCAGGTCGGCGAGCAGGCCGGCCTGGTCGGTGATCAGCGAGCCGAGAATGGACCGGGCGACCCGCAGCAGGTCGGCGACCTCGCCGCTGGCCAGCGAGTACACCACCGTGGAGCCCTCGCGGCGGGCGTGCACCAGCTTGGCTCGGCGCAGCACGGCCAGCTGCTGGGACAGGTTGGCCGGCTCCACGCCGACCTCGGGCAGCATCTCGGCGACGGCGTGGTCACGGGTGCTGAGCAGCTCCAGGACCCGGATCCGCACCGGGTGGCCCAGCGTCTTGAAGAACTCCGCCTTCAGCTGGTACAGCGGAACGCTGGCCACCGGAAGCGACTGCGGGTTCTCGGCGTTCACGTGGTCGTCACCGTCTCGTTCAAGGCCCGAAGGGCACGGGGCGTCGCGCCGACCCTAGCAAGCCGGGCCCGCCCGTGGCCGTGCCCCCGGGCCCGCGCAGGGCGTCCGGGGGCACGGCGATGCTCGCGGTGCGGCGGCGGGGCGGCGCGGGTCAGGCCTTCTTGACCACGCTGGACTTCAGCTGCATGGCGCCGAAGCCCTCGATCCGGCAGTCGATGTCGTGGCCGTCGACGCCGTCGACCAGCCGGATGTTGCGCACCTTGGTGCCGGCCTTGATGCCGGAGACGCTGCCCTTCACCTTCAGGGCCTTGACCACGGTGACGGTGTCGCCGTCGGCCAGCACGTTGCCGACGGCGTCCCGGATCTCCCGCTCCCCCGCCTGCTGCGCCGCGGCCTCCTCGGCGGGCGCCCACTCGTGGCCGCACTCGGGGCAGACCATCAGGGCGTCCATCTCGTAGGTGTACTGGCCGGCGCAGCTGGGGCAGGGGGGCAGGTTGTCGCTCATCGCGCCAGGATATCGGCCTCCTGGCGGTTGTCCGATCAGCTGACGCTGACCGCGCTCCACGCGGCGGCGACCGTCGCGTACTCGGTGGAGGTGGCGCCGTACAGGTCGCGGGCGGCGTTCAGGGCGGCGGTGCGGGCCCCGGCGTAGTTGGTGGTGGAGGTCATGTAGACGGTCAGCGCCCGGTACCAGATCGCGGCGACCTTCTGGTTGCCGATGCCGGTGACGGTGGAGCTGTTGCAGGTCGGGCTGTTGTAGGTGAAGCCGTTGATGGTCTTGCTGCCGCTGCCCTCACTGGCCAGGTAGAACCAGTGGTTGGCGACGCCGGAGGAGTAGTGCACGTCCAGCTGGCCGACCTTCTTGCTCCAGCAGTCGGCGGACGCGCCGTCCAGCGACGGCTTGTCGAAGCGGCGCAGCCACGGCGGGGTGGACTGGTCGCTGAACAGGTAGTCGGGGGTGTCCACCGGGTTGTTGGCGTACCACTCGACCATGGTGCCGAAGATGTCGCTGGTGGCCTCGTTGAGGCCGCCGGACTCGCCGCTGTAGCGCAGGTTGGCGGTGGCGCTGGTGACGCCGTGGGTCATCTCGTGGCCCATGGTGTCGAGGTCGACCTGCTCGGGGTCGGTGGTGCCGTCGCCGTCGCCGGTCATCATGCAGAAGCAGCTGTCGACCCACTGGGCGTTGTCCCACTTGGTGCCGACGTGGACGAACACGGTGGCGCCGCGGCCGTCGTTCTTGATGCCCTTGCGGCCGAAGGTGTTGAGGTAGTAGTCGTACGTCCAGGCGGTGTTGGCGTGGGCGTCGACGGCGGCGGTGGACCGGTCCGTGGAGAACTTCCGGCCGTCGCCCCACACGTTGGAGGTGTTGGTGAACACGCTTCCGGAGGTGGCCTTGACGCTGCTCGCGCCGAGGTTCTTGGCGTCCCGGGTGGTGTGGCCGCGGACCGGGTCGGTCAGCGCGTAGCTGCCGTCGGCCTGCTGGGTGGTGTCGACCCGGACGTCGCCGGTGTACTCGGAGTGGCCGGTGCCGGCGGCGGACTGCTCGGAGTCGTAACTCTCGATCGCCTCACCGGTAGTGGCGTCGGTGACGACGACCTGTCCGGTCGGCTGGCCCTGCTTGCCCTCGCCGCTGACGGTGGTCTGCCAGGCGAGGCGGGCGGTGCCGTCGGCGGCCCAGACGACCAGTTCGGGGGTGGCGACGGCGCCGGATATGCCCTGGGTCCGGCCGAGCGCGGCGGCGGCGCCGTGCTGCGCGGAGACGGTCGGCACCACGGACTTCACCGCCGGGTCGTGGCCCTTGGCGCGGGAGGAGTCGATGAGCCTGCCGTGGGCGTCCTGATGGACCACCAGGTCGCCGCCGACCACCGGGAGGCCGCGGTAGGTGCGGTCGAAGCGGACGTGCTGCGCGCCGTTCGCGTCGATGATCACGTCCTTGACGTTCAGGCCCTGGCCGGGTCCGAAGCCGAACAGGTCGGCGTGGTGGGAGACGTTCGCCTCCGCACGGGCGACCGCCGCGTCGCGGCCGGGGGCGGCGGAGGCGGTGTCGACCTGGACGGCGGCGACGAGCAGCGCGGCGCTCGCCGTGAGGGCGCCGGCGGTGAGGGTGCGGCGGCGTACGGAGGAGGAGGGGCTCACTCGTGACTCCAGTCGGGTAGCTGGGGGCTGGCCGACTGACAGCCTGACGATGAACACACAAACAGTTCTATGAACAGTTAAAGAACGTAATCGGTTCGTATCCCGGTGCCCGCACCCCCGCCGTTCGGGGGGCCGCTCGACCGGTACGGGAACGACCAAAGGCCCTCCCGCCGGGCGGCCCCGACCGCGCAGGATCGGCGTATGACCCGCGAACCCGCCTCCTCCGCCGATGGCGTCTCCCTCGACCCCGGCCAGTGCCTGCGCCTGATGGCCCGTCACTCGGTCGGCCGGCTCGTCTACACCCGGCACGCCCTCCCCGCCGTCCTGCCGGTCCGCTACCGCCTGGTGGACGGCGGCAGCGTGCTGGTCGACCAGCCCGACGAAGAACTGCTCCGCGCCGTGACCGGCACCGTCGTCGCCTTCCAGGCCGACCAGGTCGACCCCGCCGACGGCAGCGGCTGGACCGTCACCGTGCTCGGCCACGCCGACGCCGTGCACCCGGCCACGGCGACCGGGCCGCCCGCGGTGTCCGTCCGGATCCGCCCCGAATGGGTGTCCGGGCTCCGGCTGCTGCCGCCCCGGCCCGCCGACCGGCCCCGCCGGACGGGACCTCCGGCCCTCGCGCCCGACGCCGCCCGCCCCGCAGAGTGGGAACGCCGGCACCGGACCGGCGCCGACCGAGGAGGCGACGGACGATGCGGCACTGCACCGTCGGAGCGATGATGACCCGTCACGTGGTCACCGTCAGCCCCGGCACGGGCTTCCGCGAGATCGTCGCGCTGCTCAACGACTACGACATCACCGCCGTGCCGGTGGTCGACACCGACCACCGGCCGCTCGGCGTGGTCTCCGAGGCGGACCTGCTGCGCACCCAGCTCGCCCAGTACGACCCGGCGTCCCTGCTGCCCGCGCCCGTCCACCTGCGCGGCACCGGCACCACCGCCGCCGACCTGATGACCTCGCCCGCGGTGTGCACCACCCCCGACTCCACGGTGGTCGCCGCCGCCCGCCTGATGACCCGTCGACGGGTGAAGCGCCTCCCGGTGGTCTCCCCCGCCGACGGCCGGCTGATCGGCACCGTCAGCCGCGGCGACCTGCTGCGGGTCTTCCTCCGCGAGGACCAGGCGATCCGCCGCGAGATCGTCGAGGACGTCCTCACCACCCTCGAAGGCGCCAGCCCCTCCCTGATCACCGTCGACGTCACCCAGGGCGAAGTCACCCTCAGCGGCACCACCGCCCCGCACTGCCCCGCCCGCACCCTGCGCGAACTCTGCGCCGCCGTCGACGGCGTGGTGTCGGTCACCGACCGCACCACGCGCGCCGCCGCCTGACGCTCACTCCTGACGCCCCGTCAACTCCGCAGGATCCCCGCCCGGCGGGCGGCCGTGATCCACCGCGGGAACTCGGACAGCAGCCGGTCGTACAGCTCCGCGTCCGGAAGGGTGCTGATGTCGTCCACCGAGAAGAACCCGACATTGTCGACCCGGCGGCCCGGCAACTCGTCGAACCGCTCCAGCACGCCGTAGTCGGACTGCCCCAGACCGACGAACTGCCAGAAGATCGGCTCCTCGACGGCCTCCCGCAACTGCGTCTCGATCTCGAAGTTGCGGTAGACGCCGCCGTCCGAGAAGAACAGCACCAGCGTCGGCACCGGCGACGGGTACGCCCGGACGAACGCCCGCACCTCGGCGATCACCCGCTGCTCCTCGTTCTGAATGCCGACCGCCTTCATGTCCACCCGCCCGTCCGGCCGCGGCGCCCGCACCCGACGCCGCCCGAACAGCCCCAGATTCGCCTCACCGGGCCGCACATGCAGCCGCAACCACTCCGGCAACCCCGGCAACCCCACATCCGGCAACCGCGCCGGCCGGCTCGCGAACGTCCACGCCTGCATCACCCCGTCGTCGTCCAACTGCACGGCCACCGCCGCCATCCGCTCCACCACATCCGCGACCACACCCCGGCGGTACACCCCCGCCATCGACCCCGACGCATCCAGCACCAACACAATCCGCGCCACCACCCCCTGCGCACCGTGCTTCTGCAGACTCACGGCGACCTGCTGCTTGCGCAACGAGAGACGCTTACGCATGTCGACAGGCAACTGCGCCTCGCCCGCGGCAAGAAGCTGCCCACCGTCGGGCTGCGGCGCGGGGGCGGAATGGGGCGAGGAGGCGGGCTGTGACGCGGGAGCGGAGTGCGGCGTGGGGGCGGGCTGTGACGCGGGGGCAGGGTGAGGCGCGGGGGCGGAGTGAGGCGAAGAGTCGGGCTGCGGCACGGGAGCGGAGCGAGGCGCGGGGGCGGAGTGCGGCGCGGGCGCAGGGTGCGGCGCGGGCGCAGGGTGCGGCGCGGGGACGACGGCATCCGGCGCGTGGGTCGGCCGCGGCGGGACGGACCGCGACGCCGCCGGGTGCGGGGCGGGCAGCGGCGTCGCGGTGGGCCGAGAGCCTGCCGGCGGCACCGACGGGTCCAGGGCGGGCAACACCTGAGTGGCCGCCAGTGACGATGCGGCAGGGGCCTGGGGGTCGGGCCGGGGGTCAGACTGCGGGACCGCCCCAGGCGCTGCGGAGCCCGGCCCGGGGACAACGGGCCGCAGATCGAACGGCGAGGCCTGACCGGCCGGGGACGCGGGCCGGGGGCCAGGTTCCGGCACCGCCCCAGGCACTGCGAGGCCCGGCCCGGCGGCAACGGGCCGCAGATCGAACGGCGAGGCCTGACCGGCCGGGGACGCGGGCCGGGGGCCAGGTTCCGGCACCGCCCCAGGCACTGCGAGGCCCGGCC
>NZ_JBIVPU010000008.1:48542-49454 GCF_044754805.1 Kitasatospora sp. NPDC092948 | reverse complement strand
CCCGGCGGCAACGGGCCGCAGATCGAACGGCGAGGCCTGACCAGTCGGGGACGCGGGCCGGGGGCCAGGTTCCGGGACCGCCCCGGGCACTGCGGGGCCCGGCCCGGGGACAACGGGCCGCGGATCGAACGGCGAGGCCTGACCAGTGGGTGCCGGTGCCGGCCGGGACAGCGTGGACTCCGGCTGTGGATCGGCCATCGATGCCTGACGCAGCCTCAACTCGCGGGTGGCGTCCGGCCCTAGCTCCGCGCCCGCCCCCGGCAGGGCCTCGGACCGGGGATCGGCCGTCGACTCCGCGCGCAGTCGCAGCACCCGGAGGGCATCCGGCCCTAGCTCCGCCGTCCCGGGCTTCAGCTCCGCCCAGTGCACAGGCTCCGCCTGCTCCGACGCCGGGCGCAGCCTCAACTCACGGGTGGCGTCCGGCCCCGGCAGTTCCTCCGACGCCGGCCCGGGCGCGGGTACGGAGGTCGGCTTCGCCATAGGACGCGGCCACGTGAGTTCCCGGGTCGCATCCGACACCACCACGGGCTCCGGCCGGTCCGCACGACCCACCTCCGGCGCCGGCTCTCCCGTCGGCTCGGGCCCGGGCGCTGACGCGGACTCAGCCAGCGGGGCCGTCGCCGGGCGCGGCACCGTGAGACCGCGAGTGCCGTCCGACCCAGGCCCGACTGCCCGCACCCGCTCCGGCCCACCCACCTCCGAGGCGGACCCAGGCACCGGGCCCGCCGCCGGGCGCGGCACCGTAAGACCGCCGGTGGCGCCCGTCCCAGGCCCGACTGCCCGCACCCGCTCCGGCCCACCCACCTCCGAGGCAGACCCAGGCACCGGGCCCGCCGCCGGGCGCGGCACCGTAAGACCGCCGGTGGCGCCCGTCCCAGGCCCGACTGCCCGCACCCGCTCCGGCCCACCCAC
>NZ_JBIVPU010000008.1:0-48447 GCF_044754805.1 Kitasatospora sp. NPDC092948 | reverse complement strand
CCCACCTCCGAGGCAGACCCAGGCACCGGGCCCGCCGCCGGGCGCGGCACCGTAAGACCGCCGGTGGCGCCCGTCGGCTCCGACACCGGCCCGGGCCCAACTGCCCGCACCCGCTCCGGCCCACCCACCGCAGGCCCGGACTCAACCTTCGAGGCAGGCCCGGACAGCGGAACCGCCGCCTCGCGCGGCACCGTGAGACCGCCGGTGGCACCCGACCCCGGCACCGCCCCAGGCCCGACTGCCCGCACCCGCTCCGGCCCACTCACCTCCGAGGCGGACCCAGGCACCTGACCCGCCGCCAGCCCGGGCCCGTCGGCCAGCTCCGGCCGCAACCCCGGCTCCCGTCCCGGTTCCGTCCCCACCTGCACCTCGGACGGCCCGCGACCACCGGCCGCCTCCATCCCCGTCCCCGTCCCCGTCGGCAGCGTGAACCCGTACGCGGTGGCCAGGCCGGTGAGGCCGTTGGCCCAGCCCTGGGCCACGGCGCGGAACTTCCATCGGCCGTTGTGGCGGTAGAGCTCGCCGGCGATGAGGGTGGTTTCCCGGCCTGCGTCGATGGTGAAGCGGGCGAGGGGGAGGCCGGTGCGGGCGTCGGAGATCAGCAGGGTCAGGTCGGGGACCTTGGCGAAGGTGGCGTCGCCGTCGGTGGTGGCGAGCAGCAGGACGCGGTGGACGTCGGTGTCGCGGGCGTCGAGTGCGTGGAGGTCGGCCTCGATCCGTTCGACGGAGGTGTCGGTGCGGCCGCGGTGCAGGACGGCCCCCGATCGGTGCGGCGGTCGATGACGGAGGATCAGATCGCCTGCGTCGCGGGCCTGTCCGTCGGCGGTGAGCAGCAGCGCCGCGGCGGTCAGCTCGGGGACGCCGGGTGCGGGTGTCCAGCTGAGGTCGGCGTGCACGGCGGGCACGTCGATCGGGAGGTTGCTGCCTTTGGCCAGGGATCTCGCGGTCACCGCCCCAGTCTCGCCCATCGGGGGCATGCGACGCGCCCCCCGGGAGGCAGGTTCTGCGGCGGGTGGCGGGCCCGGCGCTACGGTGGGGGCCGGACCGTGGGCGAGCCGGGAGCGAGGTGGTCCGGGTGCACGCGGTCACCGACTGGCTGCGCGGGCTGTCCGGTCCGGTGGTGTACGCGGTGGTGGGGGCCCTGGTGTTCGCCGAGGACGCGTTGTTCTTCGGGTTCGTGCTGCCGGGCGAGACGGCCGCGGTGCTGGGCGGCCTGTTGGCGCATCAGGGCAAGGTGTCGCTGGGCTGGATGGTGCTGGTGGTGGTGGCCGCCGCGATCCTCGGCGACTCGACGGGGTACGAGGTGGGGCGCCGGCTCGGCCCGTCGGTGCTGCGGACGAAGACGCTGCGCAAGCATGCGGACCGGGTCGAGGGAGCGCAGGATCTGATTCGCCGTCGGGGTCCGGTGGCGGTGCTGCTGGGGCGGTTCGTCGCGTTCTTCCGGGCGTTGATGCCGGCGCTGGCGGGGGTGTCGCGGATGCCGTATCCCCGGTTCCTGCTGTTCAACGCGATCGGCGGGGTGCTCTGGGGGGTGGGTTTCACGCTGCTCGGGTATTTCGCGGGTTCGGCGTACTCCCGGGTGGAGGGCACGGTGGGCCGTTCGCTGGCGATCGCGGTGGCGGTGGTGGTGGTCGTGGCCCTGCTGGCGTGGCGGGTGCGCGCACACCACCGCGAAACCCGCCGCGAGTCCGAACACGAGGCGGAGCACCGAGCCGGAAACAAGCCCGAGCACGACACGAAGCACCGAACCGGAAACAAGCCCGGGCACGAGACGAAGCACCGAACCGGGAGCAGATCCCAGCACGAAGCCGAACACGAAGCCGAACGCGAAGCCGAGCGCCGAGCCGGGAAGGAAGCCCGTGACGACCAGGACCCGACCGGCGACTGACGCCTCGTCAGGCGACGGGCCGCGCTCGGCGGCCGACCGTCCTGCCCCCGGCAGGGCCCGTCGGCTCCCGGAGGTGGACCGTTCGGCCCTCTGCGCGGCGCGGGCGAGGGAGCAGGCTGGAGTCATCGGGAAAGGAGTTTCTGATGAACCGTCTGCAGACCCGTAGTGTCGCCGAGGTGCTGGTGGAGACCCGCGGCGAGGTTTCGGCCGGCGCCCCCGACTATGCGCGGGTGAAGATCACGGCCGTGCTGGGCCGGCTGGACGAGCCGGTGCTCGGAGTTCGGGTGCGGCTGGTGCAGGAGCCCAACCATGCGATGGCCCGGCCGTCGCTCGCCCAGGCCACCGTGGACGTCAACGGGCGTCCGGTGCGGGCGCACGTCGCGGCGGCGACCATGCGTGAGGCGATCGACCTGCTCCAGGACCGGCTGGTGTCGCGGATCGCCCGGCTGCGTCACCACCGTCGCCCGGCCCGGACGCCGCTCGGCTGGGCGGACGGCCTGGACCCGGAGCACCGTCCGCAGCGTCGGCACCGTGAGCCGGAGGACCGTCGGCTGGTGCGGCACCGCAGTTACAGCGGGGCGCGGTTGGGCGCGCTGGACGCGGTGTTCGAACTGGAGGCGATGGACTACGACTTCCAGCTGTTCACGGACGCCGAGAGCGGTTTCGACAGCCTGGTGTACCGGGGCGCGGCGGGCGGCTACCGGCTGGCCTCGACCGGGCCGCTGCCGCACCCGGTGCCGGGGCTGGTGGTCAGCCGGCTGACGGTGCCCTGCCTGACGGGCGCGCAGGCCCGGGCCCGGCTGGACCTGAGCGGGATGCCGTTCGTGTTCTACACCGATGCCGCGACCGGCCGCGGCAACGTCATGTACCACCGTTACGACGGGCACTACGGGCTGATCACGCCCGCCGCGTAGCGGTAGAGCCTTCGGCGGGCGTGGGGGTCCGTCCGGAGGCGGGAAAGAGCTCTCGGTGGGTGTGGGGCCCGTCCGGGAGCGCGGGAAGAGGAGCCGGGGACGGTGTGGGGCCGTCCCCGGCTCCCGTCTGTTTTCTTCCGCTTTGCCTGTCTTCCGGCGGCGGATTACCTCGACATTACGTCGACAACGAATCGTTTCGGCCAACTTGTTGCCGCACGGGTGACGCGTCCTCAACAAAGCTGGCACTCTACCGTCCCATCGCCGCACACGCCCTTCACAGACGCATGCGCACCACCCGTGCGGCGAGCACGTCGCAGACCGTTCCACCCACTCGAACCACCAGCTCTACCGAGCGGCTCCATCCCTGCCCGCCCGGCTGACTCCGGCCGTACCCACGCGGCCGTCGCAGAAGGAGTTCAGTGTGACTCGATCGACCCGAAAGTCCACCACCGCAGGCGCGTTGATCGCCGGCGCCGCGATGGTCGCGGCCGCCCTGACGTCCGGTGTCGCCGTCGCCGAGGACACCCCGGCCCAGGCTCCCGCCGAGGTTCAGGCCATCGCCGGCGCGCTGCCGGTGGACCTGTCGGCCGCGGAGCGCGGCGAGCTGCTGGCCACCGCCGACGCGTCCCGGGCGGAGACCGCCCGCGCGCTGGGCCTGGGGTCGCAGGAGGCACTGGTCGTCAAGTCCGTGCTGAAGGACGCCGACGGCACTGTGCACACCCGCTACGAGCGCACCTACGCCGGGCTGCCGGTGCTCGGCGGCGACCTGGTGGTGCACACCGCCCCGGACGGCTCCACCGCGGGCGTCGACAAGGCGACCGAGGCGGACATCGCCGTCGACACCGGCGAGAAGGCGAGCGCCGACGTGGCGAAGGGCCTGGCGCTGGAGAGCGCCGGGACCGAGAAGGTCGCGGAGCCCTCGGCCGACGACACCCGCAAGGTGGTCTGGGCCCGGTCCGGCGCCCCGACGCTGGCCTGGGAGACCGTCGTCACCGGCACGCAGGAGGACGGCACGCCGTCCGAGCTGCACGTCATCACCGACGCGAACACCGGCAAGAAGATCACCGAGTACCAGGGCATCGAGACCGGCATCGGCAACAGCAAGTACTCCGGCCAGGTCACCATCGGCACCTCGGCGGCGGCCGGCGGCGGCTTCGCGATGACCGACCCGACTCGCGGCGGCCACAGCACGTACGACCTGAACGGCACCAGCTCCACCATCAAGCTGTTCACCAACCCGACCGACACCTGGGGCGACGGCACCGTCGCCAACCGGCAGACCGCTGCCGTGGACGCCGCCTACGGCGCCCAACTCACCTGGGACTACTACAAGAGCGTCCACGGCCGCAACGGCATCCGCAACGACGGTGTCGGCGCGTACAGCCGGGTCCACTACGGCAGCAACTACGTCAACGCGTTCTGGTCCGACAGCTGCTTCTGCATGACCTACGGCGACGGCGCGGGCAACGTCAAGCCGCTGACCTCGATCGACGTCGGCGCGCACGAGATGACCCACGGCGTCACCTCGAACACCGCGAACCTGATCTACAGCGGCGAGTCCGGCGGCCTGAACGAGGCGACCTCCGACATCATGGCCGCCGCCATCGAGTTCTGGGCGAACAACCCCAACAACCCGGGCAACTACCTGGTCGGCGAGAAGATCGACATCAACAGCAACGGCACCCCGCTGCGCTACATGGACAAGCCCTCCAAGGACGGCAAGTCCCGGGACTACTGGTCCCCGGACCTCGGCTCCATCGACGTCCACTACTCCTCCGGCCCGGCCAACCACCTGTTCTACCTGCTGGCCGAGGGCAGCGGCGCCAAGACCATCAACGGCGTGAACTACGACTCGCCGACCGCCGACGGCCTGCCGGTCACCGGGGTCGGCCGGGACGCCGCCGCGAAGATCTGGTACCGGGCGCTCACCACCTACATGACCTCGTCCACCAACTACGCGGCCGCCCGCACCGCCACCCTGAAGGCCGCCGCCGACCTGTACGGGCCCACCAGCGCCACGTACATGAACACCGCCAACGCCTGGGCCGGGATCAACGTCGGCCCGCGCGTCGTCGGCGGCATCATGCTGACCCCGGTCGCCGACCAGGTCACCGCGGTCGACGTGCCCGCCGAGCTCCAGATCCAGGCCACCAACTTCAACCCCGGCCAGGTCACCCTGCACGCGACCGGCCTCCCCGACGGCCTGAAGCTGCACCCGGTCACCGGCAAGATCACCGGCACCCCGACCACGCCGGGCACCTACACCGTCACCGTGACCGCCATCGGCTCCCACAACGGGCGCACCACGACGACGTTCACCTGGAAGGTCGCCCGGGCGGTCGTCGCGAACAACACGAAGACGCCGATCCCGGACGCGGGCCCGGCGATCTTCTCGGACATCGCCGTCACCGGGCTGGCCGGCCAGGCGCCGAGCGACCTCAAGGTGTCGGTGGACATCAAGCACACCTGGCGCGGTGACCTGGCCATCGACCTGGTCGGCCCGAACGGCCAGGTGTACTCGCTGAAGAAGGCCAACATCGGCGACTCGGCCGCCAACGTCCTGGAGACCTACACGGTCGACGCCTCCGCCCAGCCCGCCAGCGGCACCTGGCAGCTGAAGGTCCAGGACATGTACCGCGGCGACTCGGGTTACCTCGACGGCTGGAAGCTGGTCTTCTGACCGGACGTCACCTCGGGCGGCGGGCTCACTTCTTCGACCGGATCACCTCGTGCACGTGCGGGACGGCCCGGACCAGGGTGAGCACGCCGCCCACCACCACCGCCAGCGCGACCAGTTCGGGCAGCAGCCACCAGCCGGTGCGCACGGTCTCGTCGAACAGCACCACGCCGAGCAGCAGGCTGAGGCCGGCGTCGCCGATGGTGAGGGCGGGCTGCGAGGCGGCCAGCGAGCCGGCCTGCAAGGCGTTCTCCAGCAGCAGGACGGCGGCGATCCCGGTGAGCGCGAAGCCGTAGGTCTGCCAGGCGGTGAAGAACGCGGCGGGTCCGTGGTCGGCGAAGGCGCCGGTGGCGGACTTCAGCAGGGCGGCCGTCAGCGCGTTGCCGACGGCCGCCGCGCTGCCCAGCGCGGCGGCCCGGAACAGCGGGGAGCGCCGGCGGCGGGCGGCCAGGACGGCGAGCGCCATCAGGCCGAGGCAGCCGATCAGCACCGGCACCCAGCGGGTCATCGGGGCCTGGTCGGTGGCGCCGGAGGGCGCGGCGCTGCCGAGGAACAGGGCGAGGCCGCCGACCACGGCGCCGACCCCGGCCCAGCCGGCCGGGGGCAGCCGGCGGTGCAGCAGCGGGGCGGCGATCAGCAGCGCGAACGGCAGCTCCAGCACGAACACCGGCTGCACCAGGGCGAGCGGACCGAAGGTCAGCGCCAGCGCCTGGAACAGGGCGGCCCCGCACACCCCGGCGATGCCGGCCAGCCAGGCCGGGTCGTGCGCCAGCCTGAGCAGGAACCGCAAGCCCCCGCCGGTGCGGACCGCGGCGGCGGCCTTGCGCTGGAACGCGGTGCCGGCGGCGTTGGAGGCCGCGCCGAGCACGGCGAGCAGGACGGCGAGAGCGGGCACTCCCCCATCGTCCCCCGCCGTGCCGCCATCGCCGCGGATTGCGCCGGACGGACGCGCGCCCCGACGACCCGTCAGGCCCCGGCCCTCAGTCCTCCAGCATCCGCGCCGCCTGCTCGCGCATCTCCACCTTGCGGATCTTGCCGGTGACGGTCATCGGGAACTCGTCGACCACGTGCACGTAGCGCGGGATCTTGAAGTGGGCGAGCCGGCCGGTGCAGTACTCGCGCACCGCCTCGGCGGTGAGCGGGCGGGCGCCCTCGCGCATCCGCACCCAGGCCATCAGCTCCTCGCCGTAGCGGGCGTCGGGGACGCCGATCACCTGGACGTCGAGCACGTCGGGGTGGGTGTACAGGAACTCCTCGATCTCCCGGGGGTAGAGGTTCTCGCCGCCGCGGATCACCATGTCCTTGCTGCGGCCGGTGATGCTCAGGTAGCCGTCCTCGTCCATCACGGCGAGGTCGCCGGTGTGCATCCAGCCGTTGGGGTCGATCACCTCCGCGGTCCGCTCCGGCTCGCCCCAGTAGCCGAGCATCACCGAGTAGCCGCGGGTGCACAGTTCGCCGGTCGTGCCGCGCGGCACGGTGCTGCCGGTGGCCGGGTCGACGACCTTGACCTCCAGGTGCGGCCCGACCCGGCCGACGGTGGAGACCCGGCGCTCGATCGAGTCGTCGGCGCGGGTCTGGGTGGAGACCGGGGAGGTCTCGGTCATGCCGTAGCAGATCGACACCTCGGTCATGCCCATCCGGCCGATGACGTCCTTCATCACCTCGATCGGACAGGGCGCGCCGGCCATGATGCCGGTGCGCAGGCTGCTCAGGTCGTAGCTGTCGAAGTGCGGGTCGGCGAGCTCGGCGATGAACATGGTGGGCACGCCGTACAGCGAGGTGCAGGACTCGGCGGCGACCGCGGCCAGGGTGGCGCCGGCGTCGAACGCCGGCGCGGGGATCACCATGCAGGCGCCGTGCGAGGTCGCGGCGAGGTTGCCCATCACCATGCCGAAGCAGTGGTAGAACGGCACCGGGAGGCAGATCCGGTCCTGCTCGGTGTAGCCGCACAACTCGCCGACGAAGTAACCGTTGTTGAGGATGTTGCGGTGCGAGAGGGTGGCGCCCTTGGGGAAGCCGGTGGTGCCCGAGGTGTACTGGACGTTGATCGGGTCGTCGGCGGCCAGCTCCTGCTCGATCCCGGCCAGCACCGCCGGGTCCTCCTGACGGCCGGTCAGCAGCAGCCCGTCCCAGTCCGGCCCGTCCAGCAGCACCACGTCGGTCAGCGCGGCGCAGCGCGGCCGGACCTCGTCGACCATGGCCGCGTAGTCGGAGCTCTTGAACTGCCGGGCGGCGACCAGCAGCCGCACGCCCGCCTGGTTGAGCACGTACTCCAGTTCGTGCGAGCGGTAGGCGGGGTTGACGGTGACCAGGATCGCGCCGAGTCTCGCGGTGGCGTACTGGGTGAGCGTCCATTCGGCGCGGTTGGGCGCCCAGATGCCGACCCGGTCGCCCCGGCCGACGCCCCTGGCGCGCAGCCCGAGCGCCACCGCGTCGACGTCGGCGGCGAATTCGGCGTACGTCCAGCGCCGTCCGGTGGCGCACTCGACCAGTGCCTCGCGCTCCGGGAAGGCCCGGACGGCGCGGGCGAGGTTCGCTCCGACGGTGTCGCCGAGCAGCGGGGTGCCGGTCGGGCCGGAGGACTGGCTCGGCCGGCTCGGGGCGTGCGACAAGGGGGCCTCCTGGGCGGTGCGGGACGACTCGGGCGTTGCGCGTACCCATGCTGGCCACCGGGGCGGCCGTTGACCAGTCTCCAAGTGGGGGTGGTGCGGGCGGTGTTGACGCCCGACCAGAAAGCGGGGCATCCCTCGGCCGCCGCCGGCCCCCGGCTCGGGCGGAATCGCCAAATCGGCGTCGACCGGCCGGAGTTCGCTGATTTGATGGACCGGGAGGACGGTCGGCGGTTCCCGGGGGGCGCGATGGCGCAGGAGAGTGAGCAGGTGCGGCTGCGGCCTTCGTCGCAGTACCGGAGTCGGCGGGTGGCGGTGGCGCTGGTCGCGGTCGGCGGGTTCGTCGGCTGCGGGCTGCCGGTGTTCGCCGGGGCGACGGTGCGGCCGGAGGCGCTGCTGGTCGACGCCCTGGCGGCCGCGGTGTGGGCGGTGGTGCTGGTCCGGCAGGCGGTGCGGGTGTGGGCGCCCGTCACGGTGGTGCTCGATCCCGGGTATCTCGAACTCCGCGGCGGGCTGCGGAAGGTGCGGCTGCCGTGGGACGCGGTGGACGGGGTGTGCGTGCTGCCGGTCCGCGGGTTCGTGGCCGCCTACCAGGCCCCGCACTTCCGGGGCTCGCTGCTGGTGCGGACTTCGCTGGGCAGCCCGGCCGGGCTGTCGGGGCGCGGCTCGCCGCGCTGGTCGGCGCCGTGGCAGGGCGTGCTGCTGGACCTGGCGCCGCTGGCGGTGCCGGTGGAGCGCCTCGACGAGCTGTTCGTCCCGCGGCTGTCCGACCGGTGGGGCGGGACGACCCGGCTGCCGGACGGCCCCGGCGGGGCGTCGGTGTTCGCGGCCGGTGCGCTGCTGTCCTGGCCGGGCCGGGCGCTGCTGCGCGGTTTCCGGCTGGTGCTGATGGCGGTGATCGTCGGTGTCCTCCTCGCCATGGGCCGGCTCGGCGACTTCGCCCCGTTCCAGCCGGTCCTGGTGCTGCTCACCCTGGTGGTGTTCGGCACGATCGGCACCCGGTGGCTGGTCCTGCGGTTGTCCCGGAGCTGCGAGTTGCGGGTGGAGAGCCGGGGCGTCGTGGTGGCCGTCGGCGGCCGGGAGCGGGCCGTGCCGTGGTCCGACATCGCCTCGCTGGAGACCGGGCAGCACACCGTCTCGCGCGCCGGGCAGCGGTTCGCGGTGACGTCGGTGCTCGCCCGGCTCAACCCGGGGGCGGACGCTCCGGCGCCGCTGCCGCACTGGCCGTTCCGCGCCGACGGGCAGGCCGTCCGGCTCCTGCCGCTGACTTCGCCGGTCCTCAACCAGATGCACGGACTCGCCGTCTTCCCGGCCCAGTTGGTGAACGCGCTGACCCCGTACGGCGCGAACCTGCTCACCGGGCACACCCGGCGGGCCGAGTCCGTCGCGGGCGAGGCCGTCACCGTCCGGGTCGGCCAGGGCCGCGGCGCGGCGCACCGCACGCTCGCGTCGGCGCTGCGGGCCGCGCCGTCGGACCGGCCGCTGCGCCTGCTGATCGAGCCGGGCCGGTACCGGGAGGCGGGGCCGCTGGTGCTGTCCGGCACCGTGGAGCTGGTGGGGGCGGCCGGCGACGGCCAGGTGGTGATCGAGGCCCCCGAGCAGTCGGCCGTGGAGTGCGCGGGCGATGTCACGTTCGACTCCCTGACGGTAGAGGGCCGCGGCCCGGCCGCCGTCGCCGTCACCGGCCGGCTGGAGCTGCGGCACTGCCGGATCGACGGGCCCGGCGAGCACGCGCTGCTCGCCGGGCAGGGCGCCGAACTGATCGTGCGGGACTGCGAAATCCTCGCCGGCCGGACCGAACTCGCCGGCGCCACCGGCACGTTGGAGCGCACCGCGTTCCGCTCCGCCCGGGGCCACGCGCTGGTGCTGAAGGACCGCGCGAAGGCCGCCGTCACCGACTGCACGGTCACCGACAGCCGGGGCCGCGGCATCGACGTGACCGGCTCGACGGCGGAGATCCGCGGCTGCGAGTTCCGGGGCACCGGCGACACCGCCGTCGCCGTGGGCGACCACTCCGCGGTGCAGATCCTCGGCTCCCGGATCGACGAGGCGCACGCCACCGGCATCGCCTTCGACCACCAGGCGCACGGCACCGTCCAGGACACCACCGTCAGCGGTGCCACCGTCGGCCTGTACCTCGCGCGGGGCGCCGACCCGAAGGTCCGCGACTGCCTGTTCGCGCACTGCCGGGACACCGGGGTGCTGGTCGAGGACCAGGGGCGCGGGCGCCTGGAGAGGTGCCGGATCGAGAACGCCGGCCGGCACGGCATCGGTGTCGCCTCCGGCGGCGTCCCCACCGTCGACGACTGCGCGGTGGCGTTCGGCGCCACCGGCGTCCAGGTGCACAAGGCACGCGGCAACTTCACCCGGCTGCGGGTGCACGACCACTCCGACAGCGCCGTCGAGATCCAGGAGGGCTCGGTGGTGGACCTCGCCGAACTGCGCCTGGAGCGCTGCCAGTACGGCGTGCGCGGCGTCGGCACCGGCGTGACGGTCCGGCTGGTCGGCGCCGTCATCTCGGACGCGGCCGGCTCCGGGCTGCTGCTGGAGAACACCGCACGCGCCACCGCCGAACAGCTCGTCGTCGAACGCCCCGGCCTGTTCGGCCTGAACTGCCGCGACGACTCCCGGCTGACCGCCCACGACTGCACCGTCACGAAGGCCGGCGAGGTCGGGCTGCTGGCCCTCACCAGCACCACCGTGGAGATCGACCGCCTGGAGATCTCCGGCACCCGGGGCAGGGCCGTCCGGGCGCGCAACAACAGCCAGGTGGTCCTCACCCGGGTCCGGGTGCACGGCGCCGGCGGTGACGGCATCTGCCTGGAGGACAACGTGTACGGCAGCCTGACGGACTGCGAGGTCACCGGCTGCACCGGCGAAGCGGTGGTCTCCAACGACCGGGTGCTGCTGGAGAACGTCCGCACCGGCGCCACCGCGCAGGACATCCTCCAGCCCGAGGCCGGCCCGGTCGCCGAACTGCAGCGCATGATCGGCCTCGCCGAGGCCAAACGGCAGGTCGACGTCCAGATCGACCTGCTCCGGCTGACCAGGTGGCGCTCCGACGCCGACCTCCCGCCGCCGCCCCGGGCCCACCACCTGGTCTTCTCCGGCCCGCCCGGCACCGGCAAGACCACCGTGGCCCGGCTGTACGGCCAGATCCTGGCCGCGCTCGGTGCCCTGAAGAAGGGTCACCTGGTGGAGGTCGCCCGCGGCGACCTGGTCGGCGAGTACCTCGGGCACACCGCGCAGAAGACCCGTCAGGCCTTCGAACGCGCCTCCGGGGGCGTGCTGTTCATCGACGAGGCGTACAGCCTGGCCCGGCGGTTCGGCGCCAACAGCGACTTCGGCCAGGAGGCCATCGACGTCCTCACCAAACTGATGGAGGACCACCGGGACGACGTCGTGGTCATCGCCGCCGGCTACACCGAGGAGATGCGGGCCTTCCTCGACTCCAACCCCGGCCTGCGCTCCCGGTTCTCCCGCATCCTCGAGTTCGACCCCTACGACCCGTCCGAACTCGCCGAGATCGTCGACCGCGAGGCCGAACGCCACACCTACCGCCTCGCCCCCGACATCCCGGACCGCCTCGTCGAACGCTTCACCCGCCGCGAGCTGCGCGGCGACCCCGCCAACGCCCGCGACGCCCGCACGCTGCTGGAGGAGATGGTCGAACGCCAGGCCCGCCGCCTGGCCGGGTCCGCCGCGCCGACCCGGGAGGACCTGGTGCTGCTGGTCGCCGACGACATCCCCGAGGAGAGCGGCCGGCTGTGAACACCGACGAGGCCCTCGCCCTGCTCGCCGACCGGCTCGACCCGGCGGAGGCCGAATGGTTCGACACCCCCGAGGCGCACGCGGCGGCGGCCGTGCTCCGCGCCGCCGGGGTGCCCCCGGCGGCGGACCTCCCCCTCGACCACGCCCTCGTCCTCGGCTACAGCGACCTGTTCGCCTTCTGGGGCGGCGGCGAGCGCGACCCGTCGCTCCTCGGCGAGGGACTGCTCTGCCTGCTGGCGGTCCGGCGCGGGGCGCCCGAGCGGGTCGCACCCGAGTTCGCCGAGGTCCTGGCGGTCGCCGACGGGGAGCAGGTCGCCGCCGACGCCGGGCCCGGCGTCGGCCGGGCGCACGCGGCCGGGGCCGCGATGATGGTCGCGTTCCACCGGTGGCGGCACCCCGGCGTGCCCGCCCTGGCGGTCCGGCTGCTGCGCCGCGCGGCGGCCGGGTGCCCGCCGGACGCGCCGTTGCGGGGCGAGGTGCTGTCCGCGCTCGGCGTCGCCCTGCTGAACGACCACGTCGACCGCGTCCACCTGCCCTCGCTCGCCGAAGCCGTCCGGGTCGGCCGCGCCGCCGTCGCCGCCGTCCCGGACGGGCCCGGCGAACAGGCCCGCCGCCACGCCGCCCTGGCCACCGCGCTGCGGTTCTGGTCCGACGCCACCCTCGCCGACGGCCCGCTCCGGGAGGCCGTCTCGGAGATCCGCACCGCGCTGCGCCTGTGCCCGCCGGACGATCCCCGACTCGCCGGCCACCGCAACGAACTCGGGCTGTCGCTGGCCCAGGCGTCCGTCCTGTTCGGCGACCACACCGCCCTGCCGGAGGCCGTCGAGCTGCTCCGCGAGTCGCTCCGCGCCGCCGACCCCGCCGCCACCGGGCTCGCGGACCGCCTCGGGTACGCGGAACGGCTCTGCTACCTCGGCGTGGTGCTGATCGCGCAGGCCCCGACGGGCACCGCGGCAGAATCCGGGTCCGCGCTGCGCACGGAGGGCGTCGCACTGTGCCGGCAGGCCGTCGCCGCCGCACCCGTCGACGGCCTGCGGGCCCAGTACCTGTCCAACCTGTGCCTGGTCCTGCTCCGGTCCGCGCCCGTGGACGACGCCGACGCCACCGCGCTCGCGCTGGCCGCCGCCCGGGACGCGGCCGAGCTGGCCCCGGCGCCGACCGACGCCGTGTACGGCAACGCCCGGCTGCTGCTCGCCCTCGCCCTGACCAGGCGCTACCTGACGGATCATCGGCCGGCGGACCTGGCGGCGGCCGTCGCCCGGGCCACCGAGAGCTTCGAGGCGACCCCGCCGTCGATGCCGGCGGTCCGGACGGAACGCGGCTCCACCCTGGCGAACCTGCGGGGAATGCAGGCCGCGGCCGCCGGCCGTGACGACCCGTCGGGCGAAGCCCTCACGCTGCTGCGCCGACTGGTCGCGGAACTGCCGGACGCGTCCGCCGAACGCGCGCAGGCGCTGCGGCACCTGGCCGACCTCCTGCTCGAATCCGCCGGGCAGGACGGGCGGGACGAACGCGCCGCCGAAGCGCTGGACCACTACCGGGAGTGCCTCCGACTCCCGTCCCCCGGACCGGGTTTCGAGGCGGACGTGCGCTTCTCCCTCGGGACGGCCCGCGCCTGGCTGGCCGAGCGCGACCGCGAGCACGGGAACGAAGGCGGGGACGGGGACGGCTGGCAGCGGTCCGTCGCGTCCATGCGGCGGGCGATCACGCTGCTGCCCGCGGGCGACCCGCGGCGGATCGACCTGGAGTACCGGCTCGGCGCCCACTGGCTGCGGCACGCACAGGACACCCACGACCCGGCCGCGCGCGCGGAGGGCGTCCGGGTACTGACCGCCGTCGTGGCGGCCGACCGGGCGTGCCCCGCCGCCGACCGGGTGCTCCACCGCTCGGCGCTGGGCGCCGCCGCGCTGGGCCTCGCCGACGACGGCGGATCGGAGCAGCTGGTGGACGGCGCGGTCGGCCCGCTCGAACAGGCCCTGGACCTGGTCCCGGTCGGCGACCCGCGGCGGCCGCAGCTGGTCGACCTGCTCGCCGGCCTGCTCTCCTCGCTCGCCTGGATGCGCTCGGACACCACCGCACTCGACCGGGCCGCCGACCTCCTCGCCGAGGCACTGTCCGCGCCCGACGGGAATCGGGCCGACCACCTGACCGTCCTCGGCCGCAACCTCCGGCTCCGCTTCCACCTCACCGGCGACCCGGCGCACCTGGAGCGCGGCGTCGAGTGCCACCGCGAGGCGATCGCGCTGACCGAGCCGGACCCCGACCCGGTCACCCTCAGCGGGCTCGCCACCTGCCTCGCCAACCTGCACGGCTACCGGCCGGAGCCGCGGCTGCGCGCCGAGGCGACGGCCTGCTGCCGGGCCGCGCTGGACCGGCTGCCGGAGGGCAGCCCGGACCGGGCCCCGGTGCAGGCCGACCTCGGCTACCTGGAGTGGTCGGCCGCCGCCGAGTCCGGCTCGGCCGAGCAGCTGGACGCCGCGCTCGACCTGCTGAAGGCCGCCGTCTCCGTCCCGTCGGACACCCACAACAACCGCGGCCTGGCCCTCACCAACCTCGGCGTCGCGCTGTTCGACCGGGCGAACCGGACGGGCGACCGCAGCTGGCAGCTCCAGGCCGCGGCCGTCTTCCGCGCCGCGCTGGAGCAGACCGGCCCGTCCTCGGCGCTGCGCCCGATGGTGCTGAACAACCTCGCCATGGCACTGATCGGCCTGTCCGCCGCCACCGGCGAGGCCGCCCTGCGCGAGCAGGCCCTCGCCCTGCTGGAGGAGGCCGCCGCCCCACTCACCGGCATGCCGCCGGCCCGGGAGCGGGCCGCGCTCAACCTGGCCTGGCTGCGGTACGGGCTGGCCCGCGCGGACTCGGACCTCGACGCCACCACCGAGGCGGTCCGGCGGCTCGACGAACTGGTCGCGGACCTCGGCTCGCCGCACCCGCTGCGCACGCTGGCGCTGGCCCGGCTCGCCCACGCTGGCCTCCACCTCGCGAACCTGCTCCCCGAGCGCGCCGCCCGGACGGCCCTGCGGCGGGCCGCCGCCGCGGCCCGGGAGGCCCTCGCCGACCACCCGCCGGGCGCCGACCCGGCCGGCGCCCTGGCCCGGCAGGCGCTGGCCCTGGCACAGCTGCGGCGGGCCTCGTACGGCGACCGGGTCGACCTGGCCGAGGCGGTCCGGCTGATCCGGCGGACCGCCGAGGATCCGGCCTTCCCGTCGCACACCCGGCTCGAAGCGGCTCAGCTGTGGGGCAGCATCGCCGCCCGCACCGGGCGGTCCGCGGAGGCGCTGCGGGGTTTCTCCCACGCGGTGGCGCTGCTGCCGGTGGTGGCGCCCCGTCATCTGGCCCGGCTGGACCAGGAGGACCGGCTGGCGTCCGGCCGGGGCCTGGCCAGTGCGGCGGCGGCCCTGGCGATCCGGGCCGGCGACCCCGCCCGGGCGCTGGCCCTGCTCGAACAGGGCCGGGGCGTGCTGCTGGCGCAGGGCCTGGACAACCAGGGCGACCTGTCCCGGCTGCGCGAGCTCGACCCGGCCCGCGCCGCCGAGTTCGAACGGATCCGGGACCGGCTGAGCCGCGAGCACCCCCTCGCCGCGCCGGACGCGCCCGACGCGTTCTTCGCCCAGGGCGCCGCGGGAGCGGGTGCGGCGGGAGCGGGAGCGGCGGCGCTGCGGGACGCCGAGGAGCGCCACGCCCTGTCCCGCCGCTGGGACCAACTCCTGGACGAGATCCGGGCGTTGCCCGAACTGGACGACTTCCTGCGCCCGCCGACCACCCCGCAGCTGCTCTCGACGGCGGAGCGCGGCCCGGTGGTGGTGGTCAACGTCAGCGAGTACGGCTCGCACGCGCTCGTGCTGCTCGCCCCGGCGGGCGGCCGGCCTCGCATCGACGTCCTGCCGCTGCCGGACGTCACCCCGGTCGAGGTCGCGGTGGCCGCGCAGGCCTTCACCGAGCGGCTGATCGACGCCGCGTACGGGGACGAGGGGGTGGCGGCGGCCCGGCACACGATGAGCCTGCACAGCTCCCTGCTGGAGTGGCTGTGGGACGCCGTGGCCGCGCCCGTGCTGGACCGGCTCGGCCTGCGCGGCACTCCCCTGGACGGGGAGGAGTGGCCGCGGCTGTGGTGGTGCCCGACCGGCCGGCTGGCGTTCCTGCCGCTGCACGCCGCGGGCAAGGGCCGGGGGATTCCCGGCACCTGGGTGATGGACCGGGTGGTGTCCTCGTACACGCCGACCCTGCGTTCCCTGCTGCGGGCCCGCCGCCGCTCCGCCGCCGGCCCGCCCCGCCGCCGCCCCGCCCCGCTGGTGGTCTCGCTCGCGCAGACGCCGGGCGGCCCCCCGCTGCCCGGCGCCGAACCGGAGGCGGCGCTGGTGGCCGAACTGTTCCCCGCCGGGCTGCGGCTGGACGGCGGGCAGGCCACCGTGGAACGGGTCCGCGACGCGCTGTACCGGCACTCCTGGGTGCACTTCTGCTGTCACGGCGTCAGCGACCCGGCCAGCCCGTCGAACAGCGGGCTGATCCTCCACGACGGCCGGCTGAGCGCCCTCGCCCTCTCCGCGCGCCGCCCCGCCGACGCCGAACTCGCCTTCCTCTCCGCCTGTTCGACCTCGCAGGGCGGCCTCGACCTGCCGGACGAGGCGGTGCACCTGGCGCCGTCGTTCCAGCTCGCCGGGTTCACCCACGTCATCGGCACCCTGTGGAGCGTCTCCGACCGGATCGCCCGGAGCGTCACCGCCGATTTCTACGCCACGCTGCACGAGGACGCCGCACCGGGCCGGGCACTCGGCCCGCGGCCGGACCGGCCGTTCGATCCGGCCCTGGCCCTGCACCACGCCGTCCGGTCGCTGCGCGAACGCCTGTTGCCCGCACCGCACTTGTGGGCCGCGCACATGCACATCGGGCCGTAGCGGGCGGGCCGTCAGGACGGCTCGGGGCCGCCGCCGCTCTCCGGCCTCCCGCCCTCCGGCTTGTCGCTCTGCGCCGTGCCCGAGGCGCCCTCGGGGCCCTGGTCGGGTTCGGCCGCGCCGGCGCCGATCCGGAAGATCCGCCGGCTGCCGTACTCCTCGATCAGGCTCTCCGCCGACGGCTCGTCATCCCTGCTGCGCTTCTTCGGGTCGCTCCGACCGTCCCGTGCCGCTGCCATCGCCCTGCCCCCTCCGTGCGACCGGTACCGGCGCCTCCCCCGGTGCGGGCGGCGCCAGCAGTTCCAGTACTTCGACCTCGCTGCCCTTGACGTAGACCCCGGCACTGCCGGGCACCCGGCCGAGGAACGTCCCGTCGCTGCCCAGCCGCCACTGCGACTCCAGGAAGATGTCCTGCGGCTGCGGAAACGCCGACACCGCCGACCGCGAGCCGAGCCAACCCCCCACCCACAGGCCGCCCTTGAGTCTGATCCGGACGAAGCACGGGTCGCGGTCGGCGAACAGGAAGTCCCAGGCCGTCGGCGTCGGCTCGTAGCGCGCCCGCTCGTGGCGCCGCCGCACGGCCGCCGCTGCCCAGGCCGCCCCGGCCGGCACCAGCACGACCAGCAGCAGCACCGCCAGCCCGGCCTGCCGCGGATGCCGCAGCACCCCGGCCAGCGGCCCGCCGTCGCCCTCGTTCAGCAGCCGCGCAAGCCACGGCCCCGCGACGACCGCGTACACCGCGTCCAGCAGCCCGCTGATCGCGATCGCCCGCAGCGCGCGGTTCTGCGGCTCCTGCTCGGAGGCCTGCGGCCCGCGCAGCCGGTCGGAGACGGCCTGGTAGAAGATCCCGGGCAGCATCAGCGCCACCAGGATGACCAACTGCTCAACCGTACTCGGAAGCACCGCGCCGCCTCCCCGCCCTTGCCCGCAGCGCCTTCACCCTAGCCGAGCGGCACGCCACCACGCCTGTGGTTCGGCCGAGTTGACGACCGGCCGGCTCCGGGACAACACCCCGCCGCACGCCACCGCCGCCGGTGTCGATTCCGTGTCCGAGTCGTGAAGGAATAAAAGGTGACGGGTTCTGTCATCTTTGGCGCCGATCGTTGAAGGCATGGAGAACACGAACGAGGTCCCGTCCCGTGACAGCCTGCCCGCCCGCCCGCTGGCGGGCCGGATCGTCCTGGTGGCAGGGGCGACCAGGGGTGCGGGCCGGGCACTGGCGGTGGAGTTGGGCAGGGCCGGGGCGACGGTCTACGTGACCGGGCGGACGACTCGCGAACGGGTGAGTGAGGTGGGTCGGGCGACCGAGACGATCGAGGAGACCGGGGAGCTGGTGACGGCGGCCGGCGGGGTGGGGATCGCGGTGCCCACCGACCACCTGGACGAGGGGCAGGTGCGGGCGCTGTTCGGGCGGATCGAGGACGAGCACGGGCACCTCGACGTCCTGGTCAACGACCTGTGGGGCGGCGAGCGCCTGACGATCGACTCGATCTTCGGGAAGAAGAGCTGGGAGACGCCGCTCGCCGACGGGCTGCGGCTGCTGGAACTGGGCGTGCGCTCGCACGTGATCACGGCGGCGCTCGGCCTGCCGCTCCTGGTGCGGTCGGCCGCGCCGCTGCTGGTGGAGGTCACCGACGGCACGGCGGTGACCAACCGCCGGTACCGGGAGAACCTCTACTACGACCTGGCGAAGAACGCGCCGATCCGGATGGCCTTCGGGCTGGGCGAGGAGCTGGCGGAGTACGGCGGTGCGGCGGTCTGCGTGACGCCGGGCTTCCTGCGCTCCGAGCAGATGCTCGCGCACTTCGGCGTGACGGAGGAGAACTGGCGGGACGTCGTCGCCGTCGAGCCGACCTTCGCGATCGCGGAATCGCCGCAGTACCTCGCCCGCGGGGTGGCCGCGCTGGCCGCGGACCCGCGGCGGGCCGAACGGTGGAACCAGAAATCGACCTCCAGCGGCGAACTCGCCCGGGTCTACGGCATCACGGACGTGGACGGCAGCAGGCCGGACGGCTGGGCGTACTTCGACGCGGTGGGCGAGCGGGGCGAGCAGGGGGATCCGGTCTCGGCGGAGGACTACCGCTGACGATCGCCGGGGCCGCCGTCCGGAACCCGGCCCGGAACCCGGTCCGGGACTCCGACGGCGTTCCCGGCGGCGTTCCCGACAGCGGCCCCGACGGCGTTCTCGGCGACGTTCCCGACGGCGTTCTCGGCGACGTTCCCGACGGCGTTCTCGGCGACGTTCCCGACGGCGTTCTCGGCGACGTTCCCGGCGCCCGGCCCCGGGTCGCAGTAGAGCGCGGCCAGGCGCCGGGCCTGCCCGGCGAAGCGGGCGCGGAGCGCGGGCGGGGCCAGCACCTCGGCCTCCGCGCCGAGCGAGGCCAGTTCGGCGAACGCGATCTCGTCGGACTCCACGGCCAGTTCGAGGGTGACGCGGCCGTCCGGATCCGGCGGCGGGGCGGCGGCCAGCGCCCGCCCGGCCGCCCCCCGGTCGGTGACCTCGGGCAGCCTGCGCACGCCGGCCGGGGTGAGCCGCACCGTCACGGTGGCACGCAGCAGCGAGCGGGCGAACCGGGCGCTGTGCTCCTGCCAGTACGCCGCCAGGTCGAAGGCCGCGTCGCGGGTGAACGCGCCGTCAGCAGGCGTGCGCAGTGCGGTGATCCGGTCGGCGCGGTAGGTCCGGAAGGCGGTGCTCGCAGCGTCGGGGATCCGGCCCACCAGGTACCAGACGCCCGCCTTCAGCACCAGCCCGTACGGCTCCACCCGGCGGGCCGCCCCGGGCTCGCGGCCGGGCCGGGTGTAGCCGAACTCGACCACGCGGTCCGCCCAGAGGGCGCGGGCCAGCTCCGGCAGCAGCTCGGGGGTGGACGGCTCGCGGAACCAGGCCGGCGCGTCCAGGTGGAAGCGCCGGGCCGAGGACTCGGCGGCTGTCCGCAGCGAGGGCAGCAGGGTCGCGGAGAGCTTCAGCCGGGCGGTGTCGGCCGCGTAGGAGAGCCCGAGGTCGCGCAGCGCGGTGGGCAGGCCGGACAAGTAGAGGGTCTCGGCCTCGGTCGGGTGCAGCGTGGTGAGGCGGGTGCGATGCCCGGGGGCGAGCCGGTAGCCGCCGGCCCGGCCGCGTTCCGACCGGACCGGGATCCCGGCCTCCTGGAGCGCCTGGACGTCGCGGATGACGGTCCGTTCGGAGACCTCCAGCTCCCGGGCCAGTTCGGCGGCGGTCAGGCCAGGAGTGGACTGCAGCAGGAGGGCCATGCGGATCAGGCGGGCAGCACGCATGTGCACCAGCATCGCCGATCCGCGGCCCGGCCGGTCGTGCGGGCAGTCGTTGATGCCTCGCCGTCAGGCTCGGCGGGCGCAGGACGCGAGGCGGTCGGCGAGCGCGGCGACGAGGTCGCGGAGTTCGTCGGGGCGCTCGATGACGAACGGCCGGTCCAGCGCGGCGAGCGTCCGCGGCAGCCAGTCGAGCTGCTGGACCCGGAGCTCGACCCGCCACCAGCGCTCGGCCGCGAGGTCCCGGCCGGTTTCGGGTTCGTGCTCCGCCAGGCTCGCCACGGCGGCGGGGAGCTGCGCGCGGATCTGCTCGGCCGTGCCGTGGATCCGCAAGGTCACCTCGTGCCCGTACGCGGCGGTGGCGAATCCCGACAGCACCCGCCGGACCGGGTCCGGCCCGGCCGGCGCTTCGAACGAGCCGGGCAGGGTCCTCGCGGCCGCGATGCGATCGAGCCGGAAGGTCCGGTCCTCGCCGGCCCCGTCGTCCCGGCCCGTGACGTACCACCGGCCCGAGTGGGCGACGATCCCGTACGCGTGCAGGACGCGTTCGCTGCGCCGTCCGTCACGGTCGGTGTAGCGGATCGAGACCGGTCGGCGGTGGCGCACCGCGTCGGCGACGGTGAGCAGGATCCCGGCGTCGGGGTGCTCCGGCTCGCCGGGCCCGTCCGTGAAGGCGAGAGTCTCCAGAAGCGCGTCGAGCCGACCGGCGACGTGCTTGGGCAGCACCCGCCGGATCTTCGCCGACGCCGTCTCGCTCGCCGTGCGCTCCGCCGCCGCGAGCCCCGCCCGGCGGCCCACGACCAGGCCGAGCAGCACCGCCAGCGCTTCGTCGTCGCCGAGCATCAGCGGCGGCAGGCGGTACCCGGGCGCCAGCCGGTACCCGCCGTAGCGGCCTCGCACCGATTCCACCGGCACGTCCAGGTCGATCAACTGGTCCACGTAGCGCCGCACGGTGCGCCCTTCGACGCCGAGGCGGTCGGCGAGCTCGGCCACCGTGCGGGTGCCGCCCGACTGCAGCAGCTCCAGGAGTGTCAGCACGCGGCCGGTGGGTCGGGACATGTCCGCAGCCTAACTCGAATACCGGACCGATTCTGTCCACTATTTCTCCTAGCCTGCGACGTGCACGCCTTCAGCACGGCCAAGGAGATTTCCATGGAATTCGTCTCGATCCGCATCATCACCGGCGACGTCGCCCGCCTCGTCGACTTCTACGAGCGCGCCACCGGAACACCGGCGAAGCGGGTCACCGAGGACTTCGCCGAACTCACCACGGCGGGCGCGACCCTCGCGATTGCCGGCACCCGCACCGTCCCGCTGTTCGCCCCCGGCTCCGCCCGCCCGGCGGACAACCACAGCGTGATCATCGAGTTCCTCGTCGACGACGTGGACCGCGTCCACCGGAACCTGACCGGATTCGTCACCGACTTCGTCAACGAGCCCACCACGATGCCCTGGGGCAACCGGTCGCTGCTGTTCCGCGACCCCGACGGCAACCTCGTCAACTTCTTCACCCCCGTCACCCCGGAGGCCGTCGAAAAGTTCGCCCGCTGACGCCACCCAACGGCTTCACCGGGAAGCCCGGAACCGCGGAACTCCGGAACTCCGGGTCTTCCCGTCTCCGGGGCTCCGGGGCTCCCGGTGAAGCGGCCTGGCGGGGCGCCACCCGGCCTGCGGTTCAGCCGAGTTGACGGTCGGTCACCGCCGCGGCATTTCACCGTGCGGGCTGTTGATCACCAGCGCCACCGAGCCCTCGGCCGGCCAGTGCCCGGGGTAGTGGTCGAGGTGCAGGTGGCCGCCGTCCGCCATGGACGCCATGGCGCGCAGTTCCCCCGCCAGCGCCTCCCGCCCGGCCGTGTCCCCACCTATCACCGGCACCCGCCGCCCGGCATCGACCTTCAGCAGCACCCCGGACCGTCCGTCCCGACCACCTCGACCCCGGCCAACTGCCCTCCCTCGACGCCGAGACACCCCTGCCTCGCCGCCACCGCGGCCGCCGGCGCCGAGAGCTCCTCCGCCGTGCCTTCGGCGTCGATCTCGCGGTACTCGGGGTCGCCGACCGGTCGCATGCCCCACCCTCCCGTCAGGCCGGAATGTCTCGCATGACGGCGTCGGTCAGCGGCGCGAGCCGGGCCGACAGCTTGTCGAAGTCGGCGGTGCGGCCGTCGGACCACTGGGCCATGCCGACCAGCAGGCCGTGGCCGGCGAGCGCGAAGTTCTGCACCATCCCGCTGTCGGCGGGGAGCGGACGCAGGCCGGAGTCGTCGGGCGGGAGCTGGACGGCGACCTGGTAGATGTCGGCATTGCTGGCCAGCACGGACATCAGAAGGACGGCATCGGTCTGGTCCTTCATGGTGAACAGCACCAGGTTGTACTGGTTGCCGTCGGCGTCCTTGTACAGCGCCAGGTCGACTCCGAGGCAGCCGTGCCCGTGGGCGATCAGGTCGGCGAGGGTCGCCCCCACGATGTTGTCGCCCGTGCAGCTGGGGTTCGCCGCCTTCGCCACCAGCGCGTACCCCTGCACCTTCTCCGGGAAGACCGACAGGGGTATCGCGGCGGTCGGCGCCCCGGCCACCACGCCCGCCGACGCCGCCGCCGCGGGGGTACCCGTCGAGGGACGGCCCGTCGACACCGGGGCCGAGACCGTCACCGACGGAACCGGATCGGCCGCGACGGCCGCCCCCCGCTCCGCCGGCCGCGTCAGGTACGCCACCCCGCCCACCGCCGCCAGCACAACCGCCGCCGCCGGAAGCACCAGCCACCGCCCCGGCCGCCGTCGCGCCCGGTTCTGCTGCTGCTGTTGCTGTTGCTGTTGCTGTTGCTGAGCACGTTCGACGGCACTGGGCTCGTGCGGGGCGTTGTTCTTCGCAAATTCCCTGACGAACTCTTCCCACAGGTCGTCACCGGGCTCTTTCGTGGTCACAGCCCCCAGACCCTAGTGTTCGTCACCGACAAGGGAAAGCCCGATGCCCCCACCGCCGGAGAACACCCCCGTTGACGCGTATCCGCCAGTCCTGGCACGGGAGTCGACCGCCGCACCGCGGCATTCGGAAATCCGCTCCGCAGCGGATCGGGGACGAAGGTCGTAGGCCGGCCCAGCGGGCCCGGGACCGGCCCGATCCCCCGGCCTCCGTTGGCAAAAGGAATTTCCGCCGCCCTTGTGCCGGCCCGATCGAACGGAATCGCCGCCCGCACCCGGACCGGCCCGGTGCGCCACAGCCGCCGGGCATCTCATCGGCTAACCTGCACGGCCATGGGTGAACTGATAGTGATCAGACACGGCCAGACCGAGTGGAGCCTGTCGGGCCGTCATGCGGGCCGCACCGACGTCCCGTTGACCGCGGCCGGCGAGGCAGCCGCCCGGGCGCTCGCCCCGCGGCTCGCCGCCCGCCGCCCGGTCGCCGTCGTCAGCAGCCCGCTCGGCCGGGCCCTGCGGACGGCCGAGCTGGCGGGCCTGACCGGCGTCACGCCCGATCCCGACCTGCTGGAGTGGGACTACGGCGGCTACGAGGGCCTGACGGCCGATCAGATCGAACAGACCCGACCCGGCTGGGACCTGTGGCGCGACGGCGTCGTCCCGGGCGACGCGGCGCACCCCGGCGAGCGGCTCCAGCAGGTGGCCGACCGGACGGACGCCGCGCTCGGCCGCATTCGCCCCCTGCTGGCCGAGGGTGACGTCGCCGTCGTCGCGCACGGCCACCTGGCCCGTATCCTCGCCGTCCGCTGGCTCGGCCTCGACCCGTCCGCCGCAGGCCTGCTCGGCCACCCCGACCCCGGCACCCTCGCCGTCCTGGCGACCGAGCACGGCCGACCGGTGCTCTCCGCCTGGAACGTCCCGTAGGCATCGCCCCACCCCGACCGGCCCAGCCGGCCCGCCGCCCGCCGGCCGTCCTTCGCCCGACCCGGAACCCGGCGCGGGGCGGCGCCGCCGGCCGCCGCCGTCACCTGACGGATCGTCGGCGGGGCCAGTTGCGCAGCGTCCCGGCGAGGACCCGGGGGTGGGCGAGTTCGGCCGGGGAGCCGGTGAGGCTGACGGCGTTCCAGACGGCGGCGGCGATCTCCGGGTCGGTGGCGGCGGCCCGCATGGTGGCTCGGAAGGATGTGGCGAGCAGGGCGGCGAGGGCGGGGCGGGTGCCCGGGACCTGCGGCATGGACCTGTCGGCGAGGGTGGAGAACAGCCAGGAGAGTTGCAGGGACTTCGCCGCGGACCGGTAGAAGCGCCGGGGGAGGTTCCGGGTGCCGCCGACGAGGCACCCGCGCAGGGCCGCGGCCTGGAGGGCGGCGACGGTCATGCCCGCTCCGTAGATCGGGTTGAGGCTGCAGATCGCGTCGCCGATGGAGATCAGGCCGTCGGGGAGGCGGCGCAGCCGATGGAAGTGCCGGCGTACGGAGTGGGGGTAGGCGAACGCGGCGACGTCGGTGACCGGTTCGGCGCGCCGGAGGGCCTCCCACCCGCCTACGGTGGCCAACTCCTGGGCGAAGAGCAGGAATTCGTCCGGATCGGTCGGCGGGTGGTGGCCGCCGCCGAATCCGTACAGGGAGAGCACCCAGATGTCGTTCTCCTGCCGGGTGAGGACCAGGCCGCGCGGGCGCGTCGGGGTCGCGCCGACGAGGAGTGCCTTGTCCGCGCCGATCGCGCCCGGGGGGAGCCGGTAGCGGCGGCTCGCGTATGCCACGTCGACCCGCAGGCGCTGCTCGACGGGCTTGCCGTAGCCGAGGGTTCCGAGCCAGGTCGCGCCCCGGCCGGCGCGGCCCATGGCGTCCACGACGAGGTCGGCGTCGATCTCCTCGGTGGTTCCGGGCACGCCCGGAACCACCACCCGGGCTCCGGTCACCCTGCTGCGGTCGGGCGTGGTGAGCGGGGCGGTCGCTTCCCGGCCGTCCAGCAGGGTGACGTTGGGCGCCGCGCAGACCTTCGCCCGCAGGCGGTCCTCCAGGAACGGGCGGCTGGCCTGGAGGACCGTGCCCAGCGGCACTTTGCACAGCAGGGAGCCGAAGAACACGATCTCGACCTCGCTCAGCGCGTTGACGAGGGTGGCGCCGTCGGCGGCGAGCTCGTCGACGAAGCCCGGGAAGAACCCCTCCAGGACGTTCGCCCCACGGACCGTCAGCGAGTGCACGTGCGCCCCCTGCGGAACGCCCCGCCGGGTCGCGCCGTCGCCTGCCGGCGTGTCCCGTTCGACGAGGGTGACGTGGTCGAACACCTCGGAGAGGGCCCGGGCGGCGCAGAGGCCACTGATGCCGGCGCCCAGCACCAGGGCGTGGCCGGTGCCCGTCTCCGTACTGCGGCGTGCCAGGTTCACCGTCGGATCCGTTCTACGAGAGAGCCCCGCGAGGGAACAGGTGGCCGCCCGCCGCTCCCTGCGGCCGCGACGGCAGGTCGAGGTCCGAGTTCGACGGTGCGACCGCACCAGGGTGCCCGTGCCCACGACCCGGACCGCTCACACCCGGCAGCCACCGGCGCGCAGTTGGCGACCGGGGCGGGCTCGGCGCGGAATGCGCCCGGGCGCCGCACCGCCCGCCGCTCCCCCGGCCCGCCGTCCCGCTCGCGCCCGGGATCCCTGCCGCCGGCTCCCGGTTCGGCGCCGGTCCGCCCCGGGACCGCGTCCCGCCGCCCGTGCTCCGGTCGTACCGAACGCCCCGGGCCGCGACAAGCCCTCCCTTGACATTGCCATGGCGAGTACGCGTTCGTACCATCGGCCTACCGGCGGCGGATCGCCGTCGACGAGCGCCAGCAGGAAGCAGGTTCGCCCATGACTTCTGCCCCGCCCACCCGCCGTCGGCCCCTCGCCGGCCTCGCACTCCTCCTGGCCGCCGCACTGTTCGGCGCCGCCCCGGCCGCCGCGCAGTCGGCCGCCGCGCAGCCCGCCACCACGCAGTCGACCGCCACGCAGCCCGCCGCCGCACAGAGCTGGGGCGACGACTTCGACGGACCGGCCGGGGCGGCGGTCGACCCCGCCAAGTGGACGGTGGAGACCGGGGGTTCGGGGAACGGCAACCACGAGCTCCAGTACTACACGGCGGGGGCGGCGAACGCCGCGCTGGACGGGCAGGGGCACCTGGTGATCACCGCCAGGCGCAACTCCGATGCGGGGCTGGCGTGTTGGTACGGCACCTGCCAGTACACCTCGGCCCGGCTGAACACCTCCCGCAGCTTCGCCCAGGCGTACGGGCACTTCGAGTCGCGGATCAAGATCCCGCGCGGGCAGGGGATCTGGCCGGCGTTCTGGATGCTCGGCAACGACATCGGCACGGCGGGCTGGCCGAACAGCGGCGAGATCGACGTGATGGAGAACATCGGGCGGGAGCCGGGCACGGTGCACGGCACCATCCACGGGCCGGGCTACTCGGGTGCGGGCGGCCTCGGCGCGCCGTACTCACTGCCCGCCGGGCAGGCCTTCGCGGACGACTTCCACGTGTTCGCCGTCGACTGGAGCCCGTCCGCCATCACCTGGTCGGTGGACGGCCACGCCTACCAGACCCGCACCCCGGCCGATCTGGGCGGCAACCGCTGGGTGTTCGACCACCCGTTCTTCATGATCCTCAACCTGGCCGTCGGCGGCGACTGGCCGGGGAGCCCCGACGGGTCGTCGACGTTCCCGCAGAGCATGGTGGTCGACTACGTGCACGTCACCACGTCGGGCAGCGGGCCGGTGCCGTACACCGGGCAGATCAGCGGCCCGGGCGGCATGTGCGTGGACGTCGCGGGGGCCTCCAGCGCCGACCGCACCCCGATCCAGCTGCACAACTGCACCGGCAACGCCGCCCAGCAGTGGACGGTCGGCGCCGACGGGACGGTCCGCGCGCTCGGCAAGTGCCTGGACGTGGACGCCGCCTCGCACAGCGACGGCGCGGTGATCCAGCTGTACACCTGCAACGGGACGGACGCCCAGCAGTGGTCGTACGGCAGCAACCGCGCCTTCGTGAACACCGGCTCCGCCAAGTGCCTGGACTCCCCGAACGGTTCGTCCGCCGACGGCACCCGGCTCCAACTGTGGACCTGCAACGGCTCGCCCGCCCAGCAGTGGACGCTGGGCTGACGATCCGCCGGATCACCGACCCCGTCGGGGTGACCTCGACGGTCGGCCGACCGGCGGTGCCGAGGCTCGCGTCGTCGAAGGCCTGGTCGTCGGTCCCGATCCGGAACGCCGTCAGGGAGCCGCCGCTCGCAGGGTATCCCCAATTGGCGCAGTGTTGACGCACCGTCAGGGCTCGGACGGGATCTGGCTGAGCGGGGCGGCCAGCGACTCCAGGCTGCGGCGTTCCGCCTTGACGCCGATCAGGGCCTCGACCAGGCCGGCCAGGGTCATCAGGGTGGCACCGATGCAGAACGCCAGGGTGGCGTCGCCGACCTGGCCGCTGGAGACCAGGCCGTTGAAGAGCAGGGGCCCGGAGATGCCGCCGGCGGCGGTGCCGACGGCGTAGAAGAAGGCGATGCACAGCGCCCTCGTCTCCAGCGGGAAGATCTCGCTGACGGTGAGGTAGGCGGCGCTGGCCCCGGCGGAGGCGAAGAACAGCACAACCGTCCAGCAGGCGGTCATGGTGGTGGCGTTCAGCGAGCCGCGGTGGAACAGCCAGGCGGTGCCGAACAGCAGGACGCCCGAGCCGATGTACGTGCCGGCGATCATCGGCTTGCGGCCGACGGAGTCGAAGAGGTGGCCGAGCAGCAGCGGGCCGAGGAAGTTGCCGACGGCGATCACCGCGAAGTAGTAGCCGGTGTCGCCGGTGCGGACGTCGAAGAACTTGGTGAGGATCACGGCGAACCCGAAGGTGACGGAGTTGTACAGGAAGGCCTGGCCGATGAAGAGCGCCAGGCCGAGGATCGTCCGGCGCGGGTAGTGCGAGACCAGGGTGCGGGCGATGGTGACGAAGCCGATCGGGCCGCGTTCGCGGATCCGGATCGGCGGTCCGTCGACCGGCGGCAGGGGCTTGCCGGTCTCCCGTTCGACGATCTGCTCGGCCTCGGTGACGATCTCCTCGGCCTCCTCGGTGCGCCCGTGGGTGAACAGCCAGCGCGGGCTCTCGGGGACGTGCCGGCGCACCAGCAGGATGACCAGGCCGAGCACCACGCCGATGCCGAAGGCCAGCCGCCAGCCGATGTCGGTGGCGAACAGCGCGGTGTCGAGCAGCGCGATCGAGGCGAACGCGCCGATCGCGGCGCCGATCCAGAAGCTGCCGTTGACGATCAGGTCGATCCGGCCCCGGACCCGGGCGGGGATCAGCTCGTCGATGGCGGAGTTGATCGCCGCGTACTCGCCGCCGATGCCGAAGCCGGTGAAGAACCGGCACAGGAAGAAGAACCAGGCGGTCCAGGAGAGCGCGGTGACGGCGGTCGCGGCGAGATACACCGCGAGGGTGACCATGAACAGCTTCTTTCGGCCCAGCCGGTCGGTGAGCCAGCCGAAGAACAGCGCACCGCAGCACGCGCCGGCCACGTACAGCGCGGCGGCGACGGTGGTGACCTGGGCGGTGCTGATCGTGATGCCGCTGCCGGGTTCGGCGAGCCGGGTGGCCAGGTTGCCGACGATGGTGACTTCCAGGCCGTCCAGGATCCAGACGGTGCCGAGGCCGATCAGGATCCGCCAGTGCCAGGGCGACCACGGCAGCCGGTCCAGTCTGCCGGGGACGTCGGTCTCCACGGTCGTGCCCCCCGGGCGCTGCGGTGCGGCCATCTTCGCCTCCGTCGCAAGAGCCGTGCACCCGGCGGTTTCCGAACGCACCGTCAGCGCGTCTGCCCAGCTCGGGAGGTGGCGCACACCTGGCCGACCGCCGATCGGCCCAACCGGTCCGCGCGCTGCGGACGGGCAACCGCCGATCGGCCCAACCGGTCCGCGCGCTGCGGACGGGCAACCGCCGATCGGCTCAACCCGTCCGCGAGCTGCGGACGAGCGCGGCGGAGAGGCGGGCCAGGTCGCGGGCGGGGACCAGTTCGGCGAGCGCGTCGGGGGTTCGGGGCAGGCCGAGCCGGGCGGCGGCGTCCAGGGCGCGGTGGTCGAAGAACGGGCGCAGTTCGGGCCAGAGCAGTTGGGCCTCGCGCCGGAAGACGTCGGCGCCGACGAGGCCGATCCGGGGGACTTCCCGCAGCAGCCGGCCGATGGCGTCCGGGTCGCGTCCGGCTTCCGCGCGCAGCCGCCGCAGGTCGCCGCGCCAGCGCTGCCGGACGAGTTCGGCGCCCTCGACGAGTGCGGTGGCGGTGCTCTCGTCGTAGCGGACGTACTGGGCGCGGTCGAGCGCGTCGATCCGCTGCTGCCGGCCGGACTCCGCCATCGCCCGCGGCGTGCGCCACTTGGCGGCGAACAGTTCGCGGGCGGCGGCGGCCGCGGTGTCGGCGCGGATCCGGACGGCGCACAGCTGGGTGAGGACCAGCAGCTGGTACAGCGGCGCGGGGGTGTCGCGCAGCCGGATGCCGGCCTGTTCGGCGTAGGTGGTGCCGCAGCGGTCGAGGAGGTCGTCGAGGGCGGTCATGGGCCGAGCGGCGGCCGGGCCTCCAGGTGGCCGTCCAGGATGCGGGTCTCGAAGCGGGGCTGCGGAGCGGTGGCGGGGCCCTGCACGGGGTGACCGTCGGCGAGCCGGAAGCGCGACTGATGCACCGGGCACTGCACGCAGCCGTCGATCAGTTCGCCCGCGGCGAGCGAGCCGGCCATGTGGGTGCAGCGGTCGGCGAGGACGGTCCAGCTGCCGTCGGAGCCGTGCACGACGAGCACGGCGACCTCGCCGAGCCGGCCGCGCACGGGCACGTCGGCAGGGAAGCCGGCGGTCTCTCCGAGCGACTGCCAGTCGGACGGGGCGAGCCGGAACTCGGCCTCCGCGTGGGCGGCGCCGGCGGCCTGACGGTACGCCAGGTGCCCGCCGAGCGCGGCGGCGAGACCGACGACGGTGGTGCCGCTCAGGCCGAGCAGCCGGCCGCGCACGCCGTGGCCGCGGCGGCGGGCGCGCAGCGAGCACAGGTGCAGCACGGCCCCGGTGGCGGCGCTCGCGGCGTGCACCAGTCCGGTGCGGCGCTGGAGCGGCGGCAGCCGGGACCAGTCGACCCAGCCGGCCCACAGCGCGGGCGGCAGGCTGACCAGCCCGGCCGCGGTCAGCCGGCGGGCGGCCCGCTGGTCACCGCCGGTGAGGTCGAGCAGTCCGGCGGCCAGCCAGCAGCCGATCGGGGTCGGGACGAGCGCGGGGTGCAGCGGGTGGCCCAGCGGGACGCCGTGCAGGACGTCGCGGGCACGGCCGAGCGGCAGGGCCTGGATGAAGTCGGCGAGGCGCTCCGTGACCGGGTCGAGGAACGTCCAGTGCCCGGGGACGTCCAGCCAGTCGGCGGGGCCTGAGTGAAGGTGTTCCATGTGGGGGCGGCTGTCCGTTGCGGAAGGGCTCAAACCCGGACCGTTGCGGAGGGGCTCGAACCCGGATCAGCCGGTGCCGCGCTCCTCGACGAAGGACTTGAACCGCTCCAGGTCGCCGCGGACCCGCCGGTCGATCACGTCCATGGTGTCGGCGGCGTGGTGGGCCATCCCCTGCGGGTCGTAGTCCATCGCCAGCCGCACCTCGCAGCGGCCGTCGTCCAGCCGGGCGAAGCTGACCTCGCCCTTCTGCCGAACGTCTCCGCCGACCGTCTGCCAGGCGATCCTCTCACCGGGCTGCCGGTCGACGATCTCGGTGTCGAACTCGCGCTGGACGCCGGAGATCCTGGTGCGCCAGTGGCTGTGCCGCTCGTCGATCCGGGTCACCTGTTCGACGCCGTCCATGAACTGGGGGAACTCCTCGAACTGCGCCCACTGGTCGTACGCGGTGCGCAGCGGGACGTCCACCTCGACGGTCTCCTGGATCATGCTCATGCGTTCTCTCCTCCGTCTCTCGTCACGTCGCTTCGCCGCGTCGCTTCGTCATCTCGCTGCGCCGCGTTGCCACTGGGGCCGGCGGGAGCGGCTCCCGGTGCGGCCGGCGAGGAAGCGGGGCGCGGCCCGGTTCGGGCCTGCCGGGCGTCTGACCGGTTGGGGAAGGGGGCAAACACCCGGGTCGGGTGCGCTGTCCGCGTGCCCACCGCCTCGCCCCCGGTCAGCGGGGTCGGGACCGGGGCCGACGGACGGGGAGGGGCCCCAATTGTCCGCGGTGGCGCCGTCCCGTCGTGGGTTCGGCCGGAGGGCGGAGCGTCTCCAGCCAGACGCGTTTGCCGCCGCCGGGCACCGGTTCGCTGCCCCATGCCGCGGCCAGCCGGTCCACCACCCGCAGCCCGTGGCCGCCCGGCCGGGCGCGGGCGTACGGGGCGCCCAGCACCGGCATCCGGTCGTCGCGGTCGAGCACCGAGACCCGCAACAGCGGTCCGCACCTGGTCAGTTCCAGCGCGTAGGGGCCGACCGCGTGCTGGCAGGCGTTGGTGACGAGTTCGCTGGTCATCAGCAACACGTCGTCGGCCGCCGCCCGCCCGTCGGCGTCGCGCGCGGGCAGCCAACCCCACGCCTGGAGGGCGAGGCGGGTGAACTCGCGACTGCGCGCGACCGCCCCGGACTCGGTCTCCAACGGCAGGCGGCGACGCTCGGTGCGACCTTCCACGGGCCCTGGCACGGGCCGGCTCCTCATCGCGGCTCGCCCGCCCCTTCCGTACCGCCCGGGAACGTCCCGTCCGGGAGCATGGCATCCGGTCGCACGGTTGCGTTCCCGGCATCCGCATCCCCGCCGGTCGCCCGGACGGTCGGCGTCTCGTCCGCGCCGGCGGTCTCCGGCATCCGGCGCGCCGTCCGGCCCGGGGTGGCCAACAGCCCTGGGAATCCTGCCTGTTCGGCGGCGGCGTGGACGCGCAGCAGCGGCAGGTCGGTGGGGGCGGCACCGGCGGCGGGTTGCGGGTCCACGGTACGAACACCTCCTGCCGAGCGGTGCGGCTCTCCACCAGTGGGTCTCGGTCCGCGCGGCTACCCGGCCTGGCGAGGCTCAATCACCCGCGGTGTCCGGGGCGGCGTCCGCTTCCGGGTCCGAGGCGGCGTCCGTCTCGAACTCCGCCTCGCCCTCTATCTGTTGGCGCAGCCCGGTCAGGGTGGCGGCGAGAATCCGCGAGACGTGCATCTGCGAGACGCCGATCTCGTGGGCGATCTCGCTCTGGGTGAGTCCGCCCCAGAACCGCAGCAGCAGCACGGTGCGCTCCCGCTCGGGCAGTCGGCTGAGGAACGGCCTTGCGGCGACTCGAAGTTCGGCGATTTCGAGCTCCGGGTCGCAGGCGCCGAGCCGGTTGATCAGCGCGCTGCCGGTGTCGTCGGAGTCCTCGTCGCGCAGCGAGTCCAGTGAGTCGCAGCGGCACAGCCGTCCGGCGTCCAGCCCTTCGGCCGCCTCGGCCTCGGAGACGTGCAGTTCCTCGGCGAGTTCGGCGGTGTCGGGCAGCCGGCCGAGGTCCTGTTCGAGCCGGTCGGAGGCGCGGGCGGCGGCCAGGTAGCGTTCCTGCACGCTGCGCGGGACCCGCACCGGCCACGAGGTGTCGCGGAAGAACCGCTTGATCTCGCCGGAGATGGTCGGGATCGCGTAGGTGACGAACTCGACGCCGCGGTCCGGGTCGAACCCGTCGACCGCCTTGATCAGGCCGATCGTGCCGACCTGCAGGATGTCGTCGAGTTCCTCGGGGCGGTGCCGGAACCGGGCGGCGACGAATCGCACCAGCGGCATGTTGAGTTCGATCACGGTGCCGCGCACGTAGCTGGACTTCGGGTCCTCGGGCGGCAGTTCGGCCAGCCGACGGAACAGTGCGTCGCTGAGTTCACGGGCCTCGAACTTGCCCATGGCGCGCATCTCGCGCCGGGTCGGCCGGTACATCAGGTCGATCTCGTACACCGGTGGGGTGTCGGGCGTCGGGCTGATGTCGCGGCCGGTCGTGGCGCGCGGGGGCTCGTCGGTCGGTCGGTCGCCGGTGCGGCGGGCCGACGGGTGGCGTTGGGTCATGGTGGTCACTGGGAGTCACCTCCCGGGGACGGCGCAGGCCCGCTGCGACACCCCTGGCCGGCGTCCCGTCGGACGAACGGCATCCGACCGTCGGCGGCCGTACGGGGCGGCGGGCGGAGAACCATGACACCCGGCCTCTTCAGCCAGGTGGCGGCTCCCGGCACGCGGCTCGCCTGCCGTGGCTGGCGACCTTGCGGGTCGGCCGCGCCGGACGGTACGCCCGGTGCGACGCCCCACTCGTACCCGATCGGCCGCGTTTGAATCGCACCGGACCCGATTCGTTCCGATCCATCCGGGTATGCGCCGACGTGACCGCCCGGCAACGAAAGGAGCGCAGTCATGCCCGCCGGATCGAGCCCCCACGCGGGAGCCCCGGGACGAGCACCTCGGGTGGAGCCTGCTGAAGCGTGGCGCCGGCGGGGCGCAGGGGCCGGCCGAGGACCAACTGCACGACGAGGCGTCCGGGGCCGGCCGAAGACGAACGAGCACCAGCTGGAGCACGCCCTCGGGCGGTGATCACGATGACGATGCCGATTCCCGTCGACCCGGACGTAAGGCCGCCCGAGCCGCCGGACAGCCCCCCGCGCCCCACCGACCCGCCCGGCCCGTTCGGCCCCTCCCCCCTCCCGCCGGACCCGGACCCGCCGATCTCCCCGCCCGTCCCGTACGAGCCCCAGCCCCCGCAACCCCCGAGCCCGGGCCGCCCCGACCCCGGCCACCCCGAGCCGGAGCCCACACCCGAACCCGAACCCGCCACTCCCCCACCCGGCGGGTAGCCGGGACACCCGCCACCGTGGACGGCACACGGGGCCGGGCCGAGGCGAAAAGCAGATGATCAGAGCGGTCTGTCTGGACGCCTGCGCGCACGGCAACGTCCTCGTCGCCCAACCCTCCGCGGCCGGACGGATCGACCGACCGACGGACCGACGGACCGACGGACCGACGGACCGGCTGAGTATGCGTCAACTCGCGGCGTGCTCCGCCTTCGTGGCCGCGAAGAAGTCGAGCAGCCGGGCGTTGACCAGCTCCGGGCGTTCCAGGGTGAGGCCGTGGCCGGTGCCCGGGACGATTTCGGCGTGTGCCGACGGGAGCAGGGCGTTGACGCGGGCCAGGACGCGCTTCGGGCGCAACAGCGCGCTGCGGGCGCCGATCAGGACGAGGGCGGGGACCGCGACGCGGCGCAGGTCGTCGTCGGCGAACGGGGGCGCGGCGGGGCGGGCGGCGGGCTTCCAGGTGCGCATGGCGAGCATCAGGGGGGCGAGCATCTCGGGCGGGGCGACCAGGGCGGGGTTGGCGAGCAGGCGGGCGAGGGCGGGGCGCAGGCGGCGGGGGGCGAGCATGCCGAACAGGCCGGCGACCATGTGGGCGTAGAACCGGGCCGGGACTTTCTCGATGCCGCCCGGGTCGAGCGGGGCGACGGAGGCCAGCCGTTCGGGTGCATGGATCGCCTGGTTGAGGGCCAGCCAGCCGCCGTACGAGACGCCGACCAGGTGCACGCGTTCCAGGTCGAGCCCGGCGAGGACTTCGCCGAGCCACTGGGCGTTCTCGGCCGGCCCGGAGGCGACGGCGCGCTGCACGCTGCGGCCGGGGTCGTCGAGGGTGGAGATCGCGTAGACGGGGTGCTGGGCGCCGAGTGCGGCGATCTGCGGGTGCCAGTTGGCGGGGTGGCCGGCGTGGCCGTGCAGCAGGACGACGGGGTCGCCGGTCTCGGGCCCGTAGCGGTGGACGTGGACGGTGCCGTACGAGGTCTCGACGTCGAGGGCGCGGTGCGGGGCGGGCCACAGCTCCATCGCCCGGTCGTAGGTGTCGAGGAACGCCGTACGCGCCTCCTCGCTGACGAAGTGTCCGACGCTGGTCCTGGTCATGAGCCCCTCCCGGATGACGCAGCGGCCGCATCGCAGCAGGCCTTGATGGTATGGTTGTACCACAAAAACGTTCGAAGGGGCCGGGATGCCGAAGCTGGTCGACCACGAGGAACGGCGGGCCCTGATCATTGACGCCCTGCTGCGCTCCGCCGCGCAGACGGGGCTGCACGCCGTCACGATGCGCTCCGTCGCACAGGAGGCGGGCATCTCGGTCCGCCTGGTGCAGTACTACTTCGACACCAAGGAACAGCTGCTGCTGGCCGCCCTCACCCGCCTCGGGGTCCGGATGGGCGAGCGCGTCCGCGACCGGGTCCGGGCCGCGACCTCGGCCGCGCCGCCCTCCCCGCGCGACATCGTCGAGGCGGTCCTGCTGGAGGCCGTCCCCACCGACGAGGAGAGCCGCACCTTCCACCTCGTCTACACCGCGTACGCCGTCCTCTCCGTCACCGACCCGGCCCTCGCCGGCCAGCCCTTCCTGGCCGCCCCCAACGAGATGGAGGCCTTCCTGGTCGCCCACCTCACCGCCGCCGACGTCCCCGATCCCCGGTACGAGGCCGTCGTCCTGCTCTCCCTCTCCGCCGGCCTCGGCCTCAGCGTCCTGCTCGCCCAGCGCACCCCCGACGCCGCCACCGCCGTCCTGCGCCACCACCTGGGCCGTCTGTTCCGGACGCCCTGAGCCGGGACGTCCGCGCGGCGGCTGCCCGGAATGCCCCCATTCCGCAGGCCGCTGATTGGGCGGAGGCGCACCGGGCAGACGCCGCATGCAACGGAGCAATGGAGCGAGCGAAAGGACTGACCATGCTGCTGCTGCTCGGATTCCTCCTCTTTGCCGCGTCCGGCGCGTTCGTCGGCCTGCTGATCTCCGACAATCTGGGCGGCGGACCCGAGACGAGCGTGACGGTGCTCGGCAACCACATCGCCACGATCAGCACCCTGGGCGCGTTCCTCGCCGGAATCGCGCTGACCCTGATCTTCTGCGCCGGCCTGCTCCTGATACGTGCCGCCACGCACCGGCACCACCGGCACCACCACCACGAGCGGGCCGCCGCCGACCCGTCGACCACCGGCACCGGCGCCGGCACCGGCACTGGCACCACCGGCCCGAGCGGCTCCACCGCCGCCGGGCAGCCGCGCGGCCGGCCACGCCACCGCTTCACGCACTGACCGCGACACCGGCCGGAACGGCCGGGGCGGGCCCGGAACAGTCCGACGAGTGGCGGTGACAACGGTGGACGGTGCGGCTCTCTCACCCAGGGAACGGCAGCTGCTGGCCGTCCTGGAGGCCGAGTTGCGGGTCGACGTCGAGCTCGACCTGCGCCTGCGCACCATGCGCTCCCACCCGATCCGCACCGCCCTCGGCCCGGTCTGCCGAACCCTGCTGTCCGCCGTGTGCCGCCTGCCGGCGCTGCGCACCCCGCTGCACGGCCCGGCACGCACCCCGCCGCACGGCCCGGTGCGCGACCGACGGCGGCCGGGCGGTGGCCGCCGGTGAGGCCGACGACGGTCGGTCGGTGGCCACCGGCGAGGCCGACGGCCGGGCTCAGGGCGTTGGCAGCCGGGGTCTCACACCGTCCCGGGTGAGGCGAGCCGGGCGAGCACCGCGCGGCAGATGCGCTGAAGGGTCTCGTCCGCCTCGATACCGCCGAACCAGCGGTCGTTGCGTGCGGGCCGGTCCAGCTGTGCGCGCAGCGCCGGAACGGCCGGGGCGGCGGCGGGGCCCATCCGGTCCAGGCAGCGCGCGACATGCGTGCCGACGGCGGAGTTCTTCTCCCAGGCCGGGAGGAGGACGCCGAGGACGGCGGGCGCCTCGGGTTCGCCGCCGATCGCCCAGAGCGCGGTCGCACCGCGCACCCGGACCCATTCGGAGTCGTCGTCCAGGAGTTCGCGCAGGCGCGGCAGCGCGGCCGTCGCCGCCGGTCCGACCGCGGCGAGGACGTCCACGGCCGCGTTGACCCGGTGCGAGCTGCCGCTGTCCAGCAGGTCGAGAAGCAGGGGCAGCACCTCGTCCGGGTCCGCCCCGGCCGCCTGGAGCGCGGCCACCGCGGCGGGCGCCACCCGGAGGTCCACGGCCGCGTCGAGCGTCGCCAGCCGGCGGATCGTCGGCAGCGCGGGCGCCGCCGCCGGGCCGAACTGCTGCAACGCCGCGAGCGCGGAACAGACGATGTCCCACTTCCTCCCCCACACCGCCCGGTCGAGCACCTCCCCGACCGCCGCGAGCGCCGCCGGGCCGCCGAGGCTCCCCAGTGCCCGGAGGGCCGCGCCCACCTCCGTCCCGATCCACTCCTGTTCCTGGTCGAAGCCGAGCAGCCGCGCGGCCACCCTGGGCGCCAACTGCCCTGCCGCGCCGGGCAGGCAGCCCGCCACCTGGACCGCCCGCCAGGCATCGGCTCCCCCGTCCAGCGCCGCCAGCAGACCCGGCAGCGCCCGCTCGTCGCCGAGCTGCGCCAGGGCGAGCACGGCCTCCTGGTGGGCCCGGCGCAGGTCGGGCTGCGGCTGGTCCCACGCCTGCGGCCCGTGCTGCGCCCGCTGGGCGGCGACGAGCGCGGCCAGCGCCGGGCGGGCCGGCTCGGCGACGGGATGGCAGGCGTTGAGCACGGCCGCGGCCTCGGCGACGACCTCCGGGTGCGGGTCGGTGAGCCGGTCGCCGAGCAGCGCGACCAGTGGGCCGTGGTCGCCGCGCCAGTTCCCGACAACGGTCCTGCTCATCCGCAGGGCGTCCAGCCGGGCACCCGGGTCGCCGCTGCGCAGCTGCTCCGTCAGCAGCATCGTGCGCTCGGCGACCCGGTCCCCCAGGACTTCGTGGAAGGCGCGCAGCAGGTCGGTGAGCGGCGAGTGGACCTCGGACTCCCGCTTGAGGTCCTCGAAGGCGGCGATGACGTGGGCCGGCACACCGACCTGCCCGGCCGCGGGCGCCGCGGTGGCCGGCGCGGGGGCGCGGAACCGGTCGTCGGCCGGGGCCACGCTCTCCCGCAGCAGGGCGATCGCGGCGCGGGTGGTCTCCTCGGCGCGGAACTCCGGTGTGCACCTGGCGTGTTGGACCAGCGCCGCCAGTCGGGTGCTCGGATCGACGGCACGGTCCTCGGCGAGCGCGGCGAGCCATTCCCGCGCAGGCGCCACCGCCTCGGGCCGGCGCAGGGCCAGCGTGGCCATCGCCTCCACCAGCAGCAGCCGCTCGACCACCCCCGGCTCGCCGGGAAGCCGCTCCCGCAGCACCGCGACGGCGCGCTCCGCGTCGTCGACGAACAGCCCGAGCGCGGGTATCGCCGCCTGCCGCACCAGCCGGTCGGGATCCGCGACGAACCGGACGAACGTCCCGGCCCGCTCCCGCATCGCCACCGCGGCCCGGTAGTGGCCCGACTCGTCCCAGCCGTCGTCCTCCTCGGTCGCGCCGGACTCGACGGCCATCCGGCCGATGCTGACCAGCAGTTCGATCACCGCCGCCCGGCCCGGCGCACCGACGTCCGCCGCCAGCTCGAACAGGAACGGGACGCTGGCGGCCGTGCACCGGTAGACGTCCCCCTGGTGGTGGACGGCGCCGTAGAACTCGCCGAGCGCCTCGCGCCGCTCCTTCTCGTCCGGTGAGGCGAGCCCGAGCAGCAGCCCCGGCACCTCCTCCGCGGTGCCGTAGGCGTGTTCCATCTGCGACCAGTCGATGTCGTGAAGTCCGTCGAACATGATCGACATTCTGCTCACCGCCACTGACGGCCGAGACCGCGCGCCTGCGACCGGACCGTCCTACCCGGGCACACGCCCCCTCGCCCGCGCCCCGCCTGCCCCCCCCTCATCCGCCCCCGGGCTCGCTCGGTGCTTCGCCCGCCGGTGGGCGCAGCTCACGGAACACCGCCCATCCCACCGACAGCACCGGCACCGCGACGGCCGCGCCGACGATTCCGCCGAGGGTGCCGCCGACGGCGACGGCCAGGGCGATCGCGACGGGGTGCAGGCGGACCGCCCAGCCCATCACCAGGGGTTGCAGGACGTGGCCCTCCAGCTGGCCGACCAGCACGATCATGGCGAGCACCACCAGGGCGGTCACCGGCCCGCGGGTGGCGAGCGCGACCAGCGAGGCCACGGCCAGGGCGATCGGTGAGCCGATCAGCGGAATCAGCGCCGCCACGAACTCCAGGCAGGCCAGTGGCACGGCGAGCGGCACGCCGAGCGCGGCCAGTGCGACGCCGACCACCACGGCGTTGGTGCCCGCGACCAGGAACAGGCCCCGGGTGTAGCCCGCGAACGTGCGCCACGCGGCGCGGCCGGCCCGCCGCCACACGCCGGCCGGGCGGGCGGGCAGCAGGGACGTCCCCCAGCCCCACATCCGCTCGCCCGAGTGCGTGAAGAACACCGCGCAGAACAGCGCCAGCGCGCCCCCGGCAGCCGCCTCGACCACCCAGCCCGCGCCGGTGACGGCCGTGGACAGCACGGTCTCCCGGTGGGTGCTGAGCAGTTGGCCGAGCCGGTGCTGCAGGTCGCCGAGGGTGCCCGCGCGGGCGTGGAACGGCGGGCCCTCCAGCCAGTGCTCCAGCCGGTCCAGGCCGCCACGCACCTGCCCGCCGAGTTGCCCGGACTGGGAGCGGATCACCATCGCGACCAGCGTCCCCAGCCCCGCGAGCAGCAGCAACGAGCCCAGCACGGTGAGCAGCACCGCCACCGCACGCGGCATCCGCCGGGCCAGCAGGTCGGCGGGCGGGCGCAGCACCGCGGTGACGATCAGGGCGACGAACACCGCCACCACCGGCAGCAGCAGCCGACTGACGATCAGGTACCCGGCGTAACCGGCGACCGCGACGGCGAGCAGCCGCCAGGCCCGGCCGGCCAGCCGCTCCAGCCCGGTCCGCCGCACGGGCACCGTGGTGCCGCGCGCGAGCGCCGCCCGCCGCCGCGTCCTGGCCTGCCGACTGCCGAGCGGCGCACGCACCTTGCCGTCCCCGCGTCCGGGCTTCACGGTCCGCCCTCCCGCCGCCACGTCCGCCCGGCCGACGCCACCCCGGCACACGGCGCAGTCCGGCTCCGCCGACCCAGCCCGCCGCCCGCTCCGCGCCGGACCTGCCGACACGCCGTACGACCGCCCCGCCTCCCGGACCGCCCGCCCGGCACCACCGCCCGCCCGCCACGCCCGGTCCGGCCCGAACCGTGCGGGCCGCACCCGCGCCCCGCACCCGTCCGGGCCGCGCCACGCCACGTTCTGTGCCTGCCGGCGCACATTCCGTTTCCACCTCCTGCCCTGTCCGTCCTTCGTCGTTCGCCCCCCACTTGTACGGGCACACCAGGCCCCGCCCCCTCCCGCGACCATCGCGCCGCCCCGCCCGCGACGCCACCCGTTACGGCCCCACGGAGCACTGCACAGCGCCGCCCCGGGGGCCGCCGAACGGCAGCGGTCAGCGGGGGCGCCGGCCGAAGATTTCGGCCCGCCGGGCGGCCCGGCGGGCAGCGGCGCGGCGGCGGAGCCATTCGTCGGCCGGCAGCGTGAACATGCTCCCCCACGGTTGCCGGTCGCTGAACTCGCCGAGTTCCTCGAAGTGGCGGAAGGCGCGCGAGCGGAGCCCGGCGACGCTGAAGGCAGCGGCGAACACGGAGTGCACGGCTATCCGGCTGAAGTTCGGCCGATGTGCCGGGTGCAGCACGGACGCCTCGGCTGCCGCGATCAGGGAGTCTCGCACGCCGGGCCGTCGCCAGTACAGAAGGCGCCGGCCGCCGCTGATGTCCATCCAGTGCTCCAGGTGCGCCTCCACGGTGATCACGGCACCGAGCCCGCCAGGAACCGCAGCCTCTCGGCACTCGTCCGCGAAGGCGTGCGCGGCCTCCCAACTGCCGCTCCATTTCGGGCAAAGCTGCTGGAGCAACTGGCTCTGCGCGTAGTAGTGGCCGGGGCTCACGGAGGCGATGTGGTCGTACCGGTGCCGGGCCTCGGCCTGGCCGAGCTGCAGGCCGCGGGCTGTCATCAGGCTCAGGTGCCGGGCCAGGGTGGAGTGCTGGTCCAGGACGAGCACGTCGGTGAGTAGCCGCTCTGCCTGGCGCAGGTGCTCATGGAAGCGCGCGAACTTCGAGGCGGAGACATATCTGGCACGGTAGCCGGTTCGGATGGCCCAGCCGATCCGGATGTGATGGTAGGCCAGCAGAGTGCGGGGCAGGATTCCGTCCGGACTGTCACCTGCCGCGTTGATCGCCGCCTTCAACATGGCGTCCACTTGGGGAACTTCGGCGACAATCCGCGCGGCTGCGGCAGTGTCATCCTGGTCTTTCAGTGCGGTGAAACCCGCGCGGATCGCTGCCCAGTCCCCGGCCTGTGCGGCGGCCCGCAGTCGGTGGAGTTCGGGAACAGCTCGACACAGGTCGTAAACGGGCCCGGACGGCGTTGCGGCAGATGGCATGCGCAGATGATACGGATCCGGACGGCCCCCTTCAGCCCGGGGTTGCGGGTCCTCCTGACGGCACCTCAAGGCAACAGCCCGTGGCCGGTGTTGTCGGCTTCGCGCCGAGGGGTGAGGTGTTCCAGTCCGCGTCGGCGCCGGTGCGGAGTCAGGGCGCCGATTCCCCGACAGCCGCCGCCCGTCGGGACCGGGGCGCCCGACAGACGCGGTCGACGACCGATGCGTGAAGGCGCGCGGGGGCGTTGCGGTTGCCGGGCAGGGACAGGCCGACGGCGACGACCGATCGGCCGTTGGCGTCGATCACCCCCTGCCAGTTGGTCGACTACCGGTGGTTCTTGCCGGAGGCAGCGATCGTCCTGCCGCGGGTGGCCGCCAGGGCCCCGTCCACGATCAGTACGACGCCTTGCCGCAGCCGCCGCGCGAGCGAGATCGCCAGCAGCGACGCAAGGCCGTCCAGCACTCGGTCCGCGGCGGACTTCAAGATCCCGAACAGTGACGCGACCTGTCGCACCATCAGATTCCCTCCGCCAGCAGGACTGTGGCCCGAGACCTCGCCCCCGCTCCGGAAGGGACCCGCTAGAGTGGCCGACCGGAGAATCACTGTCGGCCGAGACAGGAGCAGGGGGCCGACCGATCGGAGCCCCCGGTAGCCAAAGACAGGTCTCGCTCACCTGACAGCCCGTCGGAAGAACCGCCCTGCGGAATCCCGGGGCCCATAGGGAGGAATCACCATGCCTGTTGCTGCCAAGCCGTCCGGTCGACTGCCCTTCATACTTCTGGGGGCGGTGGTTGCCGCCTGGATGACTTACGTCGTGGTGGCGATCTCCACGACCACACCCCCGGGCGCATCCAGCGAGAACGAGCTCTCCGCAGAAGTCATGCGCGCAGTGAAGGCGGGCGACAGCAAAGCACTCCAGGAGTACTTCTCCAAGGAGACTACCGGCGATCACTACGCCGAGGCGTGGCTGGCAAGTCTTGGCAGCGTCCCGCCGGAGTCCGTTGAGGTACGAGAGACAGATCGCGCCCTGATCGTCAGCACCGACCCCAACGCTGAAGCAGGCTGCACCGTATGGGGCCTGACCAAGAAGGAGGGACGCTGGCTCCTGGTCACTGTGCCCCCGCTTCCCACTCCCCCCTGCCGACTGGGTTGACCGGCACATTGCCCGCAGAACCATCGGACGGCCCACCGGAGAGCAGCGGCCGGAGCCACGTCGTACCCGACCCCGTCGCAGCCGCAGCCGCAGCCGCAGCCGCAGCCGCAGCCGCCAGCACATGGTGACCATGATCACATTTGACGCATGGTCATGTCACAGGGAGCCGCCGTCGCTAGATTGAAGGAAGGTAATCAACAACCCAAGGGGGGTCCTGATGCGCGTCAAGACGATGCTCGCAGCAACTGCAGTGTTCGCCGCGCTGATCAGCCCGAACGCCGCGTTCGCCGCGGATTCGTCCGACGTCGTGATAAACCCGCAGAGCACCGGTCAGTGTTCATCCGGAAAGTTCTGCATCTGGACCATCACGCTGTCCCGTGGCGCTTATTACGGCATTACGTCGGACGTTTCGAACTTCAACAGCTACGACGGCGGCGGCGTCTACCACAACAACCAGTCGTACTGGAACCGCACCGGCAAGAACTGGTGCCTCTACAGCGGCACGGACTACAACAACCAGATCGGCTGGATCGCCGGCACCGACACCCAGTCCTTCGACTTCGGCAGCGGGACGAAGGACAACCTGGGCTCCATGCGCGTTTGCTGAACCGCGGATTGTCGACATCGATCCTGAATGCGCGTCGGCCCGCCAGTTCGCCCGGCGGGCCGACGCACATCCAGGATCCGTATCCCAGCGACAGATCCACCTCGCCCCGCTACGCCTCCCCGGCGATCGCGTCCTCCAGCGGGAACTCGAACACTCCAGCATTCCGCCACCGGACCCTTCGAGGTCCGTCCGATCCGCCGCAGCCGCCGGCCCCCCTCCACGCTCACCGGCCGGACGGACACTCCCGGACGGCGGGCCACGGCCACCTCCAAGATCCGCTCTCGGAGAGAGCTTGTTTAGGAGCGCAGCCGTATCAACTGTCCTGGGAAGGAGCCGACTTGTCGGACGTCACCGCCCAGGGCCGCGCGCCGACCTCGCAGTGGTAGCACCGGGCAACGCGGTTGTCGTGGTTGTACCACTCGTGCGATCCGCAGTCTTGCGCGCCTTTGCCGAAGAAGCCCCGATTGACAAGCCACCAAGGCAGGCGCCCGCGCACGCGAGTGCGCCACCGATACCGACCAGTCCCAGTCACCCCCGGAGGCTAGCGGAACCCGGCGGTCCGGAGAGATCAATTTTCCGGGCCCCCGATCCGAGCAGTGCCACCGGCGCCCTCCGTCACACCTGGTCGGATTCGGGTCGCAGCGCTCGATCCGCCCGTCGCGGTTCGCGGTGCGGCCGTGCCGTCGCCTGCCAACCGCACCTTCCGGTGGCATTCCGGGGCGCGAGCGTCGGCTGTACACGTGCTGCCGCCGGACGGCACGGGGCGGGTGCCGACAGCACTGTTCGGCGGCGAATACGGGGACCGGGTCGACACGTCCACCCGGGCGGGACGGCGTCCGAGGCCGACGGGCGCACCGGTGCCGGCAGACTCGGCGGCACGCTTCGCCGGACGGGTGGTCGGCCGGGCCGAGAACGGCGACCACGGCGCGTTCCTGCTCGACCCCCTCGGTGACGGCGTAGCCGCGCCCGCGCCCGACCACGTCCTCACCCTCCGCGACGTCGCCGACCTGGAAGCGGGCCATCCCACCTGGGCACCGACCGGTACCTGCTCGCGCGCCCACACGACCGCGATTCGGCGGGACCCGCACCGGTGCCCGCGCCGCCGCTACCTGCTGTAAAACGGCTGCCACCGCCGGCACGCCCGTCCGCGTCACCGTCTCCACCACCCCACCGCCGCTACCTGCTGTGCAACGCCGGCCACCGTCGGCACGCCCCTCCGCGCCCCGGACCATCGCCTTCGGCGCAGCCGTTTCCGCCACCCGTTCCCGGGCAGAAGTCGGATGAGCAGAGAGGCAGAAGCGCACGGCAGAAGGAGGTGGACACCATGGGGCGGCTCAGCGTTCCGGTGATCTGCGGACTCTCCGGCGATCTGGCCATACCCGCCCAGCAGGTGGTCGAACTGCTGCGGGCGCTGCCCGCAGAGTGGCAGGAGTGGGCGGAGCGCGACGACAACGTGCTCGACCCGGTGACCACCTCGGCGCTCGCCGACCTGGTCCGCCAGCTCGCCGACCAGATCGATTTGGCCTGCATCGAGATCGCCAGCACACGCTGAACGACCAATCCGACCCGGACCGGGCATGACCGGGTATGACCGGGCCGGACACGACCGGCCGACGGCCGGGTTCCGCACCGCGCGGGACCCGGCCGCGCATTCGGTCCTCTTCCGCAAGTACCGTGCTGCGCGTTCACCGTCCGACGCTCGGCCACCCTGTTCCTGCGGTGACTGCCGGCGCTGATCGGACCGGTTTTCGGCAACGCGCCTGGCCACCGAGATCGCCACCGAACCGCCGACCCCACCGCACCCTCGGGTTTGGTGCCCGCGACTCCGGTGCAGACGCTGGTCGACCCGTCCCCCGACGAAGCCCGACAACCGGTCCCGTGCAGCCCTTCCCCACTGCCCTGCCCGGGACAGTCGTCGACCCTCCCCCTCCGGTTTGGACCCGACCCCATGGCCGACCCCGCAATCCCCGCTCCCCCTCCCACCAACCGCAACCGCAACCACGCCCACGCCCGCGCCCGCGCCCGCGCCCGCGCCCGCGCCCGCAGGCAGGGCCTGCCCGACCCGTCGATCGATCAACTCCCCGAAAACCGCCCGAAGACCGAGCCCAACCCCGACCTGCCCCGCCCCTTCCCCCGCTCCCCCCACCCCCGTCCCATCGACGATCTGGAACTCCCGGAGCCGGACGACCCCGGGCTGTAAACGACATCAGCCCACGTTCGCCCCCACGACGTCCCCGAGGCACGTCCGCGAGGCGGCCGCAGCGCTGCACACACCGCCCCAGCCACCAACAGGAAAGCGCTTACCGACCTCCGATGAACCACCCGGCAGTTGACGGACCGTAAGTTCCCGTCCTCACCCGAACGAACCACACGCACGAACCTGCTCGACTAGCGTTCGAGGAGTCCGGGCGCAGACACCGGCCCCTGGTGCCACAGGTCGCACACCGGGGCTGAACGGAGGGCAGTCGATCATGGAACTGGGCGTGTACGGGCTGAGCGCGAAGGCGACGCTGGGTCCGGCCGATACGGCGCGGCTGGCGCGCCGGGCCGAGGAGTGGGGCTACCGGTCGTGGTGGGTCGGCGACCACGTGGTGCTGCCCAGTCCGCGGGTGCCAGAGTCGCCGATGGCGCCCACCGACCCGATCCTCGATCCGCTGGTGCACCTGTCATTCGTGGCGGCGCTGACCGAGCAGATGGAACTGGGCACCGGAATCCTGATCCTGCCGCAGCGCAACCCGGTGGTGCTGGCCAAGCAGGCCGCCAGCCTCGACGTGCTGTCCGGCGGCCGGCTGCTGCTCGGCGTCGCCCCCGGCTACCTGGAGCCGGAGATGGCCGCGGTCGGCGTGCGAGTCTCCGAACGCGGCGGACGCACCGACGAGTACCTGGACGCGATGCGCCAACTGTGGAGCGCGCCCGAGCCGGAATTCCACGGCCGCTACGCGGACTTCACCCACGTCGACGCACACCCGCGCCCCGTCCGGCCGGACGGCCCGCGCGTCATGATCGGCGGCCACAGTCCCGCCGCCTACCGCCGGGCCGTCGCCAGGGGCCACGGCTGGATCGGCAACGGCCACAGCCCGCAGGATCTGACCCGCCACCTCGACGGACTCCGCAAGGCCGCGGCGGAGGTGCCCCGCCCCGCCCACCTGGGCCGACTGGAGATCAACTTCATGCAGATCGACCCGGTCGAGGTGACCCCGGACGACGCCCGACACTACGCCGCCCTGGGCGTCGACCGCCTGCTCCTCTACCCCCTGCCACTGGAGGACCCGGCCGACGTCGAGGCCTTCCTCCAGCACCACGCCGACCTCCCCCGCTGACCCACCCCCATCGGTGCCGAAACCGCCGTCAGGTCACTCGCCCGCTGGAACTACCGTGTCCAGCGGGCAACGGCCTAGTGCGGTGACCGAGAAGGTTCACCGGGTTGGCGGCAGGAGCGCCTGAACCGATTGGATGTGAGCGGACATCCGATCTGGTGGGGGAGGCAGGGGCGGCGGAGCCGGTCAATATGCGTCGATTGACCGATCAGGAGGGCCAGCAGTTACAGCGGATCGTGCGCCGGGGCAGCACGAACACGGTGCGCTACCGGCGGGCGATAATGCTGCTGGCCTCAGCCGGCGGCAACCGAGTACCGGTGATCGCCCAGCTGGTCCAGGCCGACGAGGACACAGTGCGGGACGTGATCCACAAGTTCAACGAGATCGGTCTGGCCTGCCTGGACCCTCGCTGGGCGGGAGGCCGTCCCCGCCTACTCAGTCCTGATGACGAGGACTTCGTCGTCCAGACGGCTACCACCCGACCGGCCAAGCTCGGCCGGCCCTTCACCCGCTGGTCCATCCGCAAGCTGCTCGCCTACCTCCGCCGGGTCCATGGCCGGGTGATCCGGATCGGCCGCGAGGCCCTGCGCTGTCTGCTCACCCGACGAGGCATCACCTTCCAACGCACCAAGACCTGGAAGGAGTCCAACGACCCCGACTACGACGCCAAGCTCGACCGGATCGAGGATGTTCTTCGACGTTTCCCCGACCGGACATTCGCATTCGATGAGTTCGGCCCGCTTGGCATCCGTCCCACCGCCGGCGCCTGCTGGGCCAAGCAGGGCAAGCCGGACCGGCTCCCGGCGACCTACAAGCGCACCCACGGCGTGACCTACTTCCACGGCTGCTACTCCATCGGCGACGACACCCTGTGGGGCGTCAACCGCCGCCGCAAGGGCACCGCGAACACCCTGGCCGCGCTCAAGTCAATCCGAGCCGCCCGCCCGGACGGTGCCCCGGTCTACGTGATCCTGGACAACCTCTCCGCCCACAACGGCAAGAAGATCCTCCGATGGGCCAGGAACAACAACGTCCACCTGTGCTTCACACCGACCAACGCCTCCTGGGCCAACCCGATCGAGGCACACTTCGGACCCTTGCGGCAGTTCACCCTCGCGAACTCCAACCACACCGTCCAGACCCGGGCGCTGCACACCTACCTGCGCTGGCGCAACGCCAACGCCCGTCACCCCGATGTCCTCGCCGCCCAACGCCGCGAGCGCGCCCGCATCCGCAGCGAGAAGGGCCTGCGCTGGGGCGGGCGTCCCCTCCCCGCCGCACAGCTTCAGGTCCTCAACTCCAAGATTGCATGAAGACCCGCTCGCCCTCTCCATTCGGCTCTTCAAAGTTGGCCACGTAGCGGTTGAGCAGCTTCTCATCCACAGTGACGGAGTTGGCGCCCTCCTCACCGTTCCGGACCGCGAGGCGACGCTCCAGCGTCGTCCGGTCGGCCTTGAGATGGACCAGTTCCCAACGGCTACCGTGGCTCTCAACCAGTGCCTTGTAATCATCGCGGGCGGCGCGACTCCAGAAGCTGTAGTCCACCACCACGTCACGCCCAGCCAACATCAGCTCGACCAGTTCCTGCCGCTGCTGGCGGCGGACCTCCTCCTTGAGCTGGTCGAACGCCTCCGTCTCCAGCACCAGGCCGGCGTCGCGCTGCCCAAGCCGCTGCCAGACCGCCTCGTCGATCGAGAGCCGAGCGTAACCGCGTCGCACCAGTTCCATCGCATAGGTGGTCTTGCCCGCTCCCGGAAGACCACACATCAGCACCACCGTGCTCGTTCGCTGCGTCACGGAGTCACGTTAGCGCCGAAACACGCAGTCTCTGCGGCGAGAAGCGCGTCCGCTGGAGCGGTCCCCGCCGCAGCCCGACCAACCCGGCGAACCTTCATGGTCACAGCACTAGAGAGCCCGGCCGCCTCAACTGGTGCCGCGTCAGGCAACGTTGGCCCCGAATCAGCCCGTGAGGGCCGCCCGCCGCAGGCATACCGGTAACCGGTAACTGGTAGCGGGTAGCGGGCAGTCGGCGGCATGCTTGCCACTCGCATGTGGTCAACCAGGCTATCCGTGTCTGCAGAACCATCAGGGTCGGCCCTGTCCTCGGCGGCGCCGAGGCCTGTCGGCGTACGCATGAAGATGCGCAGCCTGGTACAGGCGAACGTGCACCGATCACCGGGTCCGGAGCGCGGCCGGGCTCATGGCCTGATGCCCT
>NZ_JBIVPU010000007.1:0-349943 GCF_044754805.1 Kitasatospora sp. NPDC092948 | reverse complement strand
GCCCGGTTACATTCCGAACCCGGAAGCTAAGCCTCACAGCGCCGATGGTACTGCAGGGGGGACCCTGTGGGAGAGTAGGACGCCGCCGAACAATTATTCAGGAGAAGCCCCCCGCCTTTCGGCGGGGGGCTTTTTCGCGTTCCCGGGGCGATGGAATGAGTCCGGTCTGTGATCGGGGGGTTGTTGTCTGGGCGTGAGGTTGGCGGCAGACTGCCCGGCATCGAGATTGGTCCAGACCATCGGTGGACGGGGGGCTTCGGGGGACATGGGAGCGGACGGGTGGGGCTCGCCGGCGGGGGTTCGGCGGGCGGGGCAGCACGGGGTGGTGCTGGGTGCGGCGGCTGTGACGGTGCTGGTGGCGGTGGCGGTGCTGACCGCGCTGACGGCGCTGACGGGGAGTTCGGTGACGCAGGGGATGCGGCACCGGTTGGCGGCGGATCCGCGGGTCTCGGTCTCGTTGTCGGGGCGGTACGTCGAGGGCGGGGACACGGCGGCGGATGCGCCGGTGCGGGCGGCGTTGCACCGGGCGTTGCCGGGGATGCCGGCGGAGATCGACGAGGCGTTGCACGGGTCGATGGTGATGCGGGTGCCGTTGCCGACGATGGCGGGGGCGGAGGCGTCGCCGCTGGGGCTGGCCGTGGCGCCGTTGGCGGTGGCGGAGCCCCAGCGGGTGGCGGAGTTGGCGCAGGGGGCCTGGCCGACGGGGCTGGACCAGGTGGCGGTGTCGGAGGCGGCGGCGCGTTGGCTGGGGGTGTCGCCGGGGGCGAAGCTGCCGCTGGCGTTGTCGGCGGGCGAGACCCTGTCGGTGACGGTGAGCGGGGTGTACCGGGAGCTGCCGGGGGCGGCGCCGCAGTGGCGGGCCTGGCGGGTGTCGTCGTCGGTGGACACGTCGGCCAAACTCCTGCTGGCGTCACAGGAGTTGCTGCGGACGCACCCGCTGCTGCACGACCAGGTGGACGTGCAGTGGACGGCGGTGCCGGATCCGGGGCAGCTGCGGCCGGAGGGGCTGGGGCTGCTGCGGGACCGGGTGGAGCGGCTGACCGGCGGTGATGTGAACCGGGCGGTGTTCCGGGGCGCGCAGGCGTCGCTGCCGGGGCTGCGGGCGTCGAGCGATCTGTCGACGGCGTTGAACGATCTGCAGTCGCCGATGATGGTGGCGCGGTCGGGGATGCTGGTGCCGGTGACGATGCTGGCGGTGCTGTCGGCGGTGACGATGGTGCTGACGGCTCGTCAACTCACCGATTTCAGGCGGGCGGAGCTGCTGTTGCAGCTGGCGCGCGGTGCGGGGCGGGCCCGGCTGCTGGGGGCCGCGGCGGTGGAGTGGGCGCTGTGCACGGTGCCGGCGGCGGTGCTGGGGGTGTGGGCGGCGGGGCCGCTGCTGCGGCTGCTGGAGCGGCTGGGGCTGCCGGTGGACGGTGCGGCCGCGGAGGCGTCGGGTGCGGCGGCGTGGGCGGTGGCCGGGGTCGCGCTGGCGCTGCACGGGTGTGCGGCGCTGCTGCCGGTGCTGTGGACCGCGGACGGCGGTGAGCGGGAGGCGCCGTCGCGCGGTGCCCGGCGGGCGGTGGCGCAGCGGGCCGGGGCGGACCTGGTGCTGGCGGCGGTGGCGGTCCTGGCGTACCTGCAACTTCGGCAGTACGAGGGGCTGTTGAGTCCGGCGTCGAGTGCGGTGGGGTTCGATCCGGTGCTGGTGGCGGCGCCGGTGGTGATGACGGTGGCGGCGGCGTTGTTGCTGCTGCGGTTGTTGCCGCCGTTGGGCCGGGTGTTGGAGTCGTTGGCGCGGCGGGGGCGGGGTCTGGTGGCTCCGCTCAGTGGGTGGCAGGTGAGCCGGGGCCGGGCCGGTCAGGCGGCGCCGGTGCTGTTGATGGCGTTGGCGTTGGCGGTGGGGGCGTTGACGACGACGGCGATCGCGGGTGAGGGGCCGAGCGATCGGGATCGGGCGGCGTTCGATCTGGGCGCGGATCTGCGGGTGTCCGGCGGCGAGTTGCCGCCGGGGGCGCAGCAGGGGGCGTTGTCGGCGCTGCCGGGGGTGTCGGCGGTGACGCCGGTGGGCCGGGTGGACGGCCAGGTGCAGGGGGCGCAGGTGTCGGTGCTGGCGGTGGACGCGGCGACGGTGCGGCCGCTGGCGACCTCGGAGCGGATGGCGTCGGGGTCGTGGACGCATGCTGTGCCGGCGGTCCGGTCGGATCTTGAACGGGGGTCGCTGGAGGCGCAGTTGGCGCTGTTGCGGAAGGACGTGCCGGTGCACGGGATGCCGCTGGAGGGGCGTCCGTCGGAGCTGAAGGTGCAGGTGTCGGTGGCGGCGGCGGACCGGGTGGGTCCGGTGTGGCTGGTGGCGCAGGTGGAGGATGCGAGCGGCCTGGTGACGCAGGTGCAGGCGGAGCTGACGGCGGACGGGGTGGCGCGGACGGTGTCGCTGCCGTTGGCGTCGGGGACGTTGAACTATCCGCTCCAGGTGACGCAGTTGGGGTTGCGGAGTACGCCGCGGGGCTTTCCGCGGGCGACGTTCCGGCTGACGGTGTCGGGCATCGAGGGGGCGAGTGTGCCGTCCGGTACGCGTTGGGCGAACGTGACGCGCGGGGAGGTCGCGGTGCGGGGCCTGGGCTGTCCGGGTGTGCCGGGCGAGGACCCGAGGTCGCAGCGCAAGGACGCGGGGGTGTGCGAGGTGTCGGCGGTGGACGGCGCGCTGCTGTCGGCGGTGGTGCGCGGGGCGGATCCGTCGTGGAGCGACGGCGTGGACGGGGTGGTGTTCGGCCTGTTGCCGGCGGGGACGCCGAAGCGGGTGCAGGGGATGCCGGCGGCGGGGTACTGGGTGCCGGCGTTGGTGAACGAGGCGTTCGTGCGGAAGGTCCGGCCCGGCACGGGTGGCGAGGTGCGGTTGGCGAACGGTCCGGAGGACCTGTTCGGGCTGCGGATCGTCGGGGTGCTGCCGGAGCTCCCGGGCGGGGGTGACCGTGAGCAGCCGCAGGTGCTGGTGGATCTGTCGGCGCTGTCGGCGGCCCGGTCGGGGCTGGGGCTGCCGCCGGTGACGGACCCGACGTGGTGGTTGGCGGCGCAGTCGAAGGCGGGCTCGGAGCTGGCGGAGCGGGCGATCGCGGCGGATCCGCGGTTGGGCCGGGTGGAGAGCGTCCGGTCGCGGGCTGCGGCGTCGGCGGCGGATCCGTTCCGGTCGGGGCGACGCAGTGCGCTGGTGCTGTCGTTGGTGTTGTCGCCGGTCTTCGCGGTGGCCGGGTTCACGGTGCACGCGGTGGGTTCGGCGCGGTCGCGGCGGCGGGAGTTCGCGGTGCTGCGGGCGCTCGGGGTGCGGCGGCGGCAGTTGGCCGGGGTGCTGCGGCTGGAGCAGTTGGCGGTGGTGGGTTTCTCGGTGCTGCTGGGCGGGGCTCTGGGGGTGGCGTTGGCGGCGGTGGTGCTGCCGCTGATCGTGGTCGACGGCGGTGGCCGGGCGGTGTTCCCGTCGGTGGTGCTGACGGTGGGTTGGGGTTGGACGGCGGCGGTGGTGCTGGCGACCGGCCTGGGGGTCGGCACGGTGGTGCTGGTGTTGTCGCGGATGTTGGCGCGGGTCGATCTGGCGCGTGAGCTGCGGGCGGGGGAGAACGGATGAGCGGGCTCGGCGGGTTCGGCGGGTGGCGTCCGGCGCTGCGGGAGGCCCGGACGGGGTGGCCGGTGCTGGTGGTGCTGGCGGTGTTGTCGGTGGTGCTGACGGTGGCGTCGCTGCTGTGGCCGCCGGTGTTCGACGGTCTGGCGACGAAGGAGTTGGGCCGCCGGCTGGCGGCGGGGCAGGTGGACGGGCCGCTGGTGGTGGCGCGGGCGGAGCTGAACGCGCCGCGGAACTTCTCCGGGCAGTCCACGGCGCCGCAGTTCGGCACCTTGGACAGTGACCTGACCCGGGTCGGGGAGGGGATGCGGCAGGGTGCGTCGGGCGAGTTGGCGCACACCCTGGTGCGGGTGTCGGGCTGGGCGCAGAGCGACGGCATGGATCTGAAGGGCGAGGGCGTCCCCTGGCCGAACGGCAGTCCCGGGTCGGTGTCGTTGGCGTACGCGCAGGACGCGGCGGACCGGGTGCGCTGGGTGGCGGGCCGGGCGCCGGCGCAGCCGGACGGGCCGGAGCAGGCGCCGGTCGAACTCGGGATGTCGCGCCGGGGGTTGGAGAAGTTCGGTCTGCGGATCGGGCAGCGGGTGACGCTCGGCGGGCGGACGGCGTTCACCGAGGCGGTGGTGGTCGGCGAGTTCGAGCCGCTCGACGGTTCGGACGACCTGTGGCGTGAACTGCCGTTGCTGAACGAGCCGATGGACGCGGCGGTGCCGAACGGGTACGTCCGGTACGGGCAGGCGATGGTGGCGCCGGCGGCGCTGGAGGCGATGGAGGCGCGCGGGGCGCTGTCGCTGTCGGCGGTCTGGGTGTTCGGGGCGGCGGAGCAGCCCTGGGGGACCGGCGGAACGACTGCCGGGGTACGTGAACTGTCGGCCGGTGCGCGGGAGTTCACCCGTTCGGCGGTGACTCGGGTGTGCGGCGAGGTGGTGGTGGACTCGCTGGCGTGTCCGGCGGGGGTGCGGACGGTGGCGCCGCCGCAGCTGCAGGAGCGGCTGTCGGTGCTGGTGGACGGGTTCGCGCGGCAGCGGGCGCGGACGGTGTCGTTGCAGTCGTTCGCGCTGGCGGGGCTGTTGGCGATCGGGGTGTCCACGGCGGTGGCGGCGGCCCGGCTGGGGGCGCGGCGCCGTGAGGGGGCGCTGGCGCTCCAGCGGGCGCGCGGGGCGGGTGAGGTCGCCCTGGCGGCGGTGCGGCTGCTGGAGGCCGTCCCTGCGGTCGTGCTGGGGGTGTTGGCGGGTTGGGCGGTGTCCGGCGCGCTGGCGGGAGGCCGGCCGCTCGGTGGCTGGTGGCCGGCGCTGACGGCGGCCGTGCTGGTGGCGGGCGCGCCCGCGGTGGCGGTGTGGTGGCAGGGCCGGGCGTCGCGCCGGGCGGGCCGTGAGCCGGTTCAACGACGGGGTGCGAAGCGGGCGTTGGGCCTGTCGGCGCGGCTGGTGGTGGAGGGCGCGGTGCTGGTGCTGGCGGCGGCCGGTGTGCTGCAGTTGCGGCTGCGCGGCGCGACGCCGCCGGGGGCGGTCGAGCCGGATCTGCAACTGGCGCTGGTGCCGGTGGTGTTGGGCCTGGCGGCGGTGGTCGTGGTGCTGCGGGTGTACCCGGTGCCGCTGCGGGTGCTGACCGGGTGGGCGCGGAGGCGGCGCGGCACGGTGGCGCTGGTCGGCCTGTCGCAGGCGGGGCGGCGGTCCGCGGCGGCGGCGACGGCGCTGCTGGTGCTGGTGCCCGCGCTGGGCTGCGCGGTGTTCGGCGCCCTGGTGTCGGGGACGGTGCGGCACGGCCGGGTGGAGGCCGCGCAGTGGCGCACCGGCGGCGACGCGGTGGTTCTCGGTCCGTCCCAACGCCATTTGCCTCTTGAGGAGTTGGCGAAGGTTCCGGGCGTCGGCGGGGTGCTGTCGGTGCGTGGCGGGGTGGCCGCGCTGACCGCCGACGAGGACGGCTCGGTGGTGAGGGGCGTGGGACTGGTCGGGGTGGACCAGGCGGCGCTGGCGAGGTTCGAGCCGGGCTCGCGGGTGGCGGCGGCACTGGACGCGGCGGGTCTGTCCGCGCCGCTCGCCGCGGGCGCGGAACTGCCCGCGCTGGCCGACGCGAAGACCGCGGCGCGGTACCCCGACGGGTCGTTCGACGCGGACACGGGGGCGAGCCGGATCCGGATCCGGATCGTCGGCGTGCTGCCCGCGGGGGCGGAGCGGGACCGGGCGATCGGCCCGGTGGTCGGCGACGTCTCCGGCGGCCCGCTGCTGGTGTTCGGCGGGCCCGCCGCGGAGCGCCTGCCCGGGCAGACCGGGCAGCGCAACGCGGCGGTGCTGTTCGCCGAGCCCGGCCGCGCCGGGTCGGTGGCCGGCGCGCAGCGGATCGACGGGACCCGGCTGCGGGCCGTGGTGGCGGCCTCGGCGGCGACCGGCGGCGCGGGTGGCGGGGGCTCTGCGGGCGGCGCGATCCGGCGCGGCGCTCCCGTGGAAGTCCGGGACCTGCCGGGCCAGTTGAACCAGTGGGCGGACGACGGGCTGGTGTCCGCCCTGGAGTTGGCGTTCCGGGTGGCGGCCGCGATCGGTCTGCTGCTCGGGCTGGCGGCGGTCGTCCTGGAACTGCTCCTCGGCTCCGCGGAGCGCGGCCGGATGCTGGCGTACCTGCGGACGCTGGGCCTGGGCGCGCGGGCCGCGGCCGGCGTCCAACTGGTCCAGCTGCTGCCGGTGATGGCGGCCGCGGTGATCGGCGGCACGCTGCTCGGCCTGGGCCTGCCGTGGCTGCTCGGCCCGGCCCTGGAACTGCGCGCGTTCACCTCCGGGCCGGGGGCGCCGGCGTTCGCCCCGGACTGGGCGAGCATTGCGCTGGCCGCGCTGGGGCTGCTCGTCCTGGTGCCGTGCGCGGCGGCGCTGGAGGGGGTCACGGGGCGTCGGCGGGTGCCGCAGGTGCTGCGTCTGGGAGAAGGAGCGCAGTAGCCGGTCCGCCGGACCGGGCAACGGGGTCGTGCGCCGTCGGCGTACGGCCCCGCCGTACTGACCCGCGGGTTCGGACTGTCGGTGGGCCACGGTAGGTTCGTCGACGCGATGTGTCCTGATTGTGTGCGAGGTGTCCGTTGCAGCTGGCGCAGGTGGAGGGGGTCCTGGAGCGGATCACGTACGCCAATGAGGAGACGGGGTACACGGTTGCGCGGGTGGACACCGGGCGCGGGGCGAACGACCTGCTGACGGTGGTGGGGGCGCTGCTCGGGGCGCAGGTGGGGGAGAGCCTGCGGCTGTTCGGGCGGTGGGGGTCGCATCCGCAGTACGGGCGACAGTTCACGGTGGAGAACTACACGACGGTGCTGCCGGCGACCGTGCAGGGCATTCAGCGGTATCTGGGCTCGGGGTTGATCAAGGGCATCGGGCCGCGGTTCGCGGAGCGGATCGTGGAGCGGTTCGGGGTGGAGACCCTGGAGGTGATCGAGAACGAGCCGAAGCGCCTGATCGAGGTGCCGGGGCTGGGGCCGAAGCGGACGAAGATGATCGCCAAGGCGTGGGAGGAGCAGAAGTCCATCAAGGAGGTGATGGTCTTCCTGCAGAGCGTCGGCGTGTCGACGTCGCTGGCGGTGCGGATCTACAAGCAGTACGCGGACGCGTCGATCGGGGTGGTGAAGAACCAGCCGTACCGCCTGGCGTCGGACGTGTGGGGCATCGGGTTCCTGACGGCGGACCGGATCGCGCAGGCGGTGGGGATTCCGCACGACTCGCCGGAGCGGGTGAAGGCGGGCCTGCAGTACGCGCTGTCGCAGTCCACCGACCAGGGGCACTGCTACCTGCCGGAGGAGCGGCTGATCGCGGACGGCGTGAAGCTGCTGCAGGTGGACGTCGGGCTGGTGATCGACTGCCTGGCGGAGCTGGTCGCGGCGGAGGGCGTGGTGCGCGAGCGGCTGCCGGGCGGGGACGGGCAGGAGATCACGGCGGTGTACCTGGTGCCGTTCCACCGGGCGGAGATCTCGTTGGCGGGCCAGCTGCTGCGGCTGCTGCGCACGGGCGAGGACCGGATGCCGTGGTTCCGCGGGGTGGACTGGCCGGCCGCGCTGGGCTGGCTGGCGAAGCGGACGGGCGCCGAACTCGCCCCGGAGCAGGAGCAGTCGGTGCGCCTCGCGCTGACCGAGAAGGTCGCGGTGCTGACGGGCGGCCCGGGCTGCGGCAAGTCGTTCACGGTGAAGTCGATCGTGCAGCTGGCGCTGGCGAAGCGCGCGAAGGTGGTGCTGGCGGCGCCGACCGGGCGGGCGGCGAAGCGGCTGGCGGAGCTGACCGGCGCGGAGGCGTCCACGGTGCACCGGCTGCTGGAGCTGAAGCCGGGCGGCGACGCCGCGTACGACCGGGACCGGCCGTTGGACGCGGACCTGGTGGTGGTGGACGAGGCGTCGATGCTGGACCTGATCCTGGCGAACAAGCTGGTCAAGGCGGTCGCGCCGGGCGCGCACCTGCTGTTCGTGGGGGACGTGGACCAGCTGCCGTCGGTGGGTGCGGGCGAGGTGCTGCGCGATCTGCTGTCGGCGGGCAGCCCGATCCCGTCGGTGCGGCTGACCCGGATCTTCCGGCAGGCCCAGCAGTCGGGCGTGGTGGTGAACGCGCACCGGATCAACGAGGGCCTGCCGCCGCTGACCGACGGCCTGCCGGACTTCTTCCTGTTCGTGGAGGACGACGCGGAGCGCGCGGCCGGCCTGACGGTGGACGTGGTGGCCCGCCGCATCCCGCAGCGTTTCGGGCTGGACCCGCGGCGCGACGTCCAGGTGCTGGCGCCGATGCACCGCGGCCCGGCGGGTGCGGGCGCGCTGAACACGCTGCTCCAGTCGGCGGTCACGCCGGCCCGCGAGGGCCTGCCCGAACGGCGGTTCGGCGGGCGGACGTTCCGGGTCGGCGACAAGGTGACGCAGATCCGGAACAACTACGAGAAGGGGCGCAGCGGCGTTTTCAACGGCACAGTGGGCGTCGTGACCTCGCTCAGTGTGGACGACCAGCGACTGACGGTGATGACCGACGAGGACGAGGAGGTGGGCTACGACTTCGACGAGCTGGACGAGTTGGCGCACGCGTACGCGGTGACGATCCACCGTTCGCAGGGCAGCGAGTACCCGGCGGTGGTGATTCCCGTCACGACGTCGGCGTGGACGATGCTGCAGCGCAACCTGCTGTACACCGCGGTGACGCGGGCAAAACGGCTGGTGGTGCTGGTGGGGTCCCGGAAGGCGATCGGGCAGGCGGTGCGGACGGTGAGTGCGGGGCGGCGGCACTCCGCGCTGGACCACAGATTGGCTGCGGGGCATGGGTCAGGGGGTACGGTACGTCCAGAGGTTGTCTTGACGTGAAGAGATTTAGGGCGGAACCTGGTCTGGTGCCGATCTTGTCCGGTTCGCACCGGCTGCGGCAGCAGAGTTTGTAGGCCCTGGTCCTTTCCGGGGTCACCCCCGGTGCGCGGCCGTCCTTCGGGTGGGGGATCGTTGAGACAGTCAGGGCAGTCGGATGAGGATCAAATTTCGTCGGTGAGGAAGACGTGAGCGACAAATCGGTAGTACTGCGGTACCAGGACGGCGAGTACGAGTACCCCGTCGTCGAGAGCACTGCGGGCAACGCCGGCTTCGACATCTCGAAGCTGCTTCCGCAGACCGGCCTGGTCACCCTGGACAACGGTTTCGGCAACACCGCCGCCAACAAGTCAGCGATCACCTTCATTGACGGTGACGCCGGCATCCTGCGTTACCGCGGCTACCCGATCGAGCAGCTGGCCGGCGAGGCCAACTTCATCGAGACCGCCTACCTGCTGATCAACGGCGAGCTGCCGAACGAGGGCGAGCTGGCGGCGTTCCGCAACGAGATCACCCAGCACACCCTGCTGCACGAGGACGTCAAGCGCTTCTTCCAGGGCTTCCCGCGGGACGCCCACCCGATGGCGATGCTGTCCTCGGTGGTCGGCGCGCTCTCCACCTTCTACCCGGAGAGCCACAACCCGTTCGACGCGGACCAGCGCCACCTGTCGACGGTGCGCCTGCTGGCGAAGCTGCCGACGATCGCGGCGTACGCGTACAAGAAGGCGGTGGGCCAGCCCTTCGTCTACCCGCGCAACGACCTCGGCTACGTCGAGAACTTCCTGCGGATGACCTTCGCCGTCCCGGCCGAGGACTACGAGCTGAACCCGGTCGTGGTCAACGCCCTGGACAAGCTGTTCATCCTGCACGCCGACCACGAGCAGAACTGCTCCACCTCCACGGTGCGCCTGGTCGGCTCCAGCCACGCCAACCTGTTCGCCTCGATCTCGGCGGGCATCTCGGCGCTGTGGGGCCCGCTGCACGGCGGTGCCAACCAGGCCGTGCTGGAGATGCTGGAGCAGATCCAGAAGGACGGCGGCGACGTCGACGCGTTCATCCGCAAGGTGAAGAACCGCGAGGACGGCGTCAAGCTGATGGGCTTCGGCCACCGCGTCTACAAGGCGTTCGACCCGCGCGCCGCGCAGGTCAAGGTGCTCGCCCACGAGGTGCTGGCCCAGCTCGGCAAGTCCGACGAGCTGCTGGACATCGCCCTCAAGCTGGAGGCGCACGCGCTCCAGGACGACTTCTTCGTCTCGCGCAAGCTGTACCCGAACGTGGACTTCTACACGGGTCTGATCTACCGCGCGATGGGCTTCCCGACCAGCATGTTCACCGTGCTGTTCGCGCTCGGCCGGCTGCCCGGCTGGATCGCCCAGTGGCACGAGATGATCAAGGACCCGACCAGCCGGATCGGCCGCCCGCGGCAGATCTACACCGGCGTCGAGCTCCGCGACTACGTGCCGCTCGACGGCCGCTGAGCGAGCCGCACCCGTACGAAGGGGCCCGGCCCCCTGCCACCCGATGAGGGAGGCGGGGCCGGGCCCCTTCGCGCTGCGGTCGTGCTGCTGTCGTGGTGGGGCGCACGGCGCCCGGGACGAACCCCGGGTGGGGAACGGCCGCTCAAAGCAATCCCCGGGCTCCCGGATCCGGCCCGGCGCCGTGCGCGAGGGCCGTCGACGAATCGACGACCGTCCGGGGCCCGCCGGAGCCCCGCTCTACAAAAGGTAAGACGTATCAGGGGGCGCAGAGTTACGCCAGGGGGGTGTGAGTTGCCTCTCTCCACTCTCCGTGTGCATCCGCGCACCCGTACGGCGGAGCGCATATCACACCGCACGGTGGGCGCGCGGCGTCACCCACCCCGCAGACACCGCAACCCAGCGTGATAGGAATCGTGGCAATCCGGTACGGACCGCCTGCCATCCGCTGAGCGGTGAACGGTCAGGGAGGGAGTGCGCCATGGCCAGGAATGTTGTTGTCACCGGTGGAGGCACCGGCATCGGCTTTGAGGTGGCCCGGCGCTTTGCCGAGGCCGGCGAGCGGGTGGTGATCGTCGGGCGCCGCCCCGGGGTCCTCGACCACGCCGCCGCGGAACTCGGCCCCAACGTCACCCCGTTGATCTGCGACCTGGCCGACCCGGACGCCGTGGAGGCCGCCCTGGCCGCGCTGCCCGCCCGGATCGACGTGCTGGTGAACAACGCGGGCAGCCGGGAGACCGTGTTCGGCGCCGGCCCGCACGCCGTACTGGCCCGCTGGCGCGGCGACTTCGAACGCAACGTGCTCACCGCCGTGCTGCTCACCGAGTCCGTCCGCGACCGGCTCACCCCCGGCTCCGGCCGGGTCGTCACCGTCTCGTCGATCGCCGCGCTGCGCGGCGCCGGCTCGTACGGGGCGGCGAAGGCCTCGCTGCACGCCTGGAACAACTTCCTGGCGGCCCAGCTCGGCCCGTCCGGCATCACCGCCAACATCGTGGCTCCCGGCACCGTGGCGGGCACCGAGTTCTTCGGGCCGCGCCTGGACGAGGCGGAGGTCGCCCGCCGCTCGGCGCGCACCCTGCTCGGCCGGATCGGCGAGTCCGGGGAGATCGCCGCCGCCGTGTGCTTCCTCGCGTCGGCGGAGGCCGGGTTCATCACCGGCGAGATCCTGCACTGCAACGGCGGCGAGCTGCTCGGCCGCTGACCCGCCCGCCGGACGGTCAGACCGGTCGGAAGTTGCGCAGCCGCAGGCTGTTGGTGACCACGAAGACCGAGGAGAAGGCCATGGCGGCTCCGGCGATCATCGGGTTGAGCAGGCCGGTGGCGGCCAGCGGCAGGGCGGCGACGTTGTAGGCGAAGGCCCAGAACAGGTTGCCCTTGATGGTGGCGAGGGTCCGGCGGGACAGCCGGATGGCGTCCGCCGCCGAGCGGAGGTCGCCGCGCACCAGGGTCAGGTCGGCGGCCTCGATGGCGGCGTCGGTGCCGGTGCCGATGGCCAGGCCCAGGTCGGCCTGGGCGAGGGCCGCGGCGTCGTTGACGCCGTCGCCGACCATCGCGACCGTCCGGCCCTCCTGCTGGAGGCGGCGCACGGTGGCGACCTTGTCCTCCGGCAGCACTTCGGCGATCACGTCCTCGGCGGGGATGCCGACCTCGGCCGCCACCGACTCCGCGACCGTCCGGTTGTCACCGGTCAGCAGGACGGGGCGCAGGCCCAGTGCCCGCAGCTCGGCGATCGCTGCCGCGCTGGTCGGCTTCACCGCGTCCGCGACCTCCAGCACGGCCCGCGCCGCACCGTCCCAGCCGACCGCGATCGCGGTCCGACCGGCCCGCTCGGCCGCGGCCCTGGCGTCGGCGAGGGCGGGCGGCAGGGGCGTGCCGGAGAGCAGTGCGGCGCGTCCGGCGACCACCGCGTGGCCGTCGACCACGCCCTGCACGCCGAGGCCCGGAACGTTCTCGAAGCCTTCGACGGCGGGCAGTTCGCCGAGCCGGTCCTGCGCGGCGGTGGCCACGGCCTGGGCGATCGGGTGCTCGGAGGCGTGCTCCAGTGCGCCGGCCAGCCGCAGGGCCTCGTCCTCGGTGGTGCCCGGGGCGGTGTGTACGGCGGTCAGGGTCATCCGGCCGGTGGTCACGGTGCCGGTCTTGTCGAGGACGACGGTGTCGACCTTGCGGGTGTTCTCCAGCACCTCGGGGCCCTTGATCAGGATGCCCAGCTGGGCGCCGCGGCCGGTGCCGACCAGCAGCGCGGTCGGGGTGGCCAGGCCCAGGGCGCAGGGGCAGGCGATGATCAGCACCGCGACGGCCGCGGTGAAGGCCTCGGTGGGGCTGTCGGAGGCCAGCAGCCAGGCGGCCAGGGTGCCGAGGGCGATCAGGATGACGGCGGGCACGAAGACCGCGGAGATCCGGTCGGCGAGGCGCTGGGCGGCGGCCTTGCCGTTCTGCGCGTCCTCGACCAGCTTCGCCATCCGCGCCAGCCGGGTGTCCGCACCGACCCGGGTGGCCTCGACCACCAGCCGGCCGCCGGCGTTGACGGTGGCGCCGGTGACGGGGTCGCCGACGGCGACCTCGACGGGCACGGATTCGCCGGTCAGCATCGACGCGTCCACCGCGGAGCTGCCCTCGACCACCGTGCCGTCGGTGGCGATCTTCTCGCCGGGGCGGACCACGAACCGGTCGCCGACAGCGAGCCGGTCGACCGGGACGCGGGTCTCCCGGCCGTCGCGCAGCACCGCCACGTCCTTCGCGCCGAGGTTCAGCAGGGCGTGCAGGGCGGCGCCGGCGCGGCGCTTGGAGCGGGCCTCCAGCCAGCGGCCGAGCAGGATCAGGGCGGTGACGGCGGCGGCGGTCTCCAGGTACAGGGTGGAGGAGGCGCCGGTGCGGTCGACGGTGAAGCTGAAGGAGTGCCGCATGCCGGTCATGCCGGCGTGGCCCCAGAACAGGGCCCACACGGACCAGCCGAAGGCCGCCAGGGTGCCGAGCGAGACCAGGGTGTCCATGGTGGCGGCGCCGTGCCGGGCGTTGGTCCAGGCGGCACGGTGGAACGGCCATCCGCCGTACACCACGACGGGGCCGGTGAGGGCGAAGGCCAGCCACTGCCAGTTGTCGAACTGCAGGGCCGGGACCATCGAGAGCAGCACCACCGGGAGGCTCAGCGCGGTGCTGATCAGCAGCCGGTCGCGCAGCGGGTCGCGTTCCGGGGCGGGCGAAGGGGCTTCGGGTTCGGGTTCCGGCGGGGGCGGGAGTTCGGCGGTGTAGCCGGTCCGCTCCACGGTGGCGATCAGGTCGGTGACGCTGGTGCCGGGGCCGAAGTCCACCCGGGCCTTCTCGGTCGCGAAGTTGACGCTCGCCTCGACGCCGTCGATCCGGTTCAGCTTCTTCTCGATCCGGGCGGCGCAGGAGGCGCAGGTCATGCCGCCGATCGCCAGTTCGACGCGCTCCCGGGGCCCGGCCGGGGCGGCGGGATCGGTGGTGGTGCTCATCGGCTCGTTCTCTCTCGGCGGCGGTGCGGGGGGTGGCCCGGGAGGCCCGGACCGCCCCCGCGGGAGGGTCAGGCGGCCTGGCCGACCAGCTCGTAGCCGGCCTCGTCCACGGCGGCGGCGATCTGCTCGTCGCTGAGCGGGGATTCGGCGGTCACCGTGACGGTGCCGGCCTTGGCGTCGGAGGAGACCGCGGTGACGCCCGGCAGGCCGGAGACCTCGCCGTTGATCGCCTTCTCGCAGTGGCCGCAGCTCATGCCGCTGACGGTGTAGGTGACGGTGCTGGACATGGTGACCTCCGGACGCTCGCTGCTTGTACCAACGTCAACAGCATACCCCCCAGGGGTATTCCGTCCAGGGGTGGGCGACGGTTTTCTCCCCGGGCCCGTCCCCGAGCCTAGTCCGCGCATCCCGCCCGCCCGCACCGCCGGGCGCCGCGCCGCGGGACCGTCCCCAGCTGCCGCTGCGAGCAGTCGGACCACCCCGGCGGCGCTCGTCCCGCGGGGCGGGGCGGGGCGAACGGAGGTCCGATATGTTCGAAACGTGCCCAGTTGGCGCCGGGATCGTTCGGTGGCCGCCGGGAGCGGCGACGTGCCGCCCTCCTGGCGCCGGGCCGCGCTGCTCGCCGACCTGCAGGACGTCCCCCCGCTGCTGCGCGCCGCACCCTCGCTGCTGGCCATCGGCCTGGTGGCGCTGGCCGACGTGCTGGCCGGGCCGAGCACCTACCTGGCGCCGCTGATGGTCGTCGTGCCGTCCGTCGCCGCGCTCACCCTCAGACCGCGCGAGCTGCTCGGGGTGTGCCTGCTCGGCCTGGTGGTGATGCTCGTCCTCAACCGCTACTACGACCGGGTCACCGCGCCGGCCGACAGCCGCTTCCTGTTCGGCGCGATGATCAGCTACGTCGTGCTGAGCGCGTTCAGCGCCTGGGTCGCCGACCTGAGGATGCGACGAGCCGAGGCCTTCGCCGCCGTCAGCTCGGTCGCGGAGGCCGCCCAACGGGCGCTGCTGAGCCAGCCCGACCCGGTCGTCGGGCCGCTGCGGCTGTCCGTGCGCTACGTCTCCGCCGCGGACGCCGCCCGGATCGGCGGAGACCTGTACTCCGTGCTGGACACCCCGCACGGCACCCGGGTGCTGGTCGGCGACGTCCGCGGCAAGGGGCTCGGCGCGGTGCAGACCGCCGCCGTGGTGCTCGGCGCGTTCCGCGAGGCCGCCTACGACGAGGAGCGGCTGCCGGACGTCGCCACCCGGATCGAGGCCAGCATGCACCGGCACGTCGCCGACGGGGAGTTCACCACCGCGCTGTTCGCCGAGTTCCGCGCCGCCGGCCACGTCGACCTGGTGCACCTCGGCCACGTGCCGCCGATCCGGGTCGCCGCCGACGGCCGCGCCGAGGTGCTGGAGGCCGCCGACCCGTGGCTGCCGCTCGGCCTCGGCGACCTCGCCGCCGGCGCACCCCGCTCGATCACCGTCCCGTTCGGCCCGCAGGACGTCCTGGTGCTGTGCACCGACGGCGTGATCGAGGCCAAGGGCCGGCGCTCCGGCGCGTTCTACCCGCTGGCCGAACGCGTCGGGCCGCTGGTCAAGGACGGCTGGCGCTCACTGACCGAGCTGGACACCGCCGTCGCCCGCCTCTACGGCGACCTGCTGGAGCACACCGGCGGCGGACTCGGCGACGACGCGCTGCTGCTGCTGATCAGCCGGCCGCCCCCGCCCGGGCGCTGAACGTCCGGGTGCTGAACGTCCGGGTGCTGGGCGTTCGGGCCCCGGGTGGGCGGTCATTTGGCGTCGCCGTAGCAGTCGACCACGGCTGTGCTGAGCGGGAAGCGGACCGGGGTGTCGCCGAAGACCAGGGCGGTGGCCTCCTCGGCGGCGGCGGCGACCTCGGCGGCCACCGCGTCGGCCAGGTCGGCCGGGGTGTGCACCACCACCTCGTCGTGCTGGAAGAACACCAGGTGCGGGCGGTCCGGGCCGGAACGCAGCGCGGACAGGCGGCGGCGCAGCGCTGCCAGCAGGGCCAGTGCCCAGTCGGCGCCGCTGCCCTGGATGACGAAGTTGCGGGTGAAGCGGCCGCGGGCGCGGGCCGAGCGGCCGGCCGCCTCGCCGGCCTCCGCGGCCTCGGTGAGGTCCAGCCAGTCCGCCGAGGGCGGCGGGCAGACCCGGCCCAGCCGGGAGGAGACCACGCCGCCGTCCTCGCCGGTGCGGGCCGCGGCCTCCACGTAGCCCATCGCGGCCGGGTAGCGGCGGCGCAGCGTGTTCAGCAGCGGGCCGATGCCGCCGCCGGTCTGGCCGTACATCGCGCCCAGCAGGCCCAGCTTGGCCTTCTCCCGGTCGCCCTGGAAGGCGCTGGCGGCGAGTGCCTCGTACAGGTCGCCGCCGGCGGCGGTGCGGGCCAGGCCGCGGTCTCCGGACAGCGCGGCCAGCACCCGCGGCTCCAGTTGCGCGGCGTCCGCGACGACCAGCAGCCAGCCCGGGTCGGCGACCACGGCGCGGCGCAGGGTGCGCGGGATCTGGAGCGCGCCGCCGCCGCGGGACGCCCAGCGGCCGGTGACCACGCCGCCGACCACGTACTCGGGGCGGAACCGGCCGCCGCGCGCCCACGCGGCCTGCCAGGCCCAGCCGTGTGCCGCGTACAGCCGCGACAGCTCCTTGTAGCGGATCATCAGGGCCGCCGCCGGGTGGTCGACCGCCTTCAGCTCCCAGGAGCGGGTGGAGGACAGCTGGATGCCGCGGTCGGCGAACGCCTTGATCACCTGGGTGTGCGAGTCCAGGTTGAACGGGCGGGCGCCGAGCGCCTGTTGGACCTCCAGGGCGAGTTCGGACAGCCGCGACGGCAGGGTGCCGGGCAGGGCCGGGCGCGGGCCGAGCAGCTCGGTCAGCAGCGTGTCGTGCACGTCGGTGCGCCACGGCAGCCCGTCGTGCGCCATCTCGCAGGCCAGCAGCGCCCCCGCCGACTCGGCCGCCACCAGCAGCCGGAACCGGGCCCTGGCCGCCGGGTCGTCGATCGCCGCGAGCCGCCGCAGCTGCTCCGCGTGGACGGCCACCGTGGCGTCCAACGCGTCGGTGCTGGGCGGCAGTTGGAGCCGGTCCGGGGCGAACAGGCCGTCCTCGTCGGGCAGTGCGCCCTCCGGCAGGTCGGCCGGCACCGGTAGCCCGTGCAGCCGCGCCCACGCCGCGCCGAGCGAACGCGGCGCGCCGAACCGGCCCTCGTGGCCGAGCAGCAGCGTCTCGGTCAGCCGCAGGTCGTGGCAGCGCGCCACCCGCTCCGGCAGGTCGGCCAGCAGCGGGCCGTACGCGGTGTCGGCGGTCGGCCACACCCAGCGCGGCGCGTGCTCGGCCTCCACCGCGGCCACCGCCTCGGCCAGCCTCGGCACCTGCTCGGCCGGGCCGAGCGGGGCGCCGTCCTCGGCCAGCGGGCGCAGCCGCCCGCCCGGGCCGTGCGGGTCGGGCACCAGGGCGTAACGCACGGGCGGCGGCTCCTCTCGGGCTCTGCACGGCAGGGTCGGGTACGGCAGATGGTGGACCTGTCGACGGTAGCCGGTACCGCTGACAGTTGCCGTGCGGAGCACAGCCGGGGATTCGGTGTTCCGCCCACGCGTTGCGACCAATAGGGTCGGCGAACATGAGCGACAATCCCTTCTTCTCGCCCAGCACCCTGGTGTACGAGCTCCCGCCCTTCGCCGAGATCCGGGAAGAGCACTACCGTCCGGCGTTCGAGCGCGGCATGGCCGACCAGCTCGCCGAGATCGCCGCGATCGTCGCCGACCCGGAGCCGCCGACCTTCGACAACACCGTGGTGGCGCTGGAACGTTCCGGTGCGGTGCTGCGCCGGGTGCGGGTGGTGTTCGAGAACCAGGACGCCTCCGACACCACCCCCGGCGTCCAGGCGCTGGACGCCGAGATCAGCCCCCTGCTGGCCGCGCACCACGACGCCATCCACCTGGACGCGGCGCTGTTCGCCCGCCTCGACGCCCTGTACGGGACCCGCCACGAACTCGGTCTGGACGCCGAGTCGCTGCGCCTGCTGGAGCGCCGCCACACTGCCTTCGTCCGGGCCGGCGCCCGCCTCGACCGGGCCGGCCAGGAGCGGCTGCGCGAGATCAACACCCGGCTCGCGGCCGACGCCGCCGCGTTCCGCAAGAACACCCACGAGGCTTCGCTGGCCGGTGCGATCGTGGTGGACAGCGCCGAGGCGCTCGACGGGCTGCCCGCCGGTGCGATCGCCTCCGCGGCCGAGAACGCCCGCGCCCTCGGCCACGACGGCAGCTGGGTGCTCAGCCTGAAGAACTTCTCCAACCAGACCGAACTCGACCGGCTCACCGACCGCGCGCTGCGCGAGCGCCTGCTCACCGCCTCGCTGCGGCGCGGCCTGGACACCAACGGCCCGCTGGCCGCCCGGATGGCCGCGCTGCGCGCCGAACGCGCCGCACTGCTCGGCTACGCCAGCCACGCCGCGTACGTGGTCGCCGACGAGACCGCCGGCACCGTCGAGGCGGTCGGCGCGATGCTCGGCCGCCTGGTCGGCCCCGCCGTCGCCAACGCGCAGCGCGAGGCCGCCGAGCTGGCCGCCGCCGCTGCCGCCGACGGCGTCGACGAACTCGCCGCGCACGACTGGGCGTTCTACGCCGAGAAGGTGCGCGCCGAGCGCTATGACGTGGACACCGCGGCGCTGCGCCCGTACTTCGAGCTGGAGCGGGTGCTGCAGGACGGCGTGTTCTTCGCGGCCGGCCTGGCGTACGGCCTGCGGTTCACCGAGCGGCCCGAGTTGACGGCCTACCACCCCGACGCGCGGGTGTTCGAGGTGAGCGACGCGGACGGGTCCGCGCTGGGCCTGTTCATCGGCGACTTCTACACCCGCGAGTCCAAGCGCGGCGGCGCGTGGATGAACGAACTGGTCTCGCAGTCCCGGATGCAGGGCCACAAGCCGGTGGTGGTCAACAACCTCAACATCGCCCGCCCGGCGGCGGGGGAGCCGGCGCTGCTCAGCTGGGACGAGGTGCGGACGCTGTTCCACGAGTTCGGGCACGCGCTGCACGGCCTGTTCTCGGACGTGCGGTACCCGCTGTTCGCGGGCACCGAGGTGCCCCGGGACTTCGTGGAATTCCCGTCCCAGGTCAACGAGATGTGGATGATCCGGCCCGAGGTGCTGGCCAACTACGCCCGCCACCACGTCACCGGGGAGCCGCTGCCCGCCGAGACGGTGCAGCGGATGCTGGCCGCCGAGAACTACGGGCAGGGCTTCCGGACGGTCGAGTACCTGGCCGCCGCGCTGCTCGACTGGGCGTGGCACTCGCTGCCCGCCGGGGCGAGCGTCGAGGACGCCGAGGAGTTCGAGGCGCGTGCCCTGGCCGAGGCGGGCGTCGCGATGGCGACGGTGCCGCCGCGGTACCGGACCGGGTACTTCAACCACGTGTTCTCGAACGGGTACAGCGCCGGGTACTACGCCTACATCTGGTCGGAGGTGCTGGACGCCGAGACGGTGGAGTGGTTCGGCGGCAACGGGCGCCCGGTGCGGGAGAGCGGCGAGCTGTTCCGGGCGGAGCTGCTGTCCCGCGGCGGGAGCCGGGACGCGATGGAGAGCGTGCGGGCGGTGCTGGGGCGGGAGCCTTCGATCGAGCCGCTGCTGGTCCGGCGCGGGCTGAACTAGGCGACGGGGCCGCAGGGCGCGCGGGTTCGTCGCGCGTGCCCTCGGCGCTGCCCGTGCGTGGTCGCCCGCGCAGTTCCCCGCGCCACTTCCGGGGCGCGGGGACGCGGCGGGGATCCGGAGAGTCCCGGTCGGGGCGCGGCTACTTCGCGAAGACGGGTCCGTAGCCGGGGGCGGGCAGGCCTGTCGGGGTGAGGGCGCAGTAGCCGCCGTTGCCCCGGCACCAGTACCACATGGTCCAGCCGGCGGCGAAGCCGTTCATCGCGGCGACCTGACGGCGGATCAGTTCGGCGTTGCCGGGGGTGGCGGCGCCGGGCGGGCCCCATTCGCCGACCAGGACCGGCAGGCGGTGGGCGCGGGGGTAGGCGGTGACGGCGGCGGTGTAGGCGTCGACGAAGCCGTCCGCGGGGTTCCAGTCCTGGCCGGCCTCGACGGCGGTGTCGTAGAAGTGCGGGGCGTAGCCGATCCGGTCGGCGCCGGGGCGGGGGTCGGCGAAGGCGGGGAGCCGGGTGGGGACGCCCTGGCCGACCAGCACGGTGGGTTCGACGAACAGCCAGGCGTCGTGGTCGACCTGACGGACCGCCGCGATCAGGCGGCGGTACATGGCGGGGAGCCGGCCCTGTTCGAGGGCGGCGGAGGCGGCGGCGAGCACGGCGGGGTCGGTGGGGTCGCCGTCCACCGGGCCGAACGGCTCGTTGAACAGGTCGTAGCCCAGCAGGGCGCGGTGGCCGCGCAGTTCGCGGGCGACGGTGGTGTACAGGTCGGCCTGGGCGCGTTGCAGGTCGCGGTCGTCGTAGAGGTGGCGGAAGGCGGCCTGGACGGCGGGCTGGAAGTAGCCGGCGAACCAGTCGTCGGGGTCGGGCGTGAACGGCAGGCCGTCGTCACGGGTGGCCCAGGCGGGTGCGCCGCCGTCGCCGCCGAGGAAGCCCTGCCCGTAGACGTCCTGGTGGAAGTCGACGACGGCGTACAGGCGGTACTTCTCGGCCCAGTCCAGGATGCGGTGCAGCCGCGCGAGTTGGGCCTTGTCGTAGCGGCCGGGGGCGGGTTCGAGGCGGGCCCAGGAGACGGCGACGCGGATCAGGCCGAAGCCGTGCGCGGCGAGGTCGCGCAGGTCGGCCTCGGTGGTCTCGTCGTACTTGTCGAGGTTGAAGCCGCGCAGGTCGAGGACGCGGCCCCACCGGTCGGTGAAGGCGGTACGGCCGTCGGCGAGGGTGGTGGCGGAGACCTTGCGGGCGTCGAACGGTGCGCGGTCGGCGGGCGGGCCGGCCGAGACGGTGCCGAGGACGGCGGCGGCGGTGAGCAGCAGGGCGGCGGCGGAGCGGCGGACGCGCACAGGGCACCTCGCGGCGGGGTGGGGGAGGGTGGGGTGCGCCGATCCTGCCGGAGCCGCCCCCGCCGCACAAGAGGTGAGACCTGCTCATGTTTGACGGGCGGTCAGGCCTCCGGCCGGGCCTCCGGGGCGGCGAGCATCGGCGGCAGGTCGGCGGCGGCGGAGAGCCGGCCCCACAGCAGGTCGGCGAGCGCCTGCACCATCCGGGCGCGCGGGCAGGGGTGGGTCTCCAGCCACCAGTCGCCGGCCGCCAGCACCATGCCGGTGATCGAGCGGCCCCAGGTCTCGGAGAGCAGCGGGCCGTCCTGGCCGAGGTCGATCTGCTGCTGGATGGCGCGGGTGATCTCCTCGGCGATCTGCCGCAGCGCGGGCGCCAGCGCGTTGCCCGCGCCGGTGGGGTCGCCGGGCTCGGGGTGGGTGAGCAGCCGGTACACCTGCGGGCGGGACTCGATCGCGGCCAGGTAGACGTCCAGCACGTGCTCGACCCGGTCGCGGCGCTCCAACGGCTCGTTCAGCGCGGCGCGGACGGCGGCCAGCAGTCCGCTCGTGTGACGTTCCGTCAGCGCGCCGATCAGGCCGTTCCGGTCGCCGAAGTGCCGGTACAGGATGGGCTTGGTGATGCCCGCCTCGGCGGCGATGGCGTTCATGCTGGCGCTCGGGCCCTCGCGCTGGACGACCCGGTCGGCGGCGTTGAGCAGTTGTTCGCGGCGGGGTTCGGTGGACATGCGCTGCTCCTCGTGCGGGTGGGGCCTGGACGGGCGTTGACACCGGTTACCTATCGGTAGCAGACTCGCCGCCATGTTACCGGAGGTAACAGCGCAGTGGCGCGGACGCTCCGGCCCGCACTCCCGTCTCCTGGAGGCCGATCATGACCACCTTCTCGCTCGACCCCGGGCCGGACCAGATCGCCGTCCGCGACTGGCTGCACGGCTTCGCCGCCGACGTCATCCGGCCGGCCGCCGCCGAGTGGGACGAGCGCGAGGAGACCCCCTGGCCGATCATCCAGGAGGCCGCGAAGATCGGCATCTACTCGCTCGACTTCTACGCCCAGCAGTTCTTCGACCCGTCCGGAGTCGGCATCCCGATCGCCATGGAGGAGCTGTTCTGGGGCGACGCCGGCATCGGCCTGGCCATCACCGGCACCACCCTGGCCGCCGTCGCGGTGCTGGCCAACGGCACCGACGAGCAGATCGGCACCTGGGCGCCGCAGATGTTCGGCACCCCCGACGACGTCAAGGTCGCCGCGTTCTGCTCCTCCGAGCCCGACGCCGGCTCCGACGTCTCCGCGCTGCGCACCCGCGCCGTCTACGACCAGGCCAAGGACGAGTGGGTGCTCAACGGCACCAAGACCTGGGCCACCAACGGCGGCATCGCGCACGTCCACGTGGTGGTCGCCACCGTCGACCCCGAGCTCGGCGCGCGCGGCCAGGCGTCCTTCCTGGTCCCGCCCGGCACCAAGGGCCTGAGCCAGGGTCAGAAGTTCAAGAAGCACGGCATCCGCGCCTCGCACACCGCCGAGGTCGTCCTCGACGACGTCCGGATCCCCGGCCACTGCCTGCTCGGCGGCAAGGAGAAGCTGGACGCCCGCCTCGCCCGGGCCCGCGAGGGCGCCAAGGGCGGCGGCAAGAACGCGGCGATGGCCACCTTCGAGGCCTCCCGCCCGGCCGTCGGCGCGCAGGCCATCGGCATCGCCCGGGCCGCGTACGAGGTCGCCCTGGACTACGCCAGGACCCGGGTCCAGTTCGGCAGGCCGATCATCGAGAACCAGGGCGTCGCCTTCCAGCTGGCCGACATGCTGACCCGGATCGACGCCGCCCGGCTGCTGGTCTGGCGCGCCTCCTGGATGGCCGTCAACAACCGGCCGTTCACCAACGCCGAGGGCTCGATGTCCAAGCTGTACGCCGGCGAGACGGCCAAGTTCGTCACCGCCCAGGCCATGCAGATCCTCGGCGGCAACGGCTTCACCCGCGAGTACCCGGTCGAACGGATGCACCGCGACAGCGCGATCTACACCGTCTTCGAGGGCACCAGCGAGATCCAGCGCCTGGTCATCGCCCGCGCCATCTCGGGCGCCCCGATCCGCTGACCCGACGCCGATCCGACGCCGACCCGGCGGTCGTCAGCGGGCGGCCCAGAAGGCCAGCCCGGCCGCGACCGCCCCCACCAGCGTGCCGACCGCCGTCTGGGCCGGGGTGTGGTCCCGCAGCACCACGCGGGACCACCCCACCAGCGCCACCCCGGGCAGCAGGAGCAGCCACCACGGGCCGAGCGCGATCGCGGTGCAGACGATGGCGCCGCTGAGCACGGCGGTGTGCACCGAGACCTTCCACCACACCGTGATCACCATGATCGGCACCAGCGAGGCGAACATCGCCAGCACCATCGCCGTCATGTCGGCCGGAGCGTCCAGGAAGATCATGGTCAGCAGGCTGACCAGCACCGACGCCATGATGAACGGGATCACCACCAGTCGGCGGCGGCGCTGGCCGACGTGCCGGTCCTCGATGTTGCCCCGGCGCACCCCGCGGGCGATGAACCAGGTCGGTATCACCGCGGCGAACAGCGCGGCGAACGCCGCCCAGGCCAGCCCGGTCCAGCCGTAGCGGACCACGCCGATCAGCGGCAGCACCGCGATGATCACGTTCTTCGGCTCCACGCCGTTGGTGATCCGGGTGGCCCAGGAGGTCTCGGCGGCGGGGGTGGACATGCTGCTCCTTCGGTCGGGCCGGATTCGCGGTGTGACGATCCGATCATCGGAGATTGTGCAGCACTTCCGAACGGCCCCGGGCCGCAGGGCCGGTCAGAACGTCGGCTCGCGCCGCTCCAGGAACGCCGCCAGGCCCTCGCGGACGTCCGGCGCGGTGCGGGAGGCGCGCTCCCAGGGCTCCAGGGCGGCGGCGGCCGCCTCCGGGGCGACCGCCAGGGCGGCCTTCACCGCGCCGATGGTCTGCGCGGAACGGCGCGTCAGCAGGCGGGCGAACTCGCGCGCCCGGTCGTCGAGTTCGGCGTCCGGAAGGACCTCGTCCAGCAGACCGAAGCGCTCGGCGCGGGCGGCCGGGACGAGGGCGCCGGAGAACAGCAGGTACTTGGCCCGGGCCGGGCCCACCAGGGCGGCCAGGCGGAGGGTGGGCACCGCCGGGTACACCACGCCGAGCTTGGCCGGGGTGATCCCGAGCCGGGAGTGCTCGGCGGCGAAGCGCAGGTCGCAGGCGACGGCCAGCTGGCAGCCGCCGCCCACGCAGGCGCCCCGGATCACCGCGATCGTCGGCCGGGGGAACGCCGCCAGCGCCTCCTCGGCCGCGACGTTCAGCGCGTGGTAGGCGTCCGCGGCCGCCGGGTCGGCGTAGGTGTCGGCGAGTTCGTCGATGTCCGCACCCGCCGAGAAGGCGCCACCCGCGCCGGTCAGCAGCAGCGCCCGGACGTCGGTGCGGGCGCCCAGCCCGGCCAGCAGGCCCGGCAGCGCCCGCCACATGGCGCCGGTCACCGCGTTGAGGCGCTTCGGCCGGTCCAGCAGCACCGTCGCCACCCCGTCCGCGCCGACCCAGCAGCGCAGGCCGTCCACGCCGGTCGGCAGCTCGGCGTCCCCGGGGCCGGGGCGGTCGAGCGGGTCGGTGCTCGGGGACATCGCGGCCTCCGGGAAGCGGGGAAGGGGACGGACCGTCAGCCTTCCACAGCGCGCCGGGCGTTCACCAGGTGATCCGGATCAGGCGGAGGCGTTCCGCGCCCGCCACTCCGGGGCCAGCATCGACCAGACCTCCAGGTCCAGACGCTCGCCGCGGTGCTCGGTGGCCTGGCGCATCGTCCCGTCCAGCGTCATGCCCAGGCGCCGGGCGACCGCGCGGCTGGCCGGGTTCACCGTGGAGTTCCACCACTCGGCACGGTGCAGGCCGCGCTCGACCAGCGCGTAGTCCAGCAGGTGCCGGACCGCGGTGGTGATCAGGCCGCGGCCGCGGCCGGCCGGCTCGGTCCAGGCGCCGATCTCGCACACCCCGCCCCCGGTCTCGAACCGGACGAACATCACCCCGCCGATCAGGGTGCCGTCGAGCCAGATCCCGTAGATCCGGCCGGTGTCGCTGCTCTGCTTGTCGGCGTACCGCTGAAGGGTGTTGCGGGCCGACTCCAGGTCGGTGCTGATGCTCGCCCACGGGATGAACGGGTCGACGGTGGCCCGGGCGCGGTCCAGGTGCGCCAGGAACTCCTCGGCCTGCCACGGCTCCAGCGGGCGGAGCTCGGCGTCCTCGGCGAGTGCGACGGTGTACATGGGCGGCCCCTCCGGCGGTCCGGCATACATAACAAACGTTTGGTAGGTACCCTAGCGCGCATGACACCACCCGCCCGCGGAGACCACGAAGCCCGCCGCCGGGACGTCTCCGAGGCGGTCTGGCGGGTGCTCGCCGCCCGCGGCTTCGGCGGACTCACCCTGCGCGCCGTGGCCGCCGAACTCGGCGCCTCCACCGGGCTGCTCACCCACTACTTCCCCAACAAGCGGGCCCTGGTCGCACACGCGCTGGACGTCCTCGACCGGCAGGCCGCCGACCGCCGCCGCCCCGCCACCGAGGAGGCCGGCGCCGCCCGCGGCCTGCGGGTGCTGCGCGCCGCGCTGCTCGACATCCTGCCGCTGGACGGCGCCGGCGCGGCCGGCAACCGGATCTGGGTCGGCTCCTGGGACGCCGCGCTCACCGACCCCGGGCTGACCGCCGAACACGCCGAGCGCTACCGCCGGGCGCGGCGGCGGATGACCGAGCTGTGCGCCGAGGCGCAGGAACTGGGGGAGCTCCCCGCCGACCGGCCGGCCGCGGACCTCGCCGCGCTGGCCCAGTCCTTCGCGCTCGGACTGGTGGTGCAGGCGCTGTTCGCACCGGCCGAGTTCCCGCCCGGGCGTCAACGCGCCCTGCTGGACGACTTCCTGGCCGCGCTGGTGGCGGGGGAGCGGCCGGGCCCGGCCGGAGACTGACCGGGGCGGGGGTGGGGCTCCTCGGTGGGTCGCCGGGTCGGAGCCTGGTGTGCCCCCAGCAGGATTCGAACCTGCGACCTACCGCTTAGAAGGCGGGTGCTCTATCCGCTGAGCTATGGGGGCCGGGGTGTGACGTCGGCCCGCTTGCCGGGCCTGGGCACCGGGACGGGATGTTCCGGGACAGGATACGGGTGTTCAGTTCCGCCACCTGGACTTCGAAGACCGGACAGGGGTGTGTCGGCCTCCACGGGGCGGTCCGATAATCGCAGGTAGCGCTCTGGAGCGCAGCGCCCTGCGGCGTCCTGGAGCCGGACGTTGTGCAGTCGTTACGGGGCTGTCTCCCCACCCGTTATGCATTCGGCGCGGGAATCCCCACGTTGGCCCGCGGGTGGGGGCATTTTTGGGGGTTCGTTCAGCCGGATGACATGGACGGGGCGAGTTGACGCCCGCCCGTTCGGGGTTTCGGCGGTGGCGTTCGGGTGTCCTGCAGGTGCACGGCATGCCTTGTCGTGGACACGACTCCAGGTTCGTCACTTCAAGTGATCGATTCCGAACAGCAAATCACCACTATTTCACTCCTGCGGGTTACCCCGGTTTTCCACAGGGCCGAGTTTTCCACAGGAGAAGGGAAGTCGCTGGTCCGAATTCACCGGTGGGCGGGAGGATCTGTGCGCGGCGGAAATTCCGTCGATAAATGGCGGACCGGCCGGTGCGGCGGCCGGAGAACGGAGACGCGGAAATGGACGGCGCGCTGGTGACGATGGTCGGCAATGCGGCCTCGAATGTGACGTACCGGGAGACGGCCGGCGGGGTCGCCGTCGCCAGCTTCCGATTGGCCTCCACCGAGCGGCGGTTCGACCGCGAGCGCGGCGACTGGGCGGACGGCGAGACCACCTGGGTGACGGTGGTGGCCTGGCGGCGGCTCGCGGTCAACCTGGTCGGCTCGGTCGCCAAGGGGGATCCGGTACTGGTGAGCGGGCGGCTGCGGGTGCGCGAGTGGGGGGAGGAGGGCAGTCGGCGCACCGAGGTGGAGATCGACGCCCGCGCGGTGGGCCACGATCTCGCCCGCGGCACCTCGCTCTTCAAGCGCGCGGTGGAGGCCCGGGCGGCGGAGGCCGCAACGGCGGCGGCGCCGGGCGGTTCGGCGGCCGAGTGGCCGACCGGTCCGGCGCGGGGCGGTTCGCGGGCGGTGCGACTGGTGGAGGAGGCGGTGCCGGAGTGGATCGTCAAGGCGGTGGCGGCCCGCCGGGAGGCCGAGGCGGCGGCGGGCGCGGCGGGTGGGGCGGCGGCAGGTCCGGCCGGCGGTGGCGCCGGGCCCGCGGGGCCGGAGGGATCGGATGTGACGGAGGGGGTTCTGAACTGACGGATTCTGTGCACCCGAGGCGCCGTTCAGTGCAATCCTGATTGCCGCGGCGGTGGCTCGTGACTTTATGTCGACTCATCAACTCCCGCTGGCAGTGCGCTCCTTGATAACAAAACAGCCACGATATCGTCCTGATTTGCTACGGCCGCCGAGCGCTCCGGCGGCGTCAATAGGATGCGTCTGGTCCACACACGTGCAGCGGCGCCACAGGGGGTGCCGCTTTGCAGGGGGCGGGTTGCCATCGGCACGTCGCCGCCCGGAGGGATCGCACATGTTCCACAAGCAGAGGCAGGTAGCCTCCCGCGTCGTTGCTGTCATGCTCGCGTCGGGCTTGGTCGTGGGATCGGGGCTGATCGCCGCCGGCGCCGCCGCCGCGGACACCCCGGCGGGAGTGACGGCGAAGATCGTCAAGGGGGCGGACGACAAGGAGACCGTCCAGTACCTCGACCCCAAGACGAACAACTGGACCAACACCGAGGCCGGTCCGTTCTTCATCCGGATCGGCGACGCCGAGCCGCTGCTGCCGGTGTACTGCATAGACCTGCTGCAGGGCGCCTCCTGGCAGGCCACGTACAACGAGACGAGCTGGGACGAGAGCTCGCTCAAGAACAACCCGGGCTCCGGGCCGAAGATCCTCTGGATCCTGAAGAACTCCTACCCGACCGTCGGGGCGGACGCGCTGGCCACCGCCTCCGGCGTCACGGGCCTCACCAAGGCCGACGCGGCGGCCGGCACCCAGGTGGCGATCTGGTCGTTCTCCGACCCGAAGATCCAGGTCAAGCAGGGCAGCAAGCAGGCCGACGACTTCGCCAAGTGGCTGATCGCCCAGGCCAACGAGCACGGCAAGGACGGCGAGCCCAAGCCGACGCTGAGCCTCGACCCGGCCTCGGTCGGCGGCAAGCCCGGCACCTCCGTCGGCCCGATCACCGTCACCGCCGGCGGCGGCACCGCCTCGGTCTCGCTGAGCCTCGACGACGCGGGCAAGGACGCCAAGCTGTCGCTGGTCGACGACAAGGGCGCCGCGGTCAAGGACGTGAAGTCCGGCGACAAGTTCTTCGCCAAGATCCCGGCCGACGCCACCAACGGCCACGCCAGCATCACCGCCTCCGGCAAGGCCGCCGCCTCGGTCGGCCGGGCCTTCGTCGGCCGGATCGGCGACAAGCCCAGCCAGACGCTGATCCTGGCCGGCACCAACACCGTCCCGGTCGCCGCCGCCGCCTCCGTCACCTGGGGCCTCGGCGCCGTCCCGACCGCCGACGCGGCGATCGACTGCGCCAAGGGCGCCCTCGTGGTGACCCTCGGCAACAAGGGCGACAAGGACGCGGTGCTCACCGTCGGCGGCAAGGAGTACACCGTCGCGCCGAACGACACCAAGACGGTCACCCTCCCCGCCAAGGAGGACGAGCAGTACTCCTTCACCGTCACCGGCCCCGAGGGCTTCACCAAGACCTTCACCGGCCTGCTGAACTGCAAGACGGACAGCTCCACCACCACGCCGAGCCCGGCCCCGTCGCCCAGCGCCAGCGGCCCCGAGCTGGCCTCCACCGGTGGCGGCATGGGCACCGGCATCACCGCCTCGGTCGCCGGCGTCCTGGTCCTCGCCGGTGGCGCCGCGGTCTACGGCCTGCGCCGCCGCGGCCGCCACAGCCGCGCCTGACCCGCACGCTGACCCTCCCCGGCCACCCGCCGGGGAGGGGCGGCCCCGTCCCCGCAACCGAGGGGGCGGGGCCGTTCGCGTCCCCTGGCCGCCGCAGCCGCGGCCCGGCCGTTCGCCGCCCGCCCGCGGGACAGGCACCCAGGGCGTTCGGGGCGGCATCGGCCTTACGGCACAATGGAACGCTGCAAGCCGATTACTCGACGACGACGCCGGAGCGATCTCACGTGGCGGAATACATCTACACCATGCGCAAGGTGCGCAAGGCACACGGCGACAAGGTCATCCTTGACGACGTGACGCTCTCCTTCCTCCCCGGGGCGAAGATCGGCGTCGTCGGCCCCAACGGCGCCGGTAAGTCCACCGTGCTGCGGATGATGGCCGGCCTGGACCAGCCCTCCAACGGCGACGCCTTCCTCTCTCCGGGCTTCACCGTCGGCATGCTCCAGCAGGAGCCGCCGCTGGACGAGACGAAGACCGTGCTGGAGAACGTCCAGGACGGCGTCAAGGAGACCAAGGCCAAGCTCGACCGGTTCAACGAGATCGCCGAGCTGATGGCGACCGACTACTCGGACGCGCTGCTGGACGAGATGGGCAAGCTCCAGGAGGACCTGGACCACGCCAACGCCTGGGACCTGGACGCCCAGCTGGAGCAGGCCATGGACGCGCTGGGCTGCCCGCCCGGCGACTGGCCGGTCACCAAGCTGTCCGGTGGCGAGAAGCGCCGCGTGGCGCTGTGCAAGCTGCTGCTGGAGCAGCCCGACCTGCTGCTGCTCGACGAGCCCACCAACCACCTCGACGCCGAGTCGGTGAACTGGCTGGAGCAGCACCTCGAGAAGTACCCCGGCACCGTCGTCGCCGTCACCCACGACCGGTACTTCCTGGACAACGTCGCCGAGTGGATCCTCGAACTCGACCGCGGCCGGGCCTACCCGTACGAGGGCAACTACTCCACCTACCTGGAGACCAAGCAGACCCGTCTCAAGGTCGAGGGCCAGAAGGACGCCAAGCGCGCCAAGCGGCTCAAGGAAGAGCTGGAGTGGGTCCGCTCCAACGCCAAGGGCCGCCAGGCCAAGTCCAAGGCCCGCCTCGCCCGTTACGAGGAGATGGCGGCCGAGGCCGACAAGATGCGGAAGCTGGACTTCGAGGAGATCCAGATCCCGCCGGGCCCGCGTCTGGGCAGCGTCGTCATCGAGGTCGACCACCTCAACAAGGCCTTCGGCGAGAAGGTCCTGATCGAGGACCTGAGCTTCACCCTGCCGCGCAACGGCATCGTCGGCATCATCGGTCCGAACGGCGCCGGCAAGACCACCCTGTTCAAGATGCTCCAGGACCTGGAGACCCCGGACAGCGGCACCGTCAAGGTCGGCGAGACCGTCAAGATCAGCTACGTCGACCAGACCCGTTCCAACATCGACCCGAAGAAGACCCTGTGGGAGGTCGTCTCCGACGGCCTCGACTGGATCAACGTCGGCCAGGTCGAGATGCCGTCCCGCGCCTACGTCTCCGCGTTCGGCTTCAAGGGCCCGGACCAGCAGAAGCCGGCCGGCGTGCTGTCCGGCGGTGAGCGCAACCGCCTCAACCTGGCGCTCACCCTCAAGCAGGGCGGCAACCTGCTGCTCCTCGACGAGCCGACCAACGACCTCGACGTCGAGACGCTGTCCTCGCTGGAGAACGCGCTGCTGGAGTTCCCCGGCTGCGCCGTGGTCATCTCCCACGACCGCTGGTTCCTGGACCGAGTGGCCACCCACATCCTCGCCTACGAGGGCGACAGCAAGTGGTTCTGGTTCGAGGGCAACTTCGAGTCCTACGAGAAGAACAAGATCGAGCGCCTGGGCGCCGATGCGGCCCGCCCGCACCGCGCGACCTACAAGAAGCTGACCCGCGGCTGATCCGCGGTCGCACCGGCGGCCCGGCAGCCCACCCCTCCTGGGGCGGACTGCCGGGCCGCGGCCCCCAGGGCCCGTCCTGGGCTTCCTGCGGGTCCACCTGATGTGAGGAGAACTCCCGTGGCACGCCACATCTACGCCTGCCCTCTGCGGTGGTCGGACATGGACGCCTTCGGCCATGTCAACAACGTGGTCTTCCTGCGCTACCTGGAGGAGGCCCGGATCGACTTCATGTTCACCCGGGCCGCCGAGGCCGGCGCCGGGGAGTTCGCGGGCGGCTCCGTGGTGGCGCGCCACGAGATCGACTACAAGCGGCCCCTGGTGCACCGGCCCGAGCCGGTCACCATCGAGACCTGGGTGACGAAGATCGGCGGAGCCTCGCTGACCGTCTCCTACGAGATCAAGGACGTCGCCGAGGACGGCACCGAGACGGTCTACGTCACCGCCTCCACCGTGGTCGTCCCCTACAACCTCGCCGAGGGCCGTCCGCGCCGGATCAGCCCCGTGGAGCGCGAGTTCCTCGGCCGCTTCATGGACGAGCAGCCCGTCGGCGCCGCCGTCTGACGGGCCGTCGGCCCGCGACGTTCCGAGCCCGCCGCGAAGGCGCCCCCCGCCCCGCCGCCCGCCGCACTGACGAATCGAGCTGAACCCCGGTGACCGCGCAGCCCCGCCTCGACCTCGCCGACCAGGGGGAGGCCGCCGACCTGGCGGCCTTCCTGGGCCGGCTGCTCCGCTTCGACCGGGCCGCCGCGGTCCGGTTGCAGGCGGTTCCGGGCGCGGACGGCGGCGGCGTGCTGGCGGTGTTCGGCCGGCTCCCGCTGGGCGGGTCGGCGGTGCTCGCGGTGCGCACCGTTCGGCTCGCCGGCGCGGTGGCGGCGGCCGATCTGACCGTCTCCGCCGGGCAGTTGCTGGAGTCCGTGGACGAGCCGGCGGCCGGCCTGACGCTGCCCGCCCCGGTCACCGGCCCGTCGTGGGCGGGCCTGCTGCCGCCGCGCTCCGGCTGGCAGCCGCTCGGGCAGCCGCCGGTGGACCAGGTGATGGACGAAGTGCGCACCGCCGTCGCCGAGTTCAAGCAGCGCACCGCCGAGGTGCCGGAGCACCACCGGAGCCGGCAGGCGGTGGACGCGATAGCGGACGAGATCTGGTCCCGGCCGCTGGGCGCCGTCGAGGGCCTGCCGCTGCGGGCCGCGCACGCCGCCCACGCGATCGGCTTCCTGCGCCCCGGCGCCCCGCTGCACGCGCACCGGGCCGGCCCGTGGCTGCGGCTGGACGCCCCGGCCGGCTCGGTCGCCCTGCGGGCCGGCGGCGCACCCGGCGCGGGCCTGGGCCTCAGCCCGCTGCGGTAGGGGCGGTTCGGCGGCGTTCGGCCCGCTGCCCCAGAAGACCGGTGGGGGCGTTCGGCCTGCCGCGCCAGGATCCCGGCGGGGTGCTCAGCCCGCCGTGTTGATCATCGAGGCGGCGGCGTAGGCCAGGTACTGCCACAGCTCGCGGTCGTCCTCGGCGGGCAGCGCGAGCTGGTCGAGGGCGGTGCGCATGTGCCGCAGCCAGGCGTCGTGCGCGGCCCGGTCGACCTTGAACGGGACGTGGCGCATCCGCAGGCGCGGGTGGCCGCGGTGCTGGCTGTAGGTGCGCGGGCCGCCCCAGTACTGCATCAGGAACAGGGCGAAGCGCTCCTCGGCGGGGCCGAGGTCCTCCTCCGGGTACATCGGGCGCAGCAACTCGTCCTGGGCGACGCCCTGGTAGAAGAGGTGGACCAGTCGGCGGAAGGTCTGCTCCCCGCCGACGCGGTCGTAGAAGCTCTCCTCCGCGGTCGTCTGCTGCTGCACGGTCTCCTCGTGTACGGTGTCGCGCCCGGTGTCAGTCACCCGTCCATGGTCGCAGACGCCGACGGGGGCCGTACACCGGGACTTTCGGCGTACGGCCCCCGTCGCGGGGCGGGTGCGGGCGGTTACCGCGTGCGGGCGGCTACGCGTCGTCCCAGTTGAAGAAGCGCCAGGCGACGGCGGACAGCACCACCGTGAAGCCCAGCAGGATGCCCATGCCGGGCAGCGCGTCGGCGATGCCGCCGCCCTGGCTGAGCACCGACTTGGCGGGGTTGATCAGGTAGCGCAGCGGCAGCGCCTTGGAGACGTCCTGAAGCCAGCTCGGCGCGAAGTCCAGCGGGATGAACGCGCCGCCGAGGAAGGACATCGGCAGGATGATCAGCTGGTTCATGCCGTTCGCGGCCTCTTCGGACTTCGCCAGCGAGCCGGTGACCAGGCCGATGGCCATGAAGGCCAGGGTGCCGCAGATCACCAGCGGGATCACCAGCCACCAGTTGCCGGTGAGCTTGAGGCCGAAGTAGTCGAGCTGTGCGACGGCGAGGAACAGCGCGGTCTGGGCGAGCGCCACGATCACGCTGACCAGCACCCGGGCGCCGACGATGGTGCCCGCCGAGATGGGCGCCAGCCGCAGGCGGCGCAGCACCCGCTTCTTGCGCCAGGTCACCAGGGTGAACGAGGCGCCGTAGACCGCGCCCATGGAGATGGCGTAGGCGAGCAGGCCGGGCGTCAGGTACTGGATCGGCTTGGTGGAGTCGTCCTCGACCGAGGCGGCGTCCAGGGTGAACGCCGGGGTGGCGTGCGAGGACATCTGGTTGGCGGTCTGCACCAGGGAGTTCACGATGCCCTGCACGGTGCCGGCCTTGACCTGGTCGGCCTGGCTGAAGCGGAGCACCACCTTGCCGTCGGGGCCCTCGGACACCAGCCCGTCCAGGTCGCCCTTCTTGACCTTGGCGAGCGCGGCGTTCTCGTCGGTGAAGGGGGTGATCTCCAGGACGGACAGCGGGCCGTCCTTCTGGTCCTTCACCGAGTCCAGCAGCTTGACCTGCCCGATCTCGGCGACCTTGACGTGCGAGGTGCCGCCGCCCTTGTAGAGGACGCCGAACAGGAGCAGGAACATCAGCGGCAGGGCCAGCGTGAAGAACAGGGTGCCCTTGTCGCGGACGAAGCCGAGCAGCATGACCCGGGACAGTCCGACGAAGGCGTTGGCCTTCTCCGGCCCGCCGCCGGCGGCGGGGGAGGTGCGGGCCTGGTCGGTGGCGGTCATGCCCGGTACTCCCGTCCGGTCAGCTGGAGGAAGACGTCCTCCAGGGTGGCGCCGCGGACCTCGAGGCCGCGCAGCGCGTTCTCCTCGGCCAGCATGGAGAGCACCGGCCCGGGCACGTGGGTGGACAGCGCCAGGGTGATGCCGTCGTCCTCCAGGTTGGTGAACACGGCGCCCGCGGCGGTGAGCAGGTCCCGGGCCCGGTCGGCGGTCAGCAGGCCGGACTCCACCCGGATCCGGACGGTGTCGTCGATCTCACGGACCAGGGCGGCGGGCGCGCCGGTCTTCAGCACCTTGCCGTGGTCCATCACCGAGACGCGGTCGCAGAGGATCTCCGCCTCGTCCAGGTAGTGGGTGGTGAGGACGACGGTGCGGCCCTCGGCGTTGATGTCGCGCAGCAGGTCCCACAGGTTGCGGCGGGCCTGCGGGTCGAGGCCGGTGGTGGGCTCGTCGAGGAACACCAGCTCCGGGTCGTGCACCAGCGCGCACGCGATGGACAGGCGCTGGGCCTGGCCGCCGGACATCTTGTCGGTCAGCACGTTCGCGGACTCGGTCAGGCCGACCCGCTCCAGCATCGCGTCGGCCGCCTTCGGGCCGATGCCGTAGAAGGAGGCGAAGGTGCGGATGGTCTCGCGCGCGCTCAGCTTGGTGAAGAACGCCGACGCCTGGAACTGCACGCCGATGCGCGGCAGCAGCTTGGCGTTGCGCGGCCACGGCGACATGCCGAGCAGCTCGACGCGGCCCTCGTCGGCCTCCCGGATGCCCTCCAGGATCTCCAGAGTGGTGGTCTTGCCGGCCCCGTTCGGCCCGAGCAGGCCGTAGAACTCGCCAGTGTTGACGGAGAGTGACACTCCGTCAACAGCCTGGACATCCCCGTACCGCTTCCGGATCCCGTCCGCGGTTATTGCTTCAGTCATGGGGCGAATCGTAGGGGGTGCGGCGGCACCACGAATGTACTTGTATGAAGTCTTGGCCGTTCGGTGATGGTCGTACACGCCCCGGTCCGGTCGGGCGGAGGAGAGCGAACTCCCCTCCGCCCGACCGGTGGTGACGCTCCGTCGGCAATCGGCCGGACGGCGGGCGGTCAGGCCCGGTGCACCGTGATGGTGGTCCAGGCGCCGATGTGGATGCGGTCGCCGTCGTTCAGCGGGATCGCGGTGTGCGGCGGCAGGGTGTCCGGGCCGCCGTTGAGCGTGGTGCCGTTGGTGGAGTCCTGGTCGACGACCACCCAGCTGCCGTCCGGCTGCTCGGCCAGCAGGGCGTGCTGGTGCGAGGCGCCCGGGTCCTCCGGCGAGACCGACAGGTCGATCTCCGGCACGGTGCCGCGCTGCTGGCTGCGCCGCCCGATCCGCAGCTGGCCCCGGCCGGTCAGCGGGACCCGGCGCTCCGGGGTGTACGGCGGGAAGGCCAGCCCGGCCGCCTCGGGGCCGCTGCGCGCCATCATGTCCGCGAAGTAGTCGTGGTCGGCGGCCACCACGGCGAACCAGCTGGTGCGCTGCGGCGGGGCCGGCGGCCGGTTCTGCCCCTGCTGCCCGGGCGGGGTCAGCCGGAACGAGGTGCCGAAGTCGTCGTCGTTCTGCTGCGGGGGACGCTGCTGGTGCCCCTGCTGCTGGTGCCCCTGCTGCGGACCGGACGGCTCGGCGTACACCGGGCCGGGACGCTCGTAGTCGCCGTCGGGGAAGGCCGCCGGCGGCTGCTTGTCGAACGAGGGCGCCGCCGGTGCGCCCGCCGCGGCCGGGTAGCCGGGCGCGGGCTGCTGGAAGCCCGGCCGCTCGTACGGGGACTGCGGCTCGAACGGCTGCTGCGGCCGCTCGAAGGGCGTCGGGCGTTCGAACGGCGTCGGCCGCTCGAAGCCGGCCGGCGCGGGCGCGGCGGGTTCGAACGCGGACGGTTCGAAGCCGGAAGGTTCGAAGCCGGAAGGTTCGAAGCCGGACGGCTCGTACCCGCCGGGTGCGGCCGGCGGCGCGGCGGGAGGCGGGAAGCCGTAGCCGTGCTGCGCGGGCGCCGGGGCCTGCGGGGCCCGGCCCGGTTCGGGGCGGCCGTGCGGCCCGCCGGCGGGCTGCGGCGCGGGCGGCGGCTGGTGCCCGGCGGGGGCGGGGCCGCCCGGCGGACGGGCCGAGGTGGCCAGGTTGTAGTCGTACCCGCACTCCTCGCAGTACCGGCCGTTCTGCGGGGTGCGGCAGATCGGGCAGGTGGTCAGCCCCGCGGTCGGGGCCGGCGGCGGGGCGCCGTACGGGCCGGGGGCCCCGGGCGGCGGGCCGCCGACGGGGCCGGTGGGCGTGCCGGCCGCCGGGGTGGCGGGGCGGCGCGGCTCGAAGTAGCCGCCGCCACCGGACGGGGTGCCGCCCGGCGGGGTGCCGCCCGGGCCGGCCGGCGGGTACCCGCCGGCGTACGGGGCCTGCGGTGCGGCGGGGCCGCCGGGCTGCGCCGGCGCGGCCGGGAAGCCGGGAATGGCCAGGCCGGGCGGCGGGGTCATCGGGAATCCGCAGTAGTCGCACCAGTCCTCGGCCTGAGACTCGTGTCCCCTAGGGCAGATCGGCATCAGGTCCCCCACACTCCAGCAGGTTCGGGTCCGGCGGGTGTCCGGCTCACTTCTTCACGCGTACGGTCTTGGTCGATCGGGTTTCGAGGGTCATCGAGTCGGCCGCGCTCACGTTCTTACGGAACCGAACGGTACCCTCCCTGGCGTCGACCACGTCCACCACCTTCTGCAGCAGCTTGAGCGTGCCCTCGTTGCCGCCGGCGTGGGCGAGGCGGACGGCCGTGCCGAGCTTGGCGGTGGCGCGGTCCAGGTCGCCGGCCCGGTGGGCGGCCATGCCGTCGCGGATCGACTCGGCGAGTTCGGCCTGGCCGGTGTAGTGCGCGACCTGGGAGTTGATCCGGGTCGAGGAGGCCAGGTCGTCGGTCCACACGGCGCGCACCAGGCCCTGGCCGAGCACCTCGGCGGTGCCGTCGGGCTGCGGCAGCACCAGGCTGATCCGGGCGGCCAGCATCTCGTTGCCGACCGCGGCGGCCGGGACTTCGACGCACACGTGGTAGTCGCGGGACTCGTCGCCCCACGATCCGGTCGGGTAGTCGCCCGCCCTGGTTCCCGCCGGGGTACGGCGCGCGGTGAGGTCCTCGACGGCGGGCGCGACCTGCTTGACGAACTTCACCTGCGCGTTGGCGGGCGTCCACACCCGCAGCGCCACGTCGGCGACCTGCTTGCCCATGGCGGCGGCCATCATGGCGCGGAAGTCGTCGGCGAGGCCGGAGGGTTCGGCGACGATGTCGACGGTGCCGAGCAGCGCGGAGGAGACCTTGCGCAGCTCGGCGACGTCCCAGTCGGTGCCGACGCCCCGGCAGTCGGCGGTGAAGGCGCCGGTCGCCGCGTCCAGGGCGCGTTGCAGGTCGGCGGGCTTCTCGTGCTCGTTGCGGCCGTCGGTGAGCAGCACCGCGTGCCGGATCGACGCCTCGGGGTGCGAGTCGAACAGCTGCCGGGCCTTGCTGATCCAGGTGCCGATCGCGGTGCCGCCGGACGGGCTGAGGCGGCGCAGCGCCTCCTTGGCGTGGCCGCGGGTGTACTGGCCGACGACGGCGAGCCGGCCGTTGCCGGGGAAGACGTCGACCGCCTCGTGGGTGCCGGCCACCACGGCGAACGCGACGCCGTCGCGCAGGGTGTCGATGGCGGCGGCGGTGGCCTCCCGGGCGTGCCGCATCTTGGTGTTCGGGTGCTCCATCGAGCCGGAGCAGTCGATCACCAGCACCACGGCGGCGCCCGGCCCGGGGGCACTCGCGCCGAGCGGCCGCCCGCCGGAGGTGCCGCCGCCGGTCGCGGTCACCGTGACGATCGCGTTGACCTCCCGGGCGCCCTGGGCGAGGTACTCGTTCTGGAAGACGTCGACGTCGAATCTCGGTGCGCCGGGCTTGGACAACGAGGCCATGCGGTGGGCTCCTGTCGGAAGGTCAGAAGTCGGGTGAAAGTCAGTTCACGGCCGGTTCGGCGGCCCGGCGCAGCGGCACGGTGGCGTCCTCCTCGGCGGCGCGCGGCAGCGGGACGTCGACCAGGGTGGCGTCGTGGGCGGACGGGGCGACGGGCGGGTCGATCGGCAGGACGGCGACGGTGATGTTGTCGTGCCCGCCGCGTTCGACGGCGAACCGGACCAGGGCCCGGGCGGCGGCCAGCGGTTCGGTGCGGGCGTCGGCGCGGACGAAGAACGCCAGGTCGGTGGCGGCCTCGGCGTAGTTCCACAGGCCGTCGGTGCAGATCAGCAGCACGCCGGGGACGTGCGGGGTGAAGCTGACGGTGTGCGGGTCGAGGTCCTCGGCGTCGGCTCCGAGCCAGCCGGTGATGGCGTGGGCGCGCGGGTCGGCGTAGGCCTCGGCCTCGTCCATCAGCTTGGCGGCGACCATCCGGGCCGCCCAGGAGTCGTCCTCGGTGAGGCGGTACGGCTCGGCGGACTCCCGGTCGTCGGGGATCCAGTAGGCGCGGGTGTCGCCGACCCAGCCGATGGTGACCAGGCCGGCGGCGCTGATCGCGCTGACGTAGGTGCAGGCGGGGGCGTTGTTGTGACGGCCCGGTTCGGCGGGGGTGCCGTCGTGGGCGAGCGCGGTGACGGCCCGGTTGGCGGCGCCGATCGCCTCCCGCATGGCGAGGGCGGGGTCGCGGCCGGCCTCCAGAGCGGCGAGCAGCGAGTCGGTGGCGGCGGTGACGGCGGTGGCGGACGCCTCGTCGGGGCGGGCCGAGGAGGAGACGCCGTCGCAGACCACGGCGACCACGGCGGGCGTGCCGTCCGGGCCGTCGGTGGTGGCGACGCCGAACGCGTCCTCGTTGCGGTGGTGGCGCAGGCCGCGGTCGGAGACCGCCGCGACGCCCGTCACCTCGTGCTCCTGGTGGTCGCGGGCGCGGGGCTGGGCGAGCCCGCAGGCCTGGCACCAGCCGTCGGCGAGCTCGGTGGAGCCGCAGTTCGGGCAGCTGGGCACCACCGGCAGGTCACGCTCGGTCGGCGGCCCGGTCAGGGCGATGCCGCAGGCCCCGCAGAAGGCGTCCTGGGGCCCCAGCGGTTCGGCACAGGTCGGGCACTCGGTCTGCTGCGGCATGTTCACACCCACGTCCGGGGGCGGGCCCGGTTGGCCCGTTCCACCCACTCGATCCTTTTCTCGGCCCGGTCGGTCAACCGCGCCAACACCCGGTAGGAGTGTTCCAGGGCAAGCCGCAGTTCCCGTTCCGCGGCGGGATGTCCCAGCACGGTCAGCGTGGCGGGCCTGCCCGCGGCCCCGGCGAGCACCCAGTCCAGGGCCGTCTCCAGCACTTCGGCGGCGAGTTCCGCACGTCGCCGGGCGTCCAGCGCGAGCGCCGTCAGCTGGGCGGAGCTGTCGCTGAGCTCGGTCGCCAGCGCCTCGGTGGCGGCCCGGCCGCGCAGCCGGGCGCGGACCGCGCCGATCCGGGCCGCGGTGTGGTGCGTGGAGCTCTCCGGCACCGACTCCAGCGCGGCGACCGCGCCGGGCCGGTCGCCGGCCCGCAGCCGGACCCGGGCCAGGCCGAAGGCGGCGCCGACGAACGACCGGTCGGTGCCGCCGACCAGCGCGTAGTGGGCGGCGGCCGGCCCGGGGTCGTCGAGCAGCTCGGCGCAGACCGCGAGCGCCAGCTTGGGTGCGGCCTCGCCCGGGAACGCCTCGTACACCGCCTCGAAGGACTCCGCGGCGGCCGCGGTCCGGCCCGCGGCGAGCGCGGCCAGGCCGCGGCACCACACCACCCGCCAGTCGCCGGGGTGTTCGCCCTCCAGGGCGGCCAGCGCCTGGCCGGCGGTGTCGTCGTCGCCGAGCTCCACGTACGTGCGCACCACTCGCAGCCGCAGTTCCGGGGAGTCGGTGCCGGCCGCCCGCAGGACGTCGAGCGCCTCGGCGGGGGCGGTGGCGGGCAGCGAGGAGAGGAAGCCGGCGTTCGGGTCGGCCGGGTCGACCAGCGGCGCGGGCAGCGCCAGGGCGGCGGCCCGGGCGTTCGGCGGCTGCTCGCCGAACTCCGGGTCCACCACCCGCAGTTCCGGGCCGAACAGGGTGGAGACGGCGGGCCGCGGCCGGCCGTCCTGGAGGCTGAGCACCTCGCGCAGCACGCCGGTGAGCTGGCCGGCCATCTCCTCGGCGGAGCCGAACCGGCGGGCCGGGTCCGGGTCGGTGGCGCGCAGCAGGAACCGGTGGAAGGACGCGTACCGGGTGAACACCTCGGCCTCGTCCGGCTCCGGCAGTTCGTGCCGCCGCTGGCCGGTCCAGCCGGGGAAGTCGACGGTCAGCACGGCCAGCGTGCGGCCCATCGTGTATAGGTCGGAGGCGGGGGAGGGGCCGTCGGCGGCGATCTCCGGGGCCTGGTAGCCGACCGTGCCGTAGATCGGCCCGTCGTCGTCGTGCCGGCGCACCGCACCCAGGTCGATCAGCTTCAGGGTGTCGTCGGACTGGATGACGTTCTCCGGCTTGAAGTCGCAGTACACCAGCCCGCGGGCGTGCAGGTGACCGAGCGCGGGCAGCGCCTCCAGGGCGTACGCGGCGGCCTGTTCGACCGGCATCGGCACCCGGCGGCCGTCGGGGGTGCGGCGCCCGTCGGCGATGTCCTTGAGCGACTTGCCGCCGATGTACTCCATCACGATGTAGCCGTCGGCGGCGCCGGTGCGGGCGTCGGGGTGCTCGACGAAGTTGATGATCCGGACGATGTTCGGGTGGTCGACCTCGGCCAGGAAGCGGCGTTCGGCGATCGCCACCGCCAGCGCGTCCTCGTCGCCGGTGTCCAGCAGGCCCTTGAGCACCACCCAGCGGTCGTTGACCCGGCGGTCCACCGCCAGGTAGATCCAGCCGAGCCCGCCGTGCGCCAGACAGCCCATCACCTCGTACTGGCCGCCGACCAGGTCGCCGCGCACCAGCTTCGGGGTGAACGAGTACGGGGTGCCGCACTTGGTGCAGAAACCCTCCGGGCGGCCCGGGACGCCGCCCTTCGCCCGGCCCACCGGGTGGTCGCAGCTGGAGCAGAACCGCCGGCCCTCGGGGACCTGCGGGTTCGTCAGCACGGCCTTCGACGGGTCGGCGGTCGGCACCGGCGGCACCGCGACCAGGCCCGCGCCGAGGTTGCCGCGCCGGCCGCTGCTGCCGGTGCTGCCCCGGGAGCTGCGCACCGAGACGGCGCGGCCGGAGGAGGTGCGGGAGGAGGAACGGGAGGAGGAGCGCGGCGAGGAGGTCGGGGCCGGGCCGGACCAGGCGGCGGTGGACTCGGCGGGGCCGGTGCCGGTGGTGCCGGCGGGCTCGGCGGCCAGGCCGCAGTCGTCGCAGTAGCCGTCGGCGTCGATCGTGCCGTCGCAGCCCGGGCGGCCGCACGGCTCGCCGGGCGCGGGGGCCTTGCGCGCGACGGGTGCGGAGCCGCCTGCGGGTGCGGAGACCGGTGCCGAACCCGGGCGCGGAGCCGGGACGGAGCCGGCGGACCCGGCGGCCAAGCCGCAGTCGTCGCAGTAGCCGTCGGCGTCGATCGTGCCGTCGCAGCCGGTGCGCCCGCACGGGGCCGCGCCGGACGTGGGTGCGGCGGACGCGGGCGCGGCGGACGTGGGCGTGGCCGCGAGGCCGCAGTCGTCGCAGTAGCCGTCCGGATCGATCTCGCCGCCGCAGTCCGGACGGGCGCACGCCTCAGCCATCGGTTTCCTCCCCCTCGGCGCTGTCACTGTCCTCGGTCTGCGGTGCGCCCTGCCGTTCCGGGGCGCGCAGCACCTGCTGGTAGCGGGCCACCGCCTCGGCGCCGGCCCGCAGGTCGCACGGGGCGCTCCAGAGCAGCCAGCGGGCCTTCTCGAAGCGCTCGACCACCTCGGGGTCCTCGGCCAGGCCGAGCCGGGCGGCCATCGCCTTGTACGCCTCCAGCCGGCCGCGCAGCTCGGCCCGGACGGCGAGCGGCTGGGCGACCTCGGTGAGCGCCTGGCGGGCCCGGCCGAGCTCCTTGGCGGCGGCGTCCTCCAGGGCGTCCAGCAGCGGGCCGAGCCGGTGCCACTGGCCGGTCTGCTGGTAGTCCACGGCCTGCCCGATCGCCTCGCGCAGCGCGGACGCCGGGCCGGGCACGGCGGGCACCTCGGTGGCGGCGATCTTCGCCAGCACCTCGCCGCGGGCCCGGCGCGCCTCGGCGAGCGTCAGATCGGCGCGCTGGAGCAGGTCGGCGACCTGCTGGAGGCGTTCGTGGGACTCGTCGCGCAGCCGCAGCAGCCCCTCCAGTTCGACCCGGACGTCGTCCAGCGCGCGGCCCATCCGGTCGAAGCCGCCGGTGTCGACGGCGCCGGCGGGGGAGGCCCAGGCGGCGTCGTCGGCGCCCCGGCCGCGCTGCGCGGGCACCCGGGCGGGCCGCCACAGCGCCAGCGGGTCGGCCGCCACCTCGGCCCGGAGCGCCGTCAACTGCTCGGCCAGCCGGTCGAGATCGTCGGCCAGCGGGTGCCCGCCGGGGCGCACGCCGACGGAGAGCGCGAGCATCTGCACCCGGCCGAGTTCGGCGAGCAGCAGGTCGATCCGGGCGGGCAGCGCCGACCACACCGCGTCGACCGCGCTGACCACCTCGACCACCACGGCGTACCAGCCGTTCATCCGCTCCAGCAGCTCGGTCAGCGTGACCCGCTCCACCATCCGGACGGGCGTGCCGAGCTGGCCGGCCGCCTCGGGGAGCCGACCGCCGGAGACGGTGACGGCGCGGCCGGAGAGCAGTTCGGCGAGCTCGGCGAGTTCGGCGGCGGTCGGCCGGGCGCGGCGCGAGCGCACCGCGCGGGCCGAGGCCAGTGCCTCCGCGTACCGGTCGAACAGCGCCCACAGCATGGCCAGGCCGCCCTCGGCGACCGCCCAGCGCTCCCGGGTGCGCCCGGACAGCTCGGCGCCGGTCAGCAGCCGCAGCCCGGGGTGGTCCTGGAGCGCCAGCAGCGCCGTCTCGACCGCGTCGCGCTCGGCACCGAGCCGGGCCAGCGCACGGTCCACCTGCTCACGGTTCATCCCCGGGCGGGTTCCTCCGGCCATCGCCGTTCCTCCTCTCGGCCACGTGTGCGGTGACGGGGCGTCGGCCCGTCGGCGGCAAGTCTCCCCGACGCCCGGTGCGGTGCGGACGGCGGTCCCCCGCCGTCGCGCCGGGCGGTCACGGCAGGTACGGGTCCGGGGCCCCCATGGTGTCGCGCAGCCAGTGGTCGTAGGACGCCCGCCAGCCGCCGTCGGCCCGCCAGTCGGCGAGCACCTGGTTGACCCAGGCGATCAGGTCGGTGTCGTTCTGGTTCATCGCCACCCCCATGTACGCGGGCAGGATCGGCTCGCCGACCATCTCCACCTGCGGGTCCTGGGCGACCTGCGCGGCGGCCAGCTCACTGTCCGTCAAGGTGGCGTCCACCTCGCCGAGTTGCATCCGCACCAGGCAGTCCAGCTGGTTCTCCAGGGCGATCACCGAGACGGTGCCGTGCGGGTTGCGCTTCAACTCGGCCTCCGAGGAGGAGGTCTGCGCCACGCACGCCCGCTTGCCGTTCAGCGCGCCGTCCAGGGTCGTGGCGTGCGCGGCCTTCGGCACCACCACCCGCTGGGCGACCCGGAAGTACGGGACGGAGAAGGCGATGTCCTTCTTGCGGTCGCAGGTGATGGTCATGGTCCGGGTGATCAGGTCGACCTCGCCGTTCTTCACCGCCTCGACCCGGCGGGCGGTGGGCACGGTCTTCAGGGTGACCTTGTCCGGGTCGCCGAGCAGCGACTTGGCGATGGTGTGCGCCAGGTCGAGGTCGAAGCCCTCGATCCGGCCGGTCTGCGGGTTGCGGAAACCCCAGTGGTAGCTGTTCTGGTCGACGCCGACGACCAGGGTGCCGCGCTCGCGGATCTTGGCGATCTTCGCCCCGACCGACTGCCGGGGCGGCAGCGAGTCCGTGGGGTCGCAGCTGTCGGCGGGCGCCGCGGGGGCCGCCGGCGCTTCGAGCGCGGCCTGCGGGGCGGGCCCGCCCGCGCCGTCGGCGCTGCCGGTGCCGAGCACCCCGGCGGTGAGCACCGCCGCCGCCACCAGGAAACGTGATCGTGCCGTGCGCATCCCTCGTCCCCCCTCTACCGGTACTCGGCCAGTCGGCGGCCGATGCCGCGCAGCGCGGCGGCCGCGCCCAGCACGGACAGCACGCCCGCGGCGACCGCCTGCCCGGCCAGCACCCCGTCCACGCCGCCCGTGGCCCGGGCGAACGCGTCCTGCTCGGCCTTCGCGGCGGCCGCCCACTTCTCGTCGGCGGACCGGAACGCGGCGTCCGCGGTGTCGGCGCCGCCCGCGGTCAACGTCCGTTGCAGCGCGGCCTCGTAGTCGCCGGCCGCGTTCTTCGCGGCGGCGTCCTGGTGCCGGTCCTGCCACTGCTGGTACTGCTGCCGGGCGTCGGCCAGCGGGCCGTTCGCCCCGGCGGGGGAGTCGGCCGACAGCCCGCCGAGCGAACCGGTCGCCCCGGCCGGGCCGGCCAGCGCCGCGACCAGCGCGTCCCACTGCTTGGTGTACTTGTCGGTCGAGCCGCGCGCCACCAGGTCCAGGTTCTCCGCGGTGTGCGCCTGGAGCGCCTCGATCCGCACCGCGTCCAGGCGGCGCAGCGGCTGGGTGCCGTGGAGCCGGCCGTCGGACAGGTCGCCGGACGCGGTGGCGGTGCCCGCCAGCAGCCACCCCAGCGCGGCCAGCACCGCCAGCGAACCGCCGAGCAGCCCGAGGTTGAACACCCGGTTGGTGCGCCGGAACAGCAGTACCTGGTAGCGGGCCAGCGCGGCCAGCGCCAGCACGCCGAGCGCCAGCGCCGCCCACGGGACGGCCCCGGCGGTGCGGTGGTCGGCGTCCAGCCCGGCCGATTCGGCGTCGGCGAGGCGCTGCGCCTGCGGCAGCACGGTGCCCTGCATCAGGTCGGAGGCGTACCGCAGGTAGGCCCCGCCGAGCGGCAGGCCCTGCCGGTCGACGGCCCGGGCGGTCTCCACCAGGCCCGCGTAGCGCGGCAGTTGCCGGTTGAGCTCGGCCAGTGCGGAGCGCGACTCGGTCGAGCCGCCGCTGCGGCCCGCGGCCTCGGCGATCAGCCGGGCGGCGGTCGCCAGGTCGTCCTGGTAGCGGGCGCGGACCTCGGCGGGCTCGTCACCGGCCAGCAGGAACCCGGCGGCGGCGGTCGCGTCGGCGTCCGCCAGCCGGCGGTAGATCTCGGCGGCGTCCTGGCTGAGCGGGCCGCTGGCCGACACCACCTGCCCGGCCGCGCGGGAGCGGAGCGCGGACTGCCACACCGCCACCGTGCCGAACAGCAGGACCAGGGCGGCCAGCACCGCGCCCGCCGCGCGCAGCCGCCCCGGCGGGGTGGCCGCGGCCTGCCGCAGCCGGGCCGCCGGCCCCGGTCCGTGGGCGGGTGGCGGTGCGAGTGCGCCCGCCCGCGCCTGTGCCACTGCCGGTGCTGTCACCGTCCGACCTCCCCGTCCGACGTCCCCCGTGTCATCCCGCAGTATGGCGGTCCGCGGCGTTCACCACACCTGACTTGAGCGGGAGTTGATCGCTTCGTGTCCGTCCGGCCGGGTGCGGTCCGCGTCCGCTGCGACGCCCGACCGGCGGTGGACGGTTCCGCTCCTCGTAAGCTGAGTGCCATGCGCCTGATCGGAACCGTCACCCCCGACCGCCCGCTGCTCGTCCTCGCGCTGCCCGAGGAGGCCGCGTACCTGGACGCCGGACTGCCGGTGCTGCTGACCGGCATGGGGAAGATCAACGCGGCGGCCGCGCTGGCCGGCGTGCTGGCCGGCGGCGCGCTGCCGTCCGAGGTGGTCAACCTGGGCACCGCCGGGGCACTGCGGCCCGGGCTGGCCGGCACCCACGAGATCGGCCGGGTGCTCCAGCACGACCTGGACACCCCGATGCTGGAGCGGCTCGTCGGCCGCCCGCTGGACGGCCCGATCGACCTGGCCGCCGCCGGGCCGGTGCTCGCCACCGGCGACCGGTTCGTCTCCTCCGACGCCGACCGCGACGAACTCGCCCGCACCGCCGACCTGGTGGACATGGAGGGCTACGCGATCGCCACGGTCGCCCGCCGCGCCCAGCTGCCCGTCCGACTGGTCAAGCACGTCAGCGACGAGGCCGGCGAGGGTGCGGCGCTCAGCTGGCAGGAGTCCGTGGACGGCTGCGCCCGGCTGCTCGCCGACTGGGCCGCCGCGCACCTGCGCTGACGGCCCGCCGGGTCGGCGAGGCGCCCGCCCGGGGTTCGGACGGGCGCGCCGCGACGGCGGATCAGCTCTGGTACGGGTTGGCGCCCGGCTGGCTCGGCTGCGGGTAGGCCTGGCCCTGCGGCGGGTACGGCTGCTGCCCCTGCGGCGGGTAGGGCTGCCCCTGCGGGGGGACGGCCGGGCCGCCGCTGAACAGGCCGTTGACGAAGGTGTCCAGCTCGTTGCGCCAGTAGCGGCCGATGTTCAGGCGGGTCGGCTTCGGCTCGCCCGGGAACTGGATCTTCAGCGAGCTCCACAGGGTGGCGCGGTTCACGTCGCTGATCGCGGCGCGGGCCTGGTCCAGCGGCATGACCTGCACGAGCTCCTGCGGACGGTTGCTCATCCGGGAGGCGCGGTGCACCGTGACCACCCGGTGGGTCAGGGTGACGAAGTAGTACTTCACGAACAGCTGGCCGATCAGGCCGAGCTGGCTCATCAGCCACGGGCTCGGACCCGAAATGGTGTGGAAGGTCACCACCGGACGGTCGTTCGGCTCGATCGCGGCGATCGCCGCGGCGACCTGCTCCTGCATGGTGGACTTACGGATCGCCATCTGGCGTCGGCTCCCGGATTCCCCGCGCACCCCCGTCGGACACGCTGTGAGTGCGGGACGCTAGCGGCCCCGCGCAGGGCCCTTCAACGGACAGAACAGGGCATCCTGCGCAATCGCTCCGAGATTTTCCCCAATCGAAACACGTACCTCGATCTGTCCTCGCCATGACGTACCGTCACCCGCGCGGGGCGCACGTGGCGTCGGCCGTTCCGGAGACGCGACGCCGCCGGCGGGAGCAGGAAGGCTGTTCCCGCCGGCGGCGGTTTCGGAGTGGGCGGGCCGTCAGGCTGCCACGGGCTGGACGGTGGGGTAGGCGGCGCGCAGGCGGTGGTGGGCGGCGGGGGCGGCGTCGAGGTGGTCGAGGCCGAGCAGGGCCGCGCCGAGGACCGGTGGGGCGACCACGATGCGGGGTTCGGCGAGCGGGGCGGCGGCGGCCAGCCGGGCGGTCAGGTTGTCGATCAGCAGGGGGTGCCGGGAGGCCAGCACGCCGCCGCCGAGGACCACCGGGACGGCCCGGTCGAGCAGGTCGAGACGGGTGAGCGCGACGGTGGCGAACCGGCAGATCTCGTCGGCCTGCCGGTCGACCAGCGACAGCGCGATCGGGTCGCCGGCCTCGGCGGCCCGGAACAGCACCTGGGAGACCTCGTGCAGCCGGGGCAGCGCGAGCTGCCCGAGGTGGATGGCCTCGGCGACCGCGTTGGCCCCGGCCAGGCCGAAGTGCGCGCCGATCATCGGGGAGAGCAGGGTGGGTTCGCCGCGCCCGTCCTCGGCCCGGGCGGCGTGCCACATCGCGGCGTCGGCGAGTCCGCCGCCGCCGCCCCAGTCGCCGGTGAGCCGGCCGAGCGCGGGCCAGCGGGCGGTGCGCCCGTCGGGCCGCAGGCCGACGCAGTTGATGCCGGCGCCGCACACCACGGCGACGCCGAGCGGCCCGTCGGTGCCGGCCCGCAGCAGGCCGAAGGTGTCGTTGGCGACGTGCACGGACGGCGCCCAGCCGTGCGCGGTGATCGCCTCGTGCAGCCGCTGCTCCTCGACCGGCAGGTCGGCGTTGGCCAGGCAGGCGCTGACGTGGCTGGTCAGCGGCGCCCCGCCGGGCCGCAGCGGGACGCCGGCCTGCCGGGCGACGTCCTCGACCAGCGGGGCGAGCGCGGCGATCGCGGCCTGCGCGCCGGTGTTCTGCGGCTGGAAGCCGCCGCCGCGGGCGGTGCCGAGGACCCGCCCGTCGGCGCCGACCAGGGCGAGGTCGGTCTTGCTGTTGCCGGCGTCTATCGCGAGGACGCCGGGCAGGTGTGCGACGTGGCTCATCGGCCGGTCCCCCCGTGGTGGTGCGTGGTACGGATCGTTCTCATGCTGCCGGTCACGCCCAGCTCAGGTGGTCGCGGTTGTGCGCGAGCAGCCGGTCGGTGAGCTGCTCGGCGAGGTCCAGCTGGCCGACCAGCGGGTGGGCGAGCAGCGCGTCGAAGACCCGGTCGCGGCCGCCGTGCAGGGCGGCGTCCAGCGCCAGGTGCTCGTACGCGGTGACGCCTGCGATCAGGCCGGCGTACAGCGGCTCGACGGGCCGCTGCGGCAGCGGGCGCACGCCGGTGGCGTCGACCTCGGCGGGGACCTCGATCACCGCGTCGTCGGGCAGGAACGGCAGCACCCCGTCGTTGCGGGTGTTGACCACCTGCACGGTGGTGCGGCCGTCGGTGCCGAGCAGCGAGGCGATCAGCTGCACGGCGGCCTCGGAGTAGAACGCGCCGCCGCGCTTGCCGAGTAGTTCGGGCTTGGTGTCGAGCGCCGGGTCGGCGTACATCTCGAGCAGCTGCTGCTCGATGGCGGCGACCTCGGCGGCCCGCGAGCCCTTGACCTTGAGCTCCTCCACCACCAGGTCGTGCTGGTAGAAGTAGCGCAGGTAGTAGGAGGGGACGACGCCGAGCCGCCGGATCACCGGCTCCGGCAGGTGCAGGTCGGCGGCGATGGCCGCGCCGTGCTCGGCGAGCAGCTGCGGCAGCACCTCGCGTCCGCCGGCGGCGTTCGGGGCGTCGAGCAGGGTGACGCCGCGCTCCCAGGTGAGGTGGTTGAGGCCGACGTGGTCGAGGCGGACCAGCTCCGGGTCGACGCCGAGGTGGGCGGCGAACTTGCGCTGGAAGCCGATCGCCACGTTGCACAGGCCGACGGCCTTGTGGCCGGCGGTCTGCAGGGCGCGGGTGACGATGCCGACCGGGTTGGTGAAGTCGACGATCCAGGCGTCCGGGTTGGTGCGGCGGACCTGCTCGGCGATGTCCAGCACCACGGGGACGGTGCGCAGCGCCTTGGCGAGGCCGCCGGCGCCGGTGGTCTCCTGGCCGACGCAGCCGCACTCCAGCGGCCAGGTCTCGTCCTGGTTGCGCGCGGCCTGGCCGCCGACCCGCAGCTGCAGCAGCACCGCGTCGGCGCCCTGCACGCCGGCGGTGACGTCGGTGGCGGTGGTGACGGTGGCGTGGTGGCCCTGCTTGGCGAAGATCCGGCGGGCCAGCCCGGCGATCAGCTCCAGGCGGTCCACGGCCGGGTCGATCAGCACGAGTTCGCCGATCGGCAGGGTGTCGCGCAGCCGCGCGAACCCGTCGATCAGCTCCGGCGTGTAGGTGGAACCGCCGCCGACGATTGCCAACTTCAGTGCGGACATCAGCCCTTGACCCCTGTCAGTGTGACGCCTTCGATGAAGGCGCGTTGTGCGAAGAAGAACAGAACGATCACCGGCGCCATCACCAGCAGCGTGGCCGCCATGGTGAGGTTCCAGTTGGTGTGGTGGGCGCTCTTGAAGGACTCCAGGCCGTAACTCAGCGTCCAGGCACCGGGGTTCTCGCTGGCGTAGATCTGCGGGCCGAAGTAGTCGTTCCAGCAGTAGAAGAACTGGAACAGCGCGACGGCGGCGACGGCGGGCTTCGCCATCGGCAGCACCACCCGCAGCAGGGTGCGCAGTTCGCCGCAGCCGTCGATCCGGGCGGCCTCCACGTACTCCTTGGGGATGGTCAGCAGGAACTGGCGCAGCAGGAAGATCGAGAACGCGTCGCCGCAGGCCATCGGGATGATCAGCGGCCACAGCGATCCGCTCAGGTGCAGCTGCTTCGCCCAGAACAGGTACATCGGGATGATCGTGACCTGCGGCGGCAGCATCATCATCGAGATCACCGCCATCAGGGCCAGGTTGCGGCCCCGGAAGCGGAACTTGGCGAGCGCGTACGCCACCGGCAGGCTGGAGACCACGGTCAGCGCGGTGCCGGCCGCCGCGTACAGCAGGGTGTTGCGCCACCAGGTGAGGAAGCCGCGGGTGTTCCACACCTTCTCGAAGTTCGACCACTGCCAGCGGGCGGGCCACAGGTCGGAGGTGAGCGCCTGATGGTCCGTCATCACCGAGGTGAGGAAGACGAACACGAACGGCAGCACGAAGAACAGCGCGGCGGCGATCGCCAGCGCGTGCACGGCCACCCAGTGCAGGGCGGCCCGGCGGCGGGCGGTGCGGGCGGCGTCGGCCGCCGGGGCGGCGGCCTCGCGCGGCAGGGCGGGGGCAAGTGTCATCGGGAGCTCAGTCCTCCGCCAGGAAGCCGGACCTGCGGCGCAGCAGGAGCGAGGTGAACGCCATCGAGAGCGCGAACAGGATGATCGCGACGACGCAGGCCGAGCCGTAGTCGGACCGCTGGAAGGCGAGGTTGTAGACCATCTGCGGCAGCGTCCAGGTGGAGCCGGACGGATACCCGGGGTCGAACTGCTGCCCGGAGCCGCCGATCACGCCGGAGGCGACCTTCCCGGCGACGATCGCCTGCGTGTAGTACTGCATGGTCTGGATCACCCCGGTGACCACCGCGAACATCACGATCGGCGAGATGTTCGGCAGGGTGACGTACCGGAACCGCTGGGAGGCGCTCGCGCCGTCGAGTTCGGCCGCCTCGTACTGCTCCTTGGGGACGTCCAGCAGCGCCGCCATGAAGATCACCATCAGGTCGCCGATGCCCCACACGGCCAGCAGGGTCAGCGCCGGCTTCGACCAGGCGGGGTCGTTGAACCAGCCGGGCTGCGGCAGGCCCAGTTCGCCCAGCAGGTGGTTGACCGGGCCGGTGCCCGGGTTCAGCAGGAACGCGAACGCCATGGTGGCGGCCACCGGAGGCGCCAGGTACGGCAGGTAGAAGGCGGTGCGGAAGAATCCCGCGCCGGACTTCACCTTGGTGATCAGCATCCCGATGCCGAGGCCGAACACCACCCGCAGGCCGACCATGATGGTGACCAGCCACAGGGTGTTGCCCAGGCCCTTCCAGAACGACGGGTAGCCGGTGAGGACGTAGTTCCAGTTCCGCAGGCCGGAGAAGGTCGGTGCGCCGAACCCGCCGTAGTGCATGAACGAGAAGTAGACCGTCGAGACCAGCGGGTACAGGAAGAAGACCCCGAACCCGACCAGCCAGGGGGACAGGAACGCCAGCGTCCTGACCGCCTCCCGCCGGCGCTTGGCCCGCAGCGCCGGCGGGACGGGGGAACTCACGAGTGCCATGGCGCGCCCGTCAGTTCTTCGCCTGGGCGATGGCGGCGTCGATCTCCTTGGCGGTGGCGGCCAGGCCCGCCTTCAGGTCGGTCTGCTTGCCGGACTCCACCTCGAAGCTGAAGTTCTGCAACGAGATCTGGTACGCGCCGCCGTTGATGCTGGCCGGGGTGGTCGCGGAGTTCGGGTTGCGGGCGATGTCCAGGAAGGTCTTGAAGTTCGGGTCGGCGTCCAGCTTCGGCGACTCCAGCGCGGCCAGCGTGCTGGGCACGTTGTGGATCGCGTTGGCGAAGGACACCACCGCATCGGTGTCGGTGGTCAGGTACTTGACGAACTCCCAGGCGGCGGTGCGCTTCTTGGAGTTGTTGGCGACGCCGATGATGGTGCCGGTCTGGTAGCCGCGCCCGTAGGTGGAGGCCAGCTCGTCCGGCACCGGGAACGGCGCGGTCGCCCACTCGAAGGACGGCTTGTCGTCGGCCAGCGAGGCGGTCCGCCATTCGCCGTCCATGCTCATCGCGACCTGGCCGGTGGTGAATGGATTCTTCGCGCTGAACTCGTCGCCGAAGGTGGTCCGGTACTTCTCCAGCTTCTCGAACCCGCCGAGCCGGTCGACCAGTTGCTTCTGCCAGGTCAGCAGGGCCGTCACGGTCGGGTCGGTGGCCACATTGGACTTGCCGTCCGGGCCGAAGTAGCCGGAGCCGTACTGGCCGAGGTAGTGCGCGATCGGCGTCTCGTAGCCGTGGTAGTTCGGCATGAAGCCGAGCTGCTTGAACGAGTCGCCCTGGGGGATCGTCAGCTTGGCCGCGTCGTCGGCGAGTTCGCTGAAGGTCTTCGGCGGGCCGCTGATCCCGGCCGCCGCGAACGCGGTCTTGTTCCAGAACAGGCCGTAGGCGTCGCCGAGCAGCGGCAGCGAGCACTGGTTGCCCTCGAACTGGCTGTACTGGAGCATCGCCGACGGGAAGGTCTTCGCCGGGTCGATATTGTCCTTCTTCAGCAGCGGCCCGAGGTCCGCGAACACGTGCGACGAGCAGAACTTGCCGACGTTGTCGGTGCTGAACGAGGACACCACGTCGGGCGCGTCCGGCCCGCCGGCCCGCAGCGCCTGCTGGCTCTTGTCGTCGGTGATGTTGTCCCGCACCTTGACGTGGATGTTCGGGTGCAGCTTCTCGAAGGCGGCGACGTTGTCGTTGATCGCCTTCACCTCGTTGTCCTCGGTCCAGCCGTGCCAGAAGGTGATCGTCACGTCCTGGCCGGACGCCGAACCGTCCTCCGCCCCGGTGGAGTCGGTGCCGGTGCAGGCGGAGGCCAGCACGACCGTGCAGAGCGCGGCGGCGAGGGCGGCGAGCGGGCGGCGGGCGAGCGGTGAGCTGCGAGTGGTGTCCACGGGATTGCACTCCTGACGGGGGTACGGACGGCAGGCCGGCGAGGCCCGGCGCCCGTGCGGGGAAAGGGGAGCGGGAACGTGCGGATCGGACGTGCAGGTGGAGCGACTCAGCGGGTGCTGAACAGGGCGTCCCGGCTGGACGCCAGCGCGCGCTGCAGCGCACCGGCCAGGACGGGTGAACCGGGGAGGGTGGACAGCCGGACCTCCGGCCGGGGCAGCGACAGCCGGCCCAGCGCCTGCTGGACCAGCTCCCGCAGGCGCTCACCGCCCGCGGTCGGCGTCCCCCCGGAGAGCACCACCAGCTCCGGGTCGACCACCGAGGCGATCACCGCCAGGCCGACCGCCAACCGCTCGGCCAGCTCGGTGAGGAAGGCCTCGCCCCCGGGCGCGTCCAGGGCCGCGGCGACCGCCTGCGCCGCGTCGGCGCCGCGCAGCCCGTGCGCCCGGGCCAGCGCCAGCACCGCCGGCTCGCCGGCCAGGTCCTGGAACCCGCCGGAGTGCTTCCGGCGGGAGTTCAACGACACCGGCGCCCCCGGCACCGGCATGTAGCCGACCTCGCCCGCGCCGCCGGTGAAGCCGCGGTGCAGCCGGCCCGCCAGGACGATCGCCGCGCCGATGCCCTCCTCGGCCCACAGCAGCACGAAGTCCTCGCACCCGGCCGCCGCCCCCACGGACTGCTCCGCCACCGCGGCCAGGTTCACGTCGTTCTCGATCGACACCGGCGCGCCGACCGCCGCCGCCAACTCCTCCAGCAGGCGCGGCGAGTGCCAGCCCGGCAGGTGCGAGGCGTAGCGCAGCTTGCCGGTCACCGGGTCCGGCGCGCCGCCGATCCCTATCACCGCCTCGCGCAGCGAACCCGGCGGGAGCTGCGCGCGGCGCACCGTCTCGGCGACCGCCTCCGCGACCCGCTCCACCGTGGCCGCCGCCGGCCACCCCTTGCAGGACACCTGGTGCTCGGCCAGCGTGACCCCGGTGATGTCGGCCACCGCGACCCGGACCGTCGTGCTGGTGACGTCCAGGCCCGCGACGTACCCGGCCGCCGGATTCACCTGGTACAGCTGGGCGTTGGGCCCCGGCCCGCCCGCGGTCGTCCCGACCGGCACCACCAGGCCCGCGGCCTCCAGCCGGGCCAGCAGCTGGGAGGCGGTCGGCTTGGACAGCCCCGTCAGACTCCCGATCTGCGTGCGGGACAATGGGCCGTTGGCGAGCAGCAGTTCCAGCGCGGCACGGTCGTTTATGGCCCGGAGCAGGCTGGGCGTGCCGGCCTGCGGGGAGCGGGGACTCTTCTGGGTGGTCACAGGCCTGATCATCCTCCATCCGGTGACGCCGACGCGGCCAACTGTTAGGAAAGTTTCCAATCGCCGGGGCGCGATGTCAACGGTCGGATGCGTGTTCGTTACCGGAGTGTCGGCGGCGGTGTCCGGGGGCTGCGACGGGCCCGATTCCTGAGGGATCGTCAATCAGCTTGTCAACAAAGCTTGTTACCCCTTTGTGGTGAAAACGGAAGGCGTTGTTCCGAAGCCCGTCCGGGCCCGCTACCCTCCGACACATCGTGTGCCCGCTCCGGGGGGAGCCGGGTGCCGAAAGGAGGAGGGGAGGAACGTGCAACTCAAGAAGAACGGATACCGGCGGACCGCCGCGCTGGCGGCCTTACTCGCGGCCGGGATCGCCACGGGCCCGGCGGTGTCCGCGCCGGCCGCCACCGCGGACGGGTCGGTGACGGTGCGGGTGGTCCGCGCCGTCGACGAGAGCGGGACGTACAGCCCGGCGCTGGAGCCGGGGTTGGCCGGGGTGACGGTGACGCTGACCGGCCAGGACGGCGCGGTGCGCACCGGCGTCACGGCGGCCGACGGCACGGTGACGCTGACACCCGCGAAGGCCACCGCGAGCGGCAAGTACCGGGTCGAGGTGGTCAATCCGAAGCCCGGCGTGCTGTACCCGGCGTTCGCCGCCCGCGAGGGGCTGGCGGGCGCGCCGGACAGGCTCAGCAGCAACGAGGAGTTCGTCGACCTCTCGGCGGGCAAGCAGGCCGCGTTCACCACCGGCCTGTGGAACCCGGCGGACTACTGCCAGAAGAACGCACCGCTGGCCACCGCCTGCCAGCCCTCGGTCACCGAACCGGCCGGCCGGCGGACCCTGCTGACGTTCCCGTACGAGTCCCGGGGCATGAACCAGGACGTCACCGACATCTCGACCAACGGCGACACCGGCAACGTGTTCGGCATCGCCTGGGACCGCGACAGCCGGCGCCTGTTCAGCTCCGCCCAGGCCAAGCGGGACGCGCCCTACGGCCCCGGCGGCCCGGGCGCGATCTACGTCACCGACCCGACGACGAAGGCCACCAAGCTGTTCGCCACCGTTCCCGACGTCGGCAGCACGCCGCACACCGGCAACGGCGACGTCGGCTACCTGACCGCCGTCGGCCGGGAGAGCCTCGGCGGGCTGAAGCTCAGCGAGGACAACCGCGACCTGTACGTGGTCAACCTCAACAACCGCAAGCTGTACCGGTACGACGCCACGGCGGCCACCGCCTCCGCGCCGAAGGCCGTGTACGCGATCCCGACCCCGGCCTGTCCGTCCGGGGCGAACGACTGGCACCCGTTCGGGCTCGGCATGCAGGACGGTGTCGGCTACCTGGGCGGCGTCTGCTCCGGCGAGTCCACCCAGAAGCTCGCCGACGTGCGGGCGATCGTCTACCCGTTCGACCCGGCCACCGGCGTCTTCGGCACGGCCGTGCTGAACCAGACGATGGACTACCGCGGCACGCCGACGGTGCCCTGCTCCGGCTACTACTGGTACCCGTGGACCAACGCCAAGCCGGACAACGGCTCCGGCGGCTGCTACTACTACGGGCAGCCCGAGCTCGGCGAGATCGGCTTCGAGACCGACGGCTCGATGCTGCTGTCGTTCCGCGACCGCTACTCGGACGAGGCCAGCGGCACCGGAGTGATCGGCGTCGACTTCATCGCCAACGCGGCCTCCGGCGACCTGAACAAGGCGTGCAAGTCCGGTGACGCGTACGTGATGGACGTCAACCTCGGCTGCGGGATCACCACCCCCGGCAAGGGCTACTTCGACACCCGCCGCCTCGGACACATCTACGCCACCTTCGCGGGCATGGCCCTCTCCAAGGTGGAGGACTCCATCGCCACCTCCGGCTACGACGTGCTGGAGCACGCCTACTCCGCCGGCACCATGTTCACCCTGCGCACCGGCGCCCGGGACCCAGGCCTGGGCAACGAACTCTCCAACGGCACCGCCAGCTTCGGCAAGGGCGCCTCGATGGCGGACCTGGAGGTGCTCTGCGACAAGGCGCCGCTCCAGATCGGCAACCGGGTCTGGTACGACCCGGAGCGCTCCGGGCTTCAACTGCCGCAGCAGAAGCCGGTTCCGGGCGCGACGGTGAACCTGTACGACGCGAGCGGCAAGAAGGTCGGCACCACCAAGACCACCGACCGGGGCGAGTACTACTTCGACAACACCGATGTGACGGGCGGTCTGAAGCCGAACACCGCCTACACCATCCGGCTCGACAACCCCGCCGACTACGCGAAGGGCGGCCCGCTGTACCACTGGGTCCCGACCAAGGACAACGTCGGCGGCAACCGGGCGGTCGACTCCGACGGGACCATCCCGAAGGGCGGCACGTACGTCGAGCGCGCCCTGACCACCGGCGGGCCCGGCCAGAACGACCACACCTTCGACTTCGGCTTCATGCAGCAGCAGGGCGAACTTCGCCTGGTGAAGAACGACCAGGACGGCAAGCCCCTGCCCGGCGCGGTCTTCCAGCTGTGGCGGGAGACCAACGACACCGACGGTCTCCAGGCCGACGGCGACAAGGCCGACACCAAGGTCGGCGACCCCTGCACCACCGGTGACGACGGCACCTGCCACGCCACCGTCGACAAGGGCACCTACTACTGGCAGGAGGTCACCCCGCCCAAGGGCTACCAGGTGCCGCAGCAGCCGGTCCTCGGCCCGGTCGTGCTGGACGACGACCACCTGGAGGCCGGCATCACCACCACCGCCGTCAACCAGCTGATCCCCCCGCCGCCCGCCACCCCGACGCCGACCCCGACCCCGCCCCCGGCGCCGTCGCAGCCGTCGGGCAGCCTGGCCTTCACCGGCACGGACGACACCACGCTGACCTACGCGCTGGTCGGCGGAGCGATCCTGCTCGTCGCCGGCGCCGGACTGCTGATCGTGGTTCGCAAGCGCCGTAGCTGACGTTCCGTCACTTGCGGCGACAGGGGCCCCGGGAGACTCTCCCGGGGCCCCTTTTCGCATGCCTGACCAGCAGTCAGATCACGTATGGACAAAGGGTGTTGTCGACAAGTGGTGAAAGCGGAAGGCCCTGTTCCGAAGCCTGCCCGGGACCCGCTAGTCTCCGAGCATCGTGTGCCCGCTCCGGGGGAGCCGGGCGCCGACAGGAGGAGGGGAGGAACGTGCAACTCAAGAAGTACGGATACCGGCGCACCGTAGCGCTGGCGGCCTTACTCGCGGCCGGGATCGCTACGGGCCCGGCGGTGTCCGCGCCCGCCGCGACTGCCGACGGGTCGGTGACGGTGCGGGTGGTCCGCGCCGTCGACGAGAGCGGGACGTACAGTCCGGCGCTGGAGCCGGGGTTGGCCGGGGTGACGGTGACGTTGACCGGCCAGGACGGTGCGGTCAGCACCGCGGTGACCGCCGCCGACGGCACGGTGACGCTCAAGCCGTCCAAGTCGACCGTCAGCGGCAAGTACCGGGTGGACGTGGTCAATCCGAAGCCCGGCGTGCTGTACCCGGCGTTCGCCGCCCGCGAGGGCCTGACGGGCGCGCCGGACAAGCTCAGCAGCAACACCGAGTTCGTCGACCTGTCCGGCGGCAAGCAGGCGACGCTGACCACCGGCCTGTGGAACCCGGCGGACTACTGCCAGAAGAACGCCCCGCTGGCCACCGCCTGTCAGCCCTCGGTCGCCGAACCGGCCGACCGGCGGACCCTGCTGACGTTCCCGTACGAGTCCCGGGGCATGAACCAGGACGTCACCGACATCAGCACCAACGGTGACACCGGCAACGTGTTCGGCATCGCCTGGAACCGTGACGACAAGCGGCTGCTCAGCTCCGCCCAGGCCAAGCGCGACGCGCCCTACGGCCCCGGTGGCCCGGGCGCGATCTACGTCACCGACCCGACGACGAAGGCGACTTCGCTGTTCGCCACCGTGCCGGACGTGGGCGGCACCGCCCACACCACCGACGGCGACGTCGCGTACCTCACCGCGGCGGGCAAGGAGAGCCTCGGCGGGCTGAAGCTCAGCGAGGACAACCGCGATCTGTTCGTGGTCAACCTCAACAACCGGAAGCTGTACCGGTACGACGCCACGGCGGCCACCGCCTCCGCGCCGAAGGCCGTGTACGCCATTCCCACTCCCGACTGCCCGTCGGCGGACGACTGGCGGCCGTTCGGCCTCGGCATGCAGGACGGCGTCGGCTACGTCGGTGGTGTCTGCTCCGGCCAGTCCACCCAGAAGCTGAGCGACGTTCGGGCCATCGTCTACCCGTTCGACCCGGCCACCGGGAAGTTCGGTACGGCCGTCCTCAACCAGCCGATGGACTACCGCGGTCCGTCCCCGGCGGTCTGCTCCGGCTACTACTGGTACCCGTGGAAGGACGCCAGGCCGACCGACAGTACGTGCTACTACTTCGGGCAGCCCGAGCTCGGCGAGATCGGCTTCGAGACCGACGGCTCGATGCTGCTCTCCTTCCGCGACCGCTACGGCGACCAGGCCAGCGGGACCATGGCCGCCGAGTACGTGTTCGCGATCGCCTCCGGTGACCTGAACAAGGCCTGCAAGTCCGGGGACATGTACGTGATGGACGTCAACCTCGGCTGCGGGATCACCACTCGAGGCAAGGGCTACTTCGACCTCCGGCGCGTCGGCGACGTGCACACCTACGCCACGTATGCGGGTATGGCGTTGTCCAAGGTCGAGGACTCCATCGCCACCTCCGGCTACGACGTGTACAACCACGCGTACAGCGCCGGGACCATGTTCACCCTCCGCAACGGCGCGCAGGACCCGGGCTTCGGCAACGAACTGTCCAGCGGCTCGAAGTTCGGCAAGGGCGCTGCCATGGCGGACCTGGAGGTGCTCTGCGACAAGGCGCCGCTCCAGATCGGCAACCGGGTCTGGTACGACCCGGAGCGCTCCGGCCTGCAACTGCCGCAGCAGAAGCCGGTCCCCGGCGCGACCGTCAACCTGTACGACGCGAGCGGCAAGAAGGTCGGCACCACCAAGACCACCGACCGCGGCGAGTACTACTTCGACAACACCGACGTCACGGGCGGCCTGAAGCCGAACACCGCCTACACCATCCGCCTGGACAACCCCGCCGACTACGCGAAGGGCGGTCCGCTCTACCACTGGGTCCCGACCGGGGCGAACGTCGGTGACGACCGCCTGATCGACTCCGACGGCACCGTCCCGAAGGGCGGCACGTACGTCGAGCGGGCGCTGACCACCGGCGGGCCCGGTCAGAACGACCACAGCTTCGACTTCGGCTTCATGCAGCAGCAGGGCGTGCTGCGCCTGGTGAAGAACGACCAGGACGGCAAGCCGCTGCCGGGTGCCGTGTTCCAGCTGTGGCGGGAGACCAACGGAACCGACGGTCTCCAGGTCGACGGCGAGAAGACGGACACCAAGGTCGGCGAGCCCTGCACCACGGGCGACGACGGCTCCTGCGCCGCCACCGTCGACAAGGGCATGTACTACTGGCAGGAGGTCACCCCGCCCAAGGGCTACCGGGCTCCCGAACAGCCGGTCCTCGGGCCGGTCGTGCTGGACGACGAGCACCTGGAGGCCGGCATCACCACCACCGCCGTCAACCAGCTGATCCCGCCGCCGCCCACCACCCCGGCCCCGACCCCGCCGGCGACCCCGACCCCGCCCCCGGCGCCGTCGCAGCCGTCGGGCAGCCTGGCCTTCACCGGCACGGACGACACCACGCTGACGTACGCGCTGGTCGGCGGAGCGATCCTGCTCGTCGCCGGCACCGGACTGCTGGTCGTCGCCCGCAGGCGCCGCCACAGCAGCTGACGCCGAGTCACTGACGACAGGGGCGCCGGGAGACCCTCCCGGCGCCCCTGTCGGCGTCTGCTACTGAGGTGGCGTCAGGCCCGATGTCAAGCAGGCGCGTTACCGTTCCGGTGCAAACGGAAGGCAGAATTCCGAAGTGCGCCCCCAACCGCTACCCTCCGACCATCGTGCACGCCCCTCCGGGGGGAGGGGCGCGCGTTCAGCAGGAGGGGAGCACGTGCAACTCAAGCACTACGGATACCGGGGCTCGGCCGCGCTGGCGGCCTTACTGGCAGTGGGGATTGCCACGGGCCCGGCGGTGTCCGCGCCCGCCGCGACTGCCGACGGTTCGGTGACGGTGCGGGTGGTGCGCGCCGTCGACGAGAGCGGAACCTACAGTCCGGCTCTGGAGCCGGGGTTGGCCGGGGTGACGGTCACGCTGACCGGCGAGGACGGCGGCGTGCTGACGGCGGTGACGGCGGCCGACGGCACCGTGACGCTCAAGCCGTCCAAGTCGACCGTCAGCGGCAAGTACCGGGTGGACGTGGTCAATCCGAAGCCGGGCGTGCTGTACCCGGCGTTCGCGGCTCATGAGGGTCTGACGGGTGCGCCGGACAAGTTGAGCAGCAACACGGAGTTCGTCGACCTGTCCGGCGGCAAGCAGGCGACGCTGACCACCGGCCTGTGGAACCCGGCCGACTACTGCCAGCAGAACGCGCCGCTGGCCACCGCCTGCCAACCCGCGGTCACCGACCCGGCGGCCAAGCGGACCCTGCTCAGCTACCCGTACCGGTCCCGTGGCATCAACCAGGACGTCACCGATCTCAGTACGGCTGCCGACACCGGCAACGTGTTCGGCATCGCCTGGGACCGCGACGGCCGACGGCTGTTCAGCTCGGCCCAGGCCAAGCGCGACACGAACTACGGCCCCGGCGGCCCGGGCGGAATCTACGTCACCGACCCGGCGACGAAGACCACTTCGCTGTTCGCCACCGTCCCCGACGCCGGCAGCAGCGTGCACGAAGGCCTCCTCGACCCGGCGTTCATGGCGGCGGTCGGCAAGGAGAGCCTGGGCGGGCTGAAGCTGACCGAGGACGGCCGCGATCTGTTCGTGGTCAACCTCAACGACCGGAAGCTGTACCGGTACGACGCCACGGCGGCCACTGCCTCCGCGCCGAAGGCCGTGTACGCCATTCCCACTCCCGACTGTCCGTCGGCGGACGACTGGCGGCCGTTCGGCCTCGGCATGCAGGACGGCGTCGGCTACGTCGGTGGTGTCTGCTCCGGCCAGTCCACCCAGAAGCTGAGCGACCTGCGGGCGATCGTCTACCCGTTCGACCCGGTCACCGGGAAGTTCGACACGGCGGTGCTCGACCAGCCGCTCGACCACCGCGGCACGTCGGCCACCCCGTGCAACACCTACAACTGGTATCCGTGGACGGACACCAAGCCGGCCGACCGCTGCAACTACTACGGGCAGCCCGAGCTCGGCGAGATCGGCTTCGAGACCGACGGCTCCATGCTGCTCTCCTTCCGCGACCGCTACCCCGACCAGGCCAACATCTATCCGAGCGCCGACCAGCCGGCCCCGCCCGGCGGCGTGACGGCGCTCGCCTCCGGTGACCTGAACAAGGCGTGCAAGTCCGGTGACGCGTACGTGATGGACGTCAACCTCGGCTGCGGGATCACCACCCGCGGCAAGGGTTTCTACGACGTCCGCCGGTACCACGACTCGCACACCTACGCCACGTACGCGGGCATGGCGCTGTCCAAGGTGGAGAACTCCATCGCCACCTCCGGCTACGACGTGCTCGACCACATCGTCACCGCCGGCACCATGTTCACCCTCCGCACCGGCGAGAAGGACCCCGGCCTGGGCCAGGAACTCTCCGACGGCCGCTCCAGCTTCGGCAAGGGCGCCGCCATGGCGGACCTGGAGGTGCTCTGCGACAAGGCGCCGCTTCAGATCGGCAACCGGGTCTGGTACGACCCGGAGCGCTCGGGCCTGCAACTACCGCAGCAGAAGCCGGTTTCCGGCGCGACCGTCAACCTGTACGACGCGGACGGCAAGAAGGTCGGCACGGCGAAGACCACCGACCGCGGCGAGTACTACTTCGACAACACCAATGTCACGGGCGGGTTGAAGCCGAACACCGCCTACACCATCCGGCTCGACAACCCCGCCGACTACGCGAAGGGCGGCCCGCTGTACCACTGGGTCCCGACCAGGGCGAACGTCGGTGACGACCGCCTGATCGACTCCGACGGGAGCATCCCGAAGGGCGGCACGTACGTCGAGCGGGCGCTGACCACCGGCGGAGCGGGCCAGAACGACCACAGCTTCGACTTCGGCTTCATGCAGCAGCAGGGCGTGCTGCGCCTGGTGAAGAACGACCAGGACGGCAAGCCGCTGCCCGGCGCGGTCTTCCAGCTGTGGCGCGAGACCAACGGCACCGACGGGCTCCAGCAGGACGGCGACACCAAGGTGGGCGAGCCCTGCACCACCGGCGCCGACGGCACCTGCGCCGCTACTGTGGACAAGGGCACCTACTACTGGCAGGAAGTCACCCCGCCCAAGGGCTACCGGGCTCCCGAACAGCCGGTCCTCGGCCCGGTCGTGCTGGACGACGAGCACCTCGACGCCGGTCTCACCACCACGGCCGTCAACCAGCTGATCCCCGAGCCGCCCACCACCCCGGCCCCGACCCCGCCGGCGACCCCGACGCCCACCCGGGCGCCGTCCCAGCCGTCGCAGCCGTCGGGCAGCCTGGCCTTCACCGGCACGGACGACACCGCCCTCAGGTACACCCTGATCGGCGGAGCGGCCCTGCTGGTCGCCGGCACGGGCGTGCTGATCGCCGTCCGCAGGCGTCGCGCCTGACGCCGCATCAGCAGCGGATGGGGGCTCCGGGATCAACTCCGGGGCCCCTGTCGGCCGTTCGTGACTGAATAGGCGTCAAGGCCGTTATGCAGTCGTGCCGTTGTCCCAATCGGGCGAAAACGGAATCCAAGGTTCCGAACTGCCTCCGGGACCCGCTAGCCTCCGGTCCATCGTGTGCGCCTTCCGGGGGAGGGGCGCACGACCACAGGAGGGGAGAACGTGCAACACAGGAGAATCGGGTACCGGCGTCCTGCCGCGCTGGCGGCGGTACTTGCGGCCGGGATTGCCACGGGCCCGGCGGTGTCCGCGCCCGCCGCGACTGCCGACGGTTCGGTGACGGTGCGGGTGGTCCGCGCCGTCGACGAGAGCGGGACGTACAGTCCGGCGCTGGAGCCGGGGTTGGCCGGGGTGACGGTGACGTTGACCGGCGAGGACGGCGGCGTGCTGACGGCGGTGACGGCGGCCGACGGGACAGTGACGCTGAAGCCCGCGAAGTCGACCGCGAGCGGCAGGTACCGGGTGGATGTGATCAATCCCCAACCCGGGCTGCTGTACCCGGCGTTCGCGGCTCGTGAGGGTCTGACGGGTGCGCCGGACAAGTTGAGCAGCAACACGGAGTTCGTCGACCTGTCCGGCGGCAAGCAGGCGACGCTGACCACCGGCCTGTGGAACCCGGCGGACTACTGCCAGCAGAACGCGCCGCTGGCCACCGCCTGCCAGCCGGCCACCACCGAACCGGCCGACCGGCACACCCTGGTGAGCCTCCCGTACCGGACCCGGAAGGGGGCCGACCCGGCCAAGGACGTCACCGTCCTGGCGACCGGCGTGCAGACCGGCACGGTGTTCGGCCTGGCGTGGGACCGGGACGGGCAGCGGCTGTTCAGTTCCGCGCAGGCCAAGGCCGGTACCGCGTACGGTCCGGGTGGGCCGGGCGCGATCTACGTCACCGACCCGGCGACGAAGGCCACCAAGCGGTGGGCCACCGTCCCGAACACCGGTGCCACCGCGCACGCGGGCGACGACGCCGGATTCCTCGCCGCCCCGGGCAAGGAGAGCCTCGGCGGGCTGAAGCTCACCGAGGACGGCCGCGACCTGTACGTGGTCAACCTCAACGACCGGAAGCTGTACCGGTACGACGCCACGGCGGCCACGGCCGAGAAGCCCAAGGCGGTGTACACCGTCCCCACCCCCGACTGCCCGTCGGCGGACGACTGGCGGCCGTTCGGCCTCGGCATGCAGGACGGCGTCGGGTACCTGGGCGGCGTCTGCTCCGGGCAGTCCACCCAGCAGGTCGGCGACCTGCGGGCGATCGTGCTGCCGTTCGACCCGGCGAGCGGGGAGTTCGGCGCGGCAGTGCTCGACCAGCCGTTGGACTACCCGCGCGAGCCCTCCTTCTTCCGGGCCACCGACCCGCTCTGCCGAGGTGCGGGCTGGTACCCGTGGACGGACGCGTGGCCCGCCGGCGAAGGCGGAAACCCGTGCGGCGGGAGCGGGTTCGGCAAGCCGGAGCCGGTGCTCGGCGAGATCGGCTTCGAGACCGACGGCTCCATGCTGCTCGCCTTCCGCGACCGGGCCGCCGACCGCGTCTCGGGTGCGAACCTGAGCGCCCCGGTCTGGGCCAACGGCGACCTGGACAAGGCCTGCAAGTCCGGTGACACGTACGTCATGGACGTCAACAACGGCTGCGGCCTCGGCCCGCGCGGCACCAAGTTCTTCGACTCCCACCGAGTCACCATCAACGGGACCACCTTCCACCCGAACGCCGCCTACGCGGGCCTGGCCCTGTCCAAGGTGGAGACGTCCATCGCCACCGCCGGTGTCGACCCGGACGACAGCCTCTACGCCTACGGCCCGCTGTTCACCCTGCGCGACGGCACGGTCGATCCCGGCCAGGGCGTACGCCTCAACTCGGGCGATCGCGCGGCCTTCGGCAAGGGCGCCTCGATGGGCGACCTCGAAGTGCTCTGCGACAAGGCGCCGCTCCAGATCGGCAACCGGGTCTGGTACGACCCGGAGCGCTCCGGCCGGCAGCTGCCGCAGCAGAAGGCGGCCGCCGGCGTGACCGTCGACCTGTACGACGCGGACGGCAGGAAGGTCGGCACGGCGAAGACCACCGACCGCGGCGAGTACTACTTCGACAACACCAACGTCACGGGCGGCCTGAAGCCGAACACCGCCTACACCGTTCGCCTGGACAACCCGGCGGACTACGCGAAGGGCGGCCCGCTGTACCACTGGCAGCCGGCCGAGGCCGACGCCCACGGGCAGTTCGCCGAGCGGGCGCTGACCACCGGCGGAGCGGGCCAGAACGACCACGGCTTCGACTTCGGGTTCACGCCGCAGCAGGGCGTGCTGCGCCTGGTGAAGAACGACCAGGACGGCAAGCCGCTGCCGGGGGCGGTGTTCCAGCTGTGGCGGGAGACCGACCGCACCGACGGGCTCCAGCCGGACGGCGACACCAAGGTCGGCGAGCCCTGCACCACCGCCGCCGACGGGAGCTGCACGGCCACCGTCGACAAGGGCATGTACTACTGGCAGGAGGTCACCCCGCCGCACGGCTACCAGGCCCCTGAACAGGCCGTTCTCGGTCCGGTGGTGCTCGACGACGAGAACCTGGAGGACGGCGTCACCACCACCGCCGTCAACCGGCTGCTCCCCGAGCCGCCCACCACCCCGGCCGCGACCCCGCCCCCGACTCCGGGCGCCGATCCCGCGTCCACGCCGTCGCGGAGCGGTTCGCAGAGTGGTTCGCAGCCCTCGGGCCGCCTGGCGTTCACGGGCATGGACGACACCGCCGTCACGTGCACGCTGGTCGGCGGAGCGGCGCTGCTGGTGGCCGGCGCCGGCGTGCTGATCGCCGTCCGCAGGCGTCGCGCCTGACGCCGTGACAGCAACGGGCCGGGGCCCGGGGGAGTTCGCACTCTCCCGGGGCCCCGGCCGTCGGTCTGTCGCGCTACGGCTGGGTCGGTATCGGCCTGGTGGCCAGCGACCGTGCCGAGGCCGGGTCGGACAGGGCGGACGGCGGCAGGACGTCGGGGGCGGCGGCCTGCACCGGGACGGCGGCCGGGGCCTCCTCCTTGAGCTTGACGCCGGCCAGGTCGAACGCGGCCTTGATGCGCAGCCGCAGCGCGCGGGAGACCTGCGAGGCCTTGCCGGGCGTGCAGCGGGCCTCGATCCGCAGCTCCACCGAGTCGACGGCCACCGATTCGACGCCGAGGACCTTGACCCGGCCCCAGATCAGCTCGTCGAAGGGGGCTTCCTTGGAGAGCTGCTCGGCGGCCTCGGTGACCAGCAGTTCGATCCGCTCCAGGTCCTCCTTGTAGCCGACCTGGACGTCCACCGTGGCGGTGCCCCAGCCCTGGCTCATGTTGGCGATCCGCTTGACCTCGCCGTTGCGGATGTACCAGATCTCGCCGCCGGAGCCGCGCAGCTTGGTGACCCGCAGACCGACCTCCAGCACCGTGCCCGAGGCGACTCCGGTGTCGATCTCGTCGCCGACGCCGTACTGGTCCTCCATGATCATGAAGACGCCGGAGAGGAAGTCGGTGACCAGGTTGCGGGCGCCGAAACCGATCGCGACACCGGCCACACCGGCGGAGGCCAGCAGCGGGGCGAGGTCCACGCCGAGCACCGACAGGGCCATCAGCGAGGCGGTGCCGAGGATGGTGAAGGACGCCACCGAGCGCAGCACCGAGCCGATCGCCTCGGAACGCTGCTGGCGGCGCTCGGTGTTGACGACGCCGCTGTTGGCCAGCAGCCCGCCGAGCACACCGTGGTCGCTCTCGGTCTCGGTGGGACGGCCCATCCGGGAGACCAGCTTGTCGATGACCTTGCGGACCACCGCCCGCAGTATCAGCGCGAGCAGCAGGATGAAGACGATCCGCAGCCCGTCGATCAGCCAGCCCTGCCAGTTGTCGTCGAGCCAGTTGGCCGCCTGCCGGGTGGAGTCGGTCACCTCGGCGGCACTGGTGGGCAGGTTGAAGGACGGCGTAGGCGTGTCGGGAGGGGAATCGGCGAGCATCGCCCCACTCTAGGGCCTGCCCGTTGCGCCGCCGTGCCCCTGTTCACCCGCCCGGACGGCCCGTCGGACCGGTTCCGGCCACCCTCCGCGTCGCGGCGGGCACGGTGGGTGCAGGAGGGTCCCGAGCTGGGCATACCGGCTATGGACGGCCGTACCGGGTCCACCCGGCGCGGGTGGCCCGTTCACAGAGAAATGGTGGCGTCGTACGAGGACGTAAGGCGACACTGAGGGAGATCGCGTCCCGCAGGGGCACGATCGCCCGCTCGACTCGGCGCGAGCCACGCGCCGCAGGCGTCCAAGGAGGCCCCGTGCCGCATGTCCTTGTCCTCAACGCGTCGTACGAGCCACTCGGTGTCGTCTCGATGCGACGCGCACTCATCCTGCTCCTCAACCACAAGGCGATCGCCCTGGAGGATGCGGGAACCACTCTGCACAGCGCCACCAGCGCCGTTCCGGCGCCGTCCGTCGTCAAACTGACCCGTTTCGTGCGGGTTCCCTACCGAGGCCCCGTGCCGCTCACCCGGCGCGCGCTGTTCGCCCGCGACCACGGGCGGTGCGTGTACTGCGGGGCCGCCGCCACCAGTGTCGACCACGTCATCCCGCGCAGCCGGGGCGGTCAGCACCGGTGGGACAACGTGGTGGCGGCCTGCCGCCGCTGCAACCACACCAAGGCCGACCGGCACCTCGCCGATCTCGGCTGGCGGATGAAGCGCCCCCCGGCCGCGCCCAGCGGCCTGGCCTGGCGGGTCATCGGCACCGGGATCAAGGATCCGCGCTGGCGGCCCTACCTGGAGCCGTACGGCGGCCTCGACCAGTTCCGGGACTTCGAACACCACGACCGTACGGACCTGCCGCCCGCCGTTCCGTCCCCGGTCCGCACCCGTCCCGTCCGCCGCGGCGAGCAGCACGCTCCGCTCTCCGCCTGACCGACAAGGGCTCGCCCGACACGACATTCGGTACGCCTCATGGGCCGCCGGCGCACCCCCGCAGCGGGAGCGACGGCGGCCCGCCGCGTGTCCGGCTAGCCGGTGACGGCGTACAGCTCGACCCCGGACAGCGTGTACCCGTAGCGGCCGGCCCGGCTGACGCCCTGCACCCGCAGGTACCGCACGTCCTGGGCGTCGAAGCGGACCGTCTCGGTGCCGCCCTGCCCGTTGTCCACCGCCGCCACCGTGGTCCACGTCACGCCGTCGGCGGAGGTCTGCACCCGATAGCGGGAGGCGTACGCGGCGCCCCAGTGCAGCACCGCCGTGCCCAGTCGGGTCGGCTGCGACAGCCGCAGCTGCACCCAGGCGTCGTCCTTCGCGGGGGCCGTCCAGGAGGTCGCCGGGTCGCCGTCGGCGATCGCCGAGGCCGGGGTCTTCCCGCTGTCGTCGCCCGAGGAGGACGCGGCGGCCGTCCGGGCCAGGTCCGGGCCGCCGGTCGGCGGGACCACGTGCACCTGGAGCTCCTGGCGGACCGTCAGGCCGCCCGCGGTGAACACCACCGGCACCCGGTAGGTGCCCGACGGGGTGTCGGCGGCCGCCGACACCTGCACCGGGGCGCTCGCCCGGCCGCCGCGCGGCACCGTCACGGTCGGCGCCGGCGTCACCGTCAGGCCCTTGGCGGCCGCCGGGACCTCGGCGTTCAACTGGCCGGTCAACGCGTCCGGGCGGCCCGACTCCACGGTGGCCCGGGTCTGCGTCGGCGCGGCGGCGCCCGCCACCACGTCCAGCGTCGGATCGGCCAGCGACACCCGGGCCGCGGGGACGTCCGCGTACCACGGGATCACCTGGTTGACCACCGGGGCCTCGCCGCCGGGCCGCCACACCAGGCGGAACGCGTCCACCTGGCTGCCGTCGGCGCGCAGCTCGTTGTAGCCGGGGTGGACCTGGCCGAGATCGACCCATCCGCCGTCCGGGTGACGCACCTGCATGGTCGCCTCGGCGCGAACCGTCGGGTCGGTCAGCACCGTCAGCCGGTCCAGCGGGCGGGCCGCGCCCAGCTCCACGGTCAGCGGGGCGTCGCCGGGGACGGGCGCGGCCGCCGCCCGGTACGCCGAGTCCGGGTCGCCCGACAGTACCGCGTCCGGCGAGGAGCCGGGCGCCGCGGGCGGGCCGCTCACCTCGGCGTCCACCACACCCGGCGCGCCGGCGGTGAACTCGCGCACCGCGACCGCGGTCTTCTGCCCGCCGGTGGCGCGCAGCCGCACCGCCTTGGCGACCGCGCCCGCCGGGGCGTTCGCGATCACCGTCCGCTGGTCGTGCACCGTCGCCAGCTGCTGCCAGCCGCCCGAGCCGCTGAAGTACTCCAGCACCCCGTCGTGCAGGTAGTCGTCGGCGGCCGAGGACGCGTCGGGGTCGTCGCCCTGCCCGCCCATCAGCACCGTCACCGTGCCCAGCGGCTTCGCGGTGCCCAGGTCCAGGCCGAAGCTGTCGCCGACCTGCGGCGGCGCCGACGACCAGTAGAAGGTCTGCGCGGAGCCGTCCGTCATCAGCGCCGGGCCGTGGTCGTGCGCGGTGCCCATGGTGGTGGTCGGGGAGGCCCCGGCGGTGATGCCCGCCCAGGTGTCGGCGGCCTTCACCGCCCGGTCCAGGAACGGGTCCAGCACGCCCTTGCCGACCGTCACCGGGTTCTGCTCCAGCGCCGAGCGCTGTCGGCCCAGCTCCAGCCGGGCCTGCCAGGCCGCCGCGCCGTCGCCGGCGTGCTGCGCGAGCAGCATGTCCAGTGCGGCCCGGCCCGCCGCGCCGTACGCCGCCAGCCGGGACAGCCACGGCGCGGCGTCCGCGGCCAGCGGGTCGGCGGCCAGCGTCCTCGGGGCGTCGGCCATCACCGTGAACGCGTCGCGCAGCGGCTGCGCCGCCTCCCGCAGCCGCGCCTGGTCGACCGGCGCGCCCGAGGCCGGCTCCGCGGCCGCCCAGAACCGGTCCACCAGCGGCGCCAGGTACGCCGACTCCTTGCCGCCGAGCGCCGAGGACGCGCTGTTGCCGGCCAGCGCCGCCACTGCGGCCTGCTGCGCCGGGCCGGCGGTCAGCAGCCGCAGCGCCGAGGACAGCGACCGGTCCGGCAGGTACCCGGCCGGCTGCCAGCCGAAGTCCGCGGCGGTGGCCAGCGGGATCCGGGACGCCACCGGCTGGCTCATCGCCGAGGTCAGCAGCACCGCGGAGTGCTGAGCCACCTCGGCCTCCCGGCCGTCGTAGCCGCCCAGGAACAGCCGGTCCGGCGCGGAGTCGTTCACCGGGTAGTTGTCCAGCGTCACCAGCGGGCGGTGGAACAGGTCGGCGGTCTCGTCGAGCTGGCCGCCCGTCACCTTCTTGGCGATCGCCGCGCCGCCGCTCCACACCACCTGCACGTCGGCGGGCAGCGCGGCCGCCAGCGCCGACCGGTACGGCGTCGCGCCCTGCTTCTGGAACTCCGTCGGCACCACCGACAGTGGCGCCAGCTCCGGGTGCGGCGCCACCAGCCGCTTCTGCACCGCCGCCACCACCGCGGCCTGCGCCTTCGCCGCCGACGCCGGGCCGGTGCCGAACTTCCGGCGGTCCGCGCCGCAGTGCCACTCGTCGTAGGAGACGTTCGCGAACTCCAACTGGAAGGCCCGGAAGCCCAGTTGACGCAGACCGTCGAGCTTGGCGACCAGCGCGTCCAGATCCTTGCCGGAGGAGAAGCAGAACGACTGCCCCGGGTTCACCGAGTACGCCAGCGTGACGTGGTTGTCCCGGGCCCGGCCCGCCAGCTCGGTCAACTCCCGCACCTGCTCGGCCGGGTACGGCTCGCGCCAGCGCCGCGAACGGAACGGGTCGCCGCCCGGCGCGTACAGGAAGAAGTTCTGCTTGGTGTGGCCCAGGAAGTCGATCGTCGCCAGCCGCTGCTCGGCGCTCCACGGCTCCCCGTAGAACGACTCGGCGGTGCCGCGCACCGGGGCGCCGCTCGGCCAGTCCCGCACCAGCACGCCGGGGAAGCCCCTGTCGCCCGCCGCGCCCTGCCCCTGCCCGGGGTCGATCGGGGCGAGCAGCTGCGCCAGGCTCTGCGTCGCGTAGAACGTGCCCTCGCCGTCGATGCCCGCCAGCACCACCGCGCCGTACGCGCCGCCCGCGGTGGGCAGCTGACCCGTCGCCAGCAGGTGGCCGCCCGAGGGCAGGCCGGCCAGCGCCGGCACCTCGGTGTCCTTCAGGCCCGCCGCCACCGCGAGGGCGCGCAGCGCCCGGTCGGTCGGGCCGCCCGCGCCCTCGTGCGGGCCGCCCACGAACACCACCAGCGAACCGGCCGCCGGAGTCTCGGGGGCCTCCGGAACCGTCACCACCTCGGCCGCGCCGGCCCGGTGCAGCAGTGTGCGCACCGCGTCCACCGCGGCCCGGTCCGCGCCGTCCGCCAGCACCACCGTCACCTGCCCGGGCACCGCCACCGGCTTGCCGCCCGGCCGTATCTGCTGCGGGCGCGGGAAGATCTGCGGGGCCGTCAGCGAACCCAGCGGCAGCGGCGCCTCGGCCACGGCCGGAGCGTCCCCGGCCCCGGCGGACACCGCCGGCCGGCCGCCCGGCTCCGCCGCGAAACCCTGCGCCGGGATCAGCAGCCCGCCGACCACGGCCGCCGCCGACAGCGTCGCCGCCAGCCGCAGCGCACTGCCGCGCCGGCCGGTCCGCCGCTCGGCCCGCACCGAGGCCAGCAGCGGGTCCGTGCCCTTGATGTCCGCGATGAAGCGGTCGGCGGCCTGCGGAGCGAGCTGACGGGCCGTCCGGGCCGCCGTCCGGCGCGCCGCCAGCGCGGCCGGGTGGTACAGCACCTCGCGCAGCGCCGCGCTCTGCTCCAGTTGTTGCCGCAACCGACGCCCTGCCGCCACCGACACCCGCGCCTGCACCGGAGCCTCCTCGCCCGAAACGCCCAGCTCACCGGCCCCCACTGCCCGCCCCGGCCCCCCACGGCCATCCGGCCCGACCAGCCCATCAGCTCTCCGCGTCCCTGTCAACGCCCCTGACAGCTATGTCCGTTATCGACCGGTATCGCCGTCGCCCCGAACGCCCCGACGACACCCCGACGATGACGGGGCGACACCCGGGGAGCGGATCGGCCCGGCCCGGCGGGGCCGCGGCCCGCGGCAACCGGCCGACGGCACGTTCACCCGTCCGGTGGCGGCGGCCCGCCGTGTCGGTCGGGGTCGGCGGGCGGGCGCGCGGGTAGGACTGTGGCTGTTGCGTTCGGGAGTCCGAGGACGGAGTGCGCTGGGTGGCCGCATACCTTGACCGTGAGCAGGTGGGGACCGAACAGGTGCCGGCGGAGGACAACCCGGCCGCGCCACCGGAACTGCTGGCACTGGCCCACGCGTACGGGGTGGACACCAGCTACGACGCCGGGGCCGGGCCGGTGCAGGTCGGGCCGCGCACCCTGAGCGCGGTGCTGGCCGCGCTGGGGGTGGACGCGGCGACGCCCGAACTCGCCGCCGAGGCGCTGGAGCGGCACCGCGCCGAGCAGGCCCGGCGGCTGCTGCCGCCCACCGTGGTCGCCTGGCAGGGCCGGCGCACCGCGCTCGACCTGCCGGCGGACGCCGAGGTGCGGGTGGAACTGGAGGACGGCGGCGCCTGGGAGCTGGCGCACGACCACTCCTGGTGGCTGCCGGAGGACGTCCCGCTCGGCCGGCACACCCTGCACGTGACGGCGGGCGAACGGCAGGGCCGCGCCGCGCTGATCGTCGCCCCGCCCCGCATCCCCGAACCGCAGCAGCGCGGCTGGGGCTTCCTCGCCCAGCTGTACTCGGTGCTCGGCGAGCAGTCCTGGGGCATGGGCGACCTCGCCGACCTGGCCGAACTCGCCCAGTGGGCGGGCGCCGAACTCGGCGCGGCCTTCCTGCAGATCAACCCGCTGCACGCGGGCATGCCCGGCACGCCCTCCGACCCGTCCCCGTACCGGCCGTCCTCCCGGCGCTTCGCCGACCCCGTGCACCTGCGGATCGAGGCGATCCCCGAGTACACCCGCCATCAGGAGGTCCGCGACCTGACCCACCGCGCCCGGCTGCTGCGCGAGGAGGTGCTGGAGCACGACGCGCTGATCGACCGCGACGCGGTCCGGGCGCTCAAGCAGCAGGCCCTGGAACTGCTGCACACCGTCCCGCGCGGCGTCGGCCGGGAGGCCGCGTACCGGGCGTTCGTCCGCCGCGAGGGCGAGTGGCTGGAGCGGTACGCGGTGTGGAACGCGCTGGCGGAGGTGCACGGCGCCGCCTGGCACTCCTGGCCGAAGGGCCTGCGGCACCCGGCCGACCCCCACGTGGCCGCCGAGAAGGCCGCCCTGGCGGACCGGGTCGAGTTCCACCGCTGGCAGGCCTGGCTGGTCGACGAACAGCTGCATGCCGCCCAGCGCGCCGCCACCGACGCCGGCATGCCGCTCGGCCTGATCCACGACCTCGCCGTCGGCGTCCACCCCGACGGCGCCGACGCCTGGGCGCTGCAGGACGTCCTCGCCACCGGCATCTCCACCGGCGCCCCGCCCGACGCGTTCAACGCCCACGGCCAGGACTGGGGTCTGCCGCCGTGGCGCCCCGACGCGCTCGCCGAGGCCGGCTACGCCCCGTACGCCGAACTGCTGCGGGCCGCCGCCCGGCACGCCGGCGCGATCCGGATCGACCACGTGATGGGCCTGTTCCGGCTCTGGTGGGTGCCGGTCGGCGCGCGGCCCACCGAAGGCGCCTACGTGCACTACGACGCGGAGGCGATGCTCGCCGTCCTCGCCCTGGAGGCGCACCGGGCCGGCACCGCCGTGATCGGCGAGGACCTCGGCACCGTCGAGCCCGGCGTGCGCGAACGGCTCGCCGAGCACGGCGTGCTCGGCACCTCGGTGCTCTGGTTCGAACGCGACTGGCACGCCGGCGGCACCGTCCTGCCCCCCGAACGCTGGCGGGCCGGCTGCCTCGCCACCCTCACCACCCACGACCTGCCCAGCACCGCCGCCCGGCTCACCGGCGACCACGTCGCGCTGCGCCACCAGCTCGGCCTGCTGGCCCACCCGCTGGCCGAGGAGCAGCACGCCGCCGCCGCCGAACTCGCCGACTGGCAGCGCGAGCTGGTCCGCCTCGGCCTGCTCGCCGACGGCGCGCCCGTCACCCCCGAGGCGCTGTACGCCTACCTGCTGGCCACGCCCGCCCGGCTGGTCGGCGTCTGGCTGCCCGACACCGTCGGCGACCCGCGCCCGCAGAACCTCCCCGGCACCTGGGACCAGTACCCCAACTGGCGGCTCCCGGTCGCCGACGCCGCCGGAACGCCCCGCACCCTCGACCGGATCGCCGCCGCCCCCGGCGCCGCCGCCGTCGCCCGGACGCTCGCTCCGCTGAGGGCTCCGGAGGCGGGACACGCCGACAGGCGCACCCCGCCGGGCGAGCCGCTGTAGGGGGCCGGTACCTTGGGAAACGTGGACAAGAGGAACGCAATGCGCGCCGGTGCGGTCACCGCGGCGGCCACGCTGATGATGCTGATGTCGTCGCCCGCCATGGCGCTCGTACGCGACGACGGCGACGACCCGGGCCCCGGTCTGAGCGTCGGCCAGACCCTGGGCCTGTTTGTCGCCCTCCCGATCGTCTCCTTCCTGGTGATCGCGGGCCTCTGCATGATCCCGGGCAAGAAGAAGTAATCCCGCGCAAGGCCGCTGCGCGCACCCCGCCGGGTGCGTGGAACGGCGGGGCCCCAGTGCCCCCGGGACGGAACACCGGACGCCCGGCGCTCCTCGGAGCGCCGGGCGTTCCGTCGTCCCCGGATTCGGGTCGGACGCGCGTCCCGCGAGGGTTCTCAGCGGGCGGCGGGCCCGGCGGGGATGCGCAGCGAGAACAGTTCGGTGAGGATCTCGCCCATGCTCGGGACCGGCCGGGGCGCGTCGGGGGCGGGCCGCGGCGGCGCGGGGGCGGCCTGCGGCGGGGTGGCGGGGCGAGGGTGGATCGGCATCGGAGGGTCCTTCCGGAGGAGTCAGTCGAGGCCGCGGAGGTGGTCGAGGACCAGCCGGTGGATCAGCTCGGACCACTGCGGAGGGAAGTGGTGGCCCAGGCCGGCGATCTCGGCCAGCCGGGCGTGCGGGACGGCCCGGTGCAGGGCCCGGCCGTGCGGCAGTGGGAAGACCGGGTCGTGGTGGCCGTGCACCACCAGGACGGGGGCGGCGACCGCGGGCAGCCGGGGCAGCAGCGAGGGCGCCCGGTCGAGGGCGCGCAGGTGGCGGAAGGTCGTGCTGGGGGCGGCCGCGCGCTGTTCGGCGCGTTCCACCAGGGTCCGCCAGTAGGGCTCGTCGAACGGGGCGCCGGGGCCGACCAGGACGCGCCAGCAGGCCAGTGCGGACTCGATCCGCTGCTGCGGGGTGGTGGGCGGATCGGCGGCGGTGGCGGCGGTCCAGTCGAGCATCGGGGCCAGCTGGCCGGGCAGGCCGCTGTGCCGGGCCGGGTCGGGGGAGGTGGAGAGCAGCACCAGGGAGCGGACCAGTTCGGGCCGGTCCAGGGCGAGCAGTTGGGCGGCCACCCCGCCCAGCGACTGGGCGACCACGTGCACCGGGCGCAGGCCCCGGCCGGTGATGACGTCGGCCGCGTCGGCGGCCAACTCGCCGATCTCGTAGTCCTGTTCGGACTTGGCGGAGCGGCCGGTGTCGCGGTGGTCGTAGCGGACGACGTGGTAGCCGGCGGCCACGAACAGGCGGCAGAGCAGGTCCGGCCAGACGATGCCCTGGGCGGCTCCGCCGGCGATCAGCAGGACCGTCGGACCGGCCGGATCGCCGAAGGACTCGGTCCACAGCCGCAGTCCGCTCCGATTCGGGATGAAACGTTCCATAACGCCTTCGCCGCCGCCGGTTCTGTTAGGGTGCCGATCAATTGACTGCGTTGTTGGGGAGGCTCGCATGTCCGGCGCACGCACCGCGCTCGTCCTGATCGATCTTCAGCACTGGATCGTCGGCATGCCGTGGGCGCCGACCGGCGGATCCGCCGTGGTGGCCGCCTGCGCCGCACTGCGCGAGAGCTTCGCCGCGGCCGATCCCGAGAGCGTGGTGCTGGTCCGCTACCTGCGGGCCGACGGCCGGGACGGCGGCGCCGGCGCGCCCGCCAACCAGCTGGTCCCCGCGCTCGCACCGCGACCGGGCGAGCACCTGGTCACCAAGCACGGGCTGGACGCCTTCGAGGGCACCGACCTGCACGCCCGGCTGCAGGGCCTCGGCGTCACCCGCGTGGTGGTCGCCGGGCTGTCCACCGCGCACGGAGTGGCCGCCACTGCCGCGCGGGCGGTGGCCCTGGGCTACGAGACGGTGGTCGCCGAGGACGCCACCGCCAGCCAGAGCGCGGCCGAGCACCGGCACGCCCTCGCCCGGCTCGCCGGGCTCGGCGTGCTGACCGGACCGGTCGAGCACGCCGCGCCCTGACGCGCCGTCACTGGCTGCTGGTGGCAACCGGCTTGATCACGTACACCACGCGGTGCTCGGCGTCGTGCGGCGGCCCGTCGAACTTCATGCCGTACCGGTCGGCCAGGGTCAGGAAGAACGCGCCGGTGGAGTCGTCGTCGATCCGCTCCACCGTGCCGCGCACCTCCACGTACCGGTAGGGCTGCTCCGGGTCGTTGATCGAGATGGCGACCTGCGGGTTGGCCAGCACGTTGCGGTACTTGTACCGGGTCTTGGTGTTGGTGAAGTACACGTACTCGCCGTCCCAGCTGAACCACATCGGGTTGACCTGCGGGACGCCGTCGGGCCGGATGGTCGCCAGGTGCGCGAACAGCGGGCGCTCCAGCAGGTCGCGGTGACTGTCGGGGATGATGCTCATGCTTCCACCTTGATCAGTTGACGGTTCGGTGCCGGCGCGGCGGGCGCGGGCAGAGGACGGAACAGCTCGGCGAGCCGGGCCGCGATCGGGCCGGGCGCCCGGTCCACCCGGTCCACGTACCCATCGGGGCGGACCAGAACCAGCGCCTCGCCGCGGCGCTGACGGCCCATCACCTTGATGTCGAGCACCTCGGCCAGCTGCTCCCGGTGCCGCTCCAGCAGGGACCGCACCTCGGGGCGGTCCTGGCCGTAGACCAGCAGGGTGTAGCGCAGGTCGTCGAGCTCGCCGCGCAGCGGCAGCGGCACCATGGTGCCGGAGCGGTAACCGGCCAGCGGACGCTCGGCGCCCCGCGCGGGGCGGTAACGGGTGCGCAGGCCGGCCAGCCACGGGATGTACGCCAGGTCGAACAGCCGCAGGGCGGAGGCCAGTCGCAGCGTGTTGTCGCGCAGTGCGACCTGCCAGCCCTTGCGGAGCAGCCAGATCCTGGTCTGCACGTCGGCCTGCTTGACCACGGCCCGGGCGACCTGGCCGCGCTCGTCGGCGTAGGTGTCCAGCAGGTCCTCGGTGGCCCGGCCGTGCCACACCAGGGCCAGCTTCCAGGCCAGGTTGTGGGCGTCGGTGACGCCGGTGTTCAGGCCCTGGCCGCCGGCCGGGCTGTGGATGTGCGCGGCGTCGCCGATCAGGAAGGTCCGGTCGACCCTGGTGCGGTCGGCGTGCCGGGCGTGCACCGAGAAGACGCTGATCCACTCCGGGTCGCTGAGCGCGATGCCGCCGGGCCCGCGCTCGTCGACCAGGGCCTGCACGGCCGCCAGGTCGATGTCCTCCTGGGTGAGGCCGGCCGGGGCGGAGGTGAAGATCCGCCACCGGCCGCCGGGCAGGCCGCAGGTGACCAGGATGCCGCGCGGGGAGCAGAAGTAGTGCGTCATCCGGTGGTCGAGCTCGGTGTCCACCGTGACGTCGGCGACCACGAAGCGCAGCTCGTAGGTGGAGCCCTCGAAGCCGATGCCGAGCCGGCCGCGGACCCGGCTGCTCGCGCCGTCGGCGCCGATCAGGTAGGCGAACTCCTCGACCCGTTCGGTCCCGTCGGGGTACCGCAGGGTGGCCCGCACCCGGTCGTCGAGCTGCTCGAAGTCGAGCAGTTCGGTGCTCCACTCGGCGCCGCCGCCGACCGATTCGAGGTTGCGCCGCAGCAGCTCCTCGACGTCGGGCTGACGGCAGATCAGCGGCTGCGTCGCCGGACGGTACCGCAGGTTCGCGATCACCTTGCCGTCCGAGTAGTAGCGCATCTGCGACTGCGGCAGCGCCCGTTCGGCGAGCAGGTCGTCGCCGCCGACCCGGCGGAGCAGCTCCAGGGTGCGCGGCCACAGGCCGAGCGCCTTGGAGAGCGTGCTCGGGCCGTCCGCCTTGTCCACGCAGCGGTTGGGGACGCCGCGCCGGGTCAGTTCGGTGGCGATCGCCAGGCCGGCCGGGCCGGATCCGGCGATCAGCACCGGGAGGGTCTGGGCGGAGCTCATCGGCCGGCCTCCACCGGGGTCGGGAGCTCGATGTCCTCAACCGGGGCGACGTCGGCCGCGGGGCGCTCGCGCAGCATCACGCCGACCACCACCGCGCTGACCGCGCAGATCACGGTGACCGTCCACAGCACGGTGTGCAGGCCGCCGGTGTAGCTGCCGGTCAGCATGCCGAGGAAGTCGGTGCGGCCCTGGCCGGTCAGGCCGTCGGCGGCGCCCGTCAGGTTGCCGCTGACCACCTGGTTGGCGAGGGCGCCGGGTTCGGCGCCGGCCGGGCCGGCGGCCGACGACAGGCCGTCGGCGATCCGGTTGCCGGTCGAGTTGAGCAGCACCGCGCCCATCACGGCGATGGCGATCGCCTCGCCCGCCAGTCGCATGGTGTTGAACATGCCCGCGGCGGCGCCGGCCTGGGCGGGCTCCACCGAGGTGATCGCCACGCCGTCGACCAGGCCGGCGGTCACGCCCATCGCGGTGCCGAGCAGCAGCAGCGGGCCGACCAGCGAACCCACCGAGGAGTGCGCGTCGATGACGGTCAGCCAGAGCGCGCCGACCGCGGCCAGCACCAGGCTGCCGCCGAGCACCAGGCGGGTGGACAGGCCCTGCTTGACGAGCCGGCTGATCAGCAGCGGCATCACCAGCACCGGCAGGGTGAGCAGCATCATGGTGGCGCCGGCGCCGTCGGTGCCCATGCCGGAGACCGAGGTGAAGTAGGTGGGCAGCAGCACCAGCAGGCAGACGAAGCCGAAGGAGAGCGCGACCGGGATCAGCGAGACCGCCATGAACCGGGGGTGGCGGAACAGCGCGAGGTTGAACATCGCCTGCTCCTGGCGGCTCTCGACGACGACGAACAGCGCCATCAGGGCGAGCGCGGCGACGAACAGCGCCAGCGTGACCGGGTCGGCCCAGCCCTGCTCGGGGCCCTTGACGATGCCGAACATCAGGCAGAACAGGCTGAGCGTGAAGGTCACCGTGCCGGCCCAGTCCACCTTGGTGGCCGCCGGGTTGCGGGACTCCTGGATCAGCGGCACCGCGATCAGCACCAGCACCGAGATCACCAGGTGCGAGACGAACACCGACCGCCAGCCGAAGGCGTTGACCAGCAGACCGGCCGAGGACGGGCCGAGCGCCAGGCCGGCGCCGGCCGAGGAGCCGAGGATCGCGAAGGCCCGGCCGAGCGCGGGGCCCTCGAAGGTGGTGGCGAGGATCGCGGCGCCGGAGGTCATCACGGCGGCCGCGCCGATCCCGGCGAAGGTGCGGGCCACGTCCAGCACCAGGATGTCCGAGGTGACCGCGCTGACCAGGGTGGACAGGGCGAACAGCACGGTGCCGCCGGCGAACAGGCGGCGCCGGCCGAAGATGTCGGCCAGCGAGCCGCAGGCCAGCATGAAGCAGGCGAACGCCAGGTTGTAGGCGTTCACCACCCACTGCAGCGGGGCGAGTTGGACGTGCAACTCGGTGGAGATCTGCGGCAGCGCGACCGAGCTGCCGGTCAGCGACGCCGGGAGGACCAGGACGGCCAGGCAGACCGCGACCAGAGTGATCGTCGGGTGGCTGCGCCGCGCCGACGGGGGAGCCGAGCTCATGGGTGATGCCTTTCGAATGGGTGTCGCGTGAAGTCGGGAGGGGGAGCGGGGGATCAGCCGGCGGGCCGGGCGACCACCGCGCAGGTGAAGCCGAAGCCGCCGCCCGCGGAGATCGCCAGCGCGATCTCGCCGGGGGCCAGCAGCTCCTGCTCGACGATCGCGGCCAGGTTGGCGGGCAGGTCTCCGGCGCCCAAGTGGCCGGTGTGGGTGCCCAGTTCGACGATCTCGGCCTTGGTGAGGCCCTCGACCGCCGGGTGGTAGGTCTCCCGGCGGACCTTGATGCCGACCCGGGGCAGGGCCAGCAGCCGGATCCGGGAGTCGTCGAGCTCGATGCCGGCCTCGGTCAGGCTCTCGGTGACGACCTGCTGGAGGGCGGCGTGCACCCCCTGGTAGAAGCCGTCCAGGCCGTTGTCGGTGATGTACGCCTTCTTGGTGCGCCGGACGTCGATCCGGTCGCTGATCGCCCGGGTGACCGGGGTGAACGGGTCCCGCCCGCGGTGCAGGCCCTCGGCCGCGGAGACCGCCGCGCTGGACAGGCCCAGCAGGGTCAGCTCGTCCGCCGCGTCGTCGCGGTGGTGCAGCAGCAGCGCGGTGGCGCCGTCGCCGTAGAAGACGCCGTAGTCGCCGGCCCAGCGGTCGAAGCCCTCGTCCGGGAACCGGTCGCCGGTGGTGACCAGCGCCGCCCCGACCGACGGGTCGGCGAGCAGCCGGGCGGCCGCGGCCTCCAGGACGGTGCCGCCGCCGTTGCACATCACCTGGACGCCCAGCGGCACGCCGGAGACGGCGCCGAGCCGGTGGGCGACGTAGTGCGCGGGCGACCAGAAGTCGTGGCCCTGGTGGTGGATCCAGGCGTGCGCGGTGAACCCGAGCCGGGAGCCCTCCCAGCCGGCCGCGGCGAGCGCCCGCTCGGCCGCGGCGACCGCCATGTCGGGCGCCGACTCCTCGACGGCGACCGGCACTTCGGCGACGCCGGTGTTCAGCACGTCCTCGTCGGTGATCCGGCCGCGCTGCACGGCGTCCGCCGCGGTCTCGACGGTCGTGGGCAGCCAGCTCCTGACCGCCCGGATTCCCAGTCCGTTGCCGAGTCGCACTTCAGTTCCCCCTGGTGGTGAAGGCAGATGTGGTGAGGGCGGGTGTGCCGATCCCCGGCAGCCGGCGCCAGCCGGACGCGGCCGGGTGGCCGGTCAGCACCGGGTCGTCGCCGACGATCCCGGGCCGGCCGACGGCGAGCAGCAGCGGCAGGTCGCTGGCGTGGTCGCCGTACGCGGCGCAGTCCTCGGGCGCCGCGCCCAGGTGGGCCATCAGATCGCGGGCGGCCTGCGCCTTGCCCTCGCCGATGGCGGTGGAGAGCACCTCGCCGGTGTAGCGGCCGTCCACCACCTCGGGGGTGGTGCACAGCACGTGGGCGCCGCCGAGGTGTTCGGCGACCGGGTCGAGGCAGGCCCGGAACGAGCCGGAGACCAGCGCCACGGCGCAGCCCTCGGCCCGCAGCCGCGCCAGTTCCCGCACGGCCGGCTCGTGCAGCAGCCCGCCGGCGGCCAGCCGCTCGGCGAACCAGCGGCGGCCGGTCTCGGCCAACTCGGCCTCGGAGAAGCCCCGGTAGGCCCGGTAGTAGCGGCGGTTGGTCTCCTCCCGGGGGACCCCGGCGGCCGCGAGCGCGGTCAGCTCGTCCTCCACCGCGCGGTGCTCGGCGGGGAGGGCGAACTCCAGGAAGGAGAACATGGACTTGACGGTGATCAGCGTCTCGTCGACGTCGAAGAAGGCGATCGCGGTCCCGGTCACCGTCAGTACCTGCTTCCCATAGCGGCCGGAACGGTGTCCAGCGCCGTCAGGTCCTCGGCGGTCAGCACCACGTCGGCGGCGGCGGTGTTCTCCCGCAGGTAACGGGAGTTCTTGGTGCCGGGGATCGGCACCACGTGCTCGCCCTGGGCCAGCGTCCAGGCGATCGCCACCTGCGCGGGGGTGGCGGAACGCCGGTCGGCGACCTCCCGGATCACGTCCACGATCCGCTGGTTCGCGGCCATCGCGTCCCGGCGGAAGCGCGGGCTGACGGACCGGAAGTCGCTCTCCTCGAACTGGCTGGCGTGCAGGGTACCGGTCAGGAAGCCGCGGCCGAGCGGGGCGAACGGCACGAACGCCGCGCCCGCCGAGGCGCACCAGCCGACGATGCCGCCGCCCTCGCCCGCCAGGGCGTCGCGGGTCCACAGCGAAAGCTCCGACTGGACCGCCGCGACCGGGTGGAGGGCGTGCGCCTCCCGGGCCTGCTCCACCGTCACCTCGGAGAGGCCCAGGTGGCGCACCTTGCCCGCGGCGACCAGTTCCGCCATCGCGCCCCAGGTCTCCGCCAGCGGCACCGCGGGGTCGAGCCGGTGCACGTAGTACAGGTCGATGACGTCCGTGCCGAGCCGGCGCAGGCTCGCCTCGACGGCGCCGCGCAGGTACGCCGGGGAGGCGTCGCGGTGTGCCCGACGGGCCTCCAGGTCGTCCATGACCAGGCCGAACTTGGTGGCGACCACCACCTCGTCGCGGCGCCCGGCGACGGCCCGGCCGAGCAGGCTCTCGTTGTGGCCGGCGCCGTACAGGTCGGCGGTGTCCAGCATGGTCACGCCGAGGTCGAGCGCCTCGTTGATCACCTCGACGGAGCGCCGGTCGTCGCGCTCCGACTCCTGGTAGAGCCAGCTCATGCCCATGCAGCCGAGGCCGACCGCGCCGACGTCGAGCCCGGTCTTCCCCAGGCTCCTGCGCCGAATCATCCGTCAGTTCCTTTCCGTGTCAGGTGTTTCCGTGCCGCCGCGCCGCGCCGCGGTGTCCGGCCGGGCCTCAGGCCGCAGCGAGGACCAGGGCGGCGTTGTGGCCGCCGAAGCCGAGCGAGGTGCTCACCGCGACCTCCAGCGGGGCGGCGGCCTGCTGCCCGGTGACCAGGGCCAGGTCGATCTCCGGATCGACCGTCTCCAGGTTGGCCGTGGGCGGGACGACGCCGTCGCGCAGGGCGAGCGCGGTGAACGCCGCCTCGACCGCGCCGGCCGCCGCCAGCGGGTGCCCGGTGACGCCCTTGGTCGAGGTGACCAGCGGGCGGTCGCCCAGCACCCGGCGCAGCAGCCGCGCCTCGGTGACGTCGCCGATCGGCGTCGAGGTGCCGTGCGCGTTGACGTGGTCCACGTCCTGCGGGGCGATCCCGGCGTCGGCCAGGGCGGCCCGCAGGGCGCGCTCCATGCCGGCGCCGGTCGGGTCGGGCGTGGTGGCGTGGTGGGCGTCGGTGGACGCGCCGAAGCCGATCACCTCGGCGTAGCGCGCGGCGCCGCGGGCCCGGGCGTCGGTTGTGCGCTCCAGCACCAGGATTCCGGCGCCCTCGCCGGCGACGAAGCCGTCCCGGCCGGCGTCGAAGGGCCGGGAGGCGGTCAGCGGGTCCTCGCGGCGGCCGGACAGGCCGCCCATCCGCTGGAGCCCGGTGATGGTGCCGGGGGTGAGCGCCGATTCGGAGCCGCCCGCCAGCACGACGTCGCAGATCCCGGCCCGCAGCAGGTCGCGGGCCAGCCCGATGGCGTTCGAACCGGAGGCGCAGGCGGTCGCGGTGACCATGCTCGGCCCCAACGCCCGGCAGTCGATGGCCAGATGACCGGCCAGCATGTTCGACATGCCCATCGGGACGGTCAGCGGGGAGACCTGGGACGGGCTCTCCTCCAGCAGGGTCCGGTGCTGGCGCTCCCAGGTGGTCGTGCCGCCCAGCGAGTTGCCGACGATCACGCCGACCCGGGTGCCGTCCCAGGTCTCCGGGTCGAGCCCGGCGTCGGCCAGCGCCTCCCGGGCGGCCACCACGGCCAGCTGGGTGAACCGGTCGAGCCGCCAGGCGGTGCTGCGGCCGAGCAGTTCCCCGGCGTCGAAGTCGGGCACCCGGCAGCTGAAGTCGACCGGGAGGCCGTCCAGTTCGGGGTCGCGGGTGGCGGTGGGCCGGCCGGACCGGACCCGGTCCCAGCTGGCCCGGACGCCGATCCCGGCGGCGGTCACCAGGCCGAGCCCGGTGATCGACACCCCGAAGCGTTCGGTGGAGGGTGTCATCAGAGCTGGTCGCCGCTCTGCTCGATCATCGCGACGGCCTTCTCGATGGTGGTGTCCGCGGTGAGCGCCCAGTCGTCGAGGTCGATCCCGAAGGCCTTGTTGATGACCATGGTGAGTTCGATCAGGGCCAGCGAGTCCAGCTTGAGGTCCTGGAACGAGGTGTCCTCGGTGACCTGGTCGGCGGCGATGCCGAGGTGGGTGCCGAGCAGTTCGGTGAGCTTGTCCTGGGTGTTCATGGGGTTGCCTCTCTCAGATCCGGGCGCCGGCCGCCGGGCCGGTCAGGGTTCGGTCGGTCAGGCCCGGCAGCGGGCGGACCGTCAGTTCGGGGAGGACCAGGCCGGTCGCGCCCCAGGTGAGTCCGCCGCCGAAGCCGCAGAGCAGGGTCCGCTGGCCGGCGGCGAGTTCGCCGGAGTGGACGGCGTCCACCAGGGCCAGCGGGACGGAGGCCGCGACCGTGTTGCCGACCCGGTCGAGGTTGACCACGATCCGTTCGGCGGTCAGGCCGAGTTCGCCGCCGACGGCGGTCAGGATCCGGACGTTCGCCTGGTGCGCGACCAGCCGGTCCACCGCGTCCAGCGGCCAGCCGATCCGTTCGGCCAGCCGGCGCGAGGAGTCGGCCATCCGGGTCACCGCGTTGCGGAACACCGGGCGGCCCTGCATCGCGAAGTACAGGTCGTCCCGGTCGGTCAGGCTCGCGGCGGGCTGCGCGGAGCCGCCGCCGGGGACGGTGATCAGGTCGGCCTGGCTGCCGTCGCTGCCCAGGTCGAAGCCGAGCAGCGCGCCCGGCTCGGCGGCGTCGCCGGCCCGCAGCACCACCGCACCGGCGCCGTCGCCGAAGATCGCCCGGGTGGTGCGGTCCTCGGGGTTGAGGATGGTGGAGAAGGCGTCGGCGCCGATCACCAGCGCGCTGCGGGCGGTGCCGCCCGCGATCAGGCCCGCGGCGGTGGCCAGCGCGTACACGAAGCCGGTGCACACCGCGGCGACGTCGAACGCCGGGATGGGGCCGAGTCCGAGTCGGTTCGCCACGGTGGGCGCGGTGGCCGGGCACGGGTGGTCGGGGGTGCTGGTGGCCAGCACCAGCACGTCCACTCCGTCCACGCCGGCCGATTCGAGGGCGCGCCGGCCGGCGTGCACCGCGAGGTCCGAGGTGGCGGTGCCGGGCTCGACCACGAAGCGCTCGCGGATGCCCGTGCGGGTGGTGATCCATTCGTCGGTGGTGTCGAGCTGCTCGGCGAGCTGCTCGTTGGTCACCCGCACCGGCGGGATCCAGCCGCCCAGGCCGGTGAGCACTGCGGCGCGGGTCATCGGGTTCTCCGCAGGGCCGCCGGGACGGTCGCGGTGTCCACGGTGCCGGTCGCGATCTCCGCGCCGTCCTGGTGGAAGACCACGTTCCAGCGCTGCCCGTCGCCGGCCGGGCCGGCGGGCGTCGCGGTGACCGTGGTCGGCGTGTCCAGTTCGGCGAAGCGGCCGAACGACAGGTCGAAGCCGGTCACGGTGGTGGCCTCGGCGGGGTGGCCGAGCACCTGGGAGCCCGTCAGCAGGCAGAGCTGGCGGGCGGCTTCGGTCAGCACCATGCCCGGCAGGTGGTCCTGCGCGTGGTCGAACATGCTCGGGTTGTCGGAGGGCAGCCGGATCCCGGCCGTCACCGCGGTGCCGTCGCGGACCGGGTCGATCAGCAGCGCGTTCAGCGGGTCCTGCCGTCCGACCGAGGCCGGGGTGACGGTCGCCGTCGTGGCCGGCAGCTGGTCGGAGGAGAGCACCGGCGAGGTGCGCCGCCCGGTCCGCAGCCGCTGGTAGAGCGCGCTGGAGAGGTAGCCGACCTCGATGTGCACCTCGCCGATCAGCCGGTCGGCGGCCGAGAAGCGGATGTCGTAGCCGACCGAGCGGGCGGTCGGGGAGCCGCCGTCCGGGCGGTCGGCGGTGACCAGCATGGTCAGTTCGGCCGGGTCGCCGGCCCGCATCCCGAACAGCCCGGGCAGGCTCATCGTCCAGGACTTCAGGATGAACTTGGTGTCGTCGTCCACGCCCAGGTGGACGTGCGCGCCGTAGGTCTCGGCCTGCCGCGCGCACTCCAGCAGCAGCATCGGGTCGACCGTCACGTGGCCCGCGTGGTCGGTGAAGTACGAGTGGGAGGAGGGGAGTTGAGCGCCCGCCAGATACCCGTTCGAGTCGACGCCGACGCTGTCGGTGAGAAACACCTCCGACAGTGCGCGCCGGTGCAGCAGTCGCCGGTCGACCGTGCGGTCGAAACGGAGACCTTCCGCCTCGGTGGCGCCCCCGGTCCCGGTCATTACCGTCATCGCGTTGAATACCCCTCTTCTGAAAGCACGGTGCACCCCCAGCACCGTTCGAGTCCGATCCGGTTGTCGGCCGGGGCGGACGACAACGAAGCTACGGAGCGGTCCTTTCATCTCGCTGACAGCACATGTCAGCGACGCTCGGTGAGCGCGGAACAGCGGAGAGTCGACACAGGTGGGCACCCGGGTACCAGGCAGTAACCCCCTGGTCGCCCCCCATTGCAGGCAGCTACACTCGACCGCGCACTGCCAAGTGCACACGGGGGCGAAGGACACGGGGGGAACTGTGGGGACGACGCGGGGCGACCGAGGCGCGCCGGTTTGAGCGCCGGGGGCCGGGCCAATGAGTTCCGGGTCCTCGGGCCGCTCGACGTCTGGGTGGCCGGGGCGCATGTGGCGGTCGATTCCAGAAAGCTGCGCATTCTGCTCGCCGCGCTGCTGCTCCAGGCCAACTCGGTGGTCGAACTCGACCGGCTGGCCGAATTCCTGTGGGAGGACCGGAGACCGGCCAACCCGCGGGCGGCACTGCACACCTACGTGCGGCGGCTGCGGATGCTGCTCGGCGACACCGGCCTGGTGGCCACCGCCAGCACCGGCTACAGCATCGAACTCGGCGAGGACGAACTCGACCTGTTCCGCTTCCGCCGGCTGGTGCGCACCGCGGAGCGGGCCCCCGAACCGGCCGAACGGGCCCGGCTGCTGACCGAGGCGCTGGCCGTCTGGCGCGGCCCGGCACTGGCCGACATCCCCTCCGACTCGCTGCGGCTGGAGGAGTACGAGGGGCTGGAGGAGGAGCGGCTGACCGCCCTGGAGGCGCGCTTCGAGGCCGAGTTGATGCTCGGCCGGCACGCCTCGCTGATCAAGGACCTGCGGGCCTCGGCGATCGACAACCCGCTGCGCGAGCGCTTCTGGGAACTGCTCATGCTGGCCCTCTACCGGGCCGGCCGGCAGGCCGAGGCGCTGGAGATCTACCAGCAGGTGCGCCGCCGGCTGGTCGAGGAGCTCGGCATCGACCCGGGCGAGCGGCTGCAGGCCCTGCACCACGGCATCCTGGAGTCGGACCCCAGCCTGGCCGCGCCCGACACCGCCCCCGCCGAGCCCGGCCCGGCCGCCGCGGTGCCCGCCCAACTGCCGCCCGGCGCCCTCGGGTTCGTCGGCCGGCAGAAGCTGGCGGAGCGGATCGCCCGGGTGCTGCCGCCGGTCCCGTCCCGCACCGGGGTGCCGATCGTGGTGCTGTCCGGGCCGCCCGGCGTCGGCAAGAGCGCCCTCGCCGTGTCGGTCGGCCGCGGACTGCGGCAGTCCTTCCCGCACGGGCAGCTCTACGTCAACCTGCGCGGCTACGACCGGCTCGGCCAGGACCCGCCACTGGCCCCCGAGCAGGTGCTCGCCCAGTTCCTGCGGAGCCTGGGCGTCCCGGCCAAGCAGATCCCGGTGGAGCTGGACGAGCAGGTCAACCTGTACCGCTCCCGGCTGGCCGGGAAGAACGTGCTGATCGTGCTCGACAACGCGGCCAGCGTCGAACAGGTGATGCCACTGGTGCCCGGCGAGGCCGGCTGCTCGGTGCTGGTCACCAGCCGGCACCGGCTGCGGGTGCTGGTCGCCAGCCAGGGCGCCCAGGTGATCCAGGTCGACACGCTCAGCCCCGCCGAGTCCTGCGAACTGATCGACGGCATGCTGCGGCAGGCCGGCGTGGCCATCGACCCGCAGGTGGTGCCCGAGGTGGCGCAGCTGTGCGCGCACCTGCCGCTGGCGCTGCGGATCGCCGCCGCCAACCTGATCAACGCGCCCGGCGGGCAGACCGGCGAGTACCTGGACAACCTGCGGCGCGGCAACCGGCTGGCGGCGCTCGCCGTCGAGGACGACATGAGCTCCGCGGTGGCCGGCGCGATCGCGCTGTCCTACGACGCCATCGACCCGGACGGCCAGGCGATGTTCCGGATGGCCGGACTCTTCCCCGGCGCCGAGTTCGCGGCCAACGCGGTCGCCGTGCTGGCCGACACCAGCGCCGCGCAGGCCCGCGCCACGCTGAACCGGCTGGAGGCCGCCAACCTGCTCCAGCAGCACGCCCCCGGCCGCTACCAGTTCCACGACCTGCTGCGGGAGTTCGCCTGCGAGCGGGCGTTCGCCGAGACCACCGCCGAACAGCGGGCCAAGGCCCTGGAGCGGCTCGGCCAGTGGTACCTGGTCGGCGTGCGCAACGCCGTCGACGACCTGCACACCGAGTTCGTCCGGCTGGCCCTGCCGGCCGGCATGCCGGCCGCCGCCGAGGCCCCGCAGTTCGCCGACGAGAGCCAGGCCACCGCCTGGCTGATCGCCGAACGCCGCAACCTGATGGCCTGCGTCCGGTTCTTCGGCGCCGAGGGCCCGCACTACCTGTCCTGGTACCTGGCGGACGCGCTGCGCGGCTTCTTCTGGACCGGCAAGTACCGCAGCGAGTGGGACGAGGCCGCCCGCACCGGCCTGACCGCCGCCGAGCAGGGCACCGACCAGCACGGCATCGCCTCGATGCACCGCAGCCTCGCCAACCTGCACAACACCCTCGGCGACTACCGGCGGGCGATGGCGCACCACCGGCAGAGCATGGCCGCGCACCGCGAACTCGGCATGGTCGAGGAGGTCGCCGCGACGCTCAACAACCTCGGCCTCGCGCACCTGAGCCTCAGTCAGCTCGACGAGGCCGAGCAGGCCGCCGGGGACGCGCTGGCGATCGCCCGGGAGAGCGACTTCCCGCGGATCGAGGCCGCCGCGCTCGGCCTGCTCGGCTCGATCCACTGGACCCGCGGCAACATGGCCGAGGCCGACGCGGCGATCACCGCCTCGCTGGCCGCCGCCGACCGGCTGGGCCTGCACCACATCGCCTGCTACGGGCTGCGCAACCTGGGCATGGTCCACCAGGCCGTCGGCGACCCGGCCGGCGCCCGCGGCTACTTCCGCCGGGCCCTGGACATCTCGCAGCGGATCGACTCGCTGTACGACCGCAGCATCGCGCTGTACGGACTGGCCCTGGTCGAGCACGACTTCGGCCGGCACGCCGAGGCGATGGAGGCCGCCCGGCAGGCCCTCGCCGCGTTCCAGGAGTGCGGCGACCGCACCTGGGAGGTCGAGACGCTCTGCACCATCTCGCTGATCGCCCAGGGCCTCGGCGAGCCGGTCGAGTCCGCCCGGTACGCGACCACCGCGGTCGAGGCGGCGCGGCAGATCGGCTACCCCGACGGCGAGGCGCACGCGCTGGCCCGACTGGCCGTCACCTCGTACACCGACGGCTGCGTCCGGGAGGCCGCCGCCTACGCCGAGGCCGCGTCCGGGCTGATCGACGCCAGCGCCAGCCGGATCACCCAGGGCCGGGTGCTCGTCCAACTCGTCCCGGCCCTGCTGGAGTTCGGCGACCCGCAGGCCGCCGACGAGCACGCCCGACGGCTGCTCGCGGTGTCCGAGGGCAGCGGCCAGGCGCTCGGCACGGCCCGGGCCAAGCAGGCCCTGGGCACGCTCGCCGCCGGTCGCGGCGAGACCGAACAGGCGCGCGTCCTGCTGACCGACGCGTTCACCGTTCTCGCGGAGGTCGGCATCCCGGAGGCCGAGACCGTCCGGGCGCTGCTCCGCACCCTTCCCTCGTGCTGACAACGTCGTCGGCCGCCGCCAGGCCAAGTGATCCCTCGGAGGATCCCGTGTACCCGACGCACACCCTGCCAGCAGCGGACGAGTCCCATCCGGAGACCGCCCGGCGGCCCCGGCCGCGCCGCTCCGGCGTGCCGATCGCCTCGATCGGCAACGCCCTGGAGTGGTACGACTGGAACGCCTACGTCGCCTTCGCCGTCCTGATCGGCCCGACCTTCTTCCCGCACGCGAGCCCCGGCGCCGCCCTGCTGGACACCCTCGCGGTGTTCGCGGTCGGCTTCCTCTTCCGCCCGCTCGGAGCGGCACTGATCGGCGCGTTCAGCGACCGGCACGGCCGGCGGGCCGCGCTGACCCTGTCGGTGCTGCTGATGAGCGGCGGCAGCCTGCTGGTCGCCGTCACCCCCTCCTACCAGCGGATCGGCCTGGCGGCGCCGCTGCTGCTGGTGCTCGCCCGCGCCGTCCAGGGCATGTCCTCGGGCGGCGAGGTCACCGCGATGAGCACCTACATCAACGAGATCGCCCCCGCCGGCCGGCGCGGCCTGTGGTCCAGCGCGATCTACGTCTCCACCACCCTCGGCACCCTGGCCTCCACCCTGCTCGCGGTGGCCCTGCGCGACACCCTGACCCCCACCCAACTGCACGACTGGGGCTGGCGCCTGCCGTTCGCCCTCGGCGCGCTGTTCGGCCTGTACGCCTGGTACCTGCGCCGGCGCGCCGACGAGAGCGCGCTGTTCGAGGCCGCCGCGCCCGAGCGGGTGCGCCACCCCGCGCTGGAGGTGCTGCGCCGCCACCCGGCGGCCACGTTCCGGGTGGTCGGCTTCACCGTCGGCACCACCGCCGTCTACTACACCTTCGCCGCCTACCTGCCGGTCTACGCCCAGCAGACCCAGCACGTCCCGGCCCGGTCCGCGCTGTGGGCCGCGGTGCTCGCGCAGGTGCTGTTCGTGCTGGCCATGCCGCTGTTCGGGATGCTCTCGGACCGGTACGGCCGCCGTCCGCTGCTGCTGGTCTTCGGCGCCGGGTTCACCGTGCTCTCCCCGGCCCTGTTCGCGCTGCTCGGGCACTCCGCGCTGTCGCTGTTCGCGGTGATGTCGGTGGCCCTGCTGCTGTTCGGCTGCTGCGCCGCCGCCGCGCCCTCCGCGATGCTGGAGATGTTCCCGACCGCGGTCCGCTCCAGCGGCATCGGCCTGTCCTACTCGCTGACGGTGGCGCTGTTCGGCGGCACCGCGCCCTACCTGATCACCTACCTGTCGGCGCGCGGCCTGGCCCGCTGGTTCCCCTGGTACGTCTCGCTGCTGGCGCTGGTCAGCACCGTCGCGTTCGTGCGCTACCGGGAGACCGCCGACGTGGACCTGGCCGCGGTCTGAGCCCGCGGCCGCCCGGCGGTCACGGCAGGCCGGGAGTCTCCTCCTGCCGCCCGTCCGGGTGGACCAGCAGCGCCGGAACGCCCCTCGCGGTGAGCCACTCGAGGGCGTGCGGCATCGCGAAGGCCGCGGTGGCCAGGGCGTCCAGGTGCGCGAGGCGGTCGCCGACCAGGGTGAGCGAGGCGTAGGACGTCGCCGGACGGCCGGTGTGCGGATCGACGATGTGCGGGCCGCGCTCGGCCGTGCCGGAGGTGGCGACGGCCAGGTCGTGGCCGGCGACCACGCGGGCCACGGCGCCGGGGCGGTGCGGATCGGCGATGCCGATCCGCCAGGGGCCGCCGGCGGTCTGCACGTCGCCGCCGCCGCTGACGCAGTGCTGGACGGAGCCCGACTCGCGCAGCGTCCGGGAGGCCTCCTCGACGGCCCAGCCCTTGACCCAGCCGCTCGGGTCGAGGCGTCCGCCGGGCGTCGCGGTGAAGTAGCCGTCGGTCTCGGCGGCCAGCTCCGCGCAGCGCTCCAGCACCTGCCCGACCTCCGGGTCGCACGCGGCGAGTTCGAGCTCGCCGCGCCCGAGCCGGCTGATCTCGCTCTCCGGCCGGTACGGCGAGAACACCGCGTCGATCCGGTGCAGGCGGGCGACGATCCGGGCCAGCGCGTCGGCGGTGCGGGGGCCGGGGTCGCGGACGGTGAACGAGAAGACCGTCCCCATCACGTGCTCGACATGGGCGGCGGTCACTTCTTCGCCGCCTGGTCGAGGGCGCTCTGCAACGAGCGGGTGTAGCCGTCGCTGGTGTAGGTGGCGCCGGAGACCACGTCGATGTGCGCGCTCTGCGCGTCCATCGCCTCCTGGTTGAGCTGCGGGACGGCGTAGCTGTTGATCTCCTGGTCGCGGCGGTCCCGGTTGGGGTACTGGATCACGTCGATCTTGCCGATCGCGCTGCCGTTCATGGTGACCCGCACCTGCACCGGCCCGTACCGGGTGTTGATGGCGCTGCCGGTGACGGTCCGGGCGGCGCCACCGGAGGCGGCGCCGGTCGACGGCGCGGACGACGAGGGCGTCTGCCCGGTGCTGCCGCCGCTGCCGCCGCTGCTGCCGGTGCCGCCGGTCGCGGGGGAGACGGGGGAGGAGGAGATGGCGGCCGCGGTGGACGGGTCGTGCGGCTTCAGGGAGAGCAGCAGGACGACCCCGGCGGCGGTCGCGGAGGCGGTGATGACGGCTCGGCGCATGGCGGTGGGGGCTCCTAGAAGACGAAGGACTCGTGGTGGATGCGGGACGGCCGGACCCCGGCGGCGCGCAGCACGCGGACCGCCTCGGCGGTGAACGCCTCCGGCCCGCACAGGTAGACCTCGTGCCGGCGGAGGTCCGGCACCAGCCGGTCCAGCGCCGCGCCCAGGTCGCCGACCTGCTCGCGGCTGCCGAGCAGCTCGTGCACCCGCTTGCCCCGGCTGCCCGCGGCGACGGCCGCCAGCTCGTGGCGGAACAACAGGTCCTCGGGCCGCCGGGCCCGCTGCACGAGGGTCAGCCGCCCGGGCAGCGACTCGAACAGGGCGCGCAGCGGGGTGATGCCGACGCCCGCGCCGAGCAGCAGCACCGGCCCGCCGTGGCGGCGCCGCGCGGTGAACGCCCCGTACGGGCCCTCCGCCCGGACGGGCGTGCCGGGGGCGAGGCCGGCCACCGCGGCGCTGTGCGCGCCCAGGCCCTTGACGGTGAAGCGCAGGAAGTTCGGGTGCGGGGGAGCGGACATCGAGTAGGGGTTGGCGGCCCAGCGCAGCTCCGGGGTGAGGAACTGGAGCCGGAAGAACTGGCCGGGCTCGGCCCGCAGTTCGTCCAGGTGGCGGCCGGTCAGGAAGACCGAGACCACGCCGGGCCCCTCGGCCCGGACCTCGGCGACCCGCAGCCGGTGCCGGCGGTCGCGCAGGAACGGCCGCAGCAGCCGGTACCAGCCGAGGACGGCGGCGGTGCCGAGGTACAGCAGGTACCAGAGGGCCTTCGCCTTGTTGTCGGCCAGGTCGGCGCCGGTGGTGAGCTGGTGGCCGAAGCCGAGCGCGACGGCCAGGTAGGTGGCCAGGTGCAGGTAGTACCAGGCCTCGTAGCTCAGCCGGCGGCGGGCGGCCCGGGCGGAGACCGCGCCGGTGCCGAGGATCAGCAGGGTGGCGGCGGTGGCCTTCAGCATGTCGGGGAAGTCGAGGACGATCTCCACGCCCTGGTTCCACAGGCCCTGGCCGCTGGTCAGCGCGTAGCCCCAGACGACGGTCAGCACGTGCACGGTGATCAGCGACACCAGGTAGCGGCCGCCGAAGGCGTGCCAGCGGGCCATCCGGTCGGCGCCGACCTCGCGTTCGAGCACCGGTATGCGGGCCATCAGCAGCAGCAGGACCGGTGCGGCGTAGCCGGCCAGCAGGCCGGTGATCCGGCCGGTGCCGGTCAGCCAGTCCGCGGCGCCGGCGATCCGCGGGGTGTCGATCCACCACAGCGCGAGCACGCCGAGCGCGCCGAACGCGATCAGGGCGAGCGCGCCGTGCCGGACGGCGTCCGGGGGCAGGCTCCGGCGCGGGGCGGCGCGGCGGGCGGCCCGGGTCGAGGCGGTCAGTGCGGTCAACGGGCGCCCTCCTTCGTCAGTGCACCGCCACCGTGACACCGGAAGCTCTCAATTCCCTATGAAAGGACGCCGCTCCGGGACCGCGATGGCGGCGTTTGCGCTGGTCGCCGGGGCTGCACCCGACACGACGCAGTCGGATGATCTCACCGCTTTCTCATGCCGGAACGCAAGAATGGGCCCATGCAGCACGCGGACACCCCCTGGCGGGTCCTGGTGGTCGACGACGAACCCGACCTGGTCGAGGTGATCTGCGGCGCCCTGCGGTACGAGGGCTGGCAGGCCCGCGGCGTCACCGCCGGCCTCGACGCCGTCACCGCCGCCGCCGACTGGCACCCGCACGCCATGGTGCTCGACGTGATGCTGCCCGACTTCGACGGCCTGGAGGTGCTGCGCCGGGTGCACCGCACCGACCCCGAGGTGCGGGTGCTGTTCCTGACCGCCCGGGACGCCGTCGAGGACCGGATCGCCGGCATCTCCGCCGGCGGCGACGACTACGTCACCAAACCGTTCAGCCTGGAGGAGGTCGTGGTCCGGCTGCGCGGACTGCTCCGCCGCACCGCCCCCGCCGGCCCGGCCGCCCCCGGCGCCCTCACCGTCGGCGACCTGCACCTGGACCCGGTGGCCCGGGAGACCAGCCGCGGCGGCGAGGCCGTCGACCTCAGCCCCACCGAATTCGCCCTGCTGCGCTACCTGATGGAGCACCCCCGACAGGTGCTCAGCAAGGCGCAGATCCTGGACGCCGTCTGGTCCTACGACTTCGGCGGCCAGGCCCACGTGGTCGAGCTGTACATCAGCTACCTGCGCCGCAAGATCGACGCCGGCCGGCCACCGATGATCCACACCGTGCGCGGCGCCGGCTACGTGCTCAAGGCGCCCACCGGATGAGGGCCGTCGGGCGGCCCCGCACGCTGCGCGGACGGCTGGTGGCCGGCGTGCTCGCCCTGCTCGCCGTGATCTGCGTCGGCGTCGGCATCGCCACCGGCTGCGCACTGCGGCACTTCCTGGTCGACCGGATCGACCAGCAGCTCAACGCGTCCGGCGGCCGCTACGCCGCCAGCCTCGAACACCCCGGCGACAGCGGCCACGACACCCGCGCCCAGTCGCCCGGCACCTTCGGCGCCCGCCTGCTGAACGGCACGGTCACCCACGCCGCCGTGGTCGGCGGCATCCCGCCCGGCGACGACGACCCCGTCCCGATCGCCGGCAGCGGAGGCGGCGACGCCGCCGTCCCGCTCACCGACCAGGACGTGCGCACCCTGCGCACGCTCCCGGTGAACGGACACCCCCGCGACCTCACCCTCTCCGCGCTCGGCCACTACCGGGCCGCCGCCGTCGCCGGCCAGGACGGCGACGTGCTGATCACCGGCCTGCCGCTGCACCCCCTCGACGAGACCGTGCAGCGCCTGCTGCTGATCGAACTCGTGGTGTTCGCGGGCGCGCTGGCCGTCGCCGCCGTCGCCGGGACGTTCGGCGTCCGGCTCGCCCTGCGCCCGCTGGATCGGGTGGTGGCCACCGCCGAACGGGTCTCCGCACTGCCGCTGGCCAGCGGCGCCGTCGACCTCGGCGAGCGCGTCCCGGACGCCGACCAGGGCACCGAGGTCGGCCGGGTCGGCGCCGCGCTGAACCGGATGCTCGGCCACATCGGCGACGCGCTGACCCGCCGTCAGGACGTCGAGCAGCGGCTGCGCGCGTTCGCCGCCGACGCCAGCCACGAACTGCGCAACCCGGTGGCCGCCGTCCGCGGCCACGCCGAACTCGCGCTCCGCCACCCCGGGCCGGTGCCCGAACCGGTCCGGCACTCGCTGGAGCGGATCACCGCCGAGTCGCAGCGGATGGGCACCGTGGTCGAGGACCTGCTGCTGCTCGCCCGGCTCGACGCGGGCCGCCCGCTGGCCGTCGAGGACGTCGACCTGACCCGGATCGCGCTGGACTGCGCCGCCGACGCGAGGGCCGCGGCGCCGCTGCACCGCTGGCTGCTGGAACTGCCCGCCGAACCCGTCACCGTCCCCGGCGACCCGCACCGCCTCGGCCAGGTGGTGGCGAACCTGCTGGCCAACGCCCGCACCCACACCCCCGACGGCACCGAAGTCACCCTCCGCCTGGAGACCGCCGCCGACCAGGTCGTCCTCACCGTCGCCGACAACGGCCCGGGCATCCCGCCCGAACTCCTCCCCCACGTCTTCGAACGCTTCGTCCGCGGCGACCCCACCCGCTCCCGCCGCACCGGCTCCACCGGCCTGGGCCTCGCCATCGTCGACGCGGTCGTCCACGCCCACGGCGGCACGACAACGGTGCTCAGCGCACCGGGCGGGACGGCCTTCCGGGTGACCTTGCCGGGGTGAACCACCGGGGAGCGCACCACCAGGGGCGCGGGGAACTGCGCGAAGCGGAAGGCACCCCACCGCAAGATCGCGACGCAGGACAATGACCTGCACGTGATCGCGACCTCGCGGACGTGACGTGCGCTCGTCGCGCAGTTCTCCCCCCAGCCCTGGCGGGCCGGGAGGCACGCCCACGCACCCCTGGTGGTGAACGCACCGGGGCCCGGGAGAACGTGTCTGTCCCCCCGGACCCCTTACCGACCCCGCGTCAGCGGTCGGCGGACTGCGCCTTCAGCGCCCGCTCGACACCCGCACGGGCCTCGACGACCTGGCGCCGCAGCGCCGGCGCCGGCTCGGCCGAGGCCAGCCAGGCGTCGGTGGTGTCCAGGGTGGCCTGCGAGACCGCGTACGCGGGGTACAGGCCGCCGATGATCTGCTGCGAGATCTCGTGGCTGCGGGTCTCCCACACCTGCTTCACCGAGGCGAAGTACTTCTCGGTGTACGCCGCGAGCAGGTCCCGCTGGTCGGGCTGCTGGAAGCCGGCGATGACGGCCTCCTGGACGTAGTTGGTCAGGTTCTCGGACTCCACCACGGACGCCCAGGCCTCGGCCTTGGCCTCGGCGGTCGGGCGGGCCGCCCGGCAGGTGGCGGCGTGCTCCTGGCCGGAGGAGGTGTTGTCGCGGGCGAGCTCCGCGTCGATCGCGGCCTCGTCGGCGCGGCCGGTGGCGACCAGGCGGCCGAGCAGGGTCCAGCGCAGCTCGGTGTCGACGGCCAGGCCCTCGACGGTCTCCGAGCCGTCCAGCAGCCCGGCGAGCAGCGCGAGCTGACCGTCCGTCCGGGCGGAGCCGGCCAGCGCGCGGGCCCAGGCGAGCTGGTGGTCGCTGCCGGCCGGGGCCTCGCGCAGCGCCGTCTCGGCGGCGGCCGCCCAGCGCTGGAGGCCGCTCTCGCGCCACGCCGGGTCGGCGTACAGCTCCAGGGCGAGCTTGACCTGGCGGTGCACCGACTGGACCACGCCGATGTCGCTCTCGCGGCGCAGGCCGGACAGCGCCAGCGACAGGTAGTCGCGGGTGGCGAGTTCGCCGTCGCGGGTCATGTCCCAGGCGGAGGCCCAGCACAGCGCGCGCGGCAGCGAGTCGGTGAAGTCGCCGAGGTGCTCGGTGACGACGGCCAGCGAGTCGGTGTCGAGGCGGACCTTCGCGTAGGACAGGTCGTCGTCGTTGAGCAGCAGCACGGCGGGCCGCTGACGGCCGGTCAGCTGCGGGACCTCGGTGCGCTCGCCGTCCACGTCGAGCTCGATCCGGTCGGTGCGGACCAGGTCGCCGTCGACCAGCTCGTACAGGCCGATGGCGATCCGGTGCGGGCGCAGCACGGCCTCGCCGCGGGCGCCGGCGGGCAGCGCCGGGGCCTCCTGGAGGACGGCGAACGACTCGATGACGCCGTTCGCGTCGACGGCCAGCGACGGCCGCAGCACGTTGATGCCGGCGGTCTCCAGCCACGCCTTGGACCAGGTGCGCAGGTCGCGGCCGCTGGCCTCCTCCAGGGCGCCGAGCAGGTCGGTGAGGCGGGTGTTGCCCCAGGCGTGGCGCTTGAAGTAGGCGCGCACACCCTGGAAGAAGGCGTCCTGGCCGACGTACGCCACCAGCTGCTTGAGCACCGAGGCGCCCTTGGCGTAGGTGATGCCGTCGAAGTTGACCTGGACGTCCTCCAGGTCGTTGATCTCCGCCATGATCGGGTGGGTGGACGGCAGCTGGTCCTGCCGGTACGCCCAGGTCTTCATCTGGTTGGCGAAGGTGGTCCAGGAGTGCGGCCACTTGGAGCCGGGGGCCTCGGCCTGGCAGACCGCCTCGGCGAAGGTGGCGAACGACTCGTTCAGCCAGAGGTCGTTCCACCACTCCATGGTGACCAGGTCGCCGAACCACATGTGGGCGAGCTCGTGCAGGATGGTCGCGGCGCGCAGCTCGTAGGAGGCGTCGGTGACCTTCGAGCGGAACACGTACTGGTCGCGGAGGGTGACGGCGCCCGCGTTCTCCATCGCGCCGGCGTTGAACTCCGGGACGAACAGCTGGTCGTACTTCGCGAACGGGTAGGCGAAGTCGAACTTGTCCTGGAAGTAGTCGAAGCCCTGCTTGGTGACGGCGAAGATCGCGTCCGCGTCCAGGTACTCGCGCAGCGAGGGGCGGCAGTAGACGCCGAGCGGCACGCGCTGCGCGCCGTTCTCGTAGCTGTCGAACACGCCGACGTAGGGGCCGGCCACCAGCGCGGTGATGTAGCTGGAGATCCGCGGGGTGGGCTCGAAGGTCCACACCCGGGTGTCGCCGTCGCCGGTGGGCTCGGGGGTCGGCGAGTTGGAGATCACGACCCAGCCGGCCGGGGCGGTGACGGTGAAGGCGAAGGCGGCCTTCAGGTCGGGCTGCTCGAAGCTGGCGAACACCCGGCGGGCGTCCGGGACCTCGAACTGGGTGTAGAGGTAGGTCTCGCCGTCGGCCGGGTCGACGAACCGGTGCAGACCCTCGCCGGTGTTGGTGTAGGCGCAGTCGGCGACGACCCGCAGCTCGTTCTCGGCGGCCAGCTCGGGCAGCGCGATGCGGCTGTCGGCGAAGTTCTCCAGCGGCAGCGAACGGCCGTTGAGGACGATCTCGGCGACGGCGGGGGCGACCAGGTCGATGAAGGTGGAGGCGCCGGGCTCGGTGGCAGTGAACCGGACCACGGTGGTGGACCGGAACGTGCCGCCCTCGCGCGCCGAGCTCAGGTCGAGCTCGATGTCGTACGCGTCCACATGCAGGAGTGCGGCCCGGGTACGGGCCTCCTCACGGGTCAAGTTGGTGCCAGGCACGCAGGACTCCTTCGTCAGAGCTTGGTTACCGGGCATCCTCCCACGTGCGTAACGATCCGTGTTCGTACTTGACGGGCCCTCCGATCGGTACCGGAGCATAGAGTTCAGAAGTTGAAGCTGGACTTTGGACGAACGCAAGTGCGCCCTGGAGGGTGGAACATGTCGACGGACACACCGGGATCGCAGTCCTCGCTGCACCGGGCGAATCTCGAACGGGTGCTGCGGGCGGTGCGGATGGCCGGATCGCTGACCCAGGCCGAGATCGCCCGGGGCACGGGGCTGTCGGCCGCGACGGTGTCCAACATCGTCCGGGAGCTCAAGGAGTCCGGCACCGTGGTGGTCGCCGACACCTCCTCGGGCGGCCGCCGGGCGCGCAGCGTCTCGCTGAGCGGGGACGCCGGGATCGTGGTGGGCGTGGACTTCGGGCACACCCACCTGCGGGTGGCGGTCGGCAACCTGGCGCACCGGGTGCTGGCCGAGGAGAGCGAGCCGCTGGACGTGGACGTCTCCGCCCAGCAGGGCTTCGACCTGGCCGAGCGGATGGTGGCGCGGCTGCTGGAGCAGGCCGGCTTCCAGAACGACAAGGTGATCGGCGTGGGCCTGGGCGTGCCCGGCCCGATCGACCAGGAGACCGGCGAGCTCGGCTCGACCGCGATCCTGCCCGGCTGGACCGGCGTGATGCCCGGGCAGGAGCTGGCGCAGCGGCTGGGCATGCCGGTGCACGTGGACAACGACGCCAACCTGGGCGCGCTGGGCGAGCTGGTCTGGGGCGCCGGGCGCGGCCTGGGCGAGCTGGCGTACATCAAGGTGGCCAGCGGCGTCGGCGCCGGCCTGGTGATCAACGGCCAGATCTACCGCGGCCCGGGCGGCACGGCGGGCGAGATCGGGCACATCACGCTGGACGAGGCGGGCCCGGTGTGCCGCTGCGGCAACCGCGGCTGCCTGGAGACCTTCGTGGGCTCCCGCTACCTGCTCAACCTCTTGAACGCCAACCACCCGGGCGAACTGACCCTCGGAAAGGTGGTGCAGCTGGCCCAGCAGGGCGATCTGGGCTGCCGCCGGGTGATCGCCGACGCGGGCCGCCAGATCGGCATGGGCGTGGCCACCCTGTGCAACCTGCTCAACCCCCGCCGGGTGATCCTGGGCGGCGACCTGGCCGAGGCCGGTGAGCTGGTGCTTTCCCCGATCCGGGACTCGGTGGCCCGGTATGCGATCCCCAGCGCCGCCCGTCAGCTGTCGGTGGTCCCGGGAACGCTCGGGGGCCGTGCCGAGGTGCTCGGGGCGCTCGCCCTGGTGATGAGCGAGATGGGGGAGACGGGCGGGCTGTGAGTGGCCTCCCGGGGATCCCCGGGTGACCGTCAGGCCTCGGTTGAGCTTTCAGGAAGATAACGAAAGGGTCTGAATCCCGAGGCCTGAGGCTTTACTTATTGACGACAAGCTCGGTGACGGGGTTGACTCCTGCCCACCTCGCCGCAACGTTGCGGCTCTGTCAGGGAGGCACCCCCCACCATGAACGCAATGATGCGTCGCGTTGTCGTCGGCACCGCCGCTGTCTCGATGGCTCTGACCATGGCCGCCTGCGGCAAGGCCGGCAGCGACAAGAAGGACAGCGCGGCCTCCGGCAACAACAAGTCGATCGGCCTGCTGCTGCCGGAGAACGCCTCCTCGACCCGCTACGAGTCCTTCGACAAGCCGTTCATCGAGGCGAAGGTCCACGAGCTCTGCTCCGACTGCAAGGTCGAGTACTCCAACGCCGAGGGCTCCGCCTCGAAGCAGAAGCAGCAGTTCGACACCCTGATCGCCCAGGGCGTCAAGGTGATCATCCTGGACGCGTTCGACGCCAAGTCCACCCAGTCCTGGGTGAAGGAGGCCGCCGACAAGGGCGTCAAGGTCATCGCGTACGACCGCCTGGCCACCGGCCCGGTCTCCGCGTACGTCTCCTTCGACAACGAGAAGGTCGGCGAGCTCCAGGGCCAGGCCCTGGTCGACGCCCTCGGCGCCAAGGCCGCCGACGCCAACATCGTGATGATCAACGGCGACGACGCCGACCCGAACGCGGGTCAGTTCAAGGCCGGCGCGCACAAGGTGCTGGACAGCAAGGTCAAGAAGGTCGTCTACGAGCAGAGCGGCGAGTGGAAGCCCACCGTCGCGGGCCAGAAGATCGGTGCCGCGATCTCCTCGCTCGGCAAGGACGGCTTCCAGGCCGTCTACTCCGCCAACGACGGCATGGCCGGCGCGATCATCACCCAGCTGAAGGCGCAGGGCGTCAACGTTCCGGTCGGCGGCCAGGACGCGGGCCTGGACGCGATCCAGCGCCTGGTCTCCGGCGACCAGGCCTACACCATCTACAAGGCCTACAAGCCGCTGGCCGACGCGGCCGGCGAGCTCGCGGTCGACCTGCTCCAGGGCAAGGACATCAAGGGCGTCGCCACCTCCACGGTCGACAGCGACACCGACAAGGGCATCCCGGCCAGCCTGCTGGAGCCCAAGGTCGTCACCAAGGCGAACATCAAGGACACCGTCCTCGCCGACAACCTGTACAAGGTCTCGGACATCTGCACCGCCGACTTCGCCGCCGCCTGCACCGCGGCCGGCCTGCAGTAATTCCCGCCCGGCGGGGGCTTCCTGACCGATCGGAAGCTCCCGCCGGCCCCTTTGTGCCCAGCAGTCCCACCCCGCGTGCCCGGCCTTGGCACGCGGGTCGCCCGTGCCGGAAACGTCAGGTCCGACACGGAACTCAAGGAGATGGTTCACGTGACAGGCGCACCCGTACTGGCGTTGCGCGGGGTCTCCAAGCGCTTCGGCGCCGTCCAGGCGCTCACCGACGTGCAGCTGGAGGTCCACGCGGGCGAGGTCGTCGCCCTGGTCGGCGACAACGGCGCCGGAAAGTCCACCCTGGTCAAGACCATCGCGGGCGTCCACCCGATCGACGAGGGCGTCATCGAGTGGGAGGGCAGGCCGGTCACCATCGGCCGCCCGCACGACGCCCAGACGCTCGGCATCGCCACCGTCTACCAGGACCTCGCCCTGTGCGACAACCTCGACGTGGTCGGCAACCTGTTCCTCGGCCGCGAGCTCAAGCGCTTCGGCGCCCTGGACGAGGTCGCCATGGAGAAGCGCGCCCGCGAACTCCTCGACACCCTGTCGATCCGCATCCCCAGCGTCCGTATCCCGATCGCCGGCCTCTCCGGCGGTCAGCGCCAGGTGGTCGCGATCGCCCGCGCCCTGGTCGGCGACCCGAAGATCGTCATCCTGGACGAGCCCACCGCCGCCCTCGGCGTCGAGCAGACCGCCCAGGTCCTCGACCTGGTCGAGCGGCTGCGCGAGCGCGGCCTCGGCGTGATCCTGATCAGCCACAACATGGCCGACGTCAAGGCCGTCGCGGACACCGTCGCGGTGCTCCGCCTGGGCCGCAACAACGGCAGCTTCGAGGTGGCCGGCACCTCGCACGAGGAGATCATCTCCGCCATCACCGGCGCCACCGACAACGCGGTGACCCGTCGTCAGGCCCGTATCGCGGAGGACGCCAAGTGAGCACCGAGACCCCCACCACGCCCACCCCGCCCGCCGTCGACCCGCGCCTGCTGGTCCGCAAGGAGGGCCTGGCCGGCTACTTCGAGGAGTTCGGCCGCAAGGTCCGCGGCGGCGAGCTCGGCTCGCTGCCGGTCGTGATCGGCCTGATCATCATCGCCGCGATCTTCCAGTGGAAGACCGGCTCCTTCCTCAACGCCGACAACATCACCAACATCACCAAGTGGATCGTCGGCCCCGGCCTGATCGCCACCGGCGTGGTCTTCGTGCTGCTGCTCGGCGAGATCGACCTCTCGCTCGGCTCGGTGGCCGGCGCCACCGCCGCGATCTCCTCGGTGCTGGCCGTCCGCCAGGGCGTCAACGAGTGGCTGGCGGTGCTGATCGGCATCGCGTGCGCCGTCGCCATGGGCGCCCTGCACGGCTTCTTCTTCTCGAAGATCGGCGTGCCGGCGCTGCTGGTCACGCTGGCCGGCATGCTCGCCTGGAGCGGCCTCCAGGACCTGGTCATCGGCAAGCTCGGCACCGTCAACAACCTCAACGACGGCGTCATCGCCAACCTGGACACCTACTTCCTCGGCGACGGCGACATCATCTGGGCCTGGCTGGCCGCGATCCTCGCCATCGCGCTGTTCGCCGCCGGTCAGCTGCTCGACGCCCGCCGCCGCGCGGCCGCCGGCCTGCCGGCCCGCCCGATCGCCGAGATCGCGCTGCGCACCGGCGTGCTCGCCGTGGTCGTGCTGCTGGTCGCCTACATGTTCAACCAGGACCGCGGCCTGCCGCTGCCGCTGGTGCTGTTCGTCGGCATCGTCGCGATCGCCGACTTCGTGCTCCGCCGCACCACCTACGGCCGGCAGATCTTCGCGGTCGGCGGCGGCATCGAGGCGGCCCGCCGGGCCGGCATCAACGTCGCCTGGGTGCGCACCTCGGTGTACATGATCTCGGCCGGCCTGGCCGGCTTCGGCGGCCTGTTCATCGCCTCCCAGCAGGGCTCGGCGGACAAGGGCCTCGGTGGCGCCAACATGCTGATGAACGCCATCGCGGCGGCCGTCATCGGCGGCACCAGCCTGTTCGGCGGCCGCGGCAAGACCTGGTCGGCGCTGCTCGGCATCCTGGTCATCCAGTCCATCACCACCGGCCTGGACATGGTCCACGCCCAGCAGGCCATCCAGTACATGATCACCGGCGCGGTGCTGCTCGCCGCGGTGGTCCTGGACTCGGTCTCCCGCCGCACCCAGAAGTCCAACGGACGCGGCTGACCCGGCACCACCCGCAACCGCGCGACCGGCTCCACCCCTTATATCGGGGCCGGTCGCGCGGTTCGGCGCTTTCCCGCCCCTGCCACCCGAAAGTGGGTCGGGGTTGCCCGCCGCACTGCGCCCGGGTAATGGACATTAGACTCAAGCGGGGCGTACGCCCTCCGGGCCCGAGCGGGCGCGAGAACTTGGACGAGGAGGAACGGGTGGCTCTGCTGACCCGTATTCGGGGACCGCGCGATCTCGATCGACTCACCCCCGCGCAGCTCGCGGAGCTCGCGGAGGAGATCCGCGGCTTCCTGGTGGAGGAGGTCTCCAAGACCGGCGGCCACCTCGGACCCAACCTCGGCGTGGTCGAGCTGACCCTCGCCATGCACCGGGTCTTCGACTCGCCGCGGGACCGGATCCTGTTCGACACCGGTCACCAGAGCTACGTCCACAAGCTGCTGACCGGCCGTCAGGACTTCTCCCGGCTGAAGATGAAGGGCGGCCTGTCCGGCTACCCCTCGCGCGCCGAGTCCGAGCACGACGTGATCGAGAACTCGCACGCGTCCACTGTCCTCGGCTACGCCGACGGACTCGCCAAGGCCAACAAGATCCAGGGCCACAAGGACCGCCCCGTGGTCGCCGTGATCGGCGACGGCGCGCTCACCGGCGGCATGGCCTGGGAGGCGCTGAACAACATCGCCGACAGCCAGGACCTGCCGATCGTCATCGTCGTCAACGACAACGAGCGGTCCTACTCGCCGACCATCGGCGGCCTCGCCAACCACCTCGCCACCCTGCGCACCACCCAGGGCTACGAGCGCTTCCTGTCCTGGGGCAAGGACGCCCTCCAGCGCACCCCCGTGGTCGGCCAGGCGATGTTCGACACCCTGCACGGCGCCAAGAAGGGCCTGAAGGACTTCATCGCCCCGCAGGGCATGTTCGAGGACCTCGGCCTGAAGTACCTCGGCCCGATCGACGGCCACGACCTTCAGGCCCTGGAGTCCGCGTTCACCAAGGCCCGCAACTTCGGCGGCCCGGTCATCGTGCACTGCATCACCGAGAAGGGCCGCGGCTACCACGCCGCCGAGAACAACGACGAGGACCGCTTCCACGCGGTCGGCGTGATCCACCCCGACACCGGCCTGCCGGTCAAGACCTCCGGCAAGGACTGGACGTCGGTGTTCGGCGAGGAGATGGTCGCGCTCGGCCGCGAGCGCCGCGACCTGGTCGCCATCACCGCCGCCATGCTGCACCCGGTCGGCCTGGCCCCGTTCGCCAAGGCCTACCCGGAGCGGATCTTCGACGTCGGCATCGCCGAGCAGCACGCCGCCGTCTGCGCCGCCGGCCTGGCCACCAACGGCCTGCACCCCGTCGTCGCGGTCTACGCGACCTTCCTCAACCGGGCCTTCGACCAGGTCCTGATGGACGTCGCGCTGCACAGGCTCGGCGTCACCTTCGTGCTCGACCGGGCCGGCGTCACCGGCACCGACGGCGCCTCCCACAACGGCATGTGGGACATGTCGATCCTCCAGGTCGTCCCGGGCCTGCGACTGGCCGCCCCGCGCGACGCCGAGCAGGTCCGGCTCCAGCTGCGGGAGGCCGTCGAGGTCGCCGACGCCCCCACCGTGGTCCGCTACTCCAAGGGCAACGTCGGCCCCGCGGTGCCCGCCGTCGGCACCGTCGGCGGCATGGACGTGCTGCGCCGCCCCGAGGCCGACTCCGCGGACGAGGCCGCCGACGTGCTGATCGTCTCGGTCGGCGCGATGGCCCCGACCTGCCTGGAGGTCGCCGAGCTCCTCGCCGAGCAGGGCATCAGCAGCACCGTGGTCGACCCGCGCTGGGTCAAGCCGGTCGACGCCGCGCTGCCCGGCCTGGCCGCCCAGCACCGCCTGGTCGTCACCGTCGAGGACAACGGCCGGGCCGGCGGCGTCGGCTCCGCGATCGCCCAGGCGCTGCGCGACGCCGACGTGGACGTGCCGCTGCGCGACTACGGCATCCCGCAGGAGTTCCTCGACCACGCCTCGCGCGGCGAGATCCTCGAGGAGATCGGGCTCACCGCGTCCGCCCTCGCCAAGAAGATCGAAGCCGTGGTCAGCACCCGCTCCTTCGCCCGGAGCTGACCGCCCGCACTCCCCTCAGCGCACCGTCACGGGGCCGCCTTTTGGCCCTGTGACGGTGCGCTTATTGTCGGACAGTCACACTCATTAGTGGACTGCCACTGACTACGCCCGTTCACGCCCGGTAGGTTGTCACCCGTGCCCCTCACCCTTACGAGCAGCCTCCGTGCCTTTGCCGAGCGCTTCCCAGAGCGCCTCCGCACCGGGTACTGGACCAGACTGGTCCCGCTGCTCGCCGTGCTGGCCACACTGACCCACCTGCCCTCCTTCCTGCGCCCCGTGTGGAGCCCCGACGAGGGCTACCTCGCCACCCAGGCCCGGATGCTCGCCGACGGCGGCGTCCTCTACGACACCGTCGTCGACCGCAAACCCCCGCTGCTGCCCTGGCTGTACGAAGCCTGCTTCGCGATCTTCGGCTCCGCCTCGCTCTGGCCGCTGCGCACCCTCGCGATCGTCGCCCACCTGACCACCGCGATCCTGCTCGCCTCGCTCGCCCGCGGCCGCTGGGGCGACCGGGCCGGCCGCTGTGCCGGCGTCCTCTACCTGCTGGTCTCCATCGGGCTCTCGCCCGAGGACACCCAGGCCGCGACCTTCGAAGTCTTCATGCTGCCCGCGATGGTCGCCGCCTTCCGCTACGCCGAGCGCCGCCGCTGGCTGGCCGCCGGCATCGCGGTCGCGCTCTGCTCGCTCACCAAGCAGACCGGCGGCGCCGTCATGCTCCCCGTGCTCTGGATGCTCCTCCAGGACACCCGCCGCCGCGGCGTTCGCTGGCCCCCCGCCCTCGCCAAGATCGGCTTCGGGTTCGCCCTGCCGATAGCGCTGGTCGCCGTCATCCTCACCAAGCCCAAGGGCTTCCTGTTCTGGGTCGTCACCGGCTCCGGCGACTACGCCGGCCTCGGCAACTGGCCGCAGATGATCGGCCGCGCGCTCGGCAACTCCGCCATCCTGATGAGTGCCGGCCTGGCCTTCCTGCTGCCCTTCGCGCACCGCCTGTGGCTGCGCCACCGCCGACGACCCGTCCCCGCCCGCGGGCCCGAACACGGCTCCACCGTCGACCTGTGGATGTGGCTGACCTCCTCGGTGATCGCCGTCTCGGTCGGCTTCCACTTCTTCGGCCACTACTACCTCCAGCTGATGCCCCCGCTGGTCCTGCTCGGCGTCGGCGCGGTCGCCACCTCCGCCGTCCGGTGGAAGCCCGTCCTGGTCTACTCCGCCCTCGCCTGCAGCTTCTTCTGGGGCCTCGCCGTCCTCTGGCCCGGCCAACGCCTCACCCAGACCACCGAGGTCGCCACCGCCGTCGCCGCCCAGACCACCCCCAAGGACACCGTCCTGGTCTGGGGCATGCACCCCGAGCTCTACTGGCTCGCCGACCGGCGCCCCGTCACCCGCTACCTCACCGCCGGCTTCCTCACCAACTTCAGCGGCGGCAAGGGCGACGAGAAGGTCGGCGAACAGTACTCCGTCGCCGAGGCCTGGCAGACCTTCGACAACGAGATCTCCACCAACGGCTTCCCCGAAGTCGTCGTCGACGACTCCGGCACCGCCCCCTACCAGCCCGACATGGTGCCCCGCATCGCCACCCTCCTCGACGCCCACTACGAGGTCGTCGGGGTCACCGGGGACACCGTCATCTACCGGCTGAAGAAGTAGCCGGACACACCCTCGAAGCGGTCGTCGCGGCCGGGACACTGCCGCGCGCCGCCACCGCCGACCTCCCCGACGCCCACGGCGTCCCGCCCGGCCGGGGCCTCGCGCTGCTGCCGAGGACGGACGACCTGCACGACGCGGTGCCGGACCGCACGCCCGCCCTGCCCGGCCTGCGGAAGTTCCCCGGCGGCCCTCCACCGGACCCTCGCCGCCCGGTCCGCGACCGGCCCCGTCGGGCACGCCGAGGCGGACTTCTGCGGCGGCGCCGGCCCGCAGGCCGCCGCCGCCCGGGAGCGCGGCGCCCTCGTCCTCGGCCCGATCTCCGAGGCCCTGCGCCGCCTCGGCGCCCGCACGGACGGGCACCCCGACGAGTTCGCCGCCGTCGGCCTCGGCCTCTCCTGACCCTCGGTCAGCACCCCGCCGCGAAAGCCGCCAGCGCCGCCACCAGCCCCGCCGGCCGGAACAGCGGATGCGGCGGCTCCGGGCATCCCGGCAGCTCCACCGCCCCCGGGACGTGTGCCAGCAGCCCGTCCGCCGTCCGCCGCTGGTGCACCGGGTTCTCCGGCACCGCCGGCAGCACGGCCACCGGCATCCGAAGACCCGTCAACTCCTCGTCCGCGACCCCGCGCAGCACCCCGCCCGCCAGCAGCGGCGCCAGCTCGGCGGGCAGCCGACCGTCCACCCGCGCGTCCCCCGCCGTCGCGGGCCACGCCAGCACCAGGCCCCGCACCCGCTCCGGCACCGCGAGCGCCAGCCGCACCGCCGCCGAGCACCCGTTCGACCCGCCGACCAGCACCACCGGCCCGTCCGGCAACCCCGCCGCCAGATGCTCCGCCTCCGCGGCCCAACTCCCCGCCCGCATCGCCCGATCCGGCGCCCACACCGTCAGCCCCGCCCCCCGGACCCCGGCCACCACCCCGGTCCGCCCCCAGAACCGCTCGGCATCCATCCCGTCGTCCCACAACCCACCGTGCACCAGCACCAGCACCGCTCACCGACTCCCTTCACGCGGAAACCCGGCAGCATACAACGCCGACGGGCGGCACCCCCGTCCCGAAAGGGAGAGGGTGCCGCCCGGCGGTGGAGCGGGGGGTGTCAGGCGGGGACCGAAGCCAGGCCCGGGGCCAGGAACTTCTTGCCGTTGACGCGCTCGGAGACGCCCTCGCGGTCGAGGTAGGGGGTGATGCCGCCGAGGTGGAAGGGCCAGCCGGCGCCGGTGATCATGCACAGGTCGATGTCCTGTGCCTCGCCGACGACGCCCTCGTCGAGCATCAGGCCGATCTCCTGGGCGACGGCGTCCAGGGCGCGGGCGCGGACCTGGTCCTCCGTCAGGACGGAGTCGCCGAAGGTGAGGAGGGCGAGGACCTCGGGGTCGAGGACCTGGGCGCCGTCCTGCCAGATGTAGAAGCCGCGCTTGCCGGCCTCGACGACCTTGCCGAGGTTCTCGGAGACGGTGAACCGCTCCGGGAACGCGCCGTGCAGCGTCTCGGAGACGTGCAGGGCGATGGCCGGGCCGACCAGTTCGAGCAGGGCGATCGGGGACATCGGCAGGCCGAGCGGCTTCACCGCGGCCTCGACGGTCTCGAACGGGGTGCCCTCGTCGATGATGTTCTGGATCTCGCCCATGAAGCGGGTCAGGATGCGGTTGACCACGAACGCCGGGGCGTCCTTGGTGAGCACCGCGGTCTTCTTCAGCTTCTTGGCGACCCCGAACGCGGTGGCCAGCGAGGCGTCGTCGGTCTTCTCGGCCCGGACGATCTCCAGCAGCGGGAGGATCGCGACCGGGTTGAAGAAGTGGAAGCCGACCACGCGCTCCGGGTGCTGGAGCTTGGAGGCCATCTCGGTGACCGACAGCGAGGAGGTGTTGGTGGCCAGGATGGTGGTCGGCGAGACCACCGCCTCCAGCTCCGCGAACACCTTCTGCTTGACGCCCATCTCCTCGAACACGGCCTCGATGACGAAGTCCGCGTCGCCGAACGCGACGGCCTTGTCGAGGTGGCCGGAGACCAGGCCCTTCAGCTTGTTGGCCTTGTCGCCGCCGATGCGGCCCTTCGCCAGCAGCTTGTCGATCTCGCCGTGGACGTAGCCCACGCCCTTGTCGATGCGCTCCTGGTCGATGTCGGTGAGCACCACCGGCACCTCCAGGCGGCGCGCGAACAGCAGCGCCAGCTGGGACGCCATCAGACCGGCGCCGACCACGCCGACCTTGGTGACCGGGCGGGCCAGCGACTTGTCCGGCGCACCGAACGGCCGCTTCGCGCGGCGCTGCACCAGGTTGAAGGCGTACAGGCCGGCGCGCAGCTCGCCGCTCATGATCAGGTCGGCCAGCGCGGCGTCCTCGGCGTCGAAGCCGGCCTGCAGGTCGCCGTCCTTGGCCTGCTGGATGATGTCGAGCGCCTTGTACGCGGCCGGGGCGGCCCCGTGCACCTTGGCGTCGGCGACCCAGCGGCCCCACAGCACGGCGTCGTCCCACGCCTTGCCGCGGTCGAACTCCTCGCGCTCGACGACCACGTCGCCCTTGAGCACCCGGGCGGTCCACAGCAGCGACTGCTCCAGGAAGTCGGCCGGCTCGAAGATCGCGTCGGCGATCCCCAGCTCGAACACGTCCTTGCCCTTGAGCTGCTTGTTCTGGGCCATCGAGTTCTCGACGATGACCTTGACCGCCTTGGCCGGACCGATCAGGTTCGGCAGCAGCGTGCAGCCGCCCCAGCCGGGCACCAGGCCGAGGAAGACCTCGGGCAGCGAGAACGCCGGGACGCCCGCGCTGACGGTGCGGTAGGTGCAGTGCAGGCCGACCTCGACGCCGCCGCCCATCGCCGCGCCGTTGTAGAACGCGAAGGACGGGACGGGCAGCGCGGCGATCCGCTTGAAGACGTCGTGGCCGCCCTTGCCGATGGCCAGCGCGTCCGAGTGCTCCTTGAGCACCTCGACGCCCTTGAGGTCGGCGCCGACCGCGAAGATGAACGGCTTGCCGGTGATCGCGACCGCGACCACCTTGCCGTCGGCGGCCTCCGCCTCGACCTGGTCCAGCGCCTCGGACAGCTTCGCCAGCGAGCCCGGGCCGAAGGTGGTCGGCTTGGTGTGGTCGAAGCCGTTGTCCAGGGTGATCAGCGCCAGCTTGCCGGCCTGCAGCGGCAGGTCCAGGTGGCGCACGTGCGCGGTGGTGACGACCTCGCCGGGGAACAGTTCGGCGGCGCGCTGCAGCATCTCAGTGGTGCTCATGGTCACTTACCACCCTCGAAGTGCGGGTTCTCCCAGATCACGGTGCCGCCCATGCCGAAGCCGATGCACATGGTGGTCAGGCCGTAGCGGACGTCCGGGCGCTGCTCGAAGCGGCGCGCCAGCTGGGTCATCAGCCGCACGCCGGACGAGGCCAGCGGGTGGCCGAACGCGATGGCGCCGCCGTATGGGTTGACCCGCTCGTCGTCGTCCGCGATGCCGTAGTGGTCCAGGAACGCCAGCACCTGGACGGCGAACGCCTCGTTGACCTCGAACGCGCCGATGTCGTCGATGGTCAGGCCGGCCTTGGCCAGCGCCTTCTCGGTCGCCGGGACCGGGCCGATGCCCATCACCTCGGGCTCGACGCCCGCGAACGCGTAGCTCACCAGGCGCATCTTGACCGGCAGGCCCAGCTCGCGGGCCACGTCCTCGGCGGCCAGCAGCGAGGCGGTCGCACCGTCGTTCAGGCCCGCCGCGTTGCCCGCGGTGATGTTGCCGTGCGGACGGAACGGGGTCTTCAGGCCGGCCAGCGACTCCATGGTGGTGCCCGGGCGCATCGGCTCGTCCGTGGTCGCCAGGCCCCAACCGGTCTCGCCGATCTCGGGGTTGGTGTTGCGGATCGCGATCGGCACCAGGTCCGGCTGGATGTCGCCGTTGGCGTACGCCTTCGCCGCCTTCTCCTGCGAGCGCACAGCGTACGCGTCGCAGCGCTCCTTCGTCAGGTGCGGGAAGCGGTCGTGCAGGTTCTCCGCGGTCATGCCCATGAACAGGGCGGACTCGTCGACCAGCTTCTCCGAGACGAACCGCGGGTTCGGGTCCACGCCCTCGCCCATCGGGTGCCGGCCCATGTGCTCCACGCCGCCGGCCACGACCACGTCGTAGGCGCCGAACGCGATGCCGCCCGCGGTGGTGGTGACGGCCGTCATCGCGCCCGCGCACATCCGGTCGATCGAGTAGCCCGGAACGGACTTCGGCAGACCGGAGAGCAGCGCGGCGGTGCGGCCGATGGTCAGGCCCTGGTCGCCGATCTGGGTGGTCGCCGCGACAGCGACTTCGTCGATCCGCTCGACCGGCAGGCTCGGGTTGCGGCGCACCAGCTCGCGGATGCACTTGACGACAAGGTCGTCCGCCCGCGTCTCGTGGTACATGCCCTTCGGGCCGGCCTTGCCGAACGGGGTGCGGACGCCGTCGACGAAGACGACGTCCCTCGCGGTACGAGGCACGGGGGCTCTCCTCCCAGGGGGATGGCGATGAGCGCGCACAGGAGCGGCGCTGCTGCACGACCAATCTACCCACGAGTAACAACGGCAGGCAAGGAGATGAAGGACGCGTTCCCGAGCAGCGCACAACCAGGGGCGCGGGGAACTGCGCGACAAGCGCAGACCACGTCCGCAAGGTCGCGATCAAGTGCAGGTCATTGTCCTGCGTCGCGATCTTGCGGACGTGGTGCGTTCCCCTTCGCGCAGTTCCCCGCGCCCCTGTTTGCTTACTCGCCTGCCGTTTTGAACGCCTGCGCGATCGCCGGAGCGACCAGCTCCGTCTGCCAGGCGCGGGCCCCCAGGGCCCGCAGCGCGTCGGAGACGGCCGTCGCGTCCGCCTGCGCCGGCGGCTCCCAGGAGACGCGACGGACCAGGTCGGGCGTGATCAGGTTCTCCGCCGGCAGGTGGTGCTGCTCGGCGAGCGCGGCGACAGCCGCCCTCGCGCCGGTGAGGCGGGCCGCGGCGACCGGGTCCTTCTCGGCCCAGGCGCGGGGCGGCGGCGGCCCGTCGTGCGGGGCGGTCGCGGAGGGCAGTGCGGCCTCCGGAATCTCGCGGGCGCGTTCGATCGCGGCCAGCCACTGGTCGAGCTGACGCCGGTTCACCCGGGGGCCGAAGCCCTGGACGGCGATCAGCGCGGGCGCGTTCAGCGGCATCGCGAGGGCGGCGTTGACGATGGCGGCGTCGGCGAGGACCCGGCCGGGGGAGACGTCGCGTTCGCGGGCGATCCGGTCGCGGGTCTGCCAGAGTTCGCGGACGGCGGCGAGCTGCCGGCGGCGGCGGACCTTGTGCAGCTGGGAGGTGCGCCGCCAGGGGTCGACCCGCGGGGCGGGGCGGGGTGCGGCGGCGAGGGCGGCGAACTCCTGGTGGGCCCAGTCGAGCTTGCCCTGCCGGTCGAGTTCGTTCTCCAGCGCGTCGCGCAGGTCGACCAGCACCTCGACGTCGAGCGCGGCGTAGCGCAGCCAGGGCTCGGGCAGCGGGCGGGTGGACCAGTCGACCGCGGAGTGCTCCTTGGCGAGCGAGAGGCCGAGGACGTTCTCGGTCATCGGGCCGAGGCCGACCCGGGGGAAGCCCGCGAGCCGGCCGGCGAGTTCGGTGTCGAACAGCACGCCGGGGTGCATGCCGACGTCGAACAGACAGGGCAGGTCCTGGGTGGCGGCGTGCACGACCCACTCGGTGTCGTGGATGGCGTCGTCCAGCGCGGACAGGTCGGGGCAGGCGATCGGGTCGATCAGCGCGGTGCCCGCGCCCTTGCGGCGCAGCTGGATCAGGTAGGCGCGCTGGCCGTAGCGGTAGCCGGAGGCGCGTTCGGCGTCGACGGCGACGGGGCCGCTGCCGGTGCGGAAGGCGGCGATGGTGGCGGCGAGCGTCTCGGGGTCCGACACCACCGGTGGGAGTCCGTCCCTGGGTTCGAGGAGCGGAACCGGGGCGATCTCTTCTGGGATGGAGGCTACGGCGTCGGTCACCCCCCTAGGTTACGTCGTGTGCCGCCGCCGGGAGTGTTGTCCGACTGGTCGGACCATGTTCGGACCTGCGGCAGGGGTCGGCGGGCGGGGTGACGGGTCGTCGGCGGAGCGAACGGGAACGGCCCGGAGGAAACGTTCCTCCGGGCCGCCACCAGGGACGATGCGGGTCAGTGGATGATGCCGGTACGCAGTGCCACCGCGACCATGCCGGCCCGGTCGCCGGTGCCGAGCTTGCGGGCGATACGGGCCAGGTGGCTCTTCACGGTGAGCGCGGACAGGCCCATCGCGACGCCGATCGCCTTGTTCGACTGGCCCTCGGCGACCAGCCGCAGCACCTCGACCTCGCGGCCGGACAGCTCGCGGTAGGCGGACGGCTGTGCACCGGGCGCGCCGGGAGCACCGGGGGCGGCACCGGGCTGGCCGGGGGCGCCGTGCATGCCGGGGTGGTGGTGGGGGATCCCGGGACGGCGCATCCGGCCGGCCAGGCCGGCCCCGATCGGCAGTCCGGGGCGGCCGGGCATCGGCATGCTGGTGCGGGTGCCGGTGACCACGTAGCCCTTGACGCCGCCGGCCAGGGCCGAGCGGACCGCGCCGATGTCGTCGGCGGCGGACAGCGCCAGACCGTTGGGCCAGCCCGCGGCGCGGGTCTCGGCCAGGACGGTCAGGCCGGAGCCGTCGGGGAGGTGGACATCGGCGATGCAGATGTCGCGCGGGTTGGAGATCCGGGGCCGGGCCTCGGCGATCGAGGAGACCTCGATGACGTCACGGACGCCGAGCGCCCATAGGTGCCGGGTCACCGTGTTCCGGACCCGGGGATCAGCGATGACCACCATGGCGGTGGGCTTCGTCGGACGGTAGGCGACCACGTTTGCGGGGTGCTCAAGAAGGACCGACACCTGGGGCCTCCTGCAGGGAGTGGCGGACGGAACCCCGAGGGGGCGGTCGGAGTGTTCCGCGTCTGGAAAGGGTCACTGACACCTTCGGCATCAACCGTGACCGGCTTTAGCGGGTGATCACGATCTGGTGAGTAACAATACGGACAAATCGCGCATACGACCGGTGCGACGTGCCCAGAAATCGCACGGATTCGATCGATCTTGGCGACCGGATGATCGGAAACGGTCGGGTAGTCGACCGGGAGCGTCTACGAAGTCGCACTCCGTCAGCCCTGCGGGTGGTCGCCGGACCGGGGCGTGCGACTGTCCCCCCGGGGTGTCTACGGGGGGTGGGCGGTGCGGACAGCCGTGCGAGCGCCGGCGCCGGACGGAACCGGTGGGCGGTCAGTGCGGGTTGCGCGGCCGGCGGCGGGCCGGCATCGGCACCACGCCGCCGAGCCCGCCGGAGTCCGCGGCCGGCGGCGGGGACGACTGGGCGGGCGGCAGCCCGGCGCACACGCACAGCAGGTCGGCCCAGGCGGCCAGGTGCCGGTCGAAGCGGCGGTCGGCGGGCGTCCAGGACGCCCGCAGCTCGATCTCGGTGGAGGCGCCGCGCTCGGCCAGCCCGCCGAAGTACTGCGAGTGGCACCTGGTCACCGTGCCGCTCGGCTCGGCGAACCGGGCGCCGTGCGCCTGAAGGGCGTCCATCAGCCAGCTCCAGCCGACCTCGGACAGCAGCGGGTCGCCCGCCATCTCCGGCTCCAGCTCGGCCCGGGTCATCGTGACCACCCGGAAGTCGCCGTCCCACGCCTCCGGCGCGGACGGGTCGTGCAGCAGTACCAGGGTGCCGTCGGCCAGCTCCTCGCCGTCCACCTCGACCGAGGCGGACAGGGCGAAGGCGTGCGGGGCCAGCCGGCGGGGGGCGGGCTGAGGGGACAGCCGTACCTCGGGGCGCAGCCGCGCCCCGGTCAGCGCCTCGACCGCCTCGCGGAACTCGATCGGCGCCGACTCCCTGCCCGTTCCTCCACCCTGTGCGGATTGCCCGCCGACCGCTGCCATGTCCGGAAGCCTAGGTGGCGCGGGCCCGCAATCCGAGCACTTTCGTTCCTCCGGCGTGCCGAAATTCCGGAAATCGGCCAGGCCGGGACCGCTGTCCGGCCCGGGGGTGTCCGAGGTGTCCGTTTTGCCTGGTCGGCGGCCGGGAGGGGAGCGCTCGCATGCGAGGATGTGACGCGTGAGTGAGACCCCCGCAGCCCAGTCCGGTCAGCGGCCCCGCGGCGCCGCGTACGACTCCGTCTTCCTGCGCGCCGCACGCAACGAGCCGGTGCCGCACACCCCCGTGTGGTTCATGCGGCAGGCCGGGCGCTCGCTGCCCGAGTACCTGAAGGTGCGCGAGGGCGTCCCGATGCTCGACGCCTGCATGCGGCCCGAGCTGGTCAAGGAGATCACCCTGCAGCCGGTGCGCCGGCACAAGGTGGACGCGGCGATCTTCTTCTCCGACATCGTGGTCCCGCTCAAGGCGGTCGGCATCGACGTGGAGATCAAGGGCGGCGTCGGCCCGGTGATCGCCAACCCGATCCGCACCAAGGACGACCTCCAGCGGCTGCGCCCGCTGGAGCCGGACGACATGCCGTACATCACCGAGGCGGTCGGCCTGCTGGTCGACGAGCTCGGCGCCACCCCGCTGATCGGCTTCGCCGGCGCCCCGTTCACGCTGGCCAGCTACCTGATCGAGGGCGGCCCGTCGAAGTCGTACGAGAACACCAAGGCGATGATGTACGGCGCGCCCGAGCTGTGGGCGGAGCTGGTCGACCGGCTCGCGCAGATCACCTCGGCGTTCCTGAAGATCCAGATCGAGGCGGGCGCCTCGGCGATCCAGCTGTTCGACTCCTGGGCGGGCGCGCTCGCCCCCGACGAGTACCGCCGCTCGGTGATGCCCGCCAGCGCCAAGGTGTTCGACGAGGTCGCGCCGTACGGGGTGCCGCGGATCCACTTCGGAGTCAACACCGGTGAACTGCTCGGCCTGATGGGCCAGGCCGGTGCGGACATCGTCGGTGTCGACTGGCGGGTCCCGCTGGACGAGGCCGCCAACCGGGTCGGCCCCGGCAAGGGCCTGCAGGGCAACCTCGACCCGGCCGTGCTGTACGCCCCCACGCACGTGGTGGAGACCAAGGCCCGCGAGGTGCTGCACGCCGCCCAGGCGCTCGGCGGCAGCCACCACATCTTCAACCTCGGCCACGGCGTCATGCCGACCATGGACCCGGACGCGCTGACCCGCCTGGTCGCCTTCGTCCACGAGGCCAGCGCCCGCTGACGCTCCGCCACGGCCCGGGGCCCGGCACCGCCGTTCGCGCGGTGCCGGGCCCCGGGCCGTGGTGTCAGTCCTCCGCTCCGGCCGTCGGGGGCTGCTGCGGCGGGGCGGGGAAGTCCTCCCGGACGGGGGCCGACGGGCGCGGGCGGCGCGGGTGGGTGCGGCGGCGGCGGAGCAGGAGCCAGGCGAGGGGGGCCAGCACCAGCAGGAACGGCGCACCGGCGGCCAGCACCACCAGCAGGCCGTGCAGCACGGCGACCAGGGCGTGCCAGCCGCCCCTCAGGGCGTGGCCGACGGAGGCCCAGAAACCGTCCTTGTGCTCGGCGACCGCACCGGTGGGGCGCTGATCGTCCGTCAGCAGGTCGAGCGTCACGGTGGACAGCGAGGTGCGGGAGGTCAGCTCCTGCTGCTGGTGCTCCAGCGACTCCAGGTCGGACTCACGGCGGGTCAGCTCGGACTCCAGCGACACCACGTCGGCCAGCGTCCTGGCGTCCGCCATCAGTGCCCGGACCCGGTCCACGCTGGCCCGCATCGACGTGATCCGGCTGTCGACGTCGGCGATCTGCCCGGTCAGGTCCTCGGACTGGCTGTCCATGGTGAGCTGCTGCCCGAGGCCGGCCAGCGCGTCCACGGTCCGCTGGTACGACTCCGAGGGCACCTTCAGCGTCAGGGTGTCCGCGGCGCCGGCGCCCGCGGCGCGCCGGCTCTCGCCCGCCACGTAGCCGCCCGCCTGACCGACCAGGTCCACGGCCCGGTCGCGGGCCGCCTCCAGGGCGTCCACCTTGACCGTCATCCGGGCCTGGTAGGCGATCTGCCGGTTCACCGGCTGCCCGCTCGCCCCGGCCGACGGCACGGCCGTGACAGCGCCCGCACCGCCCGCTCCCGCCGCCTTTCCGCCGGCGGCCGGTGCGACGGCCGGCGCCGCGTTGCCGGCCTTGCCCGCGGCCGCCGAGTCGCCCGTGCCCCCGCCCGCGCTGCACCCGGCCAGCAGCAGCACCGCCGCCAGGACGCCGGCCGCCCCCGCTCTGCGCACCCGTACTCCCATGCCAGTCCCTCCCCGTGCTCGTCGTGGCGGACCGATCGCCCGCCCCTCCCGCACTGTGACGTGCAGGACCGCGCACCGGACCCGCGCCGCCGGTACCGGACCGATCACACCTCGGCCTCACTGCGGTCTCGGGACGGCAAGCAGGCCGATTCCGGATTCCGGATAAGGGCTGGAAGACTGCGGGACATGGCGAAACCTCACGTCGTGGTGATCGGTGGCGGCGTCGCGGGCCTGGCCGCGGCCGCCTTCCTCAGCGACCGGCCGGTGCGGGTCACCGTGCTGGAAGCGTCCGACCGCTTCGGCGGCAAACTGCGCGGCGGGGAGGTCGGCGGCGTCCGGGTCGACCTCGGCGCGGAGTCGATGCTGGCCCGCCGCCCCGAAGCCGTCGAGCTGGCCCGGAAGGTCGGCCTCGGCGACCGGCTGGAGCCGCCCACCACCGCCAAGGCGTCGATCTGGACCCGCGAGGGCCTGCGCCCGATGCCCGGCGGCCAGCTGATGGGCGTGCCCGGCGACCTGGACGCCCTGAAGGCGTCCGGCGTGCTCACCCCCGAAGGCCTGGAGCGGGCCGCGAACGAACAGCCCGCCGAGATCGGCGACGACGCCGCGATCGGCGGCTACCTCGCCGCCCGGCTCGGCCGCGAAGTGGTCGACCGCCTGGTCGAACCGCTGCTCGGCGGCGTGTACGCCGGGCACGCCGACGAGATCTCGATGCGCGCCGCCGTCCCGCAGCTGCTGGCACTGGCGCAGCGCGGCGGCTCGCTGACCGAGGCCGTCCGCGACCTCACCGCCCGCTCGACCGCCACCGGCCCGGTCTTCCAGGGCCTGCGCGGCGGCCTCGGCACCTTCCCCGACGCCATCGCCGCCCACGACCGCGCACACGGCGCCGAACTGCTCACCGGCCACGCCGTCGAGGCGCTGCGCCGCACCCCCGACGGCTGGCGGATCACCGCCGCCGGACGGCAGCTGCACGCCGACGCCGTGGTGCTGGCCGTCCCCGCCCCGCACGCCGCCGCCCTGCTCGCCGCCGACGCGCCGGACGCCGCCGCCGAGCTGCGGGAGATCGCGTACGCCTCGATGGCGCTGGTCACGCTCGCCTTCCGGCGTGCCGACCTGGCGGACAGCCCGCTCGTCGGCAGCGGCTTCCTGGTGCCGCCGGTGGACCGCCGCAACATCAAGGCGTCCACCTTCTCCAGCAACAAGTGGGGCTGGCTGGACCGCTCCGCGCCGGACGCCTTCCTGCTGCGCACCTCGCTCGGCCGGCACCGCGAGGCGGCCGCGCTCCAGCTGGACGACGCCGAACTGGTGGCCCGTTCGCTGGCCGACCTGCACACCGCCGTCGGCCTGCGCGCCACCCCCTACGACCATGCCGTCACCCGGTGGACCGACGGTCTGCCGCAGTACCCGGTCGGCCACCTCGACCGGGTCGCCCGGATCCGCACCCGGCTGGACGCGCTCGGCGGCATCGCCGTCTGCGGCGCAGCCTTCGACGGCGTCGGCATCCCCGCCGTCGTCGCGAGCGCCCGCCGGGCCGCCGACGTCCACCCCGTCACCGGAACCGCCTACGCAGAAGGGACAATGGGCTCATGACCGAAAGCACTGAGCAGCCCGTGAAGAAGAAGGCCCGCGACCTCAACCAGGTCATCCGCTACACCATGTGGTCGGTGTTCAAGCTCAAGGACGGCCTCCCCGAGGACCGTTCCGCGCTGGTTGCCGAGGTGGACGCCCTCTTCGAGCAGCTCGACGCCAAGGACGTCACCATCCGCGGCACCTACGACGTGTCCGGCCTGCGCGCCGACGCCGACCTGATGATCTGGTGGCACGCCGAGAACTCGGACGACCTGCAGGAGGCGTACAACCGCTTCCGCCGCACCGAACTGGGCCGCCGCATGGAGCCGGTCTGGTCGAACATGGCGCTGCACCGCCCCGCCGAGTTCAACAAGTCGCACATCCCCGCGTTCCTCGCCGACGAGCGGGCCCGCGAGTACGTGTGCGTCTACCCGTTCGTCCGCTCCTACGAGTGGTACCTGCTCCCCGACGAGGAGCGCCGGGCGATGCTGTCCGAGCACGGCCAGATGGCCCGCGGCTACCCGGACGTCCGCGCCAACACCGTCGCCTCGTTCGCGCTCGGCGACTACGAGTGGCTGCTGGCCTTCGAGGCCGACGAGCTGCACCGGATCGTCGACCTGATGCGCGACCTGCGCCCGTCCCGCGCCCGGCTGCACGTGCGCGAGGAGGTGCCGTTCTTCACCGGCCGCCGCAAGTCGGTCGGCGACCTGGTCGCCGGCCTGTTCTGACCGGGCCGCCCCGCAAGGGCTGCCCCGCCGGGCCTGTTCCGACAGCCGTCACCGCGCCCCGCGCGGCGGCGGCTGTCGGCGTTCCCGGGTGCGGTCACGCCGGGGCGTTCTCCAGGTCGTCGATCACCAGGTCGGGCACCCGCACCTGGTAGTCGACCGGGAGGGTGGAGCCGTCGCCCCAGTGCTCGGTGAGCAGCACGGTGGTGTGTCCGGCTCCGCTGTCGCCCTGGGCGACGGTCCAGCTGTCCGGGACGTTCTGCGCCCGGAAGACCGGGTCGGCGTCGTGGGTCTGCGCCCACTGGTCGAGCCGGGCGTTCAGGTCGGCGGTCAGGTACTTCTGCCGGACCATGCGGGCCGACTCGGGCGAGCCGTTGAGGACGGCGTTGCGGTAGTCGGAGAAGAACGTGTCCACCCGCCGTTCGACGGGCGTCGGAAAGCCGTGCAGCTTCACGCTGCTGGAGGACTCGGGCAGTTCGACGGCGAGCGCCGCCGGGCCGGGGGCCGACAGGCCGGCCAGCGAGAGGGCGAAGACCGCCGCGGTGGCGGTGCGGAATCGAATCATGCCGACGAGTCTGCGAGCGGCCGGCGGCTCTCCCCGGGCAACGCGCTGACGGGGCGCCGGAAATCGGCCCGGGCAGTCCCGCTAACGGTGGCTCAGCGCCGCCCGCAGGCGCGGGTCCTGGACGGCCTCGGGGCCGCGCATCGCGACGGCGGTGAGCAGGTCGTCGGCGGTGCCCGGCCGGCAGACGTGCGGCCAGCGCAGGGTGCGCAGCAGGCGCTGCCCGGCGGGCGCCGCCCAGGCGGTGTAGGCGTGCACGTCGACCCGGGCCATCATCAGGGTGCCGCCGGTCAGCACCAGCGGCAGCGAGTACCAGGCGACGGCCGTCCGGGCCAGCTCCCCGTCGCCGGCCGGCACCACCGTGAGCAGCAGCATCGCGACCGCCGCGAGCAGTGCGTACCGGACGTGCCGGACCGCCCGCAGCGCCCGGTCCCGGACCTCCGCCGGCGTGGCCAGCCCGGCCAGCGCCAGCCGGTCGCCGATGTCCCGGACGGTGGGGTGGGCGGCCAGCGCCGCCTTCAACTGGGCGGTGCGGCACTGGCCCTCGGGGCCGATCTCGGTGATCAGCGCCCGTTCGAGCCGGCCCCGGCCCTGCGGGTCGACCACCGTGGTCCACCCGGTGTGCGCGAGGTGCAGCCGGCCCAGCCCGGCCATCCGGACCAGGGCCAGATCCACCACCCGGCCCGGTCCGCCCGCCAGGTACGCGGTCTCGTACAGGCCGATCCCCGAGGTCCGGTCGGCCGTCGGCAGGTGCTCGACGAGGGCGTCGGCGATCGCGGCCACCCGGACCAGGCGCAGACAGGACAGCACCGCGGCGACACAGGTCGGGATCAGCAGCAACACCCACATGGTGTTTGTTCTAGTCCTGCGTGCGCGGCAAGCGGAATGGATCGACCTGCCGCGATACCGAACTGTGACACGGCTTCACCTCAGGAACCGCAGCCCCCGCCGCCGCAGCCGGACCCGCACGAACTGGACGAACCGCACGAACTCGACGACCCGCAGGAGTGCGAGGAGCCACCGCAGGAGTGCCCGCCCGAGTGCCCGCCCGAGTGCCCCGAGTGCCCCGAGTGCCCCGAGTGCCCGGTGTGCCCGCCGGAGTCCGACGATCCGCACCACGCCCCGCCCGCGGCCACCGCTCCGGCATCCGTGCCGCCGCCCGAGCGCGCCGAACGCCCCGCCTTCACCAGGGCGGCCGGCCGGGCGGCGCCGCCGCCGTCGAACGCCTCGCGCAGCGTCCGGTACTTGGACGAGGCCAGCGCCGCCGCCCCGTCCAGGGCGAACGCGCCGACCAGCGCGGCGTGCTCCCGGTCCACCTCGTGCGGACGCCACGGGCTGCTGCCGTGCATCAGCCGCAGCTGGCGCTCGCCGGCGGGCGTGATCCGGGACTTCGGCGGGCGCCCGACCACCAGGTGCACCACGGCGACCACGGCCAGCGCGCCGAACGCGAAGAACGGGGGAGTGCTCTCGTCCCGACCCGGCCCGGTCAGCCACTGGACGGTGGCGGCCGTGCCCAGCACCACGGTGAGCACCAGCGCGAGCACCACCAGCCGGCGGGCCCGCCAGGCCGCCCGGAGCGCGTCGGGGCGGCGCAGCAGGCCTCGGGCGGCCAGGGCGTCACCGAGCCGCTGCACGTTGGGGCTGCCCAGCACGGAGGCGCGCAGCACGGACAGGTCCCGCCCGGTGCGGCCGCCGACGGCGGTGATCAGCACGGTCTCGACGGCGTCGCGCGGCGCGGTGTCGGTGACCGTCACCCGGTGGGCCCGGGAGATCACCACCCGGCCCTCGCGTTCCATCCGGACCAGCGCGGTGTCCACCGCCCGGGCCGGACCGCCGGCCAGGAACGCGGCCTCCAGCAGCGGCATGCCGTTCCCGGGCAGGCCTTTCGGATCGGTGACCCGGCGGCAGCGCCGGTCGAAGACAGTGGCGACGGCCATGGCCAGGGCGACCACGGTCAGGGCCACGACGAACTGGGTGTTCCACATTCCCCCGAGATCCTTTCGTGCGGTGGTGCGAGACACGCCGATGCGGCGGTTACGGCGGTGCGGCGGTGCGACAGATGCGGTGTCCGCGGCGGCTACCGGTGGTCCCGGGCGGTGCGGCGCGGCAGCAGGCGGGGCCGGCGGCGCGCGGTCGGGTGGAGCAGGCGGTGCAGTGCCGGGTGCCACGGTGCGGTGGGTGCGGTGTCCAGCGCCCAGGCGGCGAAGGCGCGGGCGTCGGCCCGGTAGCCGCCGGTGAGCGGGCGGTCGGTGGCGTAGCGGCGGAACAGTGGGGCGAAGTCCGGGCCGAGGAGTTCGGGCAGTTCGGGCATCAGGTGCCCGACGGTCTCCCGGCGCTTGGCGAGCAGGCCCTCGGCCTGGATGCGCAGGTGGGCCGGGTCGAAACCGGCCGGAGCGGGGCCGCCGGCCACCAGTGCGGTCAGCAGTTCCTCCTGACGGGCGGCCAGGTGGCGGCGGGCCAGGGCGAGTTCGGCGTCGGCACGGTCACGGATCAGGTACTCGTCCAGTTCGGACACGGTCGGGCTCCTCCCGGTGGTCGCGGGCCGTGCGGTGGACCCGGCGGACGGCGTCGAGTTCGGCGGACAGTTCGGCGGGCGGCGGGTAGGCGCCGTCCCGCTCCAGCAGCACCCCGGGCGGATCGGTGCGCTCGCACAGTGCGGCGAGCACCTCCAGCACGGGGGCGGTGACGGGGTGGGTGTGGGTGTCGTGCCAGACGCCGTCGCGCTCCACCCCGCCCGCGACGTGCACGTAGGCGACGGCCTCCAGCGGCAGCCGGTCGAGTTCGGCGGCCGGGTCGACGCCCAGGTTGACCCGGTTGGTGTGCAGGTTGGCGACGTCCACCAGCAGGTGCACGCCGGTGCGTTCGACGAGCTCGGCGAGGAACTGGGCCTCCGTCAACTCGTCGCCCGGCCACGCCAGGTGCGCGGCGATGTTCTCCAGCGCCAGCGGCACCGGCAGTTCGCGCTGGGCGATCCGCACATTGGCGGCCACCACCCGCAGCGCCTCCCGGGTACGCGGCACCGGCAGCAGGTGGCCCGCCTCCAGGCCGCCCGCCCGGACGAACGCCAGGTGCTCGCTGACCAGCGGCGAGCCGAGCGCCTCGGCGACCGCGGCCAGCCGGGCCAGCCGCGCCGGATCGGGTTCGGCGGCGTCGCCGAGGCCCAGCGAGACGCCGTGCGGGACGACGGTGACGCCCCGGCCCCGCAACTCCGCCAGCGAGGGCGGCAGATGGTCGGCGCAGACGTTCTCGGCGACCACCTCCACCCAGTCCAGACCGGGCAGCCGCTCCACCGCGGTGTCGATCTCGGGGCGCCAGCCGAGCCCCGTGCCCAACTGCGGAATTCCGTGCGAGGACATATTCCACCCCTTCCCGCCGGGCCTTTCGACGGCCTCGACTCCCCCTTGCCGAGGGTGTATCCGGCCGGGGGCGGTGCCAAGCGGGACAACGGAAACTCAGAGCTGAACTTGAGCTTTCCCACCCGCTGAACGGGCCGGTCCGCGGGTGGGGGGAAATTCAGCGGCGCGCAGGCGAACGACTGACTAACGTGACACGCCTATGACATCGATGCCGTACCACATCCGCCCGTTCGCCCCCGAGGACGCCGCCGGGGCCACCGAGGCCTACCGGGCCGGTCGACCGCACCTGGTCATCACGCCCGAGGTGACCAACTGGCTCGTCGGTCTCCCGCACTACCACCTGCTGGTCGCCGAACGCGCCGGACAGGTGGTCGGCTCCGCGCGGTTCGGCCCCGTCACCGAGAGCACCACCCCGCACCAGGGCTTCCTGAACGTCAGCGTGCTGCCCGAACACCGCGGCACCGGCATCGGCACCGCGCTCGTCACCGCCGCCGAACGCGAACTCGCCGCGCTCGACGTCCACGACGTCCACGGCTGGGCGGACGGCACCCCCGAGGCGCTCGGCTTCGCCGCCGCGCGGGGCTACCGCCGGGGCCGCCGCGCCCAGTTCGCCGGCCGCGACCTCACCGCCCCGCTGCCGCCGCTGCCGCCCACCCCGCCCGGCGTCGAACTGCGCACCGCCGCCGACTTCCTGGACGACCCGTACCCGGTCTACCTGGTCGACATCGACGGCACCCGCTCCGAGCCCGGCGACCTGGTCCTGGAGGACCAGTCCTACGAGAGCTGGCTCGCCGAGATCTGGCACCGCCCGGACCAGGACCACGCCCTGACCACCGTGGTCCTCGACCGCGGCGAGGCGGTCGCCTTCTCCGCGGCCCAGACCGACGGCCGCGGCGCCTACTGGTCCTCCTTCACCGCGACCCGCTCCACGCACCGCGGCCGCGGCCTGGCCAAACTCGCCAAGGCGCACGCGCTCCACCGCGCGCAGGCACGGGGCCTGACGGCGGCCTACACCAACAACGACGGGGACAACGCGCCGATGCTCGCCATCAACGACTGGTTCGGGTACCGGGTCTGCGCGGAGGAGTGGAAGCACAGCCGGACGCTGTAACGCAGGGGCTGCCCGCCCCCGGGGTCACTCCACCTGGACCCCGTGTGCGCGGGCCAGGCCCGCCAGGCCGTCGGACCAGCCCTGGCCGACGGCGCGGAGCTTCCAGCCGTCGGCGGGGTGGCGGTAGAGCTCGGCGACCAGCATCGCGGAGATCGCCGGGTCGGTCGGTGGGCGGAAGGTCCAGCGGCCGGGGCCGACGGTGAGGTCGACGGCCGGGTCGATCAGGTCGGCGCAGGTGGCGGTGGTGTCGGTGTCGAGGTTGACGGACACGGCGACCCGGTGGATCGCCGCAGGCAGCCGCTCGGTGCGGACCACCGCACTCGCGTCGCCGGGCTCCAGGGTGACGGCCCCGCCGGCCGCGGTCGGCTGGTGGTAGAAGACGAAGTCCTCGTCGGTCCGCACCTTGCCGCCGGCGTCGAGCAGCAGCAGCGTCAGGTCGGCGTCCGCGCCGCCGGCCCGGAACCGCACCCGCACCTCGCCGTCCGGCAGCACGGTGTTCTGACCCGGCGTCAACTCCACGGCCGGGCGCTGCACGGGGACCGGGGCGGGGCCCAGCCGGCCGGGGAGGCCGTGCTCGCGGAGCAGGCCGAGCAGCATCGGGCCGTCCACCAGGGTGAGCGGCTGGCCCTCGGCGTGCTTGCGCGAGCCCGGGCCGAACTTCGACGTGGTGACCAGGATGCCGCGGTTGGCGCCCTGCCGGCGCATCGTCGACTCCAGGTCGCGGACGGCGCTGGGGGAGACGGTGTGCCGGTAGCGCTTGGCCTGGATGACGATCTTCCCGCCGGTGATCGGGTCCGGGTCCTCGGCCAGCACGTCCACGCCCTCGTCGCCGCTGCGGGCGGTGGTGCTGGTGCGGAAGCCGCGGCGGCGGAACAGCTCGGCGATCAGCTTCTCGAACTCGATCGGGTCCATCGCGAACAGGTCCGGCTCCTCGCCGTCCCCGGCCGAGGTCGCGGCGGCCGGGATCTCGGCCACCGTGTCGGCCTTCTCCGGCCGGGCGGACAGCCGCCCGCCGAGCGCGTCCAGCAGGCAGTCCAGCGGGGCGACCCGGTCCAGCGCCAGTTCGGCGAAGGTCTCCCGGTCCGCCTCCACCGCCAGCAGGCAGCGGTCGCCCTGCCGACCGGTCGCCGGGTCCGGGGCCACCACCACGCCGTTCAGCCCGACCGAGGCGATCAGGCCGCCGGTGTCGGCCCGGAACACCTCCGCCAGCACCCGCAGCGCGCACTGCGCCAGCACCTCGCGGTAGAGCTGCTTGCGCTGGGTGGCCGGCCGGGCCACCTCGTCCTCCCGGTCGTCGGACCGGACGTAGCGGTACCGGCCGACCGTCGGCACCACGTCGAACGGCGGCAGCTCCCAGCGCACCACCAGCCGGCGGGTGTCCGCGTCCCACGAGGCCTCGCCGTCGGTGGGGAAGCCGTCCGGCCAGTCCTCCCGCCAGTCGACGACCGCCTCGAAGTACTCGGCGACCGCCGCCGCCTCGCCCGCCCGCAGCCGCTCCGCGAGCTGCCCGGCCTGCGCGCTCTGCCCGACCAGCAGCCGGTGCCGCTCGGCCGCCCACGCGTCGTACTGGGCCCGGTAGTCCGCGAGTTGACGCTGCCGCTGCTGCTCGGCCGCCCACGCCGCCTGCCAGTCGTACTCGAACCTGGCCCGGGCGTGCGCGGCCTGCTCCTCCCACTGCCGGCGCGCCGCCGGGTTGAACGCCTGGGCACCCGTCAACGGCGGCACCAGGTACCAGTTCTGATCGGGCATCGGCACCGGAGCGCCCAGCGGGCCCGGGTCGAACGGCGGGATCGCGCCCTGCCCGCCCCGGCTCTGCTCCGCCAGCGAGAACCCCGGGCCGGCCAGCCCCGCCGCCAGCACCCCGCGCAACTCGGCGACCCGGTCGTCCAGTTCGGCCGTCCGCCGGGCCGCATCCGCGTCCCGCTGCTGCTGGTACGTCTTCAGCGCCTCGCGCTCGCCCCGCGCAGCCGCCCGCTGCGCCTCGCGCTGCGCCCGCTCGTGGTCCCGCTGCTGCGCGGCCGCCGCCCTGCGCTGCGCCTCCGCGCGTTGGTGCTGGGCACGCTGCGCCTCCGCCAGTACCGACCACATCCCGGAAGACCGCCGCCGCGCCACGCCCGCCCCACCCACGTCCAGACCGATCCGAAGAGAGCGATCAGTCTTCCACGGGGGGCGGGCGTGCCGCGCCCTACTCGGCGGGCCGCAACCGCAGTGAGATGGAGTTGATGCAGTACCGCTGGTCGGTCGGCGTGTCGTAGCCCTCGCCCTCGAAGACGTGCCCGAGGTGGCTGCCGCACTTCTTGCAGCGCACCTCGACCCGGCGCATCCCGAGGGTGCTGTCCTCCAGGTACTCCACCGAGTCCCCGGCCAGCGGGGCGTAGTACGACGGCCAGCCGCAGTGCGACTCGAACTTCGTCTCGCTGCTGAACAGTTCCGCGCCGCACGCCCGGCAGCTGTACACGCCGACCGTCTTCGTGTCGGTGTACTCGCCGACGAACGGGCGCTCGGTGCCGGCCTCGCGGAGCACGTGGTACTCCTCGGGCGTCAGCTCGGAGCGCCACTCGGCGTCGGACTTCTGGACCTCGTAGCTCACGGCACTCTCCCGGGCTCGCCGTTCGACTCAGACAGCAGGTGCAACGTCCGCCAGGGCGGCCAGAATTTCCGGGCCCAGGTTGGTGACGTCGCCCGCGCCCATGGTCAGCACCAGGTCGCCGGGCCGGGCCAGCGCGGCCAGCACGGCGGGCGCGGCGGCGAACTCGTGCTCGGCCCGGACGTCCGCGCCGGCCCGGCGGGCCGCGTCGATGATCAGCTCGGCGGTGACGCCGGGGATCGGGTCCTCGCGGGCCGGGTAGATGTCCAGCACCACCGAGGCGTCGGCCAGCGCCAGCGCCTGCCCCATCTCCTCGGCCAGCTGCTGGGTGCGGGAGAACAGGTGCGGCTGGAACACCACCAGCACCCGGCCGGCGCCCGCCGCCTCGCGGATCGCCTCCAGGTCGGCGGCCATCTCGGTCGGGTGGTGCGCGTACGAGTCGATCACCTGCACGCCGCGGGCCTCGCCCTTCAGCTGCAACCGCCGCCGCACACCGGTGTACGCGCCGAGCGCCTTCGCCAGCCCGTCCGCCGGAACGCCCAGCGCGACGCCCGCGGCCAGCGCCGCCACCGCGTTGTGCGCGTAGTGCCGGCCGGGCACCGAGACGGTGAACGCCAGCCGCTCGCCGCCCAGTTCGACCGTCACCTCGCTGGTCATGCCGCGCGCCGCCACCGACAGCACCCGCACGTCCGCGTCCTCGGCCGCGCCGACCGTCACCACGTTCAGGCCCTCCCGGCCGGCGACCCGGCGGGTCAGCTCGCGGGCGCCCTCGTGGTCGGACGACACCACCAGGGTGCCGCCGGGGACGATCCGGGCCACGAAGGTCTCGAAGGACTCGTAGATCTCCTCCATCGACGCGTAGTTGGCGTGGTGGTCCAGCTCCACGTTCAGCACGATCGCCACCTCGGGCGCGTACTTGTGGAAGCTGCGGTCGCTCTCGTCCGCCTCCGCGACGAAGATCTCGCCCGCCCCGTGGTGCGCGTTCGACCCCGGCAGGTCCAGGTCGCCGCCGATCGCGTACGAGGGCTCCAGGCCCAGCTCGCCCAGGCTGACCGCCAGCATCGACGTGGTGGTGGTCTTGCCGTGGGTGCCCGCCACCGCGAGCGCCCGACGGCCGCCCATCAGCGCCGCCAGCGCGTCCGAGCGGTGCACCACCGGGACGCCGCGCTGCTGCGCCGCGACCAGCTCCGGGTTGTCGGCGCGGATCGCGCTGGAGACCACCACGCTGCTGGTCCCGGCCGGCAGGTGCTCCGCCGCGTGGCCGACGAACACCGTCGCGCCCAGCTCGCGCAGCGCCCGCACGGTCTCCGACTCCTTGGCGTCACTGCCCGAGACGGTCGCCCCGCGCACCGCGAGGATCTTCGCCAGACCGGACATGCCGGCGCCGCCGATGCCGATGAAGTGCGGGGCGTGCAGGTCGTGCGCGGCGTCGTTCAAGGCTGGCTCCGTACTGGCGAGGAGGCGGAAACGGGTCGTCCCGTGCGCTGCGTGTGGCTACAGGCGCACGGGACGATTCTGCCCTAATCGGGAGGGCGGTCAGGAGTCGCTGGCGAACAGCTTGAGTACGGGGACACCGACCTCGTGCCGGGCGCGGGAGGCCCAGTCCCGGTGGAAGAACTCCTCCACGAAGTGCGGCGACGTCAGCACCAGCACCTCGTCGGCCCGGTTCTCCTCCACCACCTCGCGCAGCCGGACCAGCGGCTGCTGCTCGACCACCTCGCCGACCGCCTCCGCGCCGGCCCGCCGCAGGTGCCGCAGGCTGTGCTCCAGCGACTCCCCGGCCAGCGTCGGCCCGTTGCCGTCGTGCTCGTCGTGCTCGTGCACCGCCTGGTCAAGATGGCCGAGGGCCACATCGTCCAGGGCACGCAGCAGTTCGTCCTGCTTGCCGCGCGGCTGCATCAGGACGACGAAGGACACCTGTTCGTCGCCGTGGAGGGTGGTGACCAGTTCCACGTCGGCGTCGGAGAGTGCCTTCTCGATCATCAGTACGGTCTTGAACACGTGAGTCCCTTCGGTGGTACGGGCCCCCGGGTCCGGCATCCACATCCCTCCTTCATAGTGCCCGGAGGAAGGATTCCTCACGCTGCACACGCGCCACACGGAACACGTGGTCCACATCGGTCAGGAAGTGGCTCAGGTGAGGGCGGGGTCGCTCGGGGACCGGTCCGGATCGGTCGGCCGCAGATAGCGGGTGAAGAGGAAACCTTTCTCCTCGATCAATGACACCAGCCGCATCCGCCGGACGTCCGCCGCTTGCGGGCCGTTCACGATCCTCGGTGAATCACCGCCCGTCACCAGCGGGGCCACCGAGAGGCACAGCTCGTCCAGCAGGCCGTCCGCCGCGAGCCGGCCGAGCAGCCGGGGACCGCCCTCCGAGAGCTGGCGGCGCCAACCACGCTCCGTGAGCGCGGCGAGAGCCTTCGGCAGATCCACCGAACCCGTGCCCGCGACGATCACCTCGGCGACCTCGGCGGTCCGCGCGAGCTTCTCGGCAGGGGCGTCCGAGACGGTGATCACCACCGTCGGCACCAGCGGCTCGGTGAACAGCGGCGCCGAGAGGTCGAGCTCCAGACTCCGCGACACCACCGCGATCACCGGCGCCGGCAACTGCCCCGCCGCCCGCCGCCGCTCGGCGAACTCCTTGCGCGCCCGCCCCGGCCGGTACCCCTCCGCCCGCACCGTCTCGGCACCCACCACCACCACGTCGCACAGCGCCCGCAGCACCCCGAAGATCCGCTTGTCCGCTTCGCTGGACAGCCCGTCCGAGAGCCCGTCCAACCGGGCCGCACCGTCCAGCGACGCCACCATGTTCGCCCGCAGCCAGGGGGTCCCGACGGGGTACGCGTACGCCTCGGCCAGCCAGTCGAGGGTGCCGGGGGTGCCGGGGGTGTTGCCGATCAGTTGCTCCATGGCTCAAGTCTTGCAGCGAGGAGTGTGGTCAGGTGGGCGCGAGTCTCCCCGTCCTCGGGTTGTGCTCCCGCTCACCTGTACGCTTGTTCTCCGTGTCTGCACCTGCCTCGGAGTCCGAAATCAGTACCGTGACAGCCCTCGCCTCTCGGCGGCCGGTGGTTCCGGCCGAGCGGCTGGTGGCCGAGATGGTGCCGCCGCCGCGGTTCGCCGGGGTGAGCTTCGGCAGCTACCTGCCGGATTCGTCGCAGCCGAGCCAGTACGAGGCCGTGCAGATCCTGGAGGGCTTCGCGGCGAGCCTGAACGCGGGGGCCGAGCCGGCCAGGCGCGGGTGGTTCCGGCGGTCCGCGCCGGCGCCGAGCGGGCCGGCGGGGATCTACCTGGACGGCGGGTACGGCGTAGGAAAAACGCATCTGCTGGCGTCGCTCTGGCACGCCGTCCCGGGCCCGAAGGCGTTCGGCACGTTCGTCGAGCTCACCAACCTGGTCGGTGCGCTGACGTTCCAGGGCGCGGTGAAGACGCTGAGCTCGCACCGGCTGCTGTGCATCGACGAGTTCGAGCTGGACGACCCGGGCGACACGGTGCTGGTGTCGACGCTGCTCAGCCGCCTGGTGGAGAACGGCGTCAAGCTCTGCGCGACCTCGAACACGCTGCCCGAGAAGCTCGGCGAGGGCCGGTTCGCCGCCGCCGACTTCATGCGGGAGATCCAGGGCCTGTCCGCGCACTTCCGCCCGGTGCGGATCGACGGCCAGGACTACCGCCACCGCGGCCTCCCGGCCGCCCCGCCGCCGTACACCGACGCCGACGTGACGGCCCGCGCGGCCGCCGCCCCGAACGCCTCGCTGGACGACTTCGACACCCTGCTGGAGCACCTCAAGGAGGTGCACCCGAGTCGCTACGGCGCCCTGCTGGACGACGTCGGCTCGGTCTTCCTGCGCGGCGTGCGCCAGGTCGACGACCAGGCCACCGCGCTGCGCCTGGTGGTGCTGGCGGACCGGATGTACGACCGGGAACTGCCGATCACCGCCTCCGGCGTGCCGTTCGACAAGGTGTTCACCGAGGACATGCTCCGCGGCGGCTACCGCAAGAAGTACCTCCGGGCGGTCTCCCGCCTGGTCGCGCTGGCCCGGGACTCCGCCAAGTAGCCGGCGCGGCCCTGCCGTACCGGGCCGTGCCCGGCAGCGAGCGCCGCCGCCAGCCGGAACGGCTCTCGGACTGTCGGTGGCCGGTCGTACCGTGGAGGCGTGCGTCCCATCACGAGTATTGAGCGGTCCGTGGCGCCTTTCGAGGTCGTCAGCCCCTACCAGCCCAATGGTGACCAGCCGGCGGCCATCGCCGAGCTGGAGCGCCGGATCCGCGCCGGGGAGAAGGACGTCGTCCTGCTCGGTGCGACCGGTACCGGCAAGTCGGCCACCACTGCGTGGATGATCGAGAAGTTGCAGCGGCCCACGCTGGTGATGGCGCCGAACAAGACGCTGGCCGCCCAGCTGGCGAACGAGTTCCGGGAACTGCTGCCGAACAACGCGGTCGAGTACTTCGTCTCGTACTACGACTACTACCAGCCCGAGGCGTACGTCCCGCAGACGGACACGTACATCGAGAAGGACTCCTCGATCAACGAGGAGGTCGAGCGGCTGCGGCACTCCGCGACCAACAGCCTGCTGACCAGGCGGGACGTCGTGGTGGTCGCGTCGGTGTCGTGCATCTACGGTCTCGGCACGCCGCAGGAGTACGTCGACCGGATGGTGCGGCTGAAGGTCGGCGAGGAGGTCGACCGGGACGCGCTGCTGCGCCGCTTCGTGGACATCCAGTACACCCGCAACGACCTGGCGTTCAGCCGCGGGACGTTCCGGGTGCGCGGCGACACCGTCGAGATCTTCCCGGTGTACGAGGAACTCGCCGTCCGGATCGAGATGTTCGGCGACGAGATCGAGGCGCTGTACACGCTGCACCCGCTGACCGGCGAGGTGATCAGCCAGGACGACTCGATCTACGTCTTCCCGGCGTCGCACTACGTGGCCGGCCCGGAGCGGATGGAGCGGGCGGTCAACGACATCGAGCAGGAGCTGGAGCAGACCCTCGCCCGGATGGAGAAGCAGGGCAAGCTGCTGGAGGCCCAGCGGCTGCGGATGCGCACCACGTACGACATCGAGATGCTCCGTCAGATCGGCACCTGCTCGGGCGTGGAGAACTACTCGATGCACTTCGACGGCCGCGAGCCGGGCTCGCCGCCGAACACCCTGCTCGACTACTTCCCCGAGGACTTCCTGCTGGTCATCGACGAGTCGCACGTGACGGTCCCGCAGATCGGCGCGATGTACGAGGGCGACGCCTCGCGCAAGCGCACGCTGGTCGAGCACGGGTTCCGGCTGCCGTCGGCGATGGACAACCGGCCGCTGAAGTGGGAGGAGTTCCAGGAGCGGATCGGCCAGACCGTGTACCTGTCGGCCACCCCCGGCAAGTACGAACTGGCGCGCGGCGACGGGCAGGTGGAGCAGATCATCCGCCCGACCGGCCTGATCGACCCCGAGGTGATCGTCAAGCCGACCGAGGGCCAGATCGACGACCTGGTGCACGAGATCCGGCAGCGGGTGGAGAAGGACGAGCGGGTGCTGGTCACCACGCTCACCAAGAAGATGGCCGAGGACCTCACCGACTACTTCCTCGGTCTGGACATCCGGGTCCGCTACCTGCACAGCGACGTCGACACGCTGCGCCGGATCGAGCTGCTGCGCGAACTGCGGGCCGGCGAGTACGACGTGCTGGTCGGCATCAACCTGCTGCGCGAGGGCCTGGACCTGCCCGAGGTGTCGCTGGTGGCGATCCTGGACGCCGACAAGGAGGGCTTCCTGCGCTCCGGCACCTCGCTGATCCAGACCATCGGCCGTGCCGCGCGAAACGTCTCCGGCCAGGTGCACATGTACGCCGACAAGATCACCCCGGCGATGGACCTGGCGATCTCCGAGACCAACCGCCGGCGCGCCGTCCAGCAGGCGTACAACGAGGAGCACGGGATCGACCCGCAGCCGCTGCGGAAGAAGATCGGCGACCTGCTCTCCACCATGGCCGGCGAGGACGTGGACACCGAGCAGCTGCTCGCCACCGGCTACCGGCAGCAGGGCAAGGGCAAGGCCGCGGTGCCGTCGCTGGGCATCGACCGCAAGCCCGCCAAGAGCCTGCCCGCGGCCGAACTCGCCGACCTCATCCAGGACATGACGGACCGGATGCACACCGCCGCCGCCGAGCTGCAGTTCGAGGCGGCGGCCCGGTTGCGCGACGAGGTGAAGGAGCTGAAGCGCGAGCTGCGGCAGATGCGCGAGGCCGGCATGGCCTGATCCGGGTGGTCCGAAACGGCCGTCATGTCGTGGTTCTGCCACAGTCCCGCCGTCCCCGACCGGGGCGGCGGGACGGCAGCGTAGGGTGGTCCGGGACCGGCGTGGGGCCAGGACGCACCTGACAGGGCCGGTCGTGTGCGAGCGGCCCGGGGGAACCCGGAGGAATGGGGTGGTCGGGGTGTCGGTGAGCCTGGCGAAGGGACAGAGCGTCAGCCTGGAGAAGTCCAGCGGCGGGACTCTGAGCGTGGTCCGGATGGGCCTGGGCTGGAAGTCCGCACCGGGCAAGCGCGGGTTCTTCAGCCGCCGCCCGAAGGAGATCGACCTGGACGCGTCGGCCCTGCTGTACGACGGCACGGTGATGAGCGACGTGGTGTTCTTCTCGCACCTGGTCAGCAACGACGGCTCGGTGCAGCACACCGGCGACAACCTGGTCGGCGGCGCCGGCGCGGGCGGGGACGACGAGAGCATCCTGGTCGACCTGACCAAGGTGCCGCGGCGGGTCACCCAGATCGTGTTCACCGTCAGCTCGTACAGCGGCCAGAACTTCCTGGAGGTGCAGAACGCGCACTGCCGGCTGGTCGACGAGACCACCGGCAGGGAGCTGGCCCGCTACGAGCTCACCGGCGGCGGCACCCACACCGGGCAGATCATGGCCAAGGTGGAGCGGGACGGCGCGGGCTGGAAGATGACCGCGATCGGCGCGCCCGCCACCGGCCGCACCTTCCGGGACATGCTGCCGTTCATCGAGCCCTTCCTCTAAGCCTCTCTTTACCTTCTTTACCTCCCCTTGGCGTTCCTGTTACTCTCGACGGGAACGGAGGGGAGTATTCCCCGTACAGCGACCCCGTCATCACGGATGCCCCTCGCGGCATCCCGGGGCGCTGGCCGTGCGGCGCCGACCGATGGGCGCGCCGTGCGGCGGAAGAGACCTCCGGCAGTGACGATGTTGTTCGCCAAGCTGCCGGAGGAGCAGTCATGGACGTTTCCGCAGGCCTGTGGGCCGGCACTGTCGCGGTGCTGGCCCTGTTGATCGTGGCCGATTTCTTCATCGGCGGCCGCAAGCCGCACGAGGTCTCCCTCAAGGAGGCCGGGGTCTGGACCGCGGTCTGGGTCGTGCTGGCGGTGCTGTTCGGCGGGTTCCTGTGGTGGTACGGCGGCGGGCAGCCGGCCGGGGAGTTCTTCGCCGGGTACATCACCGAGAAGTCGCTCAGCGTCGACAACCTGTTCGTGTTCATTCTGATCATGGGCAAGTTCGCGGTGCCGAAGATCTACCAGCAGCGGGTGCTGATGTTCGGCGTGATCATCGCCCTGGTGCTCCGGACGGTCTTCATCGCCGGCGGCGCGGCGCTGGTCTCCAGCTTCTCCTGGGTGTTCTTCATCTTCGGCGGGTTCCTGATCTGGACGGCCTGGAAGCTGCTCAAGGAGGCCCGGGCCGAGGAGGAGGACGAGGCGGACTTCGAGGAGAACCGGCTGCTCAGGGCGGTTCGGAAGCGCGTCCCGTCCACCGACCGGTACCACGGCACCAAGCTGTTCGTCCGGGAGAACGGCCGCCGGCTGATGACCCCGATGCTGATCGTGATGATCGCGATCGGCACCACCGACGTGCTGTTCGCGCTGGACTCGATCCCCGCCATCTTCGGTCTCACCCAGGACCCGTACATCGTCTTCACCGCCAACGCCTTCGCGCTGATGGGCCTGCGGCAGCTGTACTTCCTGATCGGCGGGCTGCTGAAGAAGCTGGTCCACCTGTCCTACGGCCTGTCGGTGATCCTGGGCTTCATCGGCGTGAAGCTGGTGCTGCACGCGCTGCACGAGGCCGGCGTGCACGTCCCGGAGATCAGCATCCCGGTGTCGCTGGGCTTCATCCTGCTGACCCTGGCGGTCACCACCGTCACCAGCCTGGTCGCCGCGCGCAGGCAGGGCGACGGCTCGGACCGGCCGGAGAAGATCGACGCCTGACGGCAGGCGTGACGAGGGCCCCCGCCGGGAAGGCGGGGGCCCTCGTCGTACGTGCTCACCAGCCGCGTTCGCGCCACTCGGGCAGGTGCGGGCGCTCGGCGCCCAGCGTGGTGTCGTTGCCGTGGCCCGGGTAGACCCAGGTCTCGTCCGGGAGGACGTCGAAGATCTTCGCGTTGACGTCCCGGAACAGCGAGTCGAAGGCGGCCGGGTCGCCCCAGGTGTTGCCCACCCCGCCCGGGAACAGGCAGTCGCCGGTGAACAGGTGCGGGTGGCCCTGCGGGTCGTCGTAGACCAGCACGATCGCGCCGGGGGTGTGGCCCACCAGGTGGCGGACCGTCAGCTCGATCTGCCCGACCCGGAGCACCGAGCCGTCCTCCAGCGGGACGTCGGTGGGCACCTCGATGCCCTCCGCGTCGATCCGGCCGGCCGCGGTGCGCGCTCCGGTCGCGGCGACCACCTCGGCCAGCGCGCCCCAGTGGTCGTGGTGCCGATGGGTGGTGACCACCATGGCCAGCCGGCTGCCCACGGTCTCCAGCAGCACCGGGGCGTCGGCGGCCGCGTCGATCAGCAGCTGCTCGTCGGTGGCCCGGCAGCGCAGCAGGTAGGCGTTGTTGTCGTACGGTCCGACGGCCACCTTGGTGATGATCAGGTGGGCCAGCTCGCGGACGTCCGGCGCGCCGCCGACCTTGACCGCTCCGTGGTACGTCATTCCGTCGCTCCTCGCTGCCGCTGGGGGTGTCCCGTCAACTGCTGTCAATCATCCCATCGGGGGCAGCGCGGGCAGGGCGGTGCGCGCGTCGACCAGGCCCTCGTGGCCGCGGTGCACCTGGAGGCCGTCGCCGTCCGAGCGCCCCGACAGCCAGCCGGCCAGCGCCCGCACCGGGCCCTCGACGGTCAGCTCCGGCTCGCCCGCGCCGCCGAGCCGGGTCTCCAGGCCGGCGTCGTCGGCGATCAGCCGGACCGTCGGGAGGCCGTCGAGAGCGCCGAAGTGGGTGCTCAGGCGGCGGAACTCGGCGATCGCGAACGCCTCCGGCCAGTGCGCCGGGGTGTAGCCGGCGTTCAGGTCGACGTGGTGGTACTCCAGTTCGGCCAGCCGCTTGCCGGGCAGCTGCCAGGCCGGGAAGGTGTAGCCGGAACGGTGGGTGAGGACGGCCTGCCAGTGCTCGGGGGCGAGCAGCCGGGCGGCGTCCACGAACCGCTGCTGGCTGTCGCGGACGTCGGCCAGCTGGACGTCCAGCGGCCGGCCGGAGTCGGCCTCGATGTCGGCGTCCCGGCTGGCGGGGGTGGCGTACTGGGGGATGTCCTCGCCGGTGCGGGCGCCGGTCAGCAGGTTGACCAGCGAGTCGGCGTTGCGGGCGATGTGCGCCAGCACGTGGCCGCGGGTCCAGCCGGGCAGCGCGGACGGTTCGAACACCTCCTCGGGCTTCAGCTCGGCCAGCGTGTGCAGCAGGATCTCGGTGCTCTCGACAGTGGCCTGCAGCTGCTCGGCAGCGGTGGTCTCGTCGCTCATCGGGTGGTGCCTTTCGACGGTCGGTGGAGCGGTTCCAGGCGGTTCTCGACCGCCCCAGGCCGTTGCCGGGGGCGGTTGTCAGTCGTTGACGCTACCGTCGGGCGCGGGTGCCGTTCACTCCTTCGGGTGGACCCCGCTGGACAGTTCGATATTCGAACAGATGAGCTAGTACGCTGGCGGGCGCATCCTGGAAGAAGCAGACCTCAACATTCGACCCGGAGAAAGGCGCCAGAAGCAGTGGCAGACCGCCTCGTCGTCCGCGGTGCACGCGAGCACAACCTCAAGAACGTCTCGCTCGACCTGCCCCGGGATTCCCTCATCGTCTTCACGGGCCTCTCCGGGTCCGGCAAGTCCTCGCTGGCTTTCGACACGATCTTCGCCGAGGGCCAGCGGCGCTACGTCGAATCGCTGTCCTCGTACGCCCGGCAGTTCCTCGGGCAGATGGACAAGCCCGACGTCGACTTCATCGAGGGTCTCTCCCCGGCCGTTTCGATCGACCAGAAGTCCACCAGCCGCAACCCGCGGTCCACCGTCGGCACCATCACCGAGGTGTACGACTACCTGCGCCTGCTGTTCGCCCGGATCGGCAAGCCGCACTGCCCGCACTGCGGCCGCCCGATCGCCCGGCAGTCGCCGCAGGCCATCGTCGACAAGGTGCTGTCGCTGGACGAGGGCACCCGGTTCCAGGTGCTCAGCCCGGTGGTCCGGGAGCGCAAGGGCGAGTTCGTCGACCTCTTCGCCGACCTCCAGTCCAAGGGCTACGCCCGGGCCCGGGTGGACGGGCAGACCGTCCAGCTGACCGAGCCGCCCACGCTCAAGAAGCAGGAGAAGCACACCATCGAGGTGGTCATCGACCGCCTCACCGTGAAGGCCGGCGCCAAGCGCCGCCTCACCGACTCGGTGGAGACGGCCCTCAAGCTGGCCGGCGGCATGGTGGTGCTCGACTTCGTCGACCTGGCGGAGGACGACCCCGAGCGCGAGAAGATGTTCTCGGAGCACCTCTACTGCCCCTACGACGACGTCTCCTTCGAGGAGATGGAGCCGCGGTCGTTCTCCTTCAACTCCCCGTTCGGCGCCTGCCCCGACTGCTCGGGCCTGGGCAACCGGATGGAGGTCGACCCGGAGCTGGTCGTCCCCGACCCGGAGAAGTCGCTCGACGAGGGCGCCATCCACCCGTGGTCGCAGGGCGCCACCAAGGAGTACTTCCAGCGCCTGGTCGACGCGCTGGCCGGCGAACTCGGCTTCCGCACCGACATCCCGTGGGCCGGGCTCCCCGCCCGGGCCCGCAAGGCGCTGATGTACGGCCACAAGACCCAGGTCGAGGTGCGCTACCGCAACCGGTACGGCCGCGAGCGCTCCTACACCACCGCGTTCGAGGGCGCCGTCCCGTTCGTGACGCGGCGGCACTCCGAGTCGGAGAGCGACTCCAGCCGGGAGCGCTTCGAGGGCTACATGCGCGAGGTGCCCTGCCCGACCTGCAAGGGCACCCGGCTCAAGCCGGTGGTCCTCGCGGTCACCGTGATGGACAAGTCCATCGCCGACGTCTCCGCCATGTCGATCAACGACTGCGCGGACTTCCTCGGCGCGCTCCGCCTCGACGCCCGCGACAAGAAGATCGCCGAGCGGGTCCTCAAGGAGGTCCTGGAGCGGCTGCGCTTCCTGGTCGACGTCGGCCTCGACTACCTGTCGCTGAACCGCGCGGCCGGCACCCTGTCCGGCGGCGAGGCCCAGCGCATCCGGCTGGCCACCCAGATCGGCTCCGGCCTGGTCGGCGTGCTGTACGTGCTGGACGAGCCGTCCATCGGCCTGCACCAGCGCGACAACCACCGCCTGATCGAGACCCTGGTCCGGCTGCGGGACATCGGCAACACCCTGATCGTCGTCGAGCACGACGAGGACACCATCAAGACCGCCGACTGGATCGTCGACATCGGCCCCGGCGCCGGCGAGCACGGCGGCAAGGTCGTGCACTCCGGCTCGCTCAAGGAGCTGCTGAAGAACGACGAGTCGCTCACCGGCCAGTACCTGGCCGGCAAGCGCGGCATCCCGATCCCGGCCGCCCGCCGCCCGCGCGACAAGAAGCGGCAGATCGTGGTGCACGGCGCCCGCGAGCACAACCTCAAGGACGTCACCGTCGCCTTCCCGCTGGGCACCTTCACCGCGGTGACGGGCGTCTCCGGCTCGGGCAAGTCGACGCTGGTCAACGACATCCTCTACACCCACCTGGCGCGCGAGCTGAACGGCGCCCGCAGCGTCCCCGGCCGGCACACCCGGATCACCGGCACCGACCTGGTCGACAAGGTGGTGCACGTCGACCAGTCGCCGATCGGCCGGACCCCGCGCTCCAACCCGGCCACCTACACCGGCGTCTTCGACCACGTGCGGCGGCTGTTCGCGGAGACCCAGGAGGCCAAGGTCCGCGGCTACCTGCCCGGCCGGTTCTCGTTCAACGTCAAGGGCGGCCGCTGCGAGAACTGCTCCGGCGACGGCACCATCAAGATCGAGATGAACTTCCTGCCGGACGTCTACGTCCCCTGCGAGGTCTGCCACGGCGCCCGCTACAACCGGGAGACGCTGGAGGTCCACTACAAGGGCAAGTCCATCTCCGAGGTGCTCGACATGCCGATCGAGGAGGCCCTCGACTTCTTCGAGGCCGTCCCCGCGATCGCCCGGCACCTGCGCACCCTCAAGGAGGTCGGCCTCGGCTACGTCCGCCTCGGCCAGCCCGCCACCACCCTCTCCGGCGGCGAGGCCCAGCGGGTCAAGCTCTCCGCCGAACTCCAGAAGCGCTCCACCGGCCGGACGGTCTACGTCCTCGACGAGCCCACCACCGGCCTGCACTTCGAGGACATCAGCAAGCTGATCAAGGTCCTGGAGGGCCTGGTCGACAAGGGCAACACCGTCATCGTCATCGAGCACAACCTCGACGTCATCAAGACCGCCGACTGGCTGGTCGACATGGGCCCCGAGGGCGGTTCCGGCGGCGGCGGCGTGGTCATCGAGGGCACCCCGGAGGAGGTCGCGGCCTCGACGGCGAGCCACACCGGCAAGTTCCTGCGGGACATCCTGCCGGGCGTCTCGGACGCGACGCCGGTGAAGCGCAAGAAGAAGTAGCCGCCGCGTACGGTCGGTCCGCCCGGGGAATGCGGGGTTCCCCGGGCGGACCGCGTTGTGCGTGCTACGTTGCTGGCGCCCTACCCCGCACCGAGGAGTCCTTCCATGTCCGAGCCCGTCGCGTCCCGCCGTACCGTCCTCTGCTGCGCGGCCGTCGCGCTGGCGGGCGCCACGGCTGCCGGCTGCTCGGCCTCCACCGGGAAGAAGACCGAGACCTCCTCCGGCCCCGTCGAGCTCGGCGCGGCCTCGGAGGTCCCCGTCGGCGGCGGCAAGGTGTACCGGGAGCAGGCCGTCGTCGTCACGCAGCCGACCGCCGGCGAGTACAAGGCGTTCAGCGCGAAGTGCACGCACGCCGGCTGCCTGGTGAACGGCGTGGTCAAGGAGCAGATCCAGTGCCTGTGCCACGGCAGCCGCTTCGGGATCTCCGACGGCGCCGTGCAGGACGGCCCCGCGCCGAAGCCGCTGCCCGAGTACCCGGTGTCGGTGCAGAACGGGAAGCTGCAGGTCACCAAGGGCTGACACATCACCGATCAACAACAGGGGGGAACGAGAATGAAGCGTCGACTTTTCCTGGGCGGATTCACCGCGGGCGCGGTCACCGTCGCAGTGGGCGGAGCGGAGAGCGCGAGCGCGGCGACGTCGGTGACGGTGTTCGACGGGCAGGTGAACGCGCAGAGCTTCTACGGCAACGGCCAGGACGGGCAGGCGGCGTTCTTCAAGACCGCGTCGACCGCGAACAACACCACCAACCCGGCGAACAGCAACGCGCACGCGCTGGTGGTGTACCAGGCGGGCACCAACGGCGGCGGCACCGCGATCAACGCGGTGTCCGACAACCCGGACACCTCCGCGATGTACCTGACCGGCACCGAGAAGGGCCGGGGCACGCTGAAGATCGCGCACAAGGGCTACGCGGACGGCTCCGACCAGGCCGCGGCCGCGCTCTCCATCGACCTGCAGACCGCGGGCACCGCCGCCCAGGGCATCTACCTGACCGCGACCAACGGCCCCACCACGGGCAGCCTGATCGCGCTGCGCAACAACCCCGGCGTGGACGACTTCATCGTCCGCGCCAACGGCCTGACCGGCATCGGCGTCAGCCGGGGCGACATGCCGCGCGCCCAGCTGCACGTCACGCAGAACACCTCCGCGGCGGCCGGCCTGCTGGTCGAGGGCACCGTGCGGGTCGGCGACGTCGCCACCGCCCCGGGCGGGGTGGACTCCAAGGCCGGCGGCGGCTCCCTGTTCGCGCAGGGCGGCGCGCTGTACTGGCGCGGCTCCGCGGGCACCGTCACCAAGATCGCCTCGGCCTGAGCGAGGAGCGCGGACCATGCAGCTGACCCCGGAAGAACTGGTGCGGGAGTTCCAGGACGCCGTCCTGGAGCTCTACTTCGCCCGTAAGCGGATTGCCGTGCTGGAGGCGGACAACGCCGAACTCAGGGCACAACTCGCCGTCGCCGTGGCCCGGGAGGAGTCCGACTGACGGCACTCGCGCCGCAGCGTCACCGGCAGTCGGTACGGTAGGAGCATGGCTGACCCGTCGACCTACCGTCCGGCTCCGGGGGCGATCCCGCTCTCGCCCGGGGTGTACAAGTTCCGTGACGCGCACGGGCGGGTCATCTACGTCGGCAAGGCGAAGAACCTGCGGCAGCGGCTGTCCTCGTACTTCCAGGACGTCGCGAACCTGCACCCGCGCACCGCGACGATGGTGACCACCGCGGCGTCGGTGGAGTGGACGGTGGTGTCCACCGAGGTCGAGGCGCTGCAGCTGGAGTACTCCTGGATCAAGGAGTTCGACCCGCGGTTCAACGTCAAGTACCGGGACGACAAGAGCTACCCGGAGCTGGCCGTCACCCTGAACGAGGAGTTCCCGCGGGTCCAGGTGATGCGCGGGGCGCACAAGAAGGGCGTGCGTTACTTCGGCCCGTACGGGCACGCGTGGGCGATCCGCGAGACGGTCGACCTGCTGCTGCGGGTGTTCCCGGTGCGGACGTGCTCCAACGGCGTGTTCAAGCGGGCCCAACAGGTCGGCCGGCCCTGCCTGTTGGGCTACATCGGCAAGTGCGCGGCGCCCTGCGTGGGCCGGGTGGACGCCGCCGAGCACCGTGAACTCGCCGAGGAGTTCTGCGACTTCATGGCCGGCCGGACGGGCAACTACCTGCGTCGGCTGGAACTGCAGATGCAGGAGGCCGCCGCCGAGATGGAGTACGAGAAGGCGGCCCGGCTGCGCGACGACCTGGGGGCGCTGCGCCGCGCGATGGAGAAGAACGCGGTGGTGCTGGGCGACGGCACCGACGCGGACCTGCTGGCGGTCGCCGAGGACGAACTCGAAGCGGCCGTGCAGATCTTCCACGTCCGCGGCGGCCGGGTGCGCGGCCAGCGCGGCTGGGTGACCGACAAGGTCGAGGACGTCGACACGGCCGGTCTGGTCGAGCACGCGCTGCAGCAGCTGTACGGCGCGGGCACCGAGCAGGTGCCGCGCGAGGTGCTGGTCCCGGCGCTGCCCGGCGAGGCCGCCCACGAGTGGCTGGCCGGCCTGCGCGGCGCCCAGGTCGACCTGCGGGTGCCGCAGCGCGGCGACAAGAAGGACCTGATGGAGACGGTGCAGCGGAACGCCCAGCAGGCGCTGGCGCTGCACAAGACCAAGCGCGCCTCGGACCTGACCACCCGCAGCCGGGCGCTCCAGGAGATCGCCGAGGCGCTGGAGTTGGACTCGGCGCCGCTGCGGATCGAGTGCTTCGACATCTCGCACCTGCAGGGCGACGACGTGGTGGCGTCCATGGTGGTGTTCGAGGACGGCCTGGTCCGCAAGAGCGAGTACCGCCGGTTCCAGATCAGGACCTTCGAGGGGCAGGACGACGTCCGCTCGATGCACGAGGTGATCACCCGCCGGTTCCGCCGCTACCTCCAGGAGCGCGAGCAGACCGGCGAGTGGGCCGTCCCCGAGGAGGCCGTCGACGGCGACGAGGGCCTGACCGACGAGAACGGCCGCCCGAAGCGCTTCGCCTACCCGCCGCAGCTGCTGGTGGTCGACGGCGGGCAGCCCCAGGTCGCCGCGGCGCGGCGGGCGTTGGACGAACTGGGCATCGACGACATCGCGGTGTGCGGCCTGGCGAAGCGGCTGGAGGAGGTGTGGCTGCCGGGGCAGGACGACCCGGTGGTGCTGCCGCGTTCCAGCGAGGGCCTGTACCTGCTGCAACGGGTCCGTGACGAGGCGCACCGGTTCGCCATCACCTATCAGCGCTCGAAGCGGGCCAAGCGGCTCACGGCGGGGGAACTGGACTCCGTCCCCGGCCTCGGCGAGACTCGCCGCCGGGCCCTGCTGAAGCACTTCGGTTCGCTGAAGAAGCTCCGGGCGGCCACCGTCGACGAGTTGTGCGAGGTCCCGGGGATCGGGCGCCGGACCGCCGAGACTGTTGCCGCAGCCTTGGCCTCCCGTACACCTGCCGCATTCGCGGTCAACACCGCGACCGGCGAGATCATCGAAGACAGTAGCGCCACAGCAGCACCGAGAAGCAGGGAAGAGACGTGACTGTGTCCAACGGGGGAGAGACCACCCCCGAGCTGGTGATCATCTCCGGCATGTCCGGGGCGGGCCGTTCCACCGCGGCCAAGTGCCTGGAGGACCTCGGCTGGTTCGTGGTCGACAACCTGCCGCCGGCGCTGATTCCGACCATGGTCGACCTGGGGGCCCGCTCGCAGGGCGCGGTGCCGCGGATCGGCGTCGTGGTCGACGTGCGCGGCCGCACGTTCTTCGACGACCTGCTGACCTCGCTGGAGGAGCTGGAGAAGCGCGGCGTCCGGCTGCGGGTGGTGTTCCTGGACTCCTCCGACGACGCCCTGGTCCGCCGATTCGAGTCGGTGCGCCGCCCGCACCCGCTGCAGGCCGACGGCCGGATCGTCGACGGCATCGCCCAGGAGCGCGAGCTGCTGCGCGAACTGCGCGGCGAGGCCGACCTGGTGGTCGACACCTCGAACCTGAACGTGCACCAGCTGCGCGCCAAGATGGACGCCCAGTTCGCCGGCCAGGACGAGCCGGAGCTGCGCGCCACCGTGATGTCGTTCGGCTTCAAGTACGGCCTGCCGGTCGACGCCGACCTGGTGGTGGACTGCCGCTTCCTGCCGAACCCGCACTGGGTGCCGGAGCTGCGGGCCCGTACCGGAACCGACCCGGACGTGGCAGAGTACGTGTTCCAGCAGCCCGGAGCACAGCCGTTCCTGGACGGGTACACCGAGCTGCTGCGGATCATCACCGAGGGCTACCGCCGCGAGGGGAAGCGTTACATGACGCTTGCCGTAGGCTGCACCGGAGGCAAACACCGCAGCGTCGCGATGTCCGAGCAGCTGACGAAGCGTCTGATCGCGGACGGAGTCGAGACGGTGCTGGTCCACCGGGACATGGGCCGGGAGTAGCGGCCGGGAAACCCCCCGTCACCGCCGCCCCGGCCGAGCACGAGACAGGAACATGGGGTCGGCGTGACGGGATACGTGCCAGCGCGGCAGCAGCTCCGGACCAGACCTGCCGACCGGGCCTCCGGGTCGCGTCCCGGTGTGCCGAAGATCGCCGCGCTGGGCGGCGGCCAGGGCCTGTCCGCGTCGCTGTCCGCGCTGCGCCGGCTGACCACCGAGCTGACCGCCATCGTCACCGTCGCCGACGACGGCGGCTCCAGCGGTCGGCTGCGCACCGAGCTCGGCGTCCTGCCGCCCGGTGACCTGCGCAAGGCGCTGGCCGCGCTGTGCGGGGACGACGACTGGGGCCGCACCTGGTCCGAGGTGATCCAGCAGCGTTTCACCGGCACCGGCGAGCTCGGCGGCCACGCGGTCGGCAACCTGCTGATCGTGGCGCTGTGGGAGAAGCTCGGCGACCCGGTGGAGGCGCTGAACTGGGTGGGCCGGCTGCTGAACGTGCAGGGCCGGGTGCTGCCGATGTCCGCGGTGCCGCTGGACATCGAGGCGCTGGTGCGCGGCCACGACCCGCTGCGGCCCGGCGAGGTGTCGGCGGTGCGCGGCCAGGCCGCGGTGGCGGTGACGCCGGGTACGGTGCAGTCGATCCGCCTGCTGCCGGACGAGCCGCCCGCCGTCCCGGAGGCCGTGCAGGCCGTCCTGGAGGCGGACTGGGTGGTGCTCGGCCCCGGTTCCTGGTTCACCAGCGTGCTGCCGCACCTGCTGGTGCCGGAGCTGGCGAAGGCCCTCGTGGAGACCCGGGCCCGCCGGCTGCTGACCCTCAACCTGGCGCCGCAGCCCGGCGAGACCGAGGGCTTCACCCCGCAGCGCCACCTGGAGGTGATCGCCGACCACGCTCCGGACCTCGCGGTGGATGCGATCCTGGTGGATGAGCGGGCTGTCAGCGGAGGAGCTTTCGGGCTCGCCGACCTGACGGGCCTGGAGCAGGCCGCGAAGCGGATGGGCGCCGCCCTGGTGCTCGACCCGGTGGCCCGTGCCGACGGCACCCCGCGACACGACCCGGAGCTCTTGGCCGCGGCGTACGACCGGATTTTCCGGACTCATGGAAGGATCGGCCCATGGCGATGACGGCAGCGGTGAAAGACGAGATCTCCCGGCTTCCCGTCACCCGTGCCTGCTGCCGCAAGGCGGAGGTTTCGGCGATCCTGCGTTTCGCGGGCGGACTGCACATTGTGAGCGGCCGCATCGTGATCGAGGCGGAGCTGGACACCGGCATTGCGGCACGGCGGCTGCGCAAGGACCTCCTGGAGATCTTCGGACACTCCTCGGATCTGGTGGTGATGGCCCCCGGCGGGCTGCGTCGCGGCAGCCGGTACGTGGTGCGGGTGGTGAAGGACGGCGAGCTGCTGGCCCGGCAGACCGGGCTGGTGGACGGGCGCGGACGGCCGATCCGGGGCCTGCCCCCGGCGGTGGTGTCCGGCGCGACCTGCGACGCGGAGGCCGCCTGGCGCGGCGCGTTCCTGGCGCACGGCTCGCTCACCGAGCCCGGCCGCTCCTCCTCGCTGGAGATCACCTGCCCGGGCTCGGAGGCGGCGCTCGCCCTGGTCGGCGCGGCCCGCCGGCTCGGCATCCCCGCCAAGGCCCGCGAGGTGCGCGGCGTGGACCGGGTGGTGATCCGCGACGGCGACGCGATCGGCGCACTGCTCACCCGGCTCGGCGCGCACGAGTCGGTGCTGGCCTGGGAGGAGCGCCGGATGCGCCGCGAGGTCCGGGCCACCGCCAACCGGCTGGCCAACTTCGACGACGCCAACCTGCGCCGCTCGGCCCGCGCCGCGGTCGCGGCCGGCGCCCGGGTCGCCCGCGCGCTGGAGATCCTCGGCGAGGAGGTGCCCGAGCACCTGGCGGCGGCCGGCGCGCTGCGCATGCAGCACAAGCAGGCCTCGCTGGAGGAGCTCGGCGCGCTCGCCGACCCGCCGCTGACCAAGGACGCGGTGGCGGGCCGGATCCGTCGCCTGCTGGCGATGGCCGACAAGCGCGCCGCCGAACTCGGCCTGCCCAACACCGAGGCCAACCTGACGGAGGAGATGGCCCTGAGCTGACCGGCCGTCGGCCTCCCGGAACGCAACCCCGAAGGGGCGTGCGGAGCATGACGCGGCATCCGCCGCGGACAAGCCCGCGCGCTCCTTTCGGCCATCTGGGCCCTTGCGCCCTACCGGTGAGGCGATGTGCCTTGCGACACTTGGGGGAGGTAGGGTCAGCAGTGGTCGGGGAAACCCAAAATTTCACCCCCGTCGGGCTCCGGCCCGGCGTACCTGTTAGGAGATCGGTTCGTGACGATCCGGGTAGGCATCAACGGGTTCGGCCGCATCGGCCGCAACTTCTTCCGTGCGGTCAAGGCCCAGGGCGCGGACATCGAAATCGTCGGTGTCAACGACCTGACCGACACCAAGACGCTGGCTCACCTGCTCAAGTACGACACCACTCTCGGTACCTTCCCCGGCGAGGTCTCGCACACCGAGGACACCATCACCGTCGATGGTCACACCTTCAAGGTCACCGCCGAGCGTGACCCCGCGAACCTCCCCTGGGCCGAGCTGGGCGCCGACATCGTCGTCGAGTCCACCGGCATCTTCACCAAGGCCGAAGGTGCGAAGAAGCACCTGGCGGCCGGCGCGAAGAAGGTCATCATCTCGGCGCCCGCCTCCGGCGAGGACATCACCGTCGTGCTGGGCGTCAACGACGACAAGTACGACGCGGCTGCGCACCACGTCATCTCCAACGCCTCCTGCACCACCAACTGCGTGGCGCCGATGGCGAAGGTTCTCGACGAGAACTTCGGCATCGTCAAGGGCCTGATGACCACCGTGCACGCCTTCACCAACGACCAGGTCACCCTGGACTTCCCGCACAAGGACCTGCGTCGCGCCCGCGCCGCCTCGCAGAACATCATTCCGACCTCGACCGGTGCCGCCAAGGCCACCGCCCTGGTCCTCCCGCAGCTGAAGGGCAAGCTGGACGGCACCTCGCTGCGCGTCCCGGTCCCGACCGGCTCGATCACCGACCTGGTGGTCACCCTGGAGCGCGAGGTCACCAAGGACGAGGTCAACGCCGCGTTCCAGAAGGCCGCCCAGGAAGGCTCGCTGAAGGGCATCCTGGCGTACACCGAGGACCCGATCGTGTCCTCGGACATCGTGAACGACCCGCACTCCTGCATCTTCGACTCCCAGCTGACGATGGTTCAGGGGAACCAGGTCAAGGTGCTCGGCTGGTACGACAACGAGTTCGGCTACTCGAACCGCCTCGTCGACCTGGTCGCCGTCGTCGGCGAGCAGCTCTGACTCCCAGCGGTAGCTGACGTGACGTAAGGGGCAGGGCCCGGACGGCTGTCACCGCCGACCGGGCCCTGCCGCTGCGCCCACCCTCGTCCGTCCTACCTCTTTTCCGGTGTGTGACCCGCTGCCCCGTGTCGCCGCCTGCCGACCCATCCCCCTGAGGAGCAAGACCGTGAAGACGATCGAAGACCTGGAGGTCTCCGGCAAGCGGGTGTTCGTCCGCGCCGACCTCAACGTGCCGCTGTCCGGTGACACCATCACCGACGACGGCCGGATCCGGGCCGTCGCGCCGACCATCGCCAAGCTCGCCGAGCGCGGCGCCCGGGTGGTCGTCGCCTCGCACCTGGGCCGCCCGAAGGGCGAGCCGGACCCGAAGTTCTCGCTCGCGCCGGTGGCGGTCCGCCTCGGCGAAATCCTCGGCCGCCCGGTGAGCTTCGCCACCGACACGGTCGGGGACAGCGCGAAGGCCACCGTCGCCGCTCTCGGCGACGGCGAGGTCACGCTGCTGGAGAACCTGCGCTTCAACGCCGGCGAGACCTCCAAGGACGACGCCGAGCGCGGCGCGTTCGCCGACGAGCTGGCCGCCCTGGCGGACCTGTACGTCGGCGACGGCTTCGGCGCGGTGCACCGCAAGCACGCCTCCGTCTACGACCTGCCCGCCCGCCTGCCGCACGCGGTCGGCGACCTGATCGCCACCGAGGTGGGCGTCCTCAAGCGCCTCACCGAGGACGTGGCCCGCCCGTACGTGGTGGTGCTCGGCGGCTCCAAGGTCTCCGACAAGGTCGGCGTGATCGAGAACCTGCTCGGCAAGGCCGACCGGATCCTGATCGGCGGCGGCATGATGTACACCTTCATCGCCGCCCAGGGCCACGGCGTCGGCGCCTCGCTGCTCCAGGAGGACCAGATCCCGGTCGTCCAGGACTACCTGAAGCGCGGCGCCGAGCAGGGCGTGGAGTTCGTGATCCCGCTGGACACCGCGGTGTCCGGCTCGTTCCCGGACGTCAAGGGCGGCGCCCCGGTGGACGACTTCGCGGTGGTCGACGTGGACGCCATCCCGGACGGCGCGCTGGGCCTGGACATCGGCCCGAAGACCGCGCAGCTGTTCGCGGAGAAGATCGCCGACGCAAAGACCGTGTTCTGGAACGGCCCGATGGGCGTGTTCGAGCACCCGGCGTTCGCGGACGGCACCCGGGCGGTCGCCCGGGCGCTGGTCGACTCCGACGCGTTCACCGTGGTCGGCGGCGGCGACTCGGCGGCGGCGGTCCGCACCCTGGGGTTCGACGAGGCGAAGTTCGGACACATCTCGACCGGCGGTGGCGCGAGCCTCGAGTACCTGGAGGGCAAGACCCTTCCCGGTCTCGCCGCCCTGGAGGACTGAGAGAGACATGACTGAGCGTCTCCCGCTGATGGCGGGCAACTGGAAGATGAACCTCGACCACTTCGAGGCCATCCGCCACGTCCAGAAGCTGGCGTTCTCGCTGGCCGACAAGGACTACGCGGCCGTCGAGGTCGCGGTGCTGGTCCCGTTCACCGACCTGCGCTCCGTGCAGACCCTGGTCGACGGCGACAAGCTGAAGATCAAGTACGGCTCGCAGGACATCTCGCAGCACGACGGCGGCGCCTACACCGGTGAGGTGTCCGGCCCGATGCTGGCGAAGCTGAAGTGCGCCTACGCGGTGATCGGCCACTCCGAGCGCCGCCAGTACCACGGCGAGAACGAGGAGATCGTCAACGCCAAGGTGAAGGCCGCCTACCGCAGCGGGATCACCCCGATCCTGTGCATCGGCGAGCCGCTGGAGATCCGCAAGGCCGGTACCCACGTCGAGTACACCCTCGGGCAGCTGGACGGCGCGCTGGACGGCGTCCCGGCCGGCGACGCGGAGAGCATCGTGGTCGCCTACGAGCCGGTCTGGGCGATCGGCACCGGCGAGGTCGCCACCCCCGAGGACGCGCAGGAGGTGTGCGGCGCGATCCGGGCCCGGCTCGGCGAGCTGTACGGCACCGAGCTGGCCGACAAGGTCCGTGTCCTGTACGGCGGTTCGGTGAAGTCCTCGTCGGCGGCCGGCCTGATGGCCAAGCCCGACGTGGACGGCGGACTGATCGGCGGCGCCTCGCTCGACGCCGACGAGTTCGTCAAGATCGTGCGCTTCCGTGACCAGGCAGTAGGCTAACGCCGCCGCAGCAACGTAGGCTTTGGGGCCGGACCGCGTAACGCGGGCCCGGCCCCTTCGCCGAAGATTCGAGAGAGTTGGTCCCGTCGTGGTTCTCGGGTTCGAGATTGCGCTGATCGTCCTCAGCGTTCTGATGATCATGCTGGTGCTGCTGCACAAGGGCAAGGGCGGCGGTCTGTCCGACATGTTCGGCGGCGGCGCGATGTCCACCGGCGGCGGCTCCGCCGTGGCCGAGCGGAACCTGGACCGCATCACCATCGTGATCGGCCTGGCCTGGTTCGCCTGCATCATCGTGCTCGGGCTGCTGCTCAAGGGCAGCAGCTGACGGTCACGACTGACGCCGACAACTGACAGGAAGTCGGCGGGCGGTGGTGGCACAGCCTTAACTGCCGCTTACACTAGGACGACTTCGCCACCGTCCGCCCAGCCGCGGCCGGACGGCACCAGCACGCAGGGGAGTCAGACCGTGGCAAGTGGCAACGCGATCCGAGGCAGCAGAGTCGGTGCCGGCCCGATGGGGGAGGCGGAGCGCGGCGAGTCCGCCCCCCGCAACCGGATCTCCTTCTGGTGCGCGAACAAGCACGAGACGCGCCCCAGTTTCGCCGCGGAGGCGGCCATCCCGGACACCTGGGACTGCCCCCGCTGCGGGTTCCCGGCCGGCCAGGACGAGCACAACCCGCCCGCCCCGGCCCGCAACGAGCCCTACAAGACGCACCTCGCGTACGTGCGCGAGCGGCGGACGGACGCGGACGGCGAGGCGATTCTCGCTGAGGCGCTGGCCAAGCTGCGCGGCGAGATCTGAGCCGTACGGCAACGCGAAAGCCGCCCACCTGGGGAGTTCTCCGGGTGGGCGGCTTTCTGCTGTGGCGGTCCCTTCGGGGGAGCGCACCTGAGATGGCGAAAGCCGCCGGGGGGTTGGATTTCCCCGGGGTGGGCGGCTTTCCGGTTGTCGCGTTCCCCTTCGCGCAGTTCCCCGCGTCCCTGGCGGGGCGCGAGTGTTGCGGTGGAGCCGCCCACCCGGGGATTGGAGTTCTCCGGGTGGGCGGCTTTCCGGTTGTCGCGTTCCCCCTTGCGCAGTTCCCCGCGTCCCTGGTGGGGCGCGGGGCTGGGGCCGGCTCCCTGGCGGGGCGCGGTCTGCGGGTGGTTCCCCGGCGGGGGGCGGAAGTTGACGGGGTGTTGGGGCACGTCACCCGGCGGGGTGCCGGGTGGGCGTGCGGGGTTCTGACGGTGGGTCAGGACAGGTTGGCGGCTGCCGATTCGTCCAGGAGCCAGAGGGTCTTCTCGGTGCCCTTGACCGCGCCTGCCGGGGCCGTCTCCGCGTCCTGGGTGGTGCGGGCGAGGGCGACGGCGTCGGCCTTGTCGGGGCCGGCGGCGAGGAGCCAGGTCTGGCGTGCGGTGCGGAGGGTGGGCAGGGACAGCGAGATTCGCGTCGGCGGGGGCTTCGGCGAGTCGTGGACGGCGACGACCGTGCTGCCGGTCTCGCGGACCCCGGGGTGGCCGGGGAACAGCGAGGCGACGTGCGCGTCCGGGCCGACGCCCAGGAGCAGGACGTCGAAGACCGCGCCGACCGCGGCGAGTTCTCCGGCGTAGCGGGCGGCGGCGTCCTCGGGGGAGGCGCCGTCGTCCGCGGGCATCTCGTGGATGTGGGCGCCGAGCGGGCGGACGGCGTCCAGGAACGCGGCGGCCTGGACGGCGTTGCGGTCCGGGTCGCCGGCCGGGAGGTAGCGCTCGTCGCCCCACCAGAGGTGGACCTGCGCCCAGTTCACCGCGTCGCGCGCCGGGTGGGCGGCGAGCGCGGCGAGCAGGGCGTTGCCGTTGCGGCCGCCGGTGAGCACCAGGTGGGCGGTGCCGCGGGCGGTCTGCGCGTCGATCGCGGCGGTGATCAGCCGGGCGGCGGCCGCCTCGGCGAGCAGCGCCGGGTCGCGGTGGACCAGGACCAGGTTGTCGCTCACTGGGCGCTCTTCTTGCGGGCGGCGGCCTTCTTGGTGGCGGCGGGCGGCTCCTGCTCGCCGGCCGCGTGCTCCTCGAGGTGCGCCTGCTCGACGGTGCCGCCGGGGCCCGCGTGCTCGACTCCGGCGATCCGTTCGCGCAGCCGGTCCACGGGGGTGCGGACGGCGGTGGCGTAGATGTCGTCGGGGTCGAGGCGGCGGAGTTCCTCGGCGATCAGCTCGGCGGTGTCGCGGCGCTTGAGCGCGACCATGCGGTCGGGCGCGCCGGGCATCGACAGGGTGCCGAGCAGGCCGTCGGGGCGGTCCAGGACGATGTCGCCGTCCTTGGTGCGCAGCGTGACGGCGGTGATGCCGGGGCCGCCGGTGACGACCCGTTCGACCGGCACCCGCAGGCGGTTGTGCAGCCACAGGCCGAGCAGTTCGACGCTGGGGTTGTACGACTCGCCCTCGACCACCGCGGCGGTGATCTTGACGTCGCGCTGGTCGAGCGCGGCGGCCAGCATGGAGCGCCAGCCGGTGATCCGGGTCCACGCCAGGTCGGTGTCGCCGGGGGTGTAGCCGCTGGCCCGCTGGGCGAGCTGGCCGACCGGGGACTCGGCGGTGACCGCGTCGGTGATCCGGCGCTGGGCGAGCGCGCCGAGCGGGTCCTGGGCGGGGTTGAGCGGCGCGTTGTCCGGCCACCAGACCACCACGGGGGCGTCGGGCAGCAGCAGCGGCAGGACCACGGACTGGGCGTGCGAGGCGAGTTCGCCGTGCATGCGCAGGATGACGGTCTCGCCGCTGCCGGCGTCGCTGCCGACCAGGATCTCCGCGTCCAGCCGGGTCTCGGCCCGGGCGCGGGGCGAGCGGCCGGCCCGCTTGATGACGGCCAGGGTCCGCGAGGGGTGCTCGCGGGAGGCGTCGTTGGCGGCCTTCAGAGCGTCGTACGCGCTGCCCTCGTCGGTCACGATGACCAGGGTCAGCACCATGCCGGCGGCGGTCGAGCCGCTGGCCCGGCGGGCGTCCATCAAGGCAGCGTTGATCTTGCTGGACGTGGTGTTGGTCAGGTCGATCTTCATGGCCGGCGCCAGCTCCTGCCGTCTCGTGCGAGCATCTCGTCCGCCTCGACCGGGCCCCAGGTGCCGGCCGGGTACTGCGCGGGCTTGCCGTTGGCGTCCCAGTACTGCTCGATCGGGTCGAGGATCTGCCAGGACAGCTCGACCTCCTGGTGCCGCGGGAAGAGGTTGGCGTCGCCGAGCAGGACGTCCAGGATGAGGCGCTCGTACGCCTCGGGGCTGGACTCGGTGAACGACTCGCCGTAGGCGAAGTCCATGGTGACGTCGCGGACCTCCAGCGCGGTGCCGGGGACCTTCGAGCCGAAGCGCACGGTGACGCCCTCGTCCGGCTGGACGCGGATCACCAGGGCGTTCTGGCCGAGCTCCTCGGTGGCGTAGGAGTCGAACGGCAGGTACGGGGCGCGCTGGAAGACCACCGCGATCTCGGTGACCCGGCGGCCCAGCCGCTTGCCGGTGCGCAGGTAGAACGGCACGCCCGCCCAGCGCCGGTTGTTGATCTCCAGCTTGATGGCGGCGAAGGTGTCGGTCTTGGAGTCCGGGTTGATGCCGTCCTCGTCCAGGTAGCCGACCACCTCCTCGCCGCCCTGCCAGCCGGAGGTGTACTGGCCGCGCACGGTGTGCTTGCCCAGGTCGGCGGGGAGCTTGACGGCGCTGAGCACCTTCAGCTTCTCGGCGACCAGCGCCTTCGGGTGGAAGGACGCCGGCTCCTCGATGGCGGTCAGCGCCATCAGCTGGAGCAGGTGGTTCTGGATGACGTCACGGGCCGAGCCGATGCCGTCGTAGTAGCCGGCCCGGCCGCCGATGCCGATGTCCTCGGCCATGGTGATCTGCACGTGGTCGACGTACGACCGGTTCCAGATCGGCTCGAACATCTGGTTGGCGAAGCGCAGCGCCAGGATGTTCTGGACGGTCTCCTTGCCCAGGTAGTGGTCGATCCGGAAGACCTCGTCGCGGGGGAAGACCTCGTGGACGATCCGGTTCAGTTCCTGGGCGCTCTGCAGGTCGTGGCCGAACGGCTTCTCGATGACCGCCCGCCGCCAGGAGCCCGGCTGCGGGTCGGTCAGGCCGTGCTTCTTCAGCTGCTGGACCACGGTGGGGAAGAACTTCGGCGGCACCGACAGGTAGAACGCGAAGTTGCCGCTGGTGCCCTGCGCCTGGTCGAGTTCCTCGATGGTGCGGCGCAGGGTGTCGAAGGCGTCGTCGTCGCCGAAGTCGCCCTGGACGAACCGCATGCCCTTGGCGAGCTGCTGCCAGACCTCCTCGCGGAAGGGGGTGCGCGCGTGCTCCTTGACGGCGTCGTGCACCACCTGCGCGAAGTCCTCGTCGGCCCACTCGCGCCGGGCGAAGCCGATCAGCGAGAAGCCCGGCGGCAGCAGGCCGCGGTTGGCGAGGTCGTAGACGGCCGGCATCAGCTTCTTGCGCGACAGGTCGCCGGTGACGCCGAAGATCACCAGGCCGGACGGGCCGGCGATCCTCGGGAGCCGGCGGTCGGCAGGGTCCCGCAGCGGGTTGACGGGCTGGTCGAGGGTGTCTCCCCCGACCGGCTCCGTGCCCTCCACGTCCGGGTACGGCTGGGTGTTGCTCACTGTGGTGTGCTCCGCTTTCCGTTCGGTTTCGTGAGCGGGAGTCAGTTGTCGCCGTGCGACTGGAGCGCGGCGGTGACGGTGTCGAGCAGCTCGTTCCAGGAGACCTCGAACTTCTGCACGCCTTCCTCCTCCAGCACCCGGACCACGTCGTCGTAGTCCACGCCGGCCGCGGCGACCGCGTCCAGCACGGCCTTGGCGTCCGCGTAGTTCGGGGTGATGGTGTCGCCGGTGACCACGCCGTGGTCGTCGGTGGCGTCCAGGGTGGCCTCGGGCATGGTGTTGACGGTGCCCGGGGCGACCAGCTCGGTCACGTACAGGGTGTCCGGCAGGCTCGGGTCCTTGACGCCGGTGGACGCCCACAGCGGACGCTGCGGCTTGGCGCCGGCCGCCTCCAGGGCCTGCCAGCGGGCCGAGGCGGGCTTGCTGCCGTCGACCGAGCCGTACACCTCCTCGTACGCCTGGTAGGCGAGGCGGGCGTTGGCGACCGCGGCCTTGGAGCGCAGGGCCTTGGCCTCGCCGCCGACGGCGTCCAGGCGCTTGTCGATCTCGGTGTCCACCCGGGAGACGAAGAACGAGGCGACCGACTCGACCTGCGAGATGTCCAGGCCGGCGGCCTTGGCCTGCTCCAGGCCGGTCAGGTGGGCGTCGATGACGGCCTTGTAGCGCTCCAGCGAGAAGATCAGCGTGACGTTGACGCTGATGCCCTTGGCGAGCACGGCGCTGATCGCGGGCAGGCCGGCCAGCGTGGCGGGGATCTTGATCAGCACGTTCGGGCGGTCGACCAGCCACCACAGCTGCTTGGCCTCGGCGATCGTCGCGGCGGTCTCGTGGGCGAGGCGCGGGTCGACCTCGATGGAGACCCGGCCGTCCCGGCCGTTGGAGGCGTCGTACACCGGGCGCAGCACGTCGGCGGCGTCCCGGACGTCCGAGGTGGTGATCATGCGGACGGCCTCGTCGGTGGTGACCTTGCGCACCGCGAGGTCCTCCAGCTGGCGGTTGTAGGCGCCGTTGCCGGCGATCGCCTTCTGGAAGATGGTCGGGTTGGTGGTGACGCCGACGACGTGCTTCTCCTGCACCAGCTCGGCCAGGTTGCCGGAGTTCAGGCGCTCCCGGCTGAGGTCGTCCAGCCAGATCGCCACGCCTTCTTCGCTGAGGCGGTTCAATGCGTCGGTCATGGTGCTTCAGTCCCTCTTCTTCTGTTCTTCGTACGTCTGCGGTGGAGTCCTGGGGTCCGGCCCGGGGGAGTGCGGTCCCCCGGGCCGGACGTGACCGCTAGCGGGAGACGGCCTCGACCGTGCGGAGCGAGGCGCGGGCCGCGCCCGCGACCGCCTCCGCGGTGATGCCGAACTCCTGGTAGAGCACCTTGTAGTCGGCGGAGGCGCCGAAGTGCTCCAGGCTGATGATCCGACCGGCGTCGCCGACCAGCTCGCGCCAGCCCTGGGCGATGCCCGCCTCGACCGAGACCCGGGCCCGGACGTTCGGCGGCAGCACGCTGTCGCGGTACGCCTGGTCCTGCTCGTTGAACCACTCCACCGACGGCATCGACACCACGCGGGTGGGGGTGCCCTCGGCCTGCAGCGCCTCGCGGGCCTGCATCGCCAGCTGCACCTCGGAGCCGGTGCCGAGCAGGATCACCTTGGGCTCGCCGCCCTCGGCCTCGGCCAGCACGTAGCCGCCCCTGGCCGCGCCCTCGGCGGAGCCGAACACCTCGCGGTCGAAGGTCGGCACGCCCTGCCGGGTCAGCACCAGGCCGACCGGGCCGGGGTGGCTGGTCTGCCGCTCCAGCACCGTCCGCCACACCACGGCGGTCTCGTTGGCGTCCGCCGGGCGGACCACCGCGAGGCCGGGGATGGCGCGCAGCGCGGCCAGGTGCTCCACCGGCTGGTGGGTCGGGCCGTCCTCGCCGAGGCCGATCGAGTCGTGCGTCCAGACGTAGACCACCGGCAGCTTCATCAGCGCGGCGAGCCGGACCGCGGGGCGCATGTAGTCGGAGAACACCAGGAAGGTGCCGCCGTAGATGCGGGTGCGGCCGTGCAGCGCGATGCCGTTCATCACGGAGCCCATGGCGTGCTCGCGGATGCCGTAGTGAACGGTGCGGCCGTACGGCGAGGCGCTCTTGAGCGGGTTGCCCTCCGGAAGGAAGGAGGACTCCTCGTCGATGGTGGTCAGGTTGGACTCGGCGAGGTCCGCGGAGCCGCCCCACAGCTCGGGGATCAGCTTGCCGACGGCCTTCAGGGTGTCGCCGGAGGCCTTGCGGGTGGCGACGTCCTTGCCGGCCGGGAAGACCGGGACGGCCTTCTCCCAGCCGTCGGGCAGCTCGCCGATCTGGATCCGGTCGTACTCGGCGGCGCGCTGCGGGTTGGCGGCGCGCCACTCGCGCAGCTGCTCCTCCCAGGCGGTGCGGGCGGCCTGGCCGCGCTGCACGACCTCGCGGGCGTGCGCGACGACCTCGTCCGTCACCTCGAAGGTCTTCTGCGGGTCGAAGCCCAGCACCTTCTTGGTGGCGGCGATCTCGGCGTCGCCGAGGGCCGAGCCGTGCGCCTTGGCGGTGTCCTGGGCGTTCGGCGCGGGCCAGGCGATGATGGTGCGCATCGCGATGATCGACGGCCGGCCGGTCTCCGCCCTGGCGGCCTCCAGCGCGGCGGCCAGCGCGACCACGTCGATGTCGCCGTCGGCCTTCGGGACGACCCGCTGGACGTGCCAGCCGTACGCCTCGTAGCGGGCCAGCACGTCCTCGGAGAACGCGGTGGCGGTGTCGCCCTCGATGGAGATGTGGTTGTCGTCGTACAGCGCGACCAGGTTGCCCAGCTTCTGGTGGCCGGCCAGCGAGGACGCCTCGGCGGAGATGCCCTCCTGGAGGTCGCCGTCGGAGACGATCGCCCAGACGGTGTGGTCGAACGGCGAGGTGCCGGCCGGCGCGTCCGGGTCGAACAGGCCGCGCTCGTAGCGGGCGGCCATCGCCATGCCGACCGCGTTGCCGACGCCCTGGCCGAGCGGGCCGGTGGTGGTCTCCACGCCGGCGGTGTGGCCGTGCTCGGGGTGGCCGGGGGTGCGGCTGCCCGCGACCCGGAAGGCCTTCAGGTCGTCCAGCGACAGTCCGTAACCGGACAGGAACAGCTGGGTGTACAGCGTGAGGGAGGTGTGCCCCGGCGAGAGCACGAAGCGGTCGCGGCCGACCCAGGTCGGGTCGGTCGGGTCGTGGCGCAGGAAGCGCTGGAAGACGAGGTAGGCGGCGGGGGCCAGCGACATGGCGGTGCCCGGGTGCCCGTTCCCCACCTTCTGCACGGCGTCCATGGCCAGGACCCGGGCCGTGTCCACGGCACGCTGGTCCAGCTCGCTCCACTCGAATACGTTCGGCGTCGTGCTCACCCTGACTCAGGGCTCCTTCCGGAATTTTGTAGAAGTGTCACCCCGTGAAGGGGACCGGTCGGCCACGCCGCTGTGGCTGGTGCCGATCACGGAGGGTTGATCCCGCTTCTCTGTGCGAGCCTACCGTTTGCGGGGCACCTCACCCTGCGTGCCGGGCAACGAGGATCGGCGGCGTCGCATTCCCCTGGCGGGACGTCAACTCCTCTGTCCTACATTCACCCGTCAGGGGAGGGTTTGCCCGTCCGAGGCGTAAGACGCGCACGAGCACGGCTCGCCGGGGGACCCCGGGGCGGATCGGGAGATATGGAGCGTCTATGGTTGCGTGGTACGCGCAGCGCGGACGGTGGGCACCCTGCGGGTCTCCAGGACGCCTGTGGAAGTTCATCGACTGTTGAGGTGTCCGTGACCGCCGTCGAATCCCGCCCCGCCGGGGTGGTAGGGACGAGCACCGCACGCCGGCCGTTCGGGGCCCGCATCGGGGCCTTCGTCGCCCTCACCAAACCGCGGATCATCGAGCTGCTGCTGATCTCCACGGTGCCGGTGATGTTCCTGGCCCAGGGCGGCGTGCCCAACCTGTGGCGGGTCCTCGCGGTGGTGGTCGGCGGGTACCTGTCCGCCGGCGGTGCCAACGCGCTCAACATGTACATCGACCGCGACATCGACGCGGTGATGTCCCGCACCGAGCGCCGCCCGATCGTCACCGGCATGGTCTCCCCTCGGGAGGCCGTCGTCTTCGGCGTCACGCTGGCCGTGGTCTCCACCGTCTGGCTCGGCGTCCTCGTCAACTGGCTCTCCGCGGCGCTCGCACTGGCCGCCCTGCTGTTCTACGTGTTCGTCTACACGCTGGGCCTCAAGCGGCGCACCGCGCAGAACGTCGTCTGGGGCGGCATCGCCGGCTGCATGCCGGTGTTCGTCGGCTGGGCGTCCGTCACCAACTCGCTGTCCTGGTCGGCGCTGCTGCTGTTCCTGGTGGTGTTCTTCTGGACGCCGCCGCACACCTGGGTGCTGTCGATGAAGGTCCGCGACGACTACGCCCGGGCCGGCGTGCCGATGCTCCCGGTGATCCGCGGCAACATCGGCGTCGCCAAGCAGGTCGTCGCCTACTCCTGGGTGATGGTGGCGACCTCGATGCTGCTGTGGCCGGTCGCGCACACCAGCTGGCTGTACCCGGTCACCGCCGCCGTGCTCGGCGTGCTGTGGATGAAGGAGGCGTACGCGCTCCAGTCGCGCGCCAAGGCCGGCATCGTGGGCGCCAAGCTCAAGGAGATGCGGCTGTTCCACTGGTCGATCACCTACCTGACGCTGCTGTTCCTGGAAATCGCGATCGACCCGTTCCTGGGCTGACACCCCACCTCTTCGAACCCCTCGGCCTCAGCGCGGCGCAAGCCCGCTGGGGCCGACGTGGTTCTCCAGCCATTCGTGCAGCGGGGCCGCCGCGTGCAGGAAGCCGGTGACCCGGCCGTACGCCTTCGCGGTGCCCAGCCAGGCCGCCGGCTCCCACTCCTGCCAGGCGATCAGGCCCTTGTGCCGCAGCAGCTCGATCCGCGGGTGGTCCTTCGGGTACCCGCGCGGCGCGGTCTTCAGGCTGTCCCGGCCGACCACCTCGGGCCCCGCGGCGCGCACCGCCGCCACCACCCGCTCCAGCTCCGCGCCCGGCACGTCCTCGGCGACCGCGGCGCGGTAGGCCGCCAGCTGGTCGCTCGCCAGGTGGTAGTAGCCCAGCCCGCAGGCCAGCCCGTCGGCGGACAGCTGCACGTACCCGCCGGACTCCAGCACCGCGCCGATGTGCGTCTTGTACGGGGACTTGTCGGCCGAGAACCGGACGTCCCGGTTCGGCCGGAAGACCTTCCCCGGCCCGAACTCGGGCTCCAGCCGGGCCAGCAGCGCCTCCATCGGGGCCCGCACCTGCTCCTCGTACCGGGCGCGGTGCGCCGTCCAGAACGTCCTGGAGTTGTCGGCCTCCAGGTGCTCGTAGAACTCCAGCGCCTCGGCCGGCCAGCCACGGAAATCGGTCACGGGGCCAGTATTCACGCTGCGACGGGGAGGTTCCGTGACGACGGGTGACGTTTCGTCAGCGGAAATCGTTTCTCCCGTAGGGTCGGCGACCGCCGCGACCCTGTCGTCGTCTTTCGGGGGAAACCGATGCCGCTGCCGTCCGTCGTCCTGTCCGGACACCTGTTCCTGTCCCGGGAACCCGCCGAGCTCGCCGAACGCATCGGCGCGTTCGCCGAACCGCCCACCCGGATGCTGCTCGGCGCGGACGGGCTCACCACCACCCTGCTGGCGGCCTGGATCCGCGGGCCGGTGCGGGTCGGGTCCGCCGACCACCTGCGGGTGGCGGCCGGCGCGGCGCCGCCCGGGGCGGCGGGGCTGCTGCGGGCCGGCCCGGACGAGGAGCTGATCGTCCGCCGCTCGGTGCTCACCGGCGGCGGCGCCGAGCTCTCCCGCAACGTGGTGGTCGCCCGGCCGGTGCTCTCCGCCGCCGCCGAGCAGTGCCTGACCGACACCGGGGCGCCGATCGGCGCCGCCCTCCAGGCCTCCGGCACCGGCCACCGGCGCACCGTGCTGGACGCCGGGGTGCGGGACTGGGACGGCGCGGACGCCGCGTACAAGACCTACCTGATGTGGCACGGCCCGCAGCCGCTGGCCGTGGTCACCGAGACCTTCGACCCGGCCGTGGTGCCCGCCGCGTCCGTCGCCGCCCTGCTCGCCGCCGGAGGCCGCCGATGACCCCCCGCACCACCACCGTCGCGATCGTCGGCGCCGGGCCCGCCGGGCTGGTGCTCGCGCACGTGCTGCACCGCGCCGGGATCGCCGTCACCGTCCACGAGCGGCTGTCCCGGACGGCCGTGGAGGGCGCCGCCCGGGCCGGGGTGCTGGAGCACCGGGTGGTCGAGTACCTGCGGGCGCTCGGCCTGGCCGACCGGCTGACCGCGGAGGGCGAGCGGCACGGCCGGTGCGAGTTCACCTGCCTCGGCGAGAACGTGGCGGTCGACTACGGCCTGCTGTCCGGCGGAATCCGGCATTGGGTGTACCCGCAGCAGCTGCTGCTGCGCGACCTGATCGCCGCCTACGAGCAGGCCGGCGGCGCCATCGCGTTCGACCGCCCGGTGCGGGGCGTCACGGTCGACGCCGACGGCCGCCCGGTGCTGGACACCGCCGACGGCCCGCTGCGCGCCGAGTACGCGATCGGCTGCGACGGCGCGCACAGCACCGTCGCCGCGGCCTTCCCCGGCGGCGCGGGCGGGCTCGGACGCCGCTACCCGTACGACTGGCTGACGGTGCTGGCCCGGATCTCCCGGCCGGTCGAGCAGATCCGCTACGCGGTGCACGCCGACGGGTTCGCCGGGATGATGCCGCGCACCGCCGACGTCGGGCGGTTCTACCTGGAGGTGCCCGCCGGGGAGGAGCCGGCCGGCTGGGACGAGCCGCGGATCCGCGGCGAGCTGTACCGGCGGCTGGAGCTCGGCGGCGACGACCCCGTCCTCGGCGAGCTGCTGGAGACCGGCATGCTGCGGATGCGCGGCCGGGTCGCCGCCCGGATGCGGGCCGGCCGGCTGCTGCTGGCGGGGGACGCCGCGCACACCGTCACCCCGTCCGGCGCGAAGGGCCTCAACTCGGCGGTCGCCGACGCCGCCGACCTGGCGGGCGCCCTGCTCGCCGAGCTGCCGGGCGGCGACGGCAGCGCCCTGGACGGGTACCAGCGGCGCCGGTCGGACGCCGCCTGGCGGACCCAGGAGTTCTCCGAGCAGCTGCTCGACCTGCTCCACCTGCCCGCCGGGCTGAGCCCCGAGGAGCGCGCCTTCGCGCTGCGGCTGCGGCTGGAGCGGATCCGCCGGATCGCCGTCCCCGGGCCGGAGGGCGCCGCCTTCGCGCTGGCCTACGCGGGCGCCGGCGAGCTGCCGCTGCCCGCCATGTGGCCGTCGGCACAGGGCGGCGCCGTCGCCACCGGCGCTACCGGTCGGTAGCATGCGGGCATGACCAGCGCAGAGACCGCCACCACCGCCGCGCCGGACGCCCGCGTCGAGCGCCGCGCCAAGCGCCTTGCCAAGCACCTGAGCAGCTTCGCCGCGCAGCACGGCGGCCACGCCGACGGCGTCGTCGAGTACGTCGGCCGCACCGCCACCCGGATCGTCGTGGTCGGCGCGGACGGCGCCTGGGGCGACCAGGTCGCCCCCAGCTACGCGATCGGCCGCCGGGCCGCCGAACTCGCCGGGCTCACCCTGCACGACAGCTTCGAGGGCGAGCTGGGCCTGAAGGTGAAGACCGGCCCGTACGAGTGGAAGCGAATGGCGGGCATCCAGATCTGAGGGCCGTCGGCCCCGGACACGACAGGAGCGCGGACGGTCGTCCGCGCTCCTGTCGTGCGTTCGGGGGTGCCGCTCAGGCGACCAGTTCGGTCGACGGGGCGGTGGCCTGCGCCGGGATGCCGGCGCGGCTGCGCAGGGCCAGCGGGATGCGCAGGGCGGCGGCCCAGACCAGGGCGGCGCCCAGCATGTGCAGGCCGACCATGATCTCCGGCGCGTCGGTGAAGTACTGGACGAAGCCCAGTACGCCCTGGATCATCAGCAGGCCGAACAGCTCGCGGACCCGGGCGCGGGCGGCCGGCGGGGCCTTCACGGCGGAGAACACCAGCAGCGCGGCCAGCGTCAGGCCGACCGAGAGGAACACCAGGTCGGCGTGGGCCTGGGTGAGCCGGTCGTAGTCGAACGTGGTGATCCGGGGGGTGCCGGCCGAGCCGGGGTGGTGGCCGGCGCCGGTGACCAGGGTGCCGACCAGGGCGAGCGCGCCGATCGACGCCACCAGCACCTGCGCGAAGCGGTGGATCGCCGGGGCGACCAGCAGCCGCGGCTCGCCGTCGCCCTCCTTGGCCCGCTCCCAGCCGAGCACCGCCGTCCACAGCAGGCCCAGCGAGGCCACCATGTGCAGGCTCACTACGTACGGGTTGAGGTGGGTCAGCACCGTGATGCCGCCGATCACCGCGTTCGACATCACCAGCCAGAACTGCGCCCAGCCGAGCTTGGTGAGCGAGTGCCGCCACGGCTTGGAGCAGCGGGCGGCCAGGATGAACCAGCCGACGGCGGCGCACAGCACATAGGTGAGCATCCGGTTGGTGAACTCGATGACGCCGTGGATGCCCATCTCGGGGGTCGGCGTCAGGCTTTCGCCGGTGCAGCGGGGCCAGGTGGTGCAGCCGAGGCCGGAGTCGGTCAGCCGGACGGCGCCGCCGGTGACCACGATCACCACGCTCATCACCAGGGCGGCCATGGCCGCCCGGCGGACGTGCTGCGGGCTCGGGTGCCAGCGCTCGGCGAGGAGGGAGAACGGGTTGGTCACCGGACCATCGTAGGCGGGCTTACGCGGTGACCCGGCGGTGGGCGCGGTGGGCGGCCCGCTCCGCGCGTAGAGGGGGACATATCGGGGGACGCGCGGACAGATCGGGCGATTTCGAGCGTGTCGGTCAATGGTCTTGACCTCTTCACCAAATGGCCGCAAGAGTGCGACTTGGTCCATACCTTTCACCGGTTGGGCTCCATCCCACCTGTCCGCATCCACCCGCGGAGTCCTGCACATGCGCAAGTCCATATCCGCTGCCGCCGTGGCCCTCGGCGGCTCCCTCGCCCTCGCGGCCCTGGTCGTTCCCACCCCCGCGACCGCCGCCCCCGGCGAGGGCACCTGCCTCAGCCTCGGCGTCGCCGGGAAGTACGGCGAGTTCATCGAGGGCGACGACACCCACAGCCCCGACGCCGAAGGCGCGGTCGCGATCGGCGGCAACGCCGACTTCAGCCGCGGCGGCTTCACCGTCGGCAACGAGCTCACCGCCGCCGAGGTGGCCGCGCTGCCCGGCGGCCACGCGCTGGTGATCGGCGGCAACCTGATCCAGAAGGGCGCCCACGTCCAGGTGATGAAGGGCAAGGGCGTGGTGGCCGGCCAGGTGGTCGGCGGCGGCCAGCTGGAAGGCGTGGCCAAGGGCGCCTCGCCGATCGACTTCGCCGCCGAGTTCGCCAAGCTGCGCGCGCTCTCCGCCGAGCTGGCGAAGACCGCGGGCGCGGCCCCGGTCGCCGACGGCCGGAAGCTGACCTTCACCGGCGCCGACGCCAAGGCCAACGTCTTCACGGTGTCGGCGGACACCCTGCAGAAGGCGAACGAGATCTACCTGAAGGTCCCGGCCGGCTCCTCCACCGTGATCACCGTCACCGGCGGCTCCTACGACCAGACCAAGGCGCCCACCAGCTCCTTCTGGATCTGGGACAACGCCAAGAAGACCTACGTGCTGGACGACAAGCTGCAGTCCGCGGACGGCGGCGCCGAGCGCGCCAAGCTGCTGTGGAACTTCCCTGCCGCCACGAAGATCGTCAAGCACAGCGGAAACGCCTGGCCGGGCAGCATCCTGGCCCCCAACGCCGCGTTCGACCTCGGCAGGGGCGGTCCGGTGAACGGCTCGGTGTGGGCGAAGTCGCTCACCGGCAGCGGCGGCGCCGAGACCCACCACTACCCGTTCTCCGGCTGCCTCCCCGGCACCACCGTGCCGCCGACCTCGCCGTCCGGGACGCCGTCCCCGTCGGCGTCCCCGTCCACCGGCACCGGCGGGTCGGAGAGCCCGTCGCCGTCGAGCAGCGCCTCGACCCCGGGCGGCACCGAGTCACCCGGCCCGAGCGACTCGGCCGGACCGTCGGAGAGCGCCCCGGCCGGGGCCACGCCCTCCCCGTCGGCGAGCCACGGCGGCCCGGGCGGCGGCGGCCACGGCGGCGGGCTGGCGTTCACCGGCGCCGAGGGCCTGGTGCCGCTGACCATCGGCGGCGCCGCGGTGCTCGGCGCGGGCGGCGCCCTCGTCTACAAGGCGCGCCGCAAGAAGGCCGCAGCCTCCTCCTGACCCCCGAGCGGGCCCCCGGCCCCGGCCCCCGGCGGAGGGCCGGGGCCGGGGGCCTACTCCCAGCGGAAGAAGCGGGCCGCGGCAGCCAGGCCGAGGACCGACCAGACGGCCAGGATGCCGAGGTCGGACCAGGGCATGCCGTGGCCCAGCTGGAGGACCGAACGCAGGCCGTCGGAGAGCGCCGAGATCGGCAGCAGCTCCAGCACCGGGCGCACCGCGTCCGGGAACTTGGCGAGCGGGACCACCACGCCGCCGGCCAGCAGCAGCAGGACGAAGACCAGGTTGGCGCCCGCCAGAGTGGCCTCCGCGCGCAGCGTGCCCGCCATCAGCAGGCCGAGGCCGGAGAACGCGGCGGTGCCGAGCACCAGCAGCAGCAGCACGGCCAGCGGGTTGCCGTGCGGCGACCAGCCGAGCGCCAGGGCGATGCCGGAGAGCAACAGCACCTGGAGCAGCTCGGTGACCAGCACGCAGCCGGTCTTCGCACTGAGCAGCGCCCAGCGCGGCAGCGGCGTCGCGCCGAGCCGCTTGAGGACGCCGTAGCGGCGCTCGAAGCCGGTGGCGATGGCCTGGCCGGTGAAGGCGGTGGACATCACGGCGAGCGCCAGCAGGCCGGGGGCGAGGAAGTCGACGCGCTTGCCGGGGCCGTCCACGGCGACCACGTCGACGGCTGAGAACAGCACCAGCAGCACGGTGGGGATGACCACGGTGAGCAGCAGCTGTTCGCCGTTGCGCAGCAGCATCCTGGTCTCCAGGGCGGTCTGCGCGAGCAGCATCCGGCCGACCGCCGCGGCGCCCGGGCGGGGGGTGAGGTCGGTGGCGGTCATCGCAGGTCCCGTCCGGTCAGGTCGAGGAAGACGTCTTCGAGGCTGCGGCGCTGCACCGCGAGCTTGTCGGGCATCACCCCGGCCTCGGCGCACCAGCCGGTGACGGCGGCCAGCAGGGCGGCGTCCAGGGCGGCCTCGACGCGGTACGAGCCGCGGGAGGGCTCGGCGACCAGGGCGGTGTCCGGGAGGACCTTGCGCAGGCCGGCGAGGTCCAGGCCGGCGGGGCCGTCGAAGCGCAGCTGGGCGTCGGAGCCGCGCAGCGCGTCGGGGGAGCCCTGGGCGATGACCCGGCCCCGGTCGACGATCGCGACGTCGTCGGCGAGCTGCTCGGCCTCGTCCATCTGGTGCGTGGTGAGGACGACGGTGACGCCGGCGGCGCGCAGTTCGGCGACCAGGTCCCAGGTGGCGCGGCGGGCCTGCGGGTCGAGGCCGGCGGTGGGCTCGTCCAGGAAGACCAGCTCGGGGCGGCCGACCACGGCCATGGCGAGGGCCAGGCGCTGCTGCTGGCCGCCGGAGAGCCGGCGGTAGGCGGTGCGGCCGCAGGAGTCCAGGCCGAGGCGCTCGGCGAGCGGGCCGACGGGCAGCGGGTTCGCGTACAGCTTCGCGGTGTGGTTCAGCATTTCGAGGGCGCGCGCCCCGGCGTACACGCCGCCGGACTGGAGCATCACGCCGATCCGGGGCTTGAGCTGCCCGGCCTGCGCGACCGGGTCCAGCCCGAGGACGCGGACGGTGCCGGCGTCGGGGCGGCGGTAGCCCTCGCAGGTCTCGACGGTGGTGGTCTTGCCCGCGCCGTTGGGGCCGAGCACCGCGGTGACGGTGCCGCGCGCGATGGCCAGGTCCAGGCCGTCCACGGCGGTCTTGTCGCCGTACCGCTTGACCAGTCCGGTCACCTCGACGGCGGGGTCTGCATGCATACCGGCGAGTGTAGGAGCAGCTCACGCCCGTTTTCAGGTAAGGCATGCCTTCCGTGACGGAGGCCACCGGTGAGACCGGGGTCACGGCTTGTTTCCCGCCGACGAATTAAGCAACAATCGTGTTGTGAAAAACAATCGCGAGCATGATGCTCAGCGGGAGCCCGAGGCTCCCGACTGTGCCGTGCCCGCGACTGCGGCCGAAGCCCTCCTGCTGGACGGGCACCGGGCCACCCGGGACCGGGTCGCCCGGTCGATTCTCGACCACGGGCCGTCCTCGGCGGCCGACCTGGCCGGCCGCCTGGGCCTGACCACCGCCGCGGTGCGCCGCCACTTGGACGGCCTGACCGCCGCCGGGCTGGTCGAGTCCCGCGAGCAGCGGGTCTACGGCAGCCGCGGCCGGGGCCGTCCGGCGAAGGTGTTCGCCCTGACCGACGGCGGGCGGGACGCCTTCTACCAGGCCTACGACCAGCTCGCCGCGGATGCGCTGCGCTGGATCTCGGAGGCCGCCGGCGGCGGCGAGGCGGGCGAGCAGGCGGTCGCCGCCTTCGCCCGGGCCCGGCTCGCCAAGCAGGGCGAGAAGTACCAGGGCGCGGTCGAGCAGGCCGACGCCCAGCAGCGCGCCGAGGCGCTCGCCCAGGCCCTGAGCGCCGACGGGTACGCTGCCACGGTGCGGCGGGTCCCGTCCGCCGCCGCGGCGCCCGCCGCCCCGGCCGGCGCCCAGCTCTGCCAGCACCACTGCCCGGTCGCGCACATCGCCGAGCAGTTCCCGCAGCTCTGCGAGGCGGAGACCGAGGTCTTCTCGCAGCTCCTGGGCACCCATGTGCAACGGCTGGCCACCATCGCCCACGGCGACGGGGTCTGCACCACGTATGTGCCGGCATCCGGTGCCGCACCGTCGTCCTCCCGGACGCCCGGTGCCGTGCCGCCTGCCGGTACGTCCCCCAACGAAACCGGCTCCACCGCGCGGAGGAACCTCGCATGACTGACATCGCACACCCCGAGCTCGAAGGTCTCGGCACGTACGAGTACGGCTGGGCCGACTCGGACGCGGCCGGTGCCGCCGCCAAGCGCGGCCTGAGCGAAGAGGTCGTCCGCGACATCTCGGCGAAGAAGAACGAGGCCGAGTGGATGCTCAACCTTCGCCTCAAGGGTCTGAAGCTGTTCGGCAAGAAGCCCATGCCGACCTGGGGCTCCGACCTGTCGGGCATCGACTTCGACAACATCAAGTACTTCGTGCGCTCGACCGAGAAGCAGGCGGAGTCCTGGGAGGACCTGCCCGCCGACATCAAGGCCACCTACGACAAGCTGGGCATCCCGGAGGCGGAGAAGCAGCGCCTGGTCGCCGGTGTCGCCGCCCAGTACGAGTCCGAGGTCGTCTACCACCAGATCCGCGAGGACCTGGAGGAGCAGGGCGTCATCTTCCTGGACACCGACACCGCGCTGAAGGAGCACCCGGAGCTCTTCAAGGAGTACTTCGGCACCGTCATCCCGGTCGGCGACAACAAGTTCGCCTCGCTGAACACCGCGGTCTGGTCCGGCGGATCGTTCATCTACGTGCCGAAGGGCGTGCACGTCGACATCCCGCTGCAGGCCTACTTCCGGATCAACACCGAGAACATGGGCCAGTTCGAGCGGACGCTGATCATCGTCGACGAGGACGCCTACGTCCACTACGTCGAGGGCTGCACCGCGCCGATCTACTCCTCGGACTCGCTGCACTCCGCGGTGGTCGAGATCATCGTCAAGAAGGGCGGCCGCTGCCGCTACACGACCATCCAGAACTGGTCGAACAACGTCTACAACCTGGTCACCAAGCGCGCCGTGGCGTACGAGGGCGCGACCATGGAGTGGGTCGACGGCAACATCGGCTCCAAGGTCACCATGAAGTACCCGGCCGTCTACCTGATGGGCGAGCACGCCAAGGGCGAGACGCTGTCGATCGCCTTCGCGGGCGAGGGCCAGCACCAGGACGCCGGCGCGAAGATGGTCCACATGGCGCCGAACACCTCCTCGCACATCGTCTCCAAGTCGGTGGCGCGCGGCGGCGGCCGGACCTCCTACCGCGGTCTGATCGAGATCGGCGAGGGCTCGCACGGCGCCAAGTCGAACGTGCTGTGCGACGCGCTGCTGGTCGACACCGTCTCCCGCTCGGACACCTACCCGTACGTGGACGTCCGCGAGGACGACGTGTCGATGGGCCACGAGGCGACCGTCTCCAAGGTCTCCGAGGACCAGCTCTTCTACCTGATGAGCCGCGGCCTGAGCGAGACCGAGGCGATGGCGATGATCGTCCGCGGCTTCGTCGAGCCGATCGCGCGCGAGCTGCCGATGGAGTACGCGCTGGAGCTGAACCGGCTGATCGAGCTGCAGATGGAGGGCGCGGTCGGCTGACGTGCCGTCAGCCCCCGTCGTCCGTCGACCGTTTCCGAAAGAGAGCAACACGAACAGCCATGGCTGAGCAGAACACCCCCGGCTCCACCACCGCCGGTTCGATCGAGGTGGGCACCGCCGGCGCCGGCGCGCAGCTCGCCGGCCCGGGCACCGGCCGCGAGAGCGTCCGGCAGCCGATCGACGCCCGGGTCGCGGTCAAGCCGTCCTTCGACGTCAACGACTTCCCGGTGCCGACCGGCCGCGAGGAGGACTGGCGGTTCACCCCGATGCACCGCCTCGCCGGTCTGCACGACGGCACCGCCGTGGACGCCGTCCGCGGCGAGGACAAGATCGAGCTGGGCCTGCCGGAGGGTGTCACCTCCGAGCTGGTCGGCCGCGACGACGCCCGCGTCGGTAAGGCCGGCACCCCGGTGGACCGGGTCGCCGCGCAGGCGTTCAGCGCCTTCGAGCAGGCCCTGGTGGTGACCGTCCCCAAGGAGACGGTGCTGACCGAGCCGGTCCGGATCGACGTGCACGGCGAGGGCGGCGTCCGCTTCGCCCACGTGGTGATCGAGGTCAAGCCGTTCGCCGAGGCCGTCGTGGTGCTGAACCACTCCGGCACCGGCACCCGCGCCGCCAACGTCGACCTGCTGGTCGGCGACGGCGCCAAGCTGACCTTCGTCTCCGTCCAGGACTGGGAGCGGGACGCGGTGCACGCCGCCCAGCACAACGCGCTGGTCGGCCGGGACGCCACCTTCAAGTCCGTGGTGGTCACCTTCGGCGGCGACGTGGTGCGCCTGCACCCGCGGGTCTCCTACGCGGGCCCCGGCGGCGAGGCCGAGCTGTTCGGCCTGTACTTCGCCGACGCCGGCCAGCACCTGGAGCACCGCCTGATCATCGACCACGACACCCCGCACTGCCGCTCCAACGTCGCCTACAAGGGCGCGCTGCAGGGCGAGGACGCGCACGCGGTGTGGATCGGCGACGTGCTGATCCGCGCGGCCGCGGTCGGCACCGACACCTACGAGCTCAACCGCAACCTGGTGCTCACCGACGGCGCCCGGGTCGACTCGGTCCCCAACCTGGAGATCGAGACCGGCGAGATCGTCGGCGCCGGCCACGCCTCGGCGACCGGCCGCTTCGACGACGAGCAGCTGTTCTACCTGCAGTCCCGCGGCATCCCGGCCGACGAGGCCCGCCGCCTGGTGGTGCGCGGCTTCTTCGCGGAGCTGGTCCAGCAGATCGGCGTCGCCGAGATCCAGGACCGCCTGATGGAGAAGATCGAGGCCGAGCTGGAAGAGACGGTCGCATGAGCGCCGGCTACGTGCGTGCCTGCGCGCTGAGCGTGCTGCAGGAGGACGTGCCGAAGAAGGTCGAGCTGAACGGCGTCCCGGTGGCGGTCGTCCGCACCGACGAGGGCGTGTTCGCGATCAACGACATCTGCTCGCACGCCAACGTCTCGCTCTCCGAGGGCGAGGTCGAGGACTGCATGATCGAGTGCTGGCTGCACGGCTCCAGCTTCGACCTGCGCACCGGAAAGCCGTCCGGGCTGCCCGCGACCAGGCCGGTCGCCGTCTACCCCGTAAAGATCGAAGGGGACGATGTGCTCGTCTCCGTCAACCAGGAGAACTGAGTACCCCATGGCAACGCTTGAAATCCGCGACCTGCACGTCTCCGTCAACGCCGAGGGCGGCCCGCGCCAGATCCTCAAGGGCGTCGACCTGACGGTCAAGCAGGGCGAGACCCACGCGATCATGGGTCCGAACGGCTCCGGCAAGTCCACCCTGGCCTACTCGCTGGCCGGCCACCCGAAGTACACCGTCACCGGCGGCCAGGTGCTGCTGGACGGCGAGGACGTGCTGGAGATGTCGGTCGACGAGCGCGCCCGGGCCGGCGTGTTCCTGGCCATGCAGTACCCGGTCGAGGTCCCCGGCGTCTCGGTCTCCAACTTCCTGCGCACCGCCGCCACCGCCGTCCGCGGCGAGGCCCCCAAGCTGCGGCTGTGGGTCAAGGAGGTCAAGGAGGCGATGGCCGCCCTGCAGATGGACCCGGCGTTCGCCGAGCGCAACGTCAACGAGGGCTTCTCCGGCGGTGAGAAGAAGCGCCACGAGATCCTCCAGCTGGAGCTGCTCAAGCCGAAGATCGCGATCCTCGACGAGACCGACTCCGGCCTGGACGTCGACGCGCTGCGGATCGTCTCCGAGGGCATCAACCGGGTCCGCTCCACCGGCGAGGTCGGCACCCTGCTGGTCACCCACTACACCCGCATCCTGCGCTACATCCAGCCCGACTACGTGCACGTCTTCGCGGGCGGCCGGATCGTCGAGTCCGGCGGTGCCGAGCTCGCCGACAAGCTGGAGGAAGAGGGCTACGAGAGCTACGTGAAGGGCGGCGCTTCCGAGTGACCCACTCCCATCTGACCGGACTCCTGGACACCGACGCGATCCGCAAGGACTTCCCCGTCCTGTCGCGGGTGCTGCACGACGGCAAGCCCCTGGTGTACCTGGACAACGCGGCGACCTCGCAGAAGCCGCGCCAGGTGCTGGAAGCGCTGAACGCCTACTACGAGCAGCACAACTCCAACGTCCACCGCGGCGTGCACGTGCTGGCCGAGGAGGCCACCGCGCTGTACGAGGGCGCCCGGGACAAGGTCGCGGCGTTCATCAACGCGCCCAGCCGGAACGAGGTGATCTTCACCAAGAACGCCTCGGAGTCGCTCAACCTCGTTGCCAACATGCTGGGTTGGGCCGACGAGCCGTACCGGGTGGACGCCGACTCGGAGATCGTCATCACCGAGATGGAGCACCACTCCAACATCGTGCCGTGGCAGCTGCTGGCGCAGCGCACCGGCGCGAAGCTGAAGTGGTTCGGGCTGACCGACGAGGGCCGGCTCGACCTGTCGAACATCGACGAGCTGATCACCGAGAAGACGAAGATCGTCTCCGTCACGCTGGTGTCCAACCTGCTGGGCACGGTCAACCCGGTGGAGACCATCGTCCGCAAGGCCCAGTCGGTCGGCGCGCTGGTCGCCATCGACGCCTCGCAGGCCGCCCCGCACGCCGTCCTCGACGTGCAGGCGCTGGAGGCCGACTTCGTCGCCTTCACCGGCCACAAGATGCTGGCCCCGACCGGCATCGGCGTGCTGTGGGGCCGCCAGGAGCTGCTGGAGGACCTCCCGCCGTTCCTCGGCGGCGGCGAGATGATCGAGACCGTCACCATGGGCTCGTCCACCTACGCCCCCGCGCCGCACAAGTTCGAGGCCGGCACCCCGCCGATCGCCCAGGCCGTCGGCCTCGGCGCCGCCATCGACTACCTGTCGGCGATCGGCATGGAGCGCGTGGCCGCCCATGAGCACGCGATCACCGCCTACGCGATCGAGCGCCTCAACGAGGTGCCCGACCTGCGGATCATCGGCCCGCGCACGGCCGTCGACCGCGGCGCGGCGATCTCCTTCACGCTCGGCGACATCCACCCGCACGACGTCGGGCAGGTGCTCGACGAACAGGGCATCGCCGTCCGGGTCGGCCACCACTGCGCGCGGCCGGTCTGCCTGCGGTACGGAATTCCGGCGACCACCAGGGCGTCGTTCTATCTGTACTCCACGCCCGGTGAGGTGGACGCGCTGATCGACGGCCTCCACCACGTCCGCAACTTCTTCGGCTGAGGTGGTCGCATGAAGCTCGACTCGATGTACCAGGAGATCATCCTGGACCACTACCGCAACCCCCACGGCAAGGGGCTGCGGGACGGCGACGCCGAGGTGCATCACGTCAACCCGACCTGCGGCGACGAGATCACCCTGCGGGTGAAGCTCGACGGCGCGGTCGTCCAGGACGTCTCCTACGAGTCGCAGGGCTGCTCGATCAGCCAGGCCTCCGCCTCCGTGCTCAACGACCTGGTGGTCGGCAAGACGGTCGGCGAGGCCCAGCAGGTCCAGGAGGCGTTCCTGGAACTGATGCAGAGCAAGGGCCAGTCCGAGGGCGACGAGGAGATCCTCGAGGACGCCGTCGCCTTCGCCGGGGTCTCCAAGTACCCGGCCCGGGTCAAGTGCGCCCTGCTCGGCTGGATGGCCTGGAAGGACGCCACCGCCAAGGCGCTGGCCGGCCACCCCGAGATCACCACCGACTGACGCTCCGTTAGGACACTTGATACATGAGCGAGAACGAGACCCCCGAGGTCGTCGAGGCCACCGAGGCCTCCGCGGCCGAGGCCGTGGCGGTCGACAGTCCCGGTGCGTTCACCACCGCCGGCACCGTCTCCACCGAGGACCTCATGGAGGCCCTGATGGACGTCGTCGACCCCGAGCTGGGCATCGACGTCGTCAACCTGGGCCTGATCTACGGCCTGCACATCGACGAGGACGACACCGCCACCGTCGACATGACCCTCACCTCCGCGGCCTGCCCCCTCACCGACGTGATCGAGGACCAGGCCCGCACCGCCACCGACGGCCTGGTCAAGGACCTGCGCATCAACTGGGTCTGGATGCCGCCGTGGGGCCCCGACAAGATCACCGACGAGGGCCGCGACCAGCTGCGCGCACTCGGCTTCAACGTCTGACCGACCGCCAGACGTGCCTGAAGGGGCGGGATCCGACGGATCCCGCCCCTTCACGCATGCCCGTTCCCGGACCGGACCGGAATCCGGACCCACGACCTCCGGGACGGGCGGCGGCGAGCCGGACCGGACCGCGACGGCGGACGGGCACGAGCGGGAGACCCGGCGGACGGCGCGACCCTCCAGCAGTGGGCCCGCCGCCCGACGGCGAGCGCCATGGGCCGGAAGATCCGACGCCCCGCCGGCCGCGAGCGGGCCGACGGGGCGTCAGGACGGCGGCCGCTACGGGCGGGTGAAGGGCCAGACGGTCTCGGCGGAGGACAGCCCCGCCAGGTCGGTGGCCGTCACCCGCAGGGTGTGCGGGCCCGGGGCGAGCGCGCCGACCTGGACGGACAGCGTGTTGTGGAGGGCGTCCGCGGTGACGGCCGGGCCGTCGTCCAGCCGGTAGGTGAAGGACGCCACCCGGCCGCGGTCGTCGGTGGCCCGCAGCAGCAGCTGCGCGCCGGTCACCACGGCCGGGTCGGGAGCGGTCAGGTCGGTGCCGCGGTTGCGGTCGGCGAGCAGCGTGCCGTCGGCGAAGCGGTACAGGTTGACGGCCGGTTTGCCGGTGTACACCTGGGCCTGCGTCAGGTCGGCGAGGTCGCTGAGGGCGCCCGCCGGGCGGACCGGACGGGAGCCGGCGAAACCGCCCGCGCCGTCGCCCGCGTACAGGAAGGCGCTGCCGGCCGTCCAGCGGACCAGCAGGTCGTCGCGGCCGTCGCCGTTGAAGTCGCCGCCGGTCACCGAGGCGGCGTCCGACCAGGCGACCGCGCTGCCGCCCGCCACCACCTGCACGCCCGGGCCGAAGGCCGTCCCGGCGAACGGGTAGCGGAACAGGCGGCCGTCGGCGAGACGCACCACCAGGTCGGCGCGGGACGGGTCGCCGAAGCGCCCGGCGGTGGTCTCCACCACCTGCGACCAGTCCAGGCCCGCCGGTGCGACCTGGGTGTACGACTGGTAGCTGCCCAGCGCACCCGGGGTGCCCCGGTACAGCCGCGCACCGGTGGCGCTCCAGGCCAGCAGGTCGGGTGCGCCGTCGCCGTCGAAGTCGGCGGCGGTCAGCGCGGTCGCCCAGTCCCAGGACCCGGCGATCGCCTGGTCGCCGCCGAAGGTGCCGGTGCCGGTGCCCGCCTTCACCTTGAAGAAGCGCGGACGGCGGGCCAGCAGGTCGGCGGTGCCCGCGCCGTCGAAGTTCGCGGCCAGCACGTCCGAAGCGGTCGCCCAGTACCCGGCGTCCGACCACTTCTGCACCAGCGGGGCGCCGAACAGCGCGGGGGCGGTGCCGGTGGACGGCAGGAACTCGCTCTGGCCGATCGCCACCGGGCCGGCCGTGGCGTGGTCGTACATCCACGTCACCACCAGGTCGGTGAGCTTGTCGCCGTTGAAGTCGCCGGCCGTCAGACGCTCCGCGCCCAGCCAGCTCTGGCCCGGGTACTTCGTCCAGTCGCGGCCGTCGGTGACCTGCGTGCCGGTCGGGTAGCTGTCGTCGCCCGCCGCCGGGTACAGCACCAGGGTGCCGTCGGTGCGGCGCACCAGCAGATCGGCGCGGCCGTGGCCGGTGAAGTCGCCGACGACCAGGTCCGCGGTGTCGGGCAGCTTGGCGTTGCCGCCGGGCAGCACCGAGTACGCCACCTGGTCCACGCTGTACTGGCCGTTCGCGTCGCGGATCACCTTGCGGGCACTGAAGTGCTGGTCGGCCCAGCGGACCACCAGGTCGTTCTCGCCCGCGCCCAGGACGTGGCCGACGGCCAGGTCCTGCGCGTTCTGCAGACCGCCGGGGACGGTCAGCGGATGCGCGGGGCCGATGCCGCCCGCGCCGTCGCCCTCGTAGACCGCGGCCGTACCGTCGGCGAGGCGCACCAGCAGGTCGGCGTTCCTGCCGTCGTGGAAGTAGCCGACGGTCATCGCCAGCGGGCCGGTCCAGCCGGTGGCGAGCTGCCGGGGTGCGCCGAACGCGCCCTTGCCGTTGCCCGGGTACAGCAGCACGGTCCCGTTCGCGAAACGCATCACCAGGTCGTCGACGCCGTCGCCGGTGAAGTCACCGGCGGCGCGGTCCACGGCGTTCGCCCAGTCGTTGCCGCTGCCGATCACCGTCGGGTCGTTGAACACCAGCGGCGCGGCCGGGGCCAGCGTGTCCGGGACGAGCGGCAGGACGGCCCGGTACATCAGGTGGTCGGACAGCGGCTTGCCGTCCGGGCCGGTCACCTGCACGGTCTCCGGGCTCTGCGCCGGACCGAAGCCCGACGGGTCGGAGAACAGGTAGTCGAACTTGCGGGTACCGGCGGTCGGCTTCCCCGAACGGCACAGCCGCAGGCCCTTGCAGGCCGGGGAGAACGCCGAACGGTCGCGCTCCTCGGCCTCCGACATGGTGCCCGTGCCGTCCTGCGCCAGATAGAGGATCCCCAGGTTCGGGTCGGCAGGGTCGGCGTTGAAGTCGCCCGCCAGCACCGCGGGGCGGCCCTGACCCCAGCCGCGCATCCGGTCCACCAGGGTGGGCAGGCCCGACGCGCGCAGGCCACCGAGACCGGAGTCCAGGTGCGCGTTGCACGACTGGACGGGAGTGCCGCCCGGGGCGTTCAGGTTGGCGCAGATCAGCGGCCGCGGCTCGGCGCTCGGCAGCACGGGCTGCAGCACCAGGTCCTGGAACACCGCCCCCGAATTCGCCCGCACCAGCATCGCCGCGCCGAACGAGGTGCCGTCGCCGCCCCACTTCACGCAGCCGGTCTGACCGGACGTCAGCGAGACGGCCTTCAGATAGTGCACCGAGTAGCCCGTCAGCCGGGCCTGCAACAGATCCGCCTGCCCGGCACAGACCTCCTGGAGGTCCACCACGTCCGCGCCGTAGTCGGTCACCGCCTTCGAGAGCGTGTCCGCCCAGGCCGCCGGCGCCAGCCCGGACTGGCAACTCGACTGCCCGCACACGTTGTACGTCGCCACCTTCAGCGCCTGCGCCGCCTGCGCCCGCCCGGGCAGCAGCAGCACCGCGGCCACCGCCGCCAGCGCCGCAACGGCGGCCAGCGGCCGCCGAGCCACACCGAAACCGTGCTCCGCCATCGCCCCCCCTCGCTCGATCGTTCGACCGCGCACTCTAGCGGCGCAGACGGACACGGGGGAGGAGCCGCCTGCGGCGGGCGGTTGCGCCGGGGAGGGGGATGCCTGCGGCGGCGGGGGTGACGTGTGTGTGGGTGGGGTTGCCTGCGGCGGGTGGTTGCGCTGGGGGAGGAGCCGCCTGCGGCGGGTGGTTGCGCCGGGGAGGGTGATGCCTGCGGCGGCGGGGGTGACGTGTGTGTGGGTGGGGTTGCCTGCGGCGGGTGGCTGCGCCGGGGAGGGGATGCCTACGGCGGGGGGTTCGCCCGACGGAGGCGGGTGGTTGCGCCGGGGAGGGTGATGCCTGCGGCGGCGGGGGTGACGTGTGTGTGGGTGGGGTTGCCTGAGGCGGGCGGTTGCGCTGGGGGTGGGGTCGCCTGCGGCGGGGGGTTCGCCCGACGGAGGCGGGTGGTTGCGCCGGGGTGCTTGCGGCGGCGGGGGTGACGTATGTGGGGGGTGGGGTCGCCTGCGGCGGGTGGCTGCGCCGGGGAGGGGATGCCTACGGCGGGGGGTTCGCCCGACGGAGGCGGGTGGGTGGGCGAGGCCGGGGCCTGCGGTGCGTGGTCGGTTGCGAAGCGCTGTGGGGCGGTGGCTTCCCGGCTTCCGTCCCGTCGTTCTCCGGGCGGGAGGGCTGTCGGTGGTGGGTGGGCGAGGCCGGGGATGCCTGCGGCGCGTGGTCGGTCGCGTTGCGGCGCAGGCGTCCACCGGTTTCTGTTCCGTCGTTGTGTCGGTGCCCGGAGGGCGGTCAGTGGCGGCGGCGCAGGACTGCGGCGGCCAGGGCCAGGGAGGCGGTGGCGGCGAGCAGGGCGAAGGTGGTGACGGCGGGGAGGAGGCCGTAGGCGCGGGTGAGGGCGCCGACGGCGATGATCGGGGCGGAGGAGCCGAGGTAGACGATCACCCAGAGGGCGGAGAGTTCGCTGCCGCGGCGGGCCGGGTCGAGGGCGGCGACGGTGGTGGTGAACAGGGAGCGGAAGGCGATGCCCTGGGAGACGCCCGCGATCACACTGCCGACGAACAGCAGCGCGGCGGTGTCGGTGGCGGCGGCCGCCGTGAGCAGGCCGAGGCCGCCGGCCAGGCCGGCCAGGCCGGCGGCGACGACGGCCCGGTCGGAGGTGGGCGGGACGAGGAGCTGGGCCGCGGCCGATGAGCCGAGGAGGAGGGCCGCGACGGCGGCGCCCGCCATCCGGGAGTCGGTGTGCAGCAGGGTGCCGGCGAACGCCGGGGCGAGCGCCAGGTAGACGCCGAAGACCGCGTACGAGACGAAGCCCGCGCCGGAGGCGAGCAGGAACTCGCGGCGGCCCGAGCGGGGCAGCCGCAGCCGCTGCGGGCGCAGGTGCGCCGGGGTGGTGATGCGCGGCGGGGAGGCCGGCGGGCGGACCGAGCCGGGCATCCGCGGGTGCACCAGGGCGAGGGGGATGCAGAGGGCGAGCAGCGCGCCCGCGTGCCCGAGGAACAGGCCCGGCAGCGGGTTCGCGCCGGAAGCCATGGCCGCGCCGACCAGCGGGCCGAGTGCGACGCCGCCCGCCGAGCAGGCCAGCGTCAGCTTCGCGGCGAGGGTGGGCCGGTCGGGCAGCAGGTCGCCGAGGGCGGCGCCGGCCGCGCCCGTGGACAGGCCGACCGCGACGCCCTGGACGGCGCGTCCGGCGGCCAGCTGCCAGAACGAGCCGGCGGTGGCGAAGACCACGTCCCCGGCGGCGGACAGTGCCACCGCGGGCAGGATCAGCGCGCGGCGCCCCAGGTGGTCCGACCAGTGGCCGACCGCGGCCAGCACCGGGACCAGGGCGAACACGTACACCGTGAACAGCACGGTGGTGTCGAGCGGGGTCAGGCCGAGCCGCTGCTGGAGCGTCGGATAGAGCGGGGTGACCAGGTTGGCGCCGATCAGCATCAGCAGCAGGGCGGCGGCCACCAGGCCGACGCGGATGCCGCGCAGCGCGTTCCAACGGCTGATCGCGGAGAGCTGGAGCTGCGCCCGCGGGGCGAGTTCCAGGGGAAGCAGGGCCTCCGACAGTCGGCGGCCGGCGTACTGAGCGGTGCTCAGGCCGGGGCCGGCGGGGGAGAGGTCCGCCATGGCAGGGATCTCCTGTGGCCGGGCGCCGCCGGGCGCGACCAGGCCGGGGTGGGGCATGGCGGCAGGGCCCGGACGGTGCGGGTGTGCACATGAAAGGGGGTCGGAGCCTCGTCGCTCCGGGGGCGCACGCGCGGGGGTGTGCGCGACGCCCTCCGAAGGATACGTGTACGGGCTACTCGTTCGGCCGCACCACCCCACTCGTTCGGGGGGACGCCCGCGCAGGTCACGTGTCCGGTGGTGGCTGCCGATACGCTGGGTTGACGGGTCGACACTCCGGCCCGCGCCGCCGAAGACCCGCCGGCTCGCCCAGCGGGGGGCGGCGTCCTCCGACGAACCTGCGGGAGATCGCGCGCGATGGCCGGACGAAGCCGGAACACCCCTGAGCAGCAGCCGTCCGACGCCGAGGGCCTGCTGCCCGCCGACTACGACCTGGCGGAGCTGTACGGCTCGCAGAGCGGCGACGAGGACCCCGACGACACCGCGGTGCTGATCCCGACGATCGCGCTGCCCACGGACCGCGAACTCGCCGACGCGGCGCTCGCCGTCCCGCTGATCGCCCAGGTGGTCGCCCTGGCCCGCTGGGTCGACCCGCACCGCGACGTCGACGAGCACGGCGACCTCGGCCCGGAGGACCGGGTCCGGGCCGCCCGGATGCTCGGCATCGAGGACCCGACCGAGGAGGACGTGATCGAGGCGATGCGCGCCTGGGCACTGGCCTGCGACCTCGGCGCGGTGGAGACCGGCACCACCGAGGGCGGCGCCCACATCGCCGTCCCCGGCCCCGACCTGCCGGCCGTCGAGGCCGGCGACCCGGCCGCCGTGCTCGGCCTCTGGTTCGAGGCCGCCGAACTGGTCCGCGAACTCGCCGCCGAGGCCGAGTCGGTGGACCCGGACGTGGTCGAGGGCAGCGAGCGCGACGACCCCGAGGGCCTGGCCGAGGTCGAGGACGCCCGGGAGCAGGCCGCCGAGATCCTCGACGAGGCACTGCACGTGCTGTACGAGGCCACCGCGTTCGCCGAGCCCGGCGCCGAGACCGTGCCGCTCGGCGTGCTGGCCGCGCTGCTGGTCGTCCCCGAGGGGGAGGAGCCCGACGAGGAGATGCTCGGCGAGATCACCGACCTGATGGTCGTCCTCGACCCGATGCTCGCCGACCTCGCCGAACTCGGCCTGGTCGAGCACACCCCGATCGACCCCGAACTGTTCGAGGAGGAGGACGACGACGCCGAGGCCGCCGAGGCCGACCGGCCGCTGACCGACGAGGACGCCGCCCGCTTCGGCACCGTCCGGCTCACCCCGCTCGGCCAGTACGCGGTGCGCGAGTGGCTGATCGCCGACGGCTTCGACGCCCCGCTGGTCGGCGACCTCGCCGAACTCGACGGCCCCGCCCTGCTGCGCGCCCTCGCCGAGAACGGCGCCCAGCTCGCCGAGCCCGAGCTCAAGGCCTGGCTGGCCGCCCGGGAGGACGCCGACGCCGCCGCCCGCGAGCTGCTGTCCGGCGGGCAGGGCCACGACGTGCAGTCGCCGGTGCGCCGCTACTACTGCGTGATCGCGCTGAACGAACTCGGCGACAGCGCCGTCCCCGCCGTCCGGGAGGTCGTCGACGCCCCCGAGCTCGGCGGCCTGGCCCGGGAGTGGCTGCGCGCCCGCGGCGAGGACGTCGAGGCCGCGGACCGTCCCGTCGCGCTGTGGCGGGTGGTCGACTCGGTGGCCGCCGTCCTGCTGCTCACCGCGGGCGAGGGCGGCCGGCTCCAGGCGCTGGTCGCCGACCTGCCGGTGACCGACAACCCGGCCAGCTACTTCGGCGAGGTGTGGCGGGTGCCGCACCCGCTGACCGTCGAGGTGCTGGAGGTCGTCGGCGCGCTCCACCTGGACCGGAAGGTCGCCAAGGAGGCGCGGCGGGCCGCGATCAAGGCCCGTTCGCTGCGCGCCCGGGGCTGACGGCAACCGGGGCGTGCTCCCGCCGCGTCCTCCTGTCGGAAGACCGCCGCCCAGCTGATGGATCGACAGGTTCCGCTGGCCGTATGGTGGGGCGACGCCGGGCCCGCCCGGTGGCAGGACGCGCCGGGCCCGCCCGGCGGCAGAACGGTGTGGCGAGTGCCGGGGGTGCGGCGAGTAATGAAGAGGCAGCCTGCGAGCGGGCCGTGGGAGATCGAGGAGGTCTACGCGGACCAGGAGGCGTACAGCCGGCGGGTGATGGCCGAAGCCGGGTTCCCGGTGTTCGGCTGGGAGCACCGCGCGGGCGGCCTGCCCGGGCGGGACGTGCTCGCCGAATTCGGCATCGACAACGGTGAACTCGGCTGGGTGGAAGTCCGTTCCGGCGACTGGACCTCCGCCGACGGCCCGTACGTCACCATCCGCACCTACTGCCCCCATGCGGAGCTCGCCGAGCCGCTGCCCGACCTGGAGGACGTGGTCGAGGACGAGCGCGACCGGGTGTACGACCACCTCGGCATCGACGAGGGCGACACCCCCGGCGGCGTACGGGCCCTGCGCGAGTGGATCACCGTCGACGGCGACCCGCGCGCCCTGCAGATCCACGAGGACCGGCGGCCCGGCGCCGGCACCGTCTGGGCCGGCCGGCTGTGGATGGACGGCGCGACCGTCACCGTCACCGGGCGCGGCGTGCCGCCCGGCGCGATCGAACTGCGCCGGATCGCCGACTTCGAGCAGTACATCATCGGCCGCACCGCACTCCTGCGGACCCTGGCCGCCCGCCGGCCCGCCGAGCCCGTGCCCGCACCCCGGCCGACCCCCGGCGAGCTCGGGCTGCGCGCCCACCGCGAACTGGTCGAGCACGGCATCGCCCGGGCCACCGCGGTACAGGCCCAACTGCGGGCCGGCCGCTCCGCCCGACTGCCCCGGCACCTGCGCGGCGACGACCGCAAGGCCCGCTGGGAGGCCGTGGTCCGCCAGCAGATGTGGCTCGCCTCGGAGACCGAGGCCGAGGCCGACACCGCCGTCACCTCGATGGTCAACCACCTCGGCCGGCTCGCCCACCACGTGGACTGGCTGACCGGCACCGCGGAGGGCTCCGCCGCGGTCGAGGAGGTGGTGCGGTACACGGTGTTCGCCAGCGAGGTGCCGAGTCTGCCTGCGCAGCGGGCGTGGGAGCGGCTGTGGGCGGGAGGGACGCCGGAGCTGCCGTCCGGCACGGAGGACGCGTGGCTGACGGCGTGGGAGCAGTGGCGGGTGGAGCGGACGCAGCACAGCGCTCGGAGGTAGCGGCCGCCCGGGGCGGGGGTGCTCTCCTTCGGGCGGATCTTGCGCTCCGGGGTGGTTGCTCGCGCAGTTCCCCGCGCCCCTGTCGGGGCGCGGGGTTTCTGCGTGAGAGGGAGAGTTCGGCCTGCGGCCGGCCAGGGGTTGGCTTGAGGTCGGCGGGGTGCGGGGTTTCGGTGGGGGAGAGAGGCTTCGGCCTGCGGCCGGCCCTGGGGTTGGCTTGAGGCCGGCGGGGCGGGGTTTCTGCGGGGAAAGAGGGTTCGGCCTGCGGCCGGCCAGGGTTGGCCTTGAGGTCGGCGGGGGGCGGGGTTTCGGTGGGGGAGTGGCCGGTCAGGAGTCGGAGAGGCGGAGTTGGAGCATGGCCAGTAGGCGCTGTTGAGGCTGTGTCAGGTCGAGGCCCGTCAGTTGTTCCGCTCTCCGGACGCGGTATCTGAGGGTGTTGGGGTGGATGTGGAGGGCGTCCGCCGCCGTGCGGACTTCGCCGAGGGCGTCGAGGTAGGCGAGGACGGATTCGGCGAGGCGGGTCTGGTGGCGGGTGTCGTAGGCGGTGAGGGCGGTGAGGCGGGGGTCGCGGAGTTCGGGGCGGTCGTGGAGGAGCGCGAGGACTTCGGAGACCAGGACTTCGGCCTGGACGTCGTGCAGGGCGGCGACGTCGGGGACGACGCCGCCGCGGCCCATCGCGTCGAGGATGCGGTCGGCCTGGGCGCGGGAGGCGGGGACGTCGGCGAGGCCGGGGACGGTGGGGCCGATGGCGGCGCGGAGCGGGATGCCGAGGTGGGTGCGGGCGGCGTCGACGGTCTCCTGGGCCCAGTCGCGGAGGGCGGACTGCGGGAGGCCGGGCGGGAGTTCGGGGAGCAGGACGTAGATGCGGGAGTCGACCGGGGCGAGCAGGGCGCCGCGGTGGCGGGCGGCGGTGTGGACGGAGATCAGGCCGGTGACTTCGTCGCGGGTGAGTTCGGCGTCGCGTTCGGTGGTGGCGGCCGGGGCGTAGGCGAGGACGGTGGCGGGGCGGCGCAGGTCGAGGCCGAGGTGGGTGGCGAGCGACTGGGGGCCGGTGGAGCCTTCCAGCAGGCCGGTGAGCAGGGTCTGGGTGAGTCGGGCGTCGGCCGACAACTCGCGGCGGCGGCGCACCAGTTGGCCGGCGGCGACCCGGGCGGCGCCGACCAGGGCGCGGTCGGCGGTGGCGGTGAGCGGGCGGGCGCCTTCCTGGACCCAGATGGTGCCGAGCGGCTGGGCGCCGGAGCGGATCGCGATGGCGAGGCGGCGGCGGATGCCGAGCTCGGGGTGGGCGGCGATCTCGATCGCGCCGTCGGAGCCGCGCAGGTGGGAGAAGACGCCCCATTCGCGGAGCTTGGCGAGGTACGGCTCGGGGCCCTGGCGGCCCAGGATGGAGAGCCGGCGCAGGTCGTCGACCTCGTCGGAGTCGGAGGTGCGGGAGTAGGCGAGGACCCGGCTGGAGGTGTCCTCGATGGAGACGATGCCGCCGGTGAGGACGGCCACGGTCTGGGCGAGCGAGAACAGGTCGCCGGTGTCGGCCTCGCCCGGTTCGGCGCTGTCCGGGCCGGAGAGCAGAGTGCGGGCGAGCGAGTCGAGGTGTTCCCAGCGGGTCTCGCGGCGTACCGACAGCAGGGCCACGCCGGCTTCGGTGGCGGCCTCGCGCAGCGCGTCGGCCTGGCCGGGGCCGTCGAGTTTGACGGCGACGGCGGCGGCCCGGGCGCGGCCGGCGGCGCGCAGGGCGGGGAGGGCGGCGCGGCCGCGGGCGCCGATGGCGAGGACGAGTTCGCCCGGGGCGGCGGTCGGCGGGTCCTCCGGGTCGAGGATGGCGACGTGGCGGACCGGGACGTCCAGGCCGGCCGGCGCCGCCTGGAGTTCGACCAGCGGTTCGCCGAGCGACATCAGCAGCTGGCGCAGCGGCAGGCCGTTCATGTGCGGGTTCCTCGTGGAGTCGCTGTCGGATCTGTCGGGTCTTCGTCGGGTCTTCGTCGGGTCTTCGTCGGGTCTTCGTCGGGACGGACAACATCCCGGCCACGAGTTTAGTGAGTCGGACAGGATCGGGCGGCCGTGACCGCGGCGTGACGCTGTTCGTCCGGGCGGACAACGGCGAGCGGGGGACTTTGGCGGCGCGGCCAACAGTTGGCGGCGGGAACGGGGAATAGCGTTCGTGACACGGCCGACGTGTGAACCCCGTCGGCGTCCCATGACGAGAAGGAGAGCGTGCGCCATGGATGCTGTGACCCAGGTCCCCGCGCCGGTGAACGAGCCGGTCCACAGCTACGCCCCCGGGAGCCCCGAGCGGGCCCGCCTGGAGGCGAAGCTGAAGGAGCTGGGCGGCCAGGGGCCGATCCAGCTCACCATGACGATCAACGGCGAGCAGCGCCTCGGCGGCGGCTCCGAGATCCACGTGGTGCAGCCGCACAACCACGCGGCCCGGCTCGGCACGCTGCGCAACGCCACCCAGGACGACGCCCGCGAGGCCGTCGACGCCGCGCTGGCCGCCGCCCCGGCGTGGCAGGCGCTCTCCTTCGACTCGCGTGCCGCGATCTTCCTGCGCGCCGCCGACCTGCTGGCCGGCCCGTGGCGCGAGACGCTGGCCGCCGCCACCATGCTCGGCCAGTCGAAGACCGCCCAGCAGGCGGAGATCGACACCCCCTGCGAGCTGGTCGACTTCCTGCGCTTCAACGTGCACTTCGCCCGGCAGATCCTGGCCGAGCAGCCGGTCTCCTCGGACGGCGTGTGGAACCGCATGGACCACCGCCCGCTGGAGGGCTTCGTCTACGCGATCACGCCGTTCAACTTCACCGCGATCGCCCTCAACCTGCCGACCGCGCCCGCGCTGATGGGCAACGTGGTGATCTGGAAGCCGTCCCCGACGCAGCAGTTCGCCGCGCACTACCTGATGCGCCTGCTGGAGGCCGCCGGCCTGCCCAAGGGCGTCATCAACATGGTGACCGGCGACGGCCTGGACGTCTCCGAGGTCGCGCTGAAGCACCCCGCGCTGGCCGGCATCCACTTCACCGGTTCCACCGCCACCTTCCAGCACCTGTGGCGCGAGGTCGGCACCAACATCTCCGGCTACCGCACCTACCCGCGGATCGTCGGCGAGACCGGCGGCAAGGACTTCCTGGTCGCCCACCCGTCCGCCGACAAGGCGATCCTGAAGACCGCGATGACCCGCGGCGCCTTCGAGTTCCAGGGCCAGAAGTGTTCGGCGCTGTCCCGGGCGTACGTCCCGGCGTCGATCTGGGCCGAGCTGAAGGACGACTTCCGCGACGAGGTCGAGTGGCTCACCATGGGCGACGTCACCGACCTGGCGAACTTCATGGGCGCCGTGATCGACGAGCGCTCGTTCGCCAAGAACAAGGCCGCGATCGACCGTGCCCAGGCCGACCCGAAGGTCGAGGTGCTGGCCGGCGGCACGTACGACGACTCGGTCGGCTACTTCGTCCGCCCGACCGTGCTGGTCTGCGAGGACCCGTCCGCCGAGTACTTCAAGGACGAGTACTTCGGCCCGATCCTCGCCGTGCACGTCTACCAGGACGAGAAGTACGACGAGATGCTCGCGCAGATGGAGTCGGTGTCGTCCTACGGCCTGACCGGCTCGATCATCGCCCAGGACCGCGAGGCCGTGGAGCACGCCATGCACGTGCTGCGCAACGCCGCGGGCAACTTCTACATCAACGACAAGCCGACCGGCGCCGTCGTCGGCCAGCAGCCCTTCGGCGGCGGCCGGGCCTCGGGCACCAACGACAAGGCCGGCGCCAAGCAGAACCTGATGCGCTGGACGTCCACCCGGTCCATCAAGGAGACGTTCGTCCCGCCGACGGACTACCGCTACCCGCACATGGGCTGATCCGCCCCTGTCGCCCGCCGCCGCCCTCCCCGGCGCGCGCGGCGGGCGGCCGCCCCTCTGTGCTGCCCGCGGGGCGGCCGCCACCCCCGGCCGCCCCGCACCTCTCGCCACCAGCTGATCCTTGATCCGGGAGTCCCCGATGCTCCGTTCCGCCCTCCTCGCCGCCTCGCGCTCCCCGCAGGTGCGCACCATGGTCGAGAAGTTCCCGCCCACCCACGCGATAGTCGAGCGCTTCGTCGCCGGCGACCGCCTCGACCAGGGCGTGACCGCGACCGAGACGCTGGTCAACAGCGGCCGCAAGGTCACCCTCGACCACCTCGGCGAGGACACCAAGGACGCCGCCCAGGCCGCCGGCACCGCCCTGGCGTACGAGCACCTGCTGACCGCCCTCAAGGAGACCGGCCTCGCCGCCGACGCCGAGGTCTCCGTCAAGCTCTCCGCGGTGGGCCAGTTCCTGCCGGTGGACGGCGAGAAGATCGCGCTGGAGAACGCCCGCCGGATCTGCCAGGCCGCCGCCGACGCCGGCACCACGGTGACCCTCGACATGGAGGACCACACCACCACCGACTCCACCCTGGCCATCGCCCGCGAGCTGCGCGCCGACTTCCCGTGGCTCGGCGTCGTCCTCCAGGCGTACCTGCGCCGCACCGAGGCCGACTGCCGCGACCTCGCCCACGAGGGCTCCCGGGTCCGGATCTGCAAGGGCGCCTACAAGGAGCCCGAGTCGGTCGCCTTCCAGGGCAAGCGTGACGTCGACCTGGCGTACGTCCGCGCGCTGAAGGTCCTGATGGCCGGTCAGGGCTACCCGATGGTGGCCTCGCACGACCCCAACATGATCAAGATCGCGGGCCAGCTGGCCGAGTGGAACCGCCGCGACGTCACCTCCTTCGAGTACCAGATGCTGTTCGGCATCCGCCCCGAGGAGCAGCTGCGCCTGGCCGAGGCCGGCAACACCATGCGCGTCTACCTGCCCTACGGCCAGGAGTGGTACGGCTACTTCATGCGCCGCCTGGCGGAGCGCCCCGCCAACCTGACCTTCTTCCTGCGGGCGATGGCCACCCGCGGCTGACGGTCGCTCAACTCCCGTACGGGGCCCGTGGCGTGACGCCGCGGGCCCCGTCGGCGTGCGGCGGGGCGGTCAGCCGGCCGTGCCGCGCAGGCCGATCAGGCAGCGCAGGAAGGTCGGGCGGCCCATCGTGAAGACCGGGTCGGCGAGGGTGTCGGCGACCCTCGTGAGGACGTCGACGGCGTCCCGGAACGCCTCGGGGGCGCGGTCGCGCAGGAGGGTGAGGTCGGTCAGGACGATCAGGGCGGTGTCGCCGGGGGCCTCGTCCAGGCCGCCCCACAGCGAGTCGTCGAGGGCGTCCCAGCTGTTCCGGCCGAGCAGCGGGGGGCCATCGGGAGCGCGTCGCGCACGGCGTCGAAGAAGTCGGCGCGGGAGGCGACCGCGGCGGTGTCGACCCGGTGGCGCACGGCGGCGTCCGGGGCGGCGGCCGCCCGGTCGATCGCGGACGGATCGACCAGGGCGACCCCGGCGGCGCGGGCCGGCATCGGCGCGGGGCCGCTCACAGCATCGCGGCGGCGGGCTTGACCATGGAGCGGGCGGTCTTGGCGTCGACGTACTCGCCGAGGGCGGTCATCACCCACTCGCCGGAGAACTGGCGGACCAGCTTGCACATGGCGACGCCGGTGCGGGGTTCGGCGTGGGTGAGGTCGAAGCGGACCAGTTCGTCGCCGGTGGCGGCGTCGGTGAGCCGGCAGTAGGCGTTCTTGACGTCGGTGAACTTCTGGCCGGAGAAGGAGTTGACGACGAAGACCAGGCCGCAGACCTCCGCGGGCAGGCCGTCGAGGTGGACGGTGATGGACTCGTCGTCGCCGGCGCCGTTGCCGGTGAGGTTGTCGCCGGAGTGGGCGATCGCGCCGTTGAAGACGGACAGCTTCATGAACCAGGCGGTGTCGATCTTCTCGCGCCGGGCGTCGAAGGCGATCACCGAGGCGTCCAGGTCGATGCCGCGGCCGTGCGTGGCGGGCTCCCAGCCCAGGCCCATCCGGACCGCGGAGAGGAACGGTTTTCCGGCCTTCTCCAGCGAGACCGAGCCGCCCTTGACCAGGCTGACCCGGCCCTTGTCGAGGGTGATCTTGCCGACGGCCGGCGAGCCGGACGGCATCGGCGGGGCGGCGGGCGGCGCGGTGGGTCTCGGCGGGGCGGCCGCCGCGGTCGGGGGCGCGTCCTCGACCGTGACGCCGAAGTCGGTGGCGATGCCGGCCAGGCCGTTGGCGTAGCCCTGGCCGACGGCGCGGATCTTCCACTCGGCGCCGCGCCGGTACACCTCGACCACCACCAGGGCGGTCTCCACGCCCAGCCGGGGCGGGGTGAAGGTGAACAGCGCACGGCCGCTGTCGGCGTCCCGGACGGTCGCGGTGGGCTCGGTGCCGGCGAAGGTGGCCCGCCGGTCGTCCAGCGAGGCGGTGACCACGATCCGGGTGATGTCGGCGGGCACCGCGGCGGTGTCGACGGCGATCGCGTCGGCGGTGGCGCCGGCGGCCGGACGGTGCGTCACGCCCGGGCCGTTCGGGGCGTTGAAGAAGACGAAGTCGGCGTCCGAGCGGACCTTGCCGGACTGGGTCAACAGCAGCCCGGAAACGTCCAGTTGCTTGGGTGCGGTGACCTCCACCACGACCCGGCCCGCACCGAGCGGCGCATTGCCGCCCTGCACCAGAACAGACGTCACGTGCTCCTCCTCGACTCGCCGCCGCGACACACCCTAGCCGTCGCGCTCGAACACCCCGGGTACGCCACCAGCGAATCCGGGTCGAACGCGCTTGCCGGGCCCGGGCGGGCTCGGCGAGCATGCAGTCATGCCAGCACTGCAACGAGCCGAAGCAACTGTCCGTGCCCGCCTGTTGGAGGTCCGCGGCTACACCGTCCACCTCGACCTGACCCGCGGACCCGAGCGGTTCGGCAGCACCTCCGTGATCCGGTTCGGCTGCGCCGAGCCCGGCAGCGACAGCTTCGTCGACCTCGAACCGGCCGCCCTGCACCGGGCCGTCCTGAACGGGCAGCCGCTGGACGTGGCCGCCCTGGACGGCAACCGCCTCGCGCTGCCCGGACTGCACGCCGACAACGAGCTGCTGATCGAGACCGAGATGCGCTACTCGCGCACCGGCGAAGGCCTGCACCGCTACATCGACCCCGCCGACGACGCCGTCTACCTGTACGCCACCTGCGGCCCCGACCTGGCCACCAAGGTGTTCGCCTGCTTCGACCAGCCCGACCTCAAGGCCCCGATCACCCTCACCGCCACCGCCCCCGACGACTGGACCCTGGTCGCCAACGGGGCGCCGGTCAAGTCCGAGGACGGGCACTGGGAGTTCGCCGCCACCAAGCCGATCTCCACCTACCTGTTCACCGTGGTCGCCGGCCCGCTGCACTCCGTCTACGGCGAGCACGACGGCATCCCGCTCGGCCTGCACGCCCGCCGCTCGCTGGCCGCCGAACTCGACCGCGAGGCCCCCGAGTTGTTCGAGGTGACGGCCGCCTCGTTCGACCGGCTGCACGAACTCTTCGACGAGCGCTACCCGTTCGGCGAGTACCACCAGGCGTTCGTCCCCGAGTTCAACTGGGGCGCGATGGAGAACCCCGGCTGCGTGGTCTTCCGCGACGAGATGCTGTTCCGCTCCCCGGCCACCTTCGTCGAGCACGAGCGCCGCGCCATGGTGGTCTGCCACGAGATGGCCCACATGTGGTTCGGCGACCTGGTCACCATGCGCTGGTGGGACGACCTCTGGCTGAACGAGTCGTTCGCCGAGATGCTCGGCTACCGGATCGCCGCCGAATCCACCCGCTTCACCGGCACCTGGACCGGCTTCTCCGTGCAGCGCAAGGGCTGGGGCTACGACGCCGACCAGCGCTCCTCCACCCACCCGGTGGCCGGCAACGGCACCCGCTCGGTCGCCGAGGCGATGGTCAACTTCGACGGCATCTCCTACGCCAAGGGCGCCTCCGCGCTGCGCCAGCTCGTCGCCTGGCTCGGCGACGAGGCCTTCTTCGCCGGCCTCAACGCCTACTTCGCCGACCACCTGTACGGCAACGCCGAACTGCCCGACTTCCTGGCCGCACTGGCCACCGCCAGCGGCCGCGACGTGCACGGCTGGGCCGAGAGCTGGCTGCGCACCAGCGGCGTCGACACGCTGCGCGCCGAGACCGAACGCGCCGCCGACGGCGCCCTCACCGCGCTCACCGTGGTCAACGAGGGCGAGCGCCCGCACCTGATCGAGGTCGGCGGCTACCGGATCGAGGACGGCCGGGTCGTCCCCGCCGGCCGGGTCGCCGTCGAACTCGGCCCCGGCCGCCGGGTCGCCGTGCCCGCCCTGGTCGAGGCCGGCGCCCAGCTGGTCGTCCCCAACGACGGCGACCTCACCTGGGCCAAGATCCGCCTGGACGCGCACTCCTGGCAGCTCGTCGCCGAGTCGCTGTCCGCGGTCGAGGACGACGTCACCCGCGCCGTGCTCTGGGCGCACGCCCGCGACCTGGTCCGGGACGCCGAACTCGACCCGGCCGCCTACCTCGACCTGATGGAACGCCACCTGCCCGCCGAGAACGTCGACGCCATCGTCGAGGCGGTGCTCACCTTCGCCCACGTCCACGTGGTCGGCCGCCACCTGACCGGCGCCCGCCGCACCGAGGGCCTGGCCGCGATCAGCCGCACCGCGCGGGCGCTGCTGGCCGGTGACGGCGGCGACGGCATTCGGCTGGCCGCGCTGCGCGCTGCCGTGGAGTCCTCCGGCGGCGAGGAGCAACTCGCCGAACTGCGAGGCTGGTTGGCCGGGGACGACGTCCCCGCCGGGCTGGCGATCGGGCCCGAACTGCGGTGGGCGGGCCTGGCCCGGCTGGCCGCGCTCGGCGAACTCTCCGAGCCGCAGATCGCCGCGGAGCTCGCCCGCGAGCCCGGCACCGAAGCCGAGTTCGGCGCCGCGAGGTGCCGGGCGGCGCTCCCCGGGGCCGACACCAAGGCCGCGGCCTGGCAGGCCCTGTTCACGCCCGACGCGATGGGCAACCGCCTGCTGGAGGCCACCGCCCGCGGGTTCTGGTCCTCCGGCGACGACACGGAGATGGGCGGGTACGCGCTGCGCTACTTCGAGCGGATCGGCGAGGCCGCCCGGCGCGGCGACATCATCGCCCGCCTGCTCGGCGAGACCCTGTACCCGGCCGCCCACGCCACGCCCGAGGTGCTCGCCGCCGCGGAACTGGCCCTCGCGGACCAGGAGTTGACGCCCTCGCTGCACCGCAACCTGGTCGACTGCACGGACGACCTGCGGCGCACCCGCGCGGTGCGCGCGGCATTCGAGTAGGGGAGAGGGCGCGAAACCAGGGGCCGGGGAACGGCGGGGTCGTGTCTGCGGAGGGTCAACAGGGCGCTTTGCGTTCCGTTGTTTCGGGTTCCTGTCCTGAGGCCCGCCGCAGCCATGGCCAACCGCTGTCTCCGGCCGCCGGCAACAGGGCGTCGCCGTTCTTCGAGCCCCTGGATCAGAACGAGCCGCGGGCGGCGACCGCGCGGCTGGTGGGGAGGGCGAAGGCGGAGGCGGTCCAGGTCTCCGGGGCGGTGGGGGTGGGGGCGGGGATGGCGCCGGTGACGGTGAAGGTGTAGGTGCCCGGGGGGAGCGGCTGGTCGGAGGGGGTGGTGAAGCGGTAGACGAGGGTGTCGCGCTCCAGGGCGACGGTGGCGACCGCGCCCGGGAGGTCGGTGGCGGGGGCGGTGCCGGGGAGGGCGACGGGGCGGATCAGGCGGAACTCGACCTGGAGGGCCGTCATGGTCTCGTCGACCTGCAGTTGCACCACGTGCCGGGTGCCGTTGCGGCCCAGCGCGTCGACCCGGGCGGAGCCGCTGAGCGACTGCGGCGCGGTGGGCTCCGGTTCGGGCCGCGGCGAGGGCGACGGCGAGGGCGACGACGGCGGGGCCAGTGGCGCGCGGCTGTCGCTCGCGGAGGGGGACGGGGACGGGGACGGGGCCGGGGTCGTCGCGGCCGGCCCGGTGAACGACGGCGAGGGCGGCGTCGCGGCCACCGGGCGGGTCACCGAGGCCGGGCGGACGCCGGTGCGGGTCGGGCCGGGGAGGGGCGCGGCGGTCGCGGAGCCGAGCGGGGGCAGCGGGGCGGCCCGGGTGGCGGTCGGCTCGTCGACGGGGGTGGCGTCGGCGGTCGCGGAGGCGTCGGGGCTGGGCACGGGCGGGCCGCCGACGGTCACGTTCGGGCGGCGGCCGATCTGCTGCTGCTCGTTCAGCAGCCAGGTGGTGGCCAGGCTGATGCCGACCACCGTGGACATCGCCATCGCCGCGCCGGAGAACCGGATGGTGGGCAGTCGCAGCCGCCCGCCGAACGGCCGCGGTCGGCCGTGCCGTCCGGTCCGGCCCGTGGTGACGGGCCGGGACTGCTCGCGGAGCGCCACCGGGCTCCCCTTCCTGGGTATGGTCCGCGTCCGGCGTCCGGTCCGAACGCGACGCCGCACCCGGTGTCGTCGGGGTGCCCGGACGAACGGCGCGTGAGGGACGAGACTACCAGCGGTCTGACGGACCGCCAGATCCCGTACCGAACCGGGGTGCGAATCAGGCCCCGGGGGCGGCGGACGGCCGGAACCGGCCACGCCGAACAGCGTGTGCAACCCCCCTGCAACCGTTGCAGGGGCCGGGGTGCGGGAGCAGGCTGGGCGGACACCCAGCCCGCCTCGGAGAGACCGTCATGCCGCGCGATCCGCTGTCCGCCCCGTCCGACCAGCCGTTCGCCGCCACCCCCACGGGCGGCGAGCAGCCCGGAGCCGTCGTGCCCGGTGCGGTGGAGGAGGAGCTGGTGCTGCGGATCGCGCTGGACGAGGAGCAGGTCGGCGAGGTGCGCACCCGGTTCCGGTACGACGCCGCGGCGCCGTACGAGGTGCGGCTGACCTTCCACGCGGACCGTCCCGACGAGGCGGACTGGGTGTTCTCCCGCGAACTGCTGCGCGACGGCCTGGACTCGCTCAGCGGCCAGGGCGACGTCAAGCTGTGGCCCACCCACTGCCCGTGCCACGGCCTCACCCTGCACGTGGCGCTGGAGTCCCCGTACGGCAGTGCGCTGCTGGAGGCGTCCCGGCCGCAGGTGAAGGCCTGGCTGGATCGTACCTACCGGCTCGTCCCCGACGGCCAGGAGGTCGAACTGCTGCCCAGCGACGAGGAGTTGGCGAGGCTGCTGGCCGAGGGCCGCTGAGTCCCGGGCGCGGTGGGCAGTCGCAGCATGCCGTGCGCCAGGTCGGCGCGCAGGGCCCGGACCGCGGGGGCGGCCGAGCCCGGCAGGAGGTCGTACGGGTCGTCCGGGCCGTGCACGGTCGCCCGGGCGCAGGCCGCAAGCCGGTACGGCCGGGCCTCCAGGAGCGGGCCCAAGTGCCGTCTCAGCCGGGAGAGTTCGGCGCGAACAGTGACGGTGCGGCCGGGGTCGGCGAACAGCGCCTCGGCGAGTTCGGCGGCGCTCAGGCCGTCCCGGTGCAGGGCCAGCAGCAGGAGCAGCTCGGTGTGCCGGGGGCTCGGGGTGTGCGACCAGCAGCCCGCGCTGCCGCTGACCCGCAGCTCGGGGCGGTCGGTGCGGCGCAGGTCCAGCTCGACCAGGCCGGAGCCGCCGGGCTCGTCGGGGTCGGCGGGCTGCGGCGCGGACGGGCGGATCAGCCAGCCGTCGGCCAGCGGCTCCACCACGCACTCGCCGAGCGTCGGCACCCAGTGCACGCCGCCGCCCTCCCAGCTCTCCGCGGGCAGCGTCAGCCGGGGCGGGGCGGGGACGCCGACGGCGGCGGCCGTCCAGCCGGCCGGGTCCACCACCAGCGCGGGGCCGCCGAAGCGGGCCAGCAGCGGCACCGCGACGGTGCGCAGGTGGTGCAGCGACTCCAGGTGGGCGGCGCGCAGTTCGGTCTCGGCGAGGCGGGCGGCGGTCAGGGCGAGCTGCCGCAGGTAGTGGTGGTCGCCGACGGCGGGTCCGCTCAGGTCGACCACGCCGGCCGGGCGGCCGGTGCGCGGGTCGCGGATCGGCGCGCCGAAGCAGGACCAGGTGTGGTGGCTGCGCAGGTAGTGCTCGGCGGAGTGCACCTGGGCGGGCCGGGCGGTGCGGGCGGCCAGGCCGATGGCGTTGGTGCCGACCTCGTCCTCGGCCCACAGCGCGCCCTGTTCGAACCCGATCGCGTCCACCGCGCGGCGCATCCGCCGTTCGCCGTCCATCCACAGGATGCGGGCCTTCGGGTCGGCGACGGCCAGCACCAGCGGCGTGGAGTCGCCGGGCGGGAACAGGGTGGAGCGCAGCAGCGGCAGCACCGGGGCCAGGCCGGTGGCGCGGCGCAGCTCCTCCAGTTCGGCGGGCGTCACCCGGTGGGTCTCGCGGGGGCGTTCCGGGTCCAGTCCGAGGCGGCGCAGCCGGGCCCAGGAGTCCTCGATCTCGGGTCGGACGGCGTGGTCGTCGGGGGCGGGCCGGTCGCCGGCCATGATCCGGTCGTAGGCCCGGGCCGGGGCGTGCGTGCGGGGCGCCGACCGGGGGCCTCCGGTGCCGTGCTGCATGGGTACCCCCGGTCTCGACGTCGGCTGTCAGCGTATGCCGGTCGACGTGGACACGCCGAGCCGGGGAAAGGATGTCGTCCGCCGGGCCGCGGCCGGTGCACACTGGTCGGTTCTGCGCGGGCTCAGCGGTGCTGGGCGGGGTGTTCGCCCTGGGCGGTTTCGACGGCGCGGTGGAGGTCGTGGCCGGCCTCGGCGGTGGTGACGGCGGTGGCGGCGAGGCAGCCGGCCAGGGCGAGCGCGGCCAGGGTGCGGACCGCGCGGCGGTGGCGCGGCGGGGCGGGGGCGAGCAGGGCGCGGACCCGGCGCGGCACCGGGCCGCCGGCCGCGGCGGGCGCGAGCCGGGGGCGCGGGGCGGGCGGGGCGCCGGCGGAGGCGAGGGCGGCCCGGCCGATCGCGCGGGCGGTGAGGGCGCGGTCGCCGACCTCGGCGGCGGCGCACTCGTCGGCCCACCGCTCCAGGTGGTAGCCGAGCGCGCCGCGCAGCGGCCGCAGCGCCGGGTGGCAGGCGGCGGCGTACTCGGCGGCGGCCAGCAGCAGGTGGTGGCGGCCGGCCAGGTGGGCGCGTTCGTGGGCGAGCAGCGCGGCCCGCTCGGGGGCGCTGAGCGCGGCCAGCATGCCGGTGGTGGCGACGATCCGCGGCGGGCGGCCGGGCAGGGCGTAGGCGTCGGCGCGGTGGTCGTCGAGCACGGTGAGCGCGGCGGGGGCCGGCCCGGGGCGGCGCAGCCGGTCGCGCAGCCGGGCGGGGGCGTCGCCGGTGGCGTGGCGGGCCCGGCGCAGGTCGGCCAGCTGGTGGTGGGCGGTGCGGGCGGCGAGGGCGCCGATCACCAGCAGGGCGAGCGCGGCGGCGGCCGCGGCGGGCGCCCACTGCGTCCCGGACAGGGCGTCGGGCAGGCGGCGGGCGGGGGAGAAGTGGGCCAGCGCGGCGGCGTACGGCAGGTGCAGCAGGCCGGTGACGGCGAGCAGGCCGAGCGAGGCCAGGGCGGCGGTGCCGAGGGCGGCGGCGGTGGCGGCCAGGGTGAGCGCGGCGGTGCGCGGGGCGAGCTGTTCGGCGACCCGGCGGGCCAGTGGCGCGGCGAGCAGCGGCAGCAGCAGCGGGATCCAGACGGCCAGCGTCACGGCTGGTCCCCGAGGAGTTCGCGCAGCAGCCGTTCGTCCTCGCCGGAGAGGTCGGAGACGAACCGGGCGAGCACCGTGGAGCGGTCGCGGCCGCGGTCGAGCTCGGTGCGCATCCGGCGGGCGGCGAGCCCGTCGGCGTCCTGGACGGTGGGGGTGTAGGCGAAGGAGCGGCCGGCCTTGCTGCGGGCGACGGTGCCCTTCTCGTGCAGCCTGGCCAGGATGGTGGCGACCGTGGTGCGGGCCAGGTCGGCGTCGACGGCGTCCTGCACCTGCTGGGGGGTGAGCGGCGTGCCGGCGGCCCAGAGAGCGGCGAGCACCTGGGCCTCGAGCTCTCCCGCCGGGCGACGGGCGGGTGAATCCGTCATGTCGCGCGAACCTCCGGGATTCGTCTACAGTCCTGTCGATCGACGTCTACACCACTGTAGACGCAGGGGCGGCCCGCGTTCGGCCACCCCCAAAGGTAACGGGAGGTCCGCCAGCCTTGCCCCAGTCACTCCTGCTCGCAGCCGCGAACGAGCCGTCCGCCTCGTCCGTTCTGGTACATGTTGTCCCTGTGACTCCGAACGTTCATCCCTCCGCCCGCCTGCTCGCCTACGACGGCAGCGGCATCGACGGCGGCCTCTACACCCGGGTCACCGGGTGGGCCGAGGTCGCGCCGCACTGGTTCGACGAGCTGGTCAAGGTCTGGTCGGCGCTCGGCCTCGGCGTCTTCGCGCTGCTGATGGTGTGGGGCTGGTGGCGGGCCCGCGGCGCGGACTCGGCCGTGATGGCCCGGGTGCTGGCCTCGCCGCTGATCGTGGTCGGCGCGTACCTGGCCAACTCGGTGCTCAAGGGCCTGGTCGAGGAGAACCGGCCCTGCCAGCAGATCTCCGGCAGCTTCACCCTGGAGACCTGCCCCGGCGCCGGCGACTGGTCGTTCCCCAGCAACCACACGGTGATCGCGTTCGCCGCCGCGACCGCGCTCTGGTTCGCCGACCGGCGGCTCGGCTGGATCGGCCTGCTCGCCGCCGTGCTGATGGGCGCCTCCCGGGTCTGGGTCGGCGTCCACTACCCGCACGACGTGGCGGTCGGCGCCGTGGTCGGCGTCCTGGTGGCCGTCGTGCTGGCGGCGCTCGCCGGACGGGCCGCACCGCTGGTCGACCGGCTGCGCACCGGCCCGCTCGGATCCGTGCTCGGCGCCGGAGCCGCCTGACCCGCCGCAGGTTGTATGGACAACTCTTGCGGGCGGTTCACCTGCCCGACGAGAGCCGGACGACCTGCGGCCACCTCGACGCCCCAGCCTGTCCGCATGAAGGTAATCGTCGTAGGAGCAGGCGTGCTGGGCACCATGCACGCCTGGCAGGCCGTCGAGCGCGGCCACGAGGTCGTCCACCTGGAGCGCGAGGCCGAGGCGCGCGGCGCGTCCGTCCGCAACTTCGGACTGGTCTGGGTCAGCGGACGCGCCGCCGGTGAGGAACTCGAGGTCGCGCTGCGCGCCCGCGAACTGTGGGAGCAGATCGGCGCCCGCGTCCCCGGCCTGTGGTTCCGCCCCAACGGCTCGCTCACCCTGGCCCGCACCGAGGCCGAACTGGCCGTCGCCGAAGCCGCCGTGAAGCTGCCCGACGCCGAGGCCCGCGGCTACCGGCTGCTCGACGCCGGCCAGGTCCGCGCCGTCAACCCGGCGCTGCGCGGCAGCTTCCTCGGCGGCCTGCACTGCACCCGGGACGGCGCCGTCGAGTCCCGGGTCGCCCAGCCCGCGCTGCGCGCCGCACTGGAGGCCACCGGCCGCTACACCTTCCTGCCCGGACGCGAGGTCCGCGAGGTGGTCGGCGCCGCCGCCGTCCGCGACGACCACGGGCAGCTGCACCAGGGCGACCAGGTGATCCTGTGCACCGGCGCCTGGCTCGGCGGCCTGGTCCGCGAACTCGCCCCCGACCTGCCGGTGCGCCGGGTGCGCCTGCAGATGATGCAGACCGACCCGCTCGGCGAGACCCTCACCACCTCCGTCGCCGACGGCGACTCGTTCCGCTACTACCCCGCCTTCGCCGGCCCCGAGCTGGACGCGCTGCGGGCCGGCCAGCCGCAGCCGCCGGTCGCCGCCGAGCACAAGATGCAGCTGCTGATGGTCCAGCGCAAGGACGGCGGCCTCACCATCGGCGACACCCACGAGTACGACCAGCCGTTCGGCTTCGACGTGGTCGAGGACCCGTACGAGCACGTGGCCGAGGTCGCCGAGGCGCTGCTCGGCCGGCCGCTGCCGAAGATCCGCCGCCGCTGGGCCGGCGTCTACGCCCAGTGCCTGGACAGCACCCGGGTGGTGCACCGCCAGCAGGTCGCCGAGGGCACCTGGCTGGTCACCGGCCCCGGCGGGCGCGGCATGACCTGCTCGCCCGCGATCGCGGAGACCACCGCGAACCTCGCCGGCCTCTGAGCCTCCCCCTTCCCGTACGACTGCAAGGGCAGAACATGACCACGCACGATGTGTCCCTGGTGGTGCTCGACATGGCCGGCACCACCGTCGCCGACGACGGCCTGGTGGAGCTCGCCTTCGCCGCCGCCGCCCGCTCCCAGGGCGTCGAGCCCGGCAGCCCCGAGCACGCCGCCATGCTGGAGCACGTCCGCGCCACCATGGGCGAGTCCAAGATCTCGGTCTTCCGCCACCTGTTCGGCGACGAGGACCGCGCCCAGGCCGCCAACCTGGCCTTCGAGGCGGGCTACGACAGCCTGGTCGACGAGGGCCGCTGCGAGGCGCTGCCCGGCGCCGCCGAGGCGATCGCCGAGCTGCGCGGCCAGGGCCGGAAGGTGGTCCTCACCACCGGCTTCTCCCGCACCACCCAGGACCGCATCCTCGCGGCGCTCGGCTGGCAGTCGGTGGCCGACCTGACGCTGTGCCCCGCCGACGCGGGCCGCGGCCGCCCCTACCCCGACATGGTGCTCGCCGCGCTGCTGCGCACCCGCACCGACTCGGTCCGGCAGATCGCGGTGGCCGGCGACACCGGCTACGACATGCTCACCGGCACCCGGGCCGGCGCGTCCGTGGTGGCGGGCGTGCTCACCGGCGCCCACGACGAGGCCCGGCTGCGCGCCGACGGCGCCACCCACGTGCTGGGCTCGATCGCCGAACTGCCTGCGGTGCTGCTCGGCTGACGGTGCGTCATATTGTCGTGCGGCCCCGGGGTGGCGACGCCCCGGGGCCGCGCGGGTACTGGCTCCGGGCTTGTTCGCGTGCTTATCTGACGGTATGTCGCTCTCACTGAGGTCGGTCGGACTGCTCACCCTGGGCCTGGCGCTGCTCACCGCCTGCGGATCGCCCGGCAACGGCGGCGGCAACCCGTCGCCGACCCCCTCGGCCACCAGCGCCGAGCCGACCGGGAGCCCCCAGCCGGCCGGCTCGGCGCCGAGCCCCACGCCGAGCGCCGAGCCGACGTCCGCCGCCACCACCGACGCGAGCTCCGCCGAACTCGCCGGGCAGCGGATCGTCTACTCCTACCCCGGCACCACCCCGCCCGCCGCGCTGCTGCAACGCATCCGCGAAGGCCGGGTGGCCGGAGTGATCTTCTTCGCCGAGAACGTCGGCAGCGACCCGGCCGCCCTGCGCACCGCCGTCAACCAGCTGCGGCAGGCCGAACAGCAGAGCCCGAACCCCCGGCCGCTGCTGCTGATGACCGATCAGGAGGGCGGCCTGGTCCGCCGGGTGCCCGGCGGGCCCGCCCAGTCCGCGAAGGACGTCGGTCGCGCCGCCGATCCGACCGCCGCCGCGACCGCCACCGGCAACCAGGCCGCCGCCGCCCTGGCCGGCTTCGGACTCAACCTCAACCTGGCGCCCGTGCTCGACGTCTACCGCACCGCCGGCGACTTCGCCGACAGCGCCCGGCGCTCGTACAGCACCGACCCCGCGGTCGTCGGCCGGCTCGGCTCCGCCTTCATCAAGGCCCAGCAGGGCGCGGGCGTCGCCGCCACCGCCAAGCACTTCCCGGGCCTCGGCAGCGCCCCCGCCGGGGCCAACACCGACGAGGAGCCCGTCACCCTGACCGTCCCGCTCAACCAGCTGCGCAGCGTCGACGAACGGCCCTACCAGGACGCGGTCGCCGCCGGCGTCAAACTGGTGATGCTCTCCTGGGCGATCTACCCCGCCCTCGACCCCGGCACCCCCGCCGGCCTGTCCGGCACCGTCGTCCGCGACGAACTCCGCGGCCGCCTGGACTACCAGGGCGTCACCGTCACCGACGCCCTGGAGGCCAAGGCCCTCGACCCCGTCGGCACCACCGCGCAGCGCGCCCTGGCCGTCGCCCGGGCCGGCGTCGACCTGATCCTCTGCTCCGCCCGCGACGTCGCCCAGGGCGACCAGGCCGCCGCGGCGCTGGCCGGGGCACTGGACTCCGGGGACCTCGACCGCGACGCGTTCACCGCCTCCGCGAACCGGGTGGACGAGCTGCGCGGATCGCTCAAGTAGGCGGCGGATCACCCGACTTCGGACCGTCGTCGCCGGGCGGAACGGGCGTCAGCCGAGCAGGTGCAGGACCAGGGCGATCAGGGCCACGCCGCCGGCGACGAGCAAGGTCAGCCGGAAGGCGGCGACATGCATCGGCAGCTCGGGCGGGCGCGGTGCGAACCGGGGCTGCGGCGCCTGCTGCACCGGCGGGGGCGGCAGCGGGCGCGGCGGCAGCGGCGCGTCCGGCGTCGCCGCGTCGTCCGGGTGGTCCGGCCAGTCGGGGCAGACGCCGGTGGCCCGGCGGTGCAGGGCGGCGAGGCGGCGGCGGGCGAGTTCGGTCGACGGCGGGTTGTGGTCGGGGTCGGGCCAGCGCAGGGCGGCGAGGCGGAGGCCCGGGTCGCGGAACTGGCGTTCGAAGGCGACGAGTTGCTCCGTGGTCAGCGACTCGTCGAGGTAGTTCCAGCGCCCGGCCTCGCTCCGGGTCGGCGGCCCCGCGTAGGCGTGGGCGAGTTCCCGGCGGACCGTCAGGTCGGTGGGGAGGCTCGACAGCAGACCGCGCAGGCGGTCCCGGGCCAGGTCGACCCGCTCCTCGCGCAGGTCGGCGGCGGCCTTGGCCAGGGTGGATTCGACGCTCACCGCGGGGGCCCTTCGGGGCGGGGGGACCCGGTCACAGGAACCGGCGGACGACGGCGACCGCGCCGATCGCGGCCAGGACGAGCAGGACGACCGCGACGGCCAGGCAGGTGGGCAGCAGGAAATCGCGGGGCTCGGGCCCGGGGAGCCGGTCCTCCGGTGCGACGAACAGGTCGGTCCAGGTGACGGGGCCGCCGTCGCCGCCCACGGCCGTCCCGCGGAGGGCGGCCAGCCGGGCCCGGGCGGTCTCGGTCGGGGCGTGGTCCTCGGGGGCGAGCCAGCGCAGGGCGATCATCCGGCGCAGCGGACTCGGGTACCGGGCCTCGAACGCCGCGGTCTCCGCCGGGTCGGCCGACTCGTCCAGGTAGTTCCAGCGCCCGGCCTCGGCCGGCTCGCCGTACAGGCGGTACACGGCGGCCAGGCGGTGACGCACCGTCAGGTCGGTGGGGTGGTGTTCGACCAGGCTGCGCAGCCGCTGCCGGGCCATCGGGACGCGGCCCGCCGCGAGATCGGCCTCGGCCCGGGCGAGGGTGGCTTCCAGGGACATGAGGGGGATGCTCGCGGACCGACGGCACGGCGGTCAACCGGGTTTGTGCAGGTCAGTGGGTGGAGCGCAGGTTGAGCAGGACCACGCCGGCGATCACCAGGGCGATGCCGCACCACTGGAGCCGGCCCAGCGACTCGCCGAAGAAGGTGGCGCCGATGGCCGCCACGGCGGCCGTGCCCGCGCCGGACCAGACCGCGTAGGCGACCGAGACCGGTATGTGCTTGAGGGCGCGGCCCAGCAGGTAGAACGACAGGACGTAGCCGGCGCCGACGGCGAGGCTGGGCCACAGCCGGGAGAAGCCGTCGGTGAGTTTGAGCAGGCTGGTGGCGCAGACCTCGCAGGCTATCGCGAGCGCGAGCAGCAGATACGGCATCAGGACGCCGGCGCGGCGGTGAGGGAGCCGAGGAACGCGAGGTCGGCGAGCTCCAGGCTGTCCAGCACGGTGACGCCGTCGCCGGCCGGGATCGGGACGGCGGACGGCACGGCGAGGACGGCGCAGCCGGCGGCGTGCGCGGAGGCGACGCCGGTCGGGGTGTCCTCGACGGCGACGCAGGCGGCCGGGGCGAGGCCGAGCCGCTCGGCGGCGGCCAGGTACGGGTCCGGGGCGGGCTTGGTGCGGGGGGTGTCCTCGGCGGCGAGCGTGGTGGCGAACCAGTGCGGGCCGAGGGCGTTCAGGACGAGGTCGACGACCCGGCGCGGGGACGCGGACACCAGCGCGGCGGGGATGCGCGCGTCGCGGAGCGCGGCGAGCAGGGCGAGGGCCCCCGGGCGGGGGACGATCTCGGCCTCGACCTTGGCGGCGAACGCCTCGTTCAGGTGCTCGATCAGGTCGGCCTCGGCCCGGCCGGTGCGGCTGCTGCGGTGCAGGTGGGCGGCGGTGTGCTCGACGGCCTGACCGAGCACCTCCGGGAGGTCGGCGTCGGTGAGGGTGAGGTCGAGTTCGGCGGCGAGTTCGGACGCGGCCTGCCACCAGAGGTGCTCGGTGTCGACCAGGGTGCCGTCCATGTCGAACAGGACGGCGGCGGGGTGGGATGCAGGCATGGCGGTACCTTACGTGGGCTCATCGGGCGACGCGGGGCGAAGTGACGCGGTGCGGCGCGGCGCGGGCCGGAAATGGCTGTCGGCGGGCGGGTGTTGGGCGGGGTCCTGCCGTCGCGGGCGCTTCTCCCCCGGCCCCGGCGGGCCGGGAGGCGCGGTTCCGCGGCCGGTCAGGACGCCCGGTCGACCAGGACGGGGCGGTCGGGCAGGGTGAGGGTGGCGTGGGCGCCGAGGGGAAGGGCGGCGGCGGTCTCGGTGGGGAGGTCGGACTTGATCTCGGTGCCGTCGGGGAGGCGGACGGTGAGGCGGGTGACGGCGCCGAGGAAGGACGCGGCGACGACCTGGGCGGGGCCGTCCGCGGCCGGGGTGAGCTCGACGTTCTCGGGGCGGACCAGGACGTGCAGCTCGCCGTCGGCGGGCAGGGTCCCGTCCACGGGGTGGCGGCGGCCGAGCACCTCGACCCGGCCGTCGGCCGTGCGCGCGCACGGGATGCGGCTCATGGTGCCGACGAACTCCGCGACGAACGCGGTGGCCGGCCGGGAGTACAGCTCGGAGGGCGTCGCGCACTGTTCGAGCCGGCCGGCGCGCAGCACGGCGACCCGGTCGGCCATCGAGAGGGCCTCCTCCTGGTCGTGCGTCACGAACAGCGTGGTGATGCCGAGTTCCTGCTGGAGGCGGCGGATCTCCTCGCGCAGCGAGAGGCGGACCTTGGCGTCGAGTGCGGACAGCGGTTCGTCGAGCAGCAGGACGCGCGGCTGGAGGGCGAGGGCACGGGCCAGCGCGATGCGCTGCTGCTGGCCGCCGGACATCTGGTGCGGGTAGTGCTCGGCGCGCTGCGGCAGGCCGACCAGTTCCAGCAACTCCTGGGCGCGCTTGCGGCGTTCGGCCTTGGCGGCGCCGCGCATGCGCAGGCCGAAGGCGACGTTGTCGGCGGCGGTGAGGTGCGGGAAGAGGCTGTAGGACTGGAACACCATGCCGGCGTCGCGCTTGTGGGCGGGGATCCGGGTGATGTCCTCGCCGTCGACCAGGACCTCGCCGGAGTCGTGGGTCTCGAACCCGGCGAGGATGCGCAGCGCGGTGGTCTTGCCGCAGCCGGACGGGCCGAGCAGGGCGAGGAGTTCGCCCGGCTCGACCGTCAGGTCGAGGCCGTCGAGGGCGGTGGTGGTGCCGAACTGCCGCCGCAGCGAGCGGAATTCGACGGTGGCGCTGGTGGTGGGGGCGACGGTGGCGGTGCTCATGGGTGGTGGTCTCCGGGGAGGCTCAGGAGGCGGTGGCGGTCTTGTGGCGGCGCTCGCGGCCGGCGGCGGCCAGCAGGAGCAGCAGCACCCAGGTGATCAGCAGGCTGAGCACGGACACCGCGACGGACATCTGGCCCTGGCTGTTGCCGACCGAGTAGATCCACACGGCGAAGGGCTGGTAGCCGAGGATCGAGGCGGTGGTGAATTCGCCGAGGACCATGGCCAGGGTGAGGAACGAGGCGTTCAGCAGCGCGCCGCGCAGGTTCGGCAGGATCACCGAGACGACGGCCCGGGGCCAGCTCGCGCCGCAGTTGCGGGCGGCCTCGACCAGGGTGCGCACGTCCACGGCGCGCAGGCCGGAGTCCAGGGCGCGGTAGGCGAGCGGCAGCGCCATCAGCACGTAGGCGATCACCAGGACCAGCGGGAACTGCGGCTGCTGGACGAACACGAAGGTCTGGAAGAACGGGGTGTCCATCAGGTAGTCCGGGCCCCAGCGGAGCACGCCGATCAGACCGGCGGTCAGCGCGACCGGCGGTACCACCAGCGGCAGGGTGCAGACCACTTCGAGCACCGGGCGGAGCCTGGGCGAGCCGAGTCGGACCGCGATCATCGCGGGGACCAGCAGGAGCAGCAGCACCACCACGGTGACGGCGGCCAGCTCCAGGGTGAGCACCAGGCTGTCGGTGAAGCCGGGGGCGGACAGCAGACCGGTGTAGGCGTCGAACGAGATGCCGTTGACGTCGTCGATGGAGAACCACACCGAGGCGGCCATCGGGATCAGGAAGTACAGGCCGGCCAGCAGCAGGACCGCCCCGCGCCAGACCCGCAGACGGGAGATCAGCTGAGCCATCGGGCACTCCGGCGCTGGAGGGGCAGGTAGACGGCCATCACCAGGACGGCGACGATGATCATGTCCAGGCTGAGCGCCAGCGCCAGGTTGCCCTGGCCGGTCAGCACGTTGCCGGACAGCGCGTCGGCGATCTGACGGCTGATCAGCGGGACGGTGGCGCCGACCATCGCGGCGGCGGTGGCGTACGCGGCGAACGCCGAGCCGAACAGCAGCACGAAGCCGCCGAGCAGCGACGGGAACAGGATCGGCAGCGCGACGTGCCGCCAGTACTGGAGGCCGGTGGCCCGGTTGTTCTGGGCGGCCTCGCGCCACTGGACCCGCAGGCCCTCCAGCGCGGGGGTGATGGTGAGCACCATCAGCGGCACCAGGAAGTACAGGTAGGCGACGGTCAGGCCGGTGAAGCTGTACAGCGACCAGCCGTGGTCGGTCAGGTGGAACATCTTGGTCAGCTCGCCGGCGTTGCCGAGGGTGGCGACGAAGGCGAACGCCAGCGGCAGGCCGCCGAAGTTGGCGAGCACGCCGGAGGCGGTCAGCACCGCCTCGCGCAGCACCCGGAACCGGGAGGTGAGCACGGCCTGGGCGATCGGCACGCCGATCGCGGTGCCGAGCAGCGCGGTGAGCGCGGACAGCTTCACGCTGGAGACCAGCGCCGTCCAGTAGGCGCCCTGCACGGAGTCGGTGACGTTGGCGGTGGTGAACGTGCCCGCGCCGGTCTCCGCGTCGTTGGAGACGGTGAACGCGCCGGTGACGATGGCGACGGCCGGCAGGCCGAAGCCGATCAGGAAGAACACCAGCAGCGGGACGGTGGCCAGCCAGGACTTGCCGCGCAGCAGGCGGCGCCCGGCGGGCTTCGGGGTGGGGGAGGCGGCGGTGTCGGTGGCCACCGGGCCGCCGCTGAGGTCAGCGGCGGCCGGGGCCGGCACCGGGGTGGGAGCCGTGGTCATGTCGGTGATCAGCCCGCGATCGCCTTGGCCCAGTTCTCGGTCACGACCTTCTTGGCCGCGTCGATCTGCTCCGAGGTGGGGAAGTTGGTGAACGGCTTCTCGACGACGGGCAGCTTGGCCGCGGCGGCGCTGTCCAGGGTGCCGTCCTGCTTCATCGCGTCGAACAGCGCCGGGGTGGCGTAGCCGCCCATGAAGCCGTTCTGGCCCTCGGCGGAGTACAGGTACTCCATCCACAGGCGGGCGGCCGCCGGGTGCGGGGCGTCCTTGTTGATGGCCTGGTTGTAGAACTGGGCGTAGGAGCCGTCGGAGGGGATCGACACCTTCCAGTCGACGCCCTTGCCCTTGAACTCGTCGGTGTAGCCGGCGTTCAGGTACGACCAGTCGATCGAGATCGGGGTCTCGCCCTTCTCGACGGTCGCCGGGGTCGACTCGACCGGGTTGAAGTTGCCGGACTGCTTCAGCTTGGCGAAGAAGTCGATGCCGGGCTGGATGTTGTCCAGCGAGCCGCCGTTGGCGAGCGCGGCCGCGTACACGCCGCCGAACGCCGAACCGGACTTGGTCGGGTTGCCGTTCAGCGCGACCTGGCCCTTGTACTCGGGCTTGAGCAGGTCGGCGAAGGTGGTCGGGCAGTTGGCGACCTTCTTGGCGTCGCAGCCGATCGAGACGTAGCCGCCGTAGTCGTTGACCCGCAGACCGGCCGGGTCCTTCATGGTGTCCGGGATCTTGTCGAAGGACGCGACCTTGTACGGGGCGAGGATGCCGTCCTTCGCGGCGGACAGCGCGAACGCCGAGCCCAGGTCGAGGGTGTCGGGCGCACGGTCCTGGCCCTTGCGGGACTTGACCGCGTTGATCTCGTCCTGGCTGGAGCCGTCCGGGTTCTCGTCCTCGATCTCGATGCCGTACTTCGCCTTGAAGTCGTCCATCAGCTTGCCGTAGTTGGCCCAGTCGCGGGGGAGGGTGATGACGTGCAGCTTGCCCTCCTTCTTCGCGGCGGCGACCAGGCCGTCCATGCCGCCGAAGTCGGCCAGCGAGGTGGCGGTCTTGGCGTTGCCCGAACCGCCCTTGGCGTCGCCGGACTTGGCGGTCGAGCCGGCGGAGCCGCAGGCGGAGAGGGAGAGCGCGGCAGCGGTCAGCACGGCCGCGAGGGCGGCGGCGCGGTGGCGGTGCACGGTCACGGGGAGGTCTCCTGAAGGAAGGGGAGCTGCAGAGATCACGAGAAGGTGTTCGGTGCGCGGCGCGGCATGTCGCGGCCAAGTTGGCCAGCCAACTTCCGTCGCCCGAGGTAAGTACGCCCGAGGCCGGTGACGGGAAAGTGAACGGACGGCCCAGTACAGGGGGCGGCTGTCGGAACGGTCGCGCCCGACACGGGGGAGGCCCGCAGCAGCGGCTACAGTCAATGGTGTACGCGCGATCACGCCGCGGACACAGCCCAATCTCCTTACCAGCCAAGGGAACTCGACGCACGTGGCACTCGAACAGGACAGCGGGGCCGGCTCGCTCTACCGCAAGGTGGCCGCCGACCTGCGCGAAGCGATCACCTCCGGCTCGTTCGGCGACGCCGGACGACTGCCGGCGGAGGGCGCCCTCGCCGAGCAGTACGGCGTCTCCCGGGGCACCGTCCGCCAGGCCCTCGCCCTGCTGCGCGCCGACGGGCTGGTCACCTCCCGCCGCGGCACCCGCCGGGTCGTCCTCGGCAGCGCCCGCGTGCAGTCCTTCTCCGAACTGCTGTCCTTCACCCACTGGGCCCGCTCCATGGGCGAGGAGCCCGGCGGCCGGCTCGAATCCATGGTCCGCCGCCCCGCCGACGCCGCCGAACGCGAACACCTGCGCCTCGACCCCGGCACCGAGGTCTACGTGATGCTCCGGCTCCGCACCCTCTCCGGCACCCCCGTCATGGTCGAACGCACCGTCTACCCGCCCCGGGTCGGCGAACTCGTCGCCCAACTGCCGCCCGACGCCGTCTCCCACACCGAACCGCTGCGCGAGCACGGCATCCTGTTCAGCGACGCCGACCACACCATCGACGTGGTCGGCGCCAACGCGGAGGACGCCCGCCTGCTCGGCTGCCGCCGGGGCAGCCCGCTGCTGCGCGAGAAGCGCCGCACCACGGACCCCACCGGCACGCCGGTCGAGTGGTCCCAGGACCGCTACCTGCCCGGGACGGTCGCCTTCTCGATCCACAACTCCCTTGCGTCCTCGGCGCTTTCGCGGCACGCCCGGGAGAGCGACTGATATTCGGCTGCGGCCGGCCGGGCGTGCGGGCGACCATCGGCGGATGACCGACATCACTCGCATCAGCCCCGCCGAACTCCACCCCACCGCCGGCTACGCCCACATCACCGTCGTCGAGTCCGGCCGCACGGCGCACCTGGCCGGCCAGTGCCCGCTGGACCGCGACGGGGCCCTGGTCGGCGAGGGCGACCTGTTCGCCCAGATCGACCAGGTGGTGGCCAACTCGCTCGTCGCGCTGGCCGCCGTCGGGGTCGGCCCGGAGCGGGTGGTCCGCTCGGTGATCTACATCGTCGGCGACCGGAGCGAGGTGCTGGGCGCCGCCTGGGCGCACCTCCAGGCCGGCCCGCTCGCCCCCGCGTTCGCCACCGCCAGCACGCTGCTGGGCGTCGCCGCGCTCGGCTACCGCGGCCAGTCGGTGGAGATCGACCTGACGGCGGCGCTGTCCGACCGGCACCCCGCGCACCGGGCGGCCGCACCGCAGAGGTGACGGCCCCTGCTCCCCGCCGGGGCCTTCCAGCGGTTCTCCACCTCGTTTCCGGCGTCCGGTGCGACGGTGACCGGGGCGGCCCGTCCGGCGGGGCGCTCCGGACTCCCCCCGGGACGGGTCGGCCGACTTCGTGTTTCCGATGATCGGGGAGAGTCACTGATGGAAGAACAGCTGAAGTACCTGCGTTCCCGAACCATCGTCGAGCCACTGGTGGACCGGTTCTACGCCTGGCTCTACACGGTCGCGCCGGTGCAGGCGGCGATGAACCTGGCGTTCCGGCAGGTTCCGCTGCTGGAGTCGTACCTGCAGTCCCCGCAGGTCCACATCGCGGCGAGCAGCAACCCCGAGCTGCGCGGCGGCTACTACGTCAACATCCCGGAGGAGCGCGTCGAGGAGGTGCGCGAGCTGCTCGCCGCCATCAAGCGCGACCGCGCCGACATGCTCCGCTTCGCCGAGGCGATCGCCGAGGGCCAGGAGCTGCTGCGCGCCAACGCCACCGGCTTCGACCTGACCCCGCTCTACCCGCAGCTGCCCGAGGAGCTCGGCGGCATCGTCGAACTCGCCTACGACACCGACAACCAGGCCGCGGTCCGGTTCATGGAGCCGCTCGCCTACCTGAGCCCGGCCTACACCGAGGACCGGCAGTCCGTGCAGCTCTCCCTGGAGCCGGACACCGAGCGTCCGTTCATCCTCAGCACCCCGCGCCTCACCGACCCGAACGTGCTCGATCTCCGGATCCCGTTCAACCACCCGGGCCTGACCGAGCTGTTCAAGTCCCGCGTGCACGGCGCCACTCTCGGCCACCTGCGCGACGCCCTCGGCCTCGACGACGCCCAGACCGAGCAGCTGCTCGGCCTGCTGGCCGACGAGCCGAGCCTGTCGACGGACCGTCACATCGACGAGGGCGGCCGGATCCGCTACTTCGGCCACGCCTGCCTGGTGCTGCAGACCCCCGAGGGCACCGTCGTCACCGACCCCTTCATCTCCGCGGACAACTCGCAGGGCGACCGCTACACCCTCGACGACCTCCCGGACTTCATCGACCTGGTGCTGATCACCCACGGCCACCAGGACCACATCGTGCTGGAGACGCTGCTCCAGCTGCGCGGCCGGGTCGGCGCCATCGTCGTTCCGCGCCCCTCCCGCGGCAACCTGGCCGACCCGTCGATGGCCCTGGTGCTGCGCCACCTCGGCTTCGAGGTCGTCGAGGTCGACGACTTCGACGAGGTGCCGTTCCCCGGCGGCAAGGTCACCGCGACCCCGTTCCTCGGCGAGCACTGCGACCTGGACATCCGCAGCAAGTCGACGTACTGGGTGGAACTGGCGGGCCGCAAGGTCTTCGTCGGCGCCGACTCCTCCGGCATCGAGCCGAAGCTCTACCGCTACATCCGTAACCACCTGGGCCGGGCCGACCTCGCCTTCGTCGGCATGGAGTGCGACGGCGCGCCGCTGACCTGGCTGTACCAGGCGCTGCTGACCAAGCCGGTCACCAAGAAGATGAGCAACTCCCGCAAGCTGTCGGGCTCCGACGCCAAGCAGGCCGGCGACATCCTCACCGAGCTCGGCGCCGAGGAGGCCTACGTCTACGCGATGGGCGAGGAGCCGTGGCTGGGCCACGTCATGGCCACCACGTACAACGAGGACACCTACCAGATCAAGCAGATCGAGGAGTTCCTGGAGTGGTGCCGCAGCCGCGGCATCAAGGCCGGTCACCTGTACGGCCAGCAGGAGTGGCGCTGGTAGCGGCGACCGGGCGGGGTCCGTCGGGCGGCGCGGCAGCGTGAGCGGCGCCGGGACGCGGCGGACACCGCCCGGGAGCGCGGGCGGCCGCGGGCCGAGCCCGGCTCAGCTCATCAACTCCAGCAGCAGCGGCCGGAATTCGGCGAACTCCGGGGCGCCGGCCGAGGGGTCCTTCGCGGCCTCGTCCCAGCGGCGGACGGCCACCGCGTCCGCGGCGAACGGGTTGGCGGCGAACTCCTCGGCCTCGGCGGGGGTCATCGGGCCGCCCTGGAGGCCGAGGGTGTGGACGGAGGCGGGGGAGAGCTTGGCGAAGTAGTCCGGTTCGGCAGTGCACAGGTAGCGCTTGGCGGGGACGTGCAGGCGGACGGGTTCGGTGACGGCGGGCGGGAAGCAGCGGGAGAGCCAGGCGGCGGCGGTCGCGCCGTGGCGGTTGTCGGCGCCGGCCATCAACTCCAGTCCGCTGCCGTGGAAGTGGCCGATGTCGTGGAGCAGGGCGGCGGCCACCAGCGCGGGCGGGGCGTCGGCGGCGCGGGCCAACCGGCCTGCCTGGAGCATGTGTTCGGCCATGGTGACGGCCTCGCCGAGGTACTCGCCGGCGCCCTCGCCGGCGAACAGGGCCTCCAGTTCGTCGAGCACGGCGACGTTGCGGCGCAGCACGGAGAGGGTGGAGGAGAGCGAGTCGAGGTCGGCGTAGCAGCCCTGGAGGTGCCGGCCGCCGGCCTGCTCGAAGGCGGTGCGGGCGTGCAGCAGACGGGTGTTGTCGAAGATCAGGCAGTCGCCGGGGCCGAGCCGGAACTCCAGTTGGAGTTCGGGCCGCAGGGTGATCTCCGCGAAGCGCCGGTAGGCGGCGTAGAAGGCGTCGAGTTCGGCGCCGCGGAGCGTGCGGAGGGTGTCGATGGAGCGGTTGTTGAAGCGGATCTCCCGGATCGCGCCGCGCGGGTCGAGCCCGATCATCGGCAGGTCGGCGGACAGGTCCGCGGTGCGGTCGCGGTAGCGGAACGGCACGGGGGTGCGGGCGAGCAGGGCGAACGCCGCCGGGTCCTCCGCGCGCAGCAGCGCGGCGGCGCGGAAGCCGTCGACCAGCCCGGAGTCGCCGCCGTCGGCCTCGTTGCGCAGGCAGTGCAGCAACTGGAGGGTGGGGACGGGGTCGCGGTAGGGGTTGTCGGTGTGCGGGGCGATGGCGGCGTCGGTGAAGGCGAAGTTCACCGCGTCGGGCTCCACCCGGACGTCGAACAGCTCGCCGTAGTTGGTGTCCCGGACGTAGCCGAACGTCCGTGCCACGGCGAGGACCTGGCGTTCCTCGACGGGGACGCCGCGGAGCACCGCGAAGCCCGAGCGGCGGACGGCGGACAGGACGGCGATCTTCTCCTCCGGGTCGGCCAGGTACGCCGACCAGTCGGCCTCGGGCAGGCCGCCGGCGAAGTCGGCGGCCTGCCACAGCTGCTTGCCGTGCTCGGTGCGGTGGTCGCCGCCTTGGTTCGGCGTGTCCCAGCCGGCCGGGTAGAACGAGCGGTGGCCGTCGGACCACAGGACACTCGACCCGGTCTCGTCCTCGACGGCCTCGGTGGCGGTCAGGTCGTCCGGCAGGTCGCCGATCCGGAACCGCTTCTGCCCGCTGTACGGGTTGCGGCACTCGGTGCACGGACAGTTGTCGCGCAGCCAGTAGGGGTTGGGCACGGACATGGGAGCAGCCTCCGGTTGTACAGACAACTTGGCGGGGCTGCTCAGCCAAATGCCCGTCCGCGTCCACCGGTTGCCGAGCCGGTGAACGGTCGGCCACCGGCAGCCGAACGCTGTCCGTGCCGAGGGGTAGCGTGCGCGGCATGACGCTCGATCTGGTCCGCGACCTGCCCGCCGCCCTCACCGACCGCGCCGCCGCATGGCGGCTGATCGCCGACATCGCCGCCTTCTGGGGCGCCCCGCTGACCTCGGACAGCGGCTGCGCCGATGCCGAACTCGACGCCGCCGAGGCCCGGTTGGGCCTGACCCTGCCCGCCGCGCTGCGCGAGGCGTACCGGCTGGTCGGCAATCGCCCCGACCTGACCGGCAACCAGGACACCCTGCTGCCGCCCGAGAAGCTGTACGTCGACCGGGACTGCCTGGTCTACCGGGTGGAGAACCAGTCCTGCGCCTACTGGGGCATCCCGCTGGCCGCGCTGGACCGGGCGGACCCGCCGACGGTGGCGTGGCCGGACGTCGCGCCCACCGTGGAGCCGGAGATCGGCCCGTGGACGGCGAGCTTCTCGGCCGAGTGCCTGGGCATCGTCCTCATCGAGCCGCTGTTCGACGACAGCGCGTACCTGGACGGGGGCGGGGTCGACCCGGCCGGGCTGACCGGCTGGACGGAGCTGCCCCGGGTGCACGCACCCGGGGTCGACACCCGGTTCTTCGTCCGACCGGACGCCCTGCTGGTGCTTCAGGGCGACGCCTGGCTGGCCGTACGGGCGGTGGACGAGGAGAGCCTGGACGCGATCTGCGACGAACTCCCCGAGTTCGAAGACTGACGTGGCGTCAGATCGCCCGTCCCCTGACCCGATGCGGCGTCAGATGGCCTGCTCCCACGCCTCGGTGGCCGCCGCCACCGCCGCGGCGGCCGAGACGCCGGTGGTCTGGGCGAGCGCCTCCAGGGCGGCGATCACCGTCTCGGCGGTGGCCGCCGGGCCGTAGTGGTTGAGCCGGAGCATGCTGGAGGCGAGTGCGCCGCCGCCGGCCTGGAGGGGCAACTGCGGGGCGTGGCGGCGGAGTTCGGCGGCGAGCTCGGTGGCGTCGACGCCGTCCGCGGTGCGCAGCGTGGTGGCGACGGGGGCGGCGTGCTCGGGGAGCCGGACGAACGGGGCGACGGTGCCGAGGGCGGTGGCGCCCGCGCGGGTGGCGGCGGCCGCGGCGCGGTGCCGGGCGATCACCGCGTCCAGGCCCTCGGCGGTGATCGCGTCCAGGCAGGCGTCCAGCGCGAGCATCTCCAACTGGGCGGGGGCGTGCGGCAGTTGGGTGCGGCCGGCGTCGGTCCAGCGGGCCTTCCAGTCGAGCAGCGAGAGGTAGGAGCGGCGCGGCGCGGCCGGGTTGGCCCCGATCCGCTCCCAGGCGCGCTCGCTGACCGAGACGGCGGAGACGCCGGCCGGGCCGCCCATCGCCTTCTGGCCGCCGATCACGCACAGGTCGATGCCCCAGGCGTCGGTGAGCAGCGGCTCGGCGGCCACCGAGGCCACCGCGTCCAGCATCAGCAGCGCGCCGTGTTCGCGCACCACGGCGGCGATCTCGGCGACCGGGTTGGTGTTGCCGGTCGCGGCCTCGGCGTGCACCAGCGACACGAAGTCGATCTCCGGGTTGGCCCGCAGCGCGTCCGCGACCTGCTCGGCGGTGACGGCGGCGTCGAACGGCGCGGCCAGGTCCACCACCTCGGCGCCCGCGTCGCGCAGCCAGCCGCCGAAGGTCTGGCCGTACGGGCCGGTGATCACGTTCAGCGCGGTCGAACCTGGGTGCGCCGCGCCCTTGATCGCCGCCTCCAGCGGCAGCAGCGCCTCACCCTGGGTGACGATCACATCGGCCCGGGTGTGCAGCAGCGCCGCCACCTTGTCCTCGATCGCGGCGAACTGGGCGGCGGTCATCGGCGGGAGGTCGAGCAGCATGCGGGGAGGCCTTTCGGGCAGCGGGGGATTCGCCGGGGCGACCAGGGGGATCGCCGTCGAACAGTCTGCCGCAGATCGCCCCGTGCCCCGCACAGGCGCCGAGTACAGTGCGGGGCATGAGCGACGGTGGGGTGCTGCACATCAGGGGCCGGGTGCTGGTCGGGCCGGAGGACGTCCGGGACGAACTGTGGGCGGTGGACGGCCGGGTGACCTTCGAGCGGCCCGCCGCGGAACCCGCCGCGACCCTCACCGGCTGGGCGCTGCCCGGCCTGGTGGACGCCCACTGCCACGTCGGACTGGACGCGCACGGCGCCGTCGACGCGGCCACCAGCGAGAAGCAGGCGCTCACCGACCGGGACGCCGGCACCCTGCTGATCCGCGACGCCGGCTCCGCCGCCGACACCCGGTGGATCGACGACCGCGCGGACCTGCCGAAGATCATCCGGGCCGGGCGGCACATCGCCCGCACCCGCCGCTACATCCGCAACTACGCGCACGAGATCGAGCCCGGCGACCTCGCCGCGTACGTCGCCGCCGAGGCCCGGCGCGGCGACGGCTGGGTCAAGCTGGTCGGCGACTGGATCGACCGCGGCGTCGGCGACCTCGCCGCCTGCTGGCCCGGCGACGCGCTCACCGAGGCGATCGCCGCCGCGCACGCCGAGGGCGCACGGGTCACCGCGCACTGCTTCGCCACCGAGTCGCTGCCCGACCTGCTGGCCGCCGGCATCGACTGCATCGAACACGCCACCGGCCTCACCGAGGAGCTGATCCCCGCCTTCGTGGAGCGCGGCGTGGCGATCGTCCCGACCCTGGTCAACATCGCCACCTTCCCCGCCCTCGCCGACGGCGGCGAGGCCAAGTTCCCGCAGTGGTCCGCCCACATGCGCCGCCTGCACGCCGATCGCTACGCGACGGTGGCCGCGGCCCACGACGCCGGCATCCCGATCTACGTCGGCACCGACGCCGGCGGCTCGCTCGCCCACGGCCTGGTCGGCGCGGAGGCCCTCGAACTCACCAAGGCAGGCCTCACCCCCACCGAGGCCCTCGCCGCCGCCAGCTGGTCCGCCCGCGCCTGGCTCGGCCGCCCCGGCCTCACCGAGGGCGCCCCCGCCGACCTGGTGGTCTACGACGCCGACCCGCGCGCCGACCTCCGCGTACTGGGCGCGCCCCGGCACATCGTGCTCAACGGCGCGGTGGTGTGACGTCGGCGGTCGCGGCGCCCGCCCGCGTCGGGGCGGTGCGCACGCCGGGTGCGCCCCGGACCTCCTGAACTGGCGTTGTCGGTGCGGCCGATAGGCTTCCGTCATGGCTGCTCGACCCTTGCACGAAGTTGTTGAACCCGGCTGGGCCCAGGCCCTTGCGCCGGTCGCCGGACAGGTCGCCGCGATGGGCGACTTCCTGCGTGCCGAAATCGCGGCCGGCCGCACCTACCTGCCGCCGGGGCCGCAGGTGCTGCGGGCCTTCCAGCAGCCGTTCGCCGACGTCCGGGTGCTGATCGTCGGTCAGGACCCGTACCCGACGCCGGGCCACGCCGTCGGCCTGAGCTTCTCGGTCGGCGCGGACGTCCGGCCGATCCCGAAGAGCCTGATCAACATCTACCGCGAGTACAGCGACGACCTGGGCTTCCCGCCGCCGTCCAACGGCGACCTGACGCCGTGGGCGAACCAGGGCGTGCTGCTGCTCAACCGCGCTCTCACCACTCAGACCCGTAAGACCAACGGCCACCGCGGCAAGGGCTGGGAGGCCGTCACCGAGCAGGCCATCAAGGCCCTCGCCGCGCGCGGCGGCCCGCTGGTCGCCATCCTCTGGGGCCGCGACGCCCGCGAGCTGCGCCCGTGGCTCGGCCAGGTCCCCAGCATCGAATCGCCGCACCCCAGCCCCTACTCCGCGGACAGCGGCTTCTTCAAGTCCCGCCCGTTCAGCCGCGCCAACGACCTGCTGGTCCGGCAGGGCGGACAGCCCGTGGACTGGCGTCTGCCGTAACGCCGCCGGGCGGACTGTCCGCGTACTGGCGTCTGCCGTAACGCCGCAGGGCGGGATCGGTCCTGTACGCCCGACCCCCGGGGGCGGTTGCTGTGACGTATGTCACTCCGGAGTGATCGGGGATCGCACCGCCCTCGGACATTACCGCGCGTAACCTCCCGTGAACTGCGATGTCGCGGCGGTGGCCGTGACGTGGCCGAGCGGCGGCGTTCTCGCAAAGGTGGCCGATAGCCGACCGACCGTTCGGGCCGGGGTGGACCGACGGCCGGTTGCCGTCCGTAGTTGGGGGAGACGGCCGGCATCCGATCGGCCGCCGGAGCGGGAGGACGGATGATGGCGGGAGCACTGGCCGGGCTGGTGGGGGACACGGCGGCCTTCGTCGAACTGCTGGCGCAGCGGCGGCCGGAGGTGTTCGGCCCGGCCGGGTGGCCGGCGGGGATCCCCGGGCCGGCGGACCTCGACGAGGTGCTGCGCAGCGGGCTGCTACGGGTGCCGTACGTCGAGATGGTCCGGGCCGGGGAGGTCGTTCCGGCCGACGAGTTCTGCACGACCCGCACCGTGGCCGGGCGGCGCGAGCAGGGCTTCGCCGACCCCGGGCGGATCGGCGAGCTGCTGGCCGAGGGGGCCACGCTGCTGTTGCCGCAGCTGGACCAGTGGCACCCCTCCGTGCGGGCGCTGGCCGCCGAGATCGCGCTGACCCTGGGCCGGCGCACCGAGGCGTTCTGTTTCGCCACCGGCGCCGGCCGGCGCGGGCTGGACGTGCACCGCGACGACGCGGACGTGCTGGTCGTCCAGCTGGCGGGGGAGAAGGAGTGGACCGTTCACGAGGCGCCCGCCGACGGGCGGTGGCACCCCGGGCCGGCCCCGTCGCCCGGCCCGGTCGCGCTGGCCGCGGTGCTCCGGGCGGGGCAGGTGCTCTACGTGCCGCGCGGGTCCGCGCACGCCGCGACCGGCCACGCGGGGCTCTCCGTGCACCTGTCGTTCACCGTCCGGGAAGCGGGCACCGGAGGGATGCGGGGAGCCATCGGCCAGTGGCTGGCGGGCGGGGGCTGGGGCGCGGCACTGCCGCAACGCCCGGCGACGGAGAAGGAGTTGCTGGACACGGCCGCCGAACTGCTGCGGCTCGGCCGGGCCCGGCTGGCCGCACTCACCCCCGAGGAGCTGTTGCGCCTGGCCAGGGGCCCACTGCCCGCGGCGGACGGCGGCGACGGGTCGCCGACCGCCCTGCTCGGCGAGGGGCCGGCGTAGCGGCGCACACGCAGGCAGGGGCGCGGCGGCCAGGACCGTTCGGACGGTCCGGGCAGCCGCGCCCCGTGCTGACCTGAGTGGCGAAGCGTCAGATGCAGAACGGGCGGTGGCAGGAGCCGGTGATGCAGGGGTCGCTGATGCTGGCCGCCTCCTGCGCGTCGGCCTCGGTCGAAACCAGGTCGTGGACGTCCAGGTCGAACATCTCGTTCATGTCGTCGGCCATGTGAGCCTCCCATCGTCGTTGCCGCATCCACCGCGGCGAGCTGCAGCGGACGTTAGGCAGTGGGCGACCGGCCGGGCAATGGTTCCGCGCCGCGGGGGGGCTGTATTCGGTCAATCATCGACTTGGTCCGCGTACTGTTGATCACCCGTGGACAGTTCTCGATCGCCGCGATAGACAACCCGGATGCCGTCCGAACTCGACCGACGGCATCCAGGAGCGACCCGATCAGCGCGTGAGGAGCACTGTGGGCGAGACAGCGGCGGCGCGAGCGGACGCACTCTTCACGGCCACCGGCCCGGTTCTGCTGCGCAGCCCGGCACTGCCGCGCTCGCAGCGCTGGGCGGCCCCCGCCGAGCCCGCCGACCACGCGGACGAGGACGCCCGGCGGGCCGCACTGGCCCGGTACCTCGCCGAAGCCGCCGCCGACCCGGTGCTGCGGGAGGCGATCGAGATCTCCAGCCCCTCGCTGGCCGACCAGCTCGCCCAGGTCGCCGCCGGAGCCGAGCTGCGGCCCGCCGCCCTGCGCCGCGCCGCCGAGGCGGTCGGCCGCTACCGGCTCCGGATGGCCGGCCGGCCCACCCCGTTCGGGCTGATGGCCGCCGTCGCCCCCGCCCGCTTCGGCACGGCGGCCGAGGTCCGCCGGACCGGCGGCCCGCGCCGGGCCCTGCGCCCCGACCTCGGCTGGCTGCTCCCGCTGCTCGACGGGCTGCGGACCGACCCCGCCGTGCTGCCCGGCCTGCTCCTGGTCGCGGACCAGCAGGCCGTGGTGCGCGGCGACCGGCTGGTCCTGCCCTACCTGCCCGAACGCGGGACCGCACCCGGGCGCGGCGCCGAGGCGCAGCCGATCGCCGAACGCACCGTCCGCGCCACCGCCGTGGTCCGGGCCGCGACGGCGGCGGCCGCCGCACCGATCCGGCACCCCGACCTGCTCGCCGCGCTGGCCGCCGAATTCCCGGCCGCGCCCGCCGAGATGATCGCGAACCTGGTCCGCGCCCTGGTCCGGCACGGCTTCCTGTTGACCGACCTGACCCCGCCCGCCTCCTGCCCGGACCTGCTGGGCCACGTCCTCGAACGACTCCCGGCCGGCTGGCCGCTGAGCGCCGAACTGGCGGCCGTCAAGGCCGGGTTGAAGGAGGTGGAGGCGGCCGGGGCCGGGCGCGGCGGGGAGCTGATCCGCGGGCTGCGGGCCCGGATGGCCCGGCTCGCCCCGGCCGACCGGCCGATCCACGCGGACCTCGCACTGGACGCCGAGATCGTGCTGCCCGACCAGGTCCGCACCGAACTGGAGCGGGCCGCCACCGTGCTCTGGCGGCTCTCGCCACCGGCCCCCGCGCCCGAGCACCTGCGCTCGTACCACCGGGAGTTCCTCGAACGGTACGGCACGGGCAGCCCCGTCCCGCTGCTCGAACTCCTCGACCCCGCCACCGGGTTGGGCCCGCCGGCCGGCTACCGGCGCCCGGTCGGCAGCCGGGGCTCGGCCAACCCGCAGCCGTCCCGGGAGCGCACCGACGCCGAAGCGGCCCGCGACCGGCTGCTCGCCGAGCTGGCGGCCGGAGCGCTCGCGGACCGCGGCCCGGACGGTCGGCTGCCCGAAGTGGTCCTGGACGACGCCCTGGTGGAGCGCCTGACACTGCCGACGGACGAAGCGGCGAGCCCGTCCGCCGACCTCCCGTCCGCCTCGCTGGAGCTGTACGCCGAACTGGCGGCGGACTCCGTCGAGGCGCTGGACGCCGGGGACTTCCGGCTGGTGATCTCCCCGATGGCAGGCAGCGACCGCGCCGGAGCGACCTTCGGCCGCTTCGCCGCGCTGCTCGCCGGGGGCGGTGCGGATGCGGGCCGCGCCGGCTCGGGCGGTGTGGATGCGGGCCGCGCCGGCTCGGGCGGTGCGGCACTGATGGCCGAGGTCGCCGGGACCGGCGACGACGACGCGATCGAGGCGCACCTGGAGTTCGCCCCCTACCGGCCGCGGCACGCCAACATCGCGCTGACCCCGCAATGGCTCGACCACCGGATCGTGGTCAGCGCCTTCCCCGCACCCGGCGGACCGGCCCAACTGCCGCTGGACGACCTGGTGGTGATCTCCGACCAGGAACGGCTCGCGGTCTTCTCCCGGAGCCTCGGCCGCGAAGTCCGGGCCGGCGCGCACCACGCGCTCAACCAGCGGGCGGGCGCGCCCAACGCGGCCCGCTTCCTCCAAGAAGTGACGCTCACCGGCCAGCGTCCCTGGCAGCCCTGGGACTGGGGCGCGGCTGGCAGCTCCCCCGCACTGCCCCGGGTCCGGTGCGGCAGAGTCGTTCTGGCGCCGGCCAGTTGGCGATTGACCGCGCCCGTCCCGGACGCCACCGCCCCGTTCGAGCAGTGGGCCGACGGGCTGGCCCGCTGGCGTCGGCGCTGGGGCGTGCCGGCCGCCGTCCGGCTGGTCAGCGCCGACCACCGGATCGGCCTGGACCTCGAACTCCCGTGGCACCAAAGGCTGCTGTACAGCCAGGCGCGCTCGTCCGAACCGGTGCTGCTCCAGGAGGAGTTGGCGCCCGACGGCGACGCGGGCTGGCTGTCCGGCCCGGACGGTCCGAGCATCGCCGAACTGGTCGTCCCGATGCGCCGCCGACCCGTCGTACGCACCTCCCCGCGACCCCGCCGGCCGCTGCCCGCGCCCCGGTCGCACCGCCCCGAACTGCCCGGTGGGCCCTGGATGTTCGCCCGGCTGGCAGCCGTCGAGGCCCGCCACGACGAGATCCTGGCCGACCGGCTGCCCCGGTTGATCGCCGCCCTGCCGGGCGACGTGGACCGCTGGTTCTTCGTCCGCTACCGGGACCCCGAGCCGCACCTGCGGCTGCGGTTCCACGGCGCGCCCGCGGCCCTGGCCGCCGAACTGCTCCCCACCCTGCACGACTGGGCGGCGGACCTGCGCCGGGCCGGACTCGCCGCGGACCTGCGCCTGGACAGCTACCTGCCGGAGGCCGACCGCTACGGCGGCCCCGAACTGCTCGCCGACGCCGAGCGGGTGTTCCACGCCGACAGTCTGGTCGCCCTGGCCGCGCTCCGGCTGGCCCGCGCGGACCACGGCCCGGCCCCGGAACTGCTGGCCGCCGTCAACGCCGCCGGCACCGCACGGGACTTCCTCGCCGCACGCCCCGACGGCCCGCCGCCGGCCGACTGGCTGCCGGCCGTCTTCCCGAAATCGGAGCAGCACCACCAGGCGTTCCGCACCCACCGCCGCGCCGCCCTCCACGCGATCGGCCCCGACGGCCCGACCGCCCCGGCCGGCGGCCTGCTGCCCGCGGACGCTGCGCTCACCGAGGTCTGGCACCGGCGTGCGGCCGTGCTCGCCGAGTACGCGGCCCGGGTGCCGGCCGCCTCGGTCGACCCGGTGTTGTCCTCGGTCCTGCACATGGGGCACAACCGACTGGCCGGGATGGACCGCGAGGCGGAGAACCGGGCGTACGCAGTGGCGAGAGGCGCCGTGGCGGCGCACCGGGCACGGAGGTCGATCCGATGAGGGGGCCGGGCGGCGAGGAGCGCGGGGCGAGTGCGTCGGTCGGAGGGGTCGTGGTGGCTCGGTGGGTGGGGAGGCCGAGTCGATGAGTGCCTGGGGAGTGGTGGGCGGGGTTGCTGAACTGCCGGGCCTTCCAGGGGTGTTCGAAGGCGAGGGGCGCCGGGTGTGTGCGTCGGTCGGAGGGGCTGTGGTGGCCAGGTGGGGGCGAGGGTGGAGCCGATGAGCGCGCCTGATGTGATCCGTGGGGTGGCGGAACTGCTCGGCGCCCCAGGGGCGTTCGACGATGAGCGGACACCGGCGCATGCGCTCGGCACCGGTCGGGTCGGGGCCGCGTTGACCCTCGCCGTGCTGGCCGACGGCGGGCCGGACACCGGCCTGCGGCGGGCCGCGCACGGGCACCTGGTGGCTGCCGTGAAGTCGCCCGGGGCGATGCGGCCCGGCGGGCTGTACTTCGGCGTCGCCTCCCTCGCGCTCGCCGCCCACACCATGGCGCGGCCCGGCGAATACCGCTCGCTGCTCGACGGGTTGACGCCCGGGGTACGGGAGGCCGCCGCCGTGCGCACCGCCGCGCTCCGAGCCGAACTGGCCGCCGGAGCGGGCCTGGACGCCCCGACTTTCGACGCCGTCGCGGGTGCGGCGGGCCTGGGCCGGCTGCTGCTCGCTCTGGAGCCGGACGGGCCCGCTCTCGCCGATCTGCTTGCCGCCGTGGTCGAGTTGGCCGTGCCCGGCGACGGCGACCGGCTGCCGCGCTGGTGGACCGCCGGCGGCCCCGGAACACTGGGCGACGACCCCGAGTACGCCGGCGGGCACTTCAACCTGGGCCTGGCGCACGGGATTCCGGGTCCGCTCGCACTGCTGGCCGCGGCCCGGCTGCACGGTGTCCGGGTGCCGGGCCAGGACGAGGCCGTCGCGGCGCTCGCGGAGTGGCTGGCCGGCCGCCGGGTGGGCCACCACTGGCCGATGGCGCTGCACGTCGAGGACGAGGAGGCCGGCCGGCTGCCCGCCGACCCGCCGACCCGCGCCGCCTGGTGCTACGGCACGCCCGGCGTGGCCCGCGCGCTCTTCCTGGCGGGCGCCGCCCTGGCCCGGGCCGATTGGCAGCACGACGCCGTCGCCGCGCTGGCGGGCACCCTGGGCGAGCCGGCCGACTGGAACCTCGAAGGGCCCGGGCTCTGCCACGGCACCGGCGGCCTGCTGCGGATCACCCAGCGGATGGCCGAGGACTCCGGGTCCGCCGAACTGGCCGCCCACCTCCCCGGACTCGCCGCCACCGTCACCCGCGAGCTCGACGCGGCACTCGGCGCGGACCCCGCCCTCGGCCTCCTGGAGGGCGCCCCGGGCGCGGCCCTCGCCCTGCACGCCTGCACCGCCCCGCACCCCGGCCCACCGGCCTGGGACACCTTCCTGCTGCTCGGCTGAGCCCGTCGACAGCCGATCGTCGAACCGGCCGGCCACGCATCGAACCGCACGCGCCGCGGCGGCGACGTGTCCAGCGCCCGCCGCGCGGGTCAGGGACGGCCGAGGAAGTCGAGCAGTGTTGCGGTCAGTTCGGCCGGGTGTTCCTCGTAGATCCAGTGGCCGGAGTCCGCGACGGTCAGCCCGGTGACGTCGGAGGCGTACGACCTGACCTGGTCGGCGACGGCCGGGCCGAGGCTTCCCGACGCGCCGATGGCGAGCACCGGCATCGCGAGCGGGGCCTGCCGGAGCTGCTCGTTGTCGCGGATGTCCTGCGGGAACACCCGGAACCAGGTCAGGCTCGCCTTCAGGTGGGCGGGGTCGCGCAGGTAGTGGGCGTACACCTGGATGTCCTCGGGGGTGACCGCGCCCTTGACGCGCTCCAACGCGTCGACGAAGCCGGCGGTCCAGGTGGTCTCCCGGCCCCGGATCATGTCCTCCGGCAGGCCGTTGGTCAGGCTGAAGAACCCGAAGTTCCACACCCCGGGGCCGTTCTCGGTGAGCGAGGGGAACCGGTAGATGCCGTCGTCCGGGATCGGCGCTTCGCTGAGCACCAGCTTCCGGACGGTGGCCGGGTACTGCGCGGCGTAGGCGTAGGCGACCATCGAGCCGATGTCGTGGCCGACCACCCGCACGTCCTGGTCCTTGCCGAGTGACGCCAGCAGCGCGTGGATCCCGGCGGCCATCGTCTTCTTGTCGTAGCCCGCCGGCGGGGCGTCGCTCTGCCCGGCACCGGGCAGGTCGGGGGCGACGACCGTGTAGTGCTCGGCGAGGGCCGGCATGATTCGGTGCCACTCGTACCAGGTCTGCGGGTAGCCGTGGAGCAGCACCAGCGTCGGTCCGTGGCCGCCGATCACGTAGTGCAGGCCGAGGCCGGCCACGTCGGTCCGGTGCTCGCTGAAGCCCGCGGGGATCCGCTCGCCGGCGGACGAGTCGGGGGCGGCCGCCCTGGAGCCGCCGGCGGCGGTGATCACGGTCGTGCCCAGGGCGACCGTCACGGCCAGGGCGGCACGGAGCAGGCGGCGCTCGCCGCGGTTGCCGGGGATCTGGAACTTCACGCGGGACTCCAGGGGTGACGGAGGGGCGACGGCGACCCTTCGGGAGGCGGGTGCGCACAGCGGGTGCGCACAGGACGTCGGTCGTGCCGCCGTCGACGGGACGGCCGGACCGGTGATGGTGCCCGAGCGCCGGCCCGCCGTGAACAGCATGACGCCGGCCACTTCGGCGGGCCCGCCGAGGCGGCCGGTGGCGGATGCCGCGGCGGCGTCCGGGTGAGGGGCGAGCCGGCCGCCTCGCCCCCGACCGGCCGCCGCCGGGGCCGCCGGGCTGCTCCCCGGAGTCGGCCGGGGCCCGGGACGGCCCTGTCCGGAGCGCATCCGGTCCTCGCCGGACCGGACGAGGCAGCACCCGCCGGGCCGGACGAGGCAGCACCCGCCGGGCCGGACGAGGCAGCACCCGCCGAAGTCGCCGACCCGCCGCCACCTTGACGGCGGCAGCGTCGGCCACCGGTGGGGCGACCTGCTCGGCGACCGGCTGCGGGCCGGCGCGATGCCGGACTCTCCACCCGTCCGGCGCGCCGCCGAGGTGTTCGTCCCGCTCGCGCCCGGGGACACCCGCGCCGGCGACGACCACATCCGGGCCCTCGCCAACGCGACTGCTGTGCAGGCCTCCTGACGGTAGGTCGGTGTCCGGGCGGCAGGGGTGCGGCGCATACAGTGGGGCCATGGCCGACACGATTCGAGTGCTGATCGCGGACGACCAGGCACTGCTGCGCGGCAGCTTCCGGCTGCTGGTGGACTCCACGCCCGGCATGGTGGCGGTGGGGGAGGCCGCGGACGGGGCGGAGGTCGTCCGGCTCGCGCGGGAGCTGCGGCCGGACATCGTGCTGATGGACCTCCGGATGCCGGTGCTCGACGGCGTCGCCGCCACCCGGGAGATCTGCGCCGACCCTGGGCTGGCGGGCGTCCGCGTGCTGGCGCTGACCATGTTCGACCTGGACGAGTACGTCTATCCGGCGCTCCGGGCAGGGGCCGGCGGCTTCCTGCTGAAGGACGCCACTCCGGGCGACCTGGTGGCCGGGATCCGGACCGTCGCGGCCGGCGAGGGCATTCTGTCGCCGAGCGTGACACGGCGGCTGATCGCCGACGCGTCGCGGAGTGCCGGACCTGCCCGGCCCGAGCGGCGGCTGGTCGGGCTGACCCGCCGCGAGCACGAGGTGCTGGTCCAGATCGCCAACGGGCTCTCCAACCAGGAGATCGCCGGGCGGCTGGTGATCAGCCTGCCCACCGTGAAGTCCCATGTCGGCAGCCTGCTGGCCAAGTTGAGCGCCCGGGACCGCGCCCAGCTGGTGATCATCGCCTACGAGGCCGGGGTCGCCGAGCCCGGCATGCCGCAGCTCTGACGGCCGACCGCGAGTTAGGGTCGCCGCCATGGTGTCCGCATTCCGAAAGGCCCGCTCCGTACGGCAGTTGATCGCGGTCGATGCCGCGGTCGCGCTGGGGCTGGCGCTGCTGCCGGCGCTGTCCCCGTTGCGGCGGCCGGGCGGGGACGGTGCGCTCGGGTGGGTGATGTGGGCGGCGGCCGCGGCTCCGCTGGTGGTGCGGCGGATCCGGCCGTGGCCGGTGTTCCTCGCGGTGCTGGCGGTGGCCGTGGCCTCGGTGCCGCTGGGCCTGGCGCCGACCGCGTTCCTGGCCGCCGCCTTCGCCGCGTACCCGGTGGCGCTGCTGACCGGCCCGCCGCCGTTCGGGCGGAGCGCCGCGGTGATCGGCGGGACGAGTGCGGCGGGCGTGGCCCTGCTGGCCGTCGGCGGCAGTCCGCACTACTCGGGCGGGACGCAGGCGGTGCAGGTGGTCTTCGGAGTGCTGCTGCTCGGCGCCACCTGGGCGGCGGGGCTCGCGGTACGGGAGCGCAGGGAGGGCGTGCGCCGGGCCGTCGAGCTGGCCGGGGAGCGGGCCAGACGCGAGGAGCGGCTGCGGATCGCCCGGGAGATCCACGACGTGGTCACCCACAGTGTGGGCCTGATCGCCGTCAAGGCGGGCATCGCCAACCACGTCGCCGCCACCCGCCCCGAGGAGGCCGGGCCGGCGCTCACCGCCATCGAGGAGATCAGCCGGAAGGCGCTGAGCGATCTGCGCGCGACCCTCGTCGTGCTGCGCGGCGAGGACGGTTCGGGCGGGGGCGACCTGCGGCCGGCCCGGGGCCTGGCCGACCTGCCCGAGCTGGTCCGCGCCGCCGAACTGGCCGGGGTGCGGGCCGAGTTGACGACGCACTGGGCGGTGGAGCCGCCGGGCGGGGTGGCGCTCGCCGCGTACCGCATCGTGCAGGAGGCGCTGACCAACACCGCCAAGCACGCCGGCCCCACCCGCTGCCGGGTCCACGTGGTCGCGGTCGACGGCGAACTGACCGTCGAGGTGGCCGACGAGGGCCCGTCCGGCGGCGGACCGGGCGGACCGGGCGAGCCGGGCGGACCGGGCGGACCGGGCGGACCGGTGCCCGGCGGCCGTCTCGGCCTGCTCGGCATGCGCGAGCGCGCCCACGCCCACGGCGGCACCCTCGCGGCCGGGCCCGGCGACAGCGGCTGGACCGTCCGCGCGGTGCTGCCGTACTGACGCGGACTCATCCCCGAGTAGGGGTTCGGGCGGCGGCCCGGCGCGGGCGGAACCGGCCCGGGGCCCGATGTCCCGCCGGCGCCGCCCGCCGAGACTGGACGCCGTGATCGACGTCAACGACCTGACCAAGCGCTACGGCCCGCACACCGCCGTGGAGGGGCTGACCTTCGCCGCCCGGCCCGGTGCCGTGACCGGATTCCTCGGCCCGAACGGCGCCGGGAAGACCACCACCATGCGGGCGATCCTCGGCCTGACCCGCCCGGACGGCGGCAGCGCCCGGATCAACGGCCTGCCGTACCGTCACCTGCGGTTCCCCGCAACGCAGGTGGGCGCGCTGCTGGAGGGCAGCGGCGCGCACCGCGGCCTCACCGCCCGCGACCACCTGCGCTGGCTGGCCCGGAGCAGCGGCATCGCAGCCGAGCGGGTCGGCCGGGTGCTCGACCTGACGGGCCTCGGCGCGGTGGCCGGCCGGCGGGTCGGAGCGCTGTCCCTCGGCATGTCCCAGCGTCTCGGGCTGGCCGCGGCACTGCTCGGCGACCCGCCGGTGCTGGTGCTGGACGAGCCGGTCAACGGCCTCGACGCGGAAGGCATCCGCTGGCTGCGGGAGTTGCTGCGGACGATGGCCGCGGAGGGGCGCACCGTGTTCGTGTCGAGCCACCTGATGGCGGAGATGTCGATGGTCGCGGACCGGCTGGTCGTGATCGATCGCGGCCGGCTGGTCGCGGACGCCCCGCTGGAGGAGTTCCTGGCCCGGTACGCCCGCGCCCACGTCCTGGTACGCACCCCCGAACCGGGGCCGCTGGCAGCCGAGTTGCAGCGGGTCGGCGCCACCGTGCGGCGCACCGGGGACGGCGGCCTCCAGGTCGCCGGGCTGCCCGCGGCCGAGGTCGGCCGGTTGGCCGCCGCCCGCGGCCTGGCACTCGACGAGCTGAGCACCCGGACCGATTCGCTGGAGGAGACCTTCCTCGCCCTGCTCGCCGAGAGGAACGCCGTCCGTGCCTGAGGCCCTGGCCGCCCTGCGGGGCGAACTCGTCAAACTGCGCAGGGTGCGCGGCACTTTCCTCGCCCTGCTGCTGTTCGCCCCGGTCAGCCTGGCGATCGGCGCGCTCGACGGCGCCTCCGCCCGCTCCGCGCTGGACACCCACAGCCCGCTGCTGCGCGCCGACTTCACCCCGGAGCAGACCGGCCTGGACGGCATCATGTACGGCCAGCTCGCCCTGATCGTCTTCGCGGTGCTGGCGGTGGCCGGCGAGTACGGCTCCGGGATGCTGCGGACCTCGCTGCTGGCCGTTCCCGGTCGGGGTCGGCTCTACCTGGCGAAGACCGCCGCAACGGCCCTGGCGGCCCTCGCGGTCGGCGCTCCGGTGACGGTGGCCGGGTACCTGGTCACCCAGTACGCCCTCGGCCCGCACGGCGCGGGCCTCGGCGCCGACGGCGTTCCCGTCGCCCTGGTCGGCGCGGCCGGCTACCTGGTGCTGATGAGCCTGTTCGCGGCCGGCCTCGCGGCGGCGGCGCGCAACGCCGTCGTCCCGCTGGTCGTCCTGCTGCCCATGGTGCTGGCCGGCTCGCACCTGCTGTCACTGCTCGGCGCGACCCGGCAGCTCGCCCGCTACCTGCCGGACCGGGCCGGGGCGGAGCTGCTCACGGTCGGCTCGCACGACCAGGCCCGGGGCCTGCTGGTGCTGCTCGCCTGGACGGCCGCCGCGCTGGCCCTCGGCCTGCTGCGACTGCGGCGCTGGGACGGCTGACGGGCGGCGCGCGGCGGGCCACCGGTCGTCGGCGGCGCCGAGTCGCTCGGCGAGCACGCCGCGCGGCCCGCGTTCCCGCCGCGTGGCCCTCGCCCCCGCTGCGCGGCCCCTGCTCCGCCGGGAAGGCTCCGATGCGTGCCGGAATCTCTCCGGAAAAGGTCAGTCCGGATCGTCAACCTCACTCGAAGGAGTGAACTGACGCTCCGTGTTGCTGGGGTGACGCACGGTTCGAGAAGACTGGCGGCAGTCGAGAGCGCGAACCCCCTCCCCGTGCGTGGTGCCGGGTGAGGTCGCGGGTGCGCTCTGCCATTCACCATGTGTGGGGGTTCCTGTCATGTCTGTTCTGCGCACGGTTGCCGTGTCCGCCCTGGCCGTGTCCGCCCTTGCGGTCGCACTTCCGCTGCCGGCCTACGCCGCCGACGGCGGCACGCCCGCGAAGCCCGGCAAGGCGAGTGCGGTGACGGCCGAACTCGCCCTGGACGTCACGCTGTTGAACGCGGTGAAGGTGCCGGTCGACGTGGCGCTGAACAAGGTGGAGTCGCCGGCCCAGCGCAACGGCGCGATGCTCACCGCGACGGTCGACGGGGTGGCCAACGGGCAGCCGGTGACCCTGGTGAAGGCGCAGGTCGGCAAGTCCGTGACCAAGGTGGACGACCAGCAGGCCACGGCCTCCGTGCAGTTGGTCGGCGCGGACGTGCACGTTCCCGGGCTGCCGCTGACCACGCTGCTCGGCCTGGACGCGATGAGCACCGAGGTCAACTGCCCGGTGGACGGGCAGCCGACCGCCAAGGTGACCGCGCCGGTGAAGCTGACGGTGCTCGGCAAGTCGGTGACGGTGGGCCTCAACTCGCCCACCCACGTGGACGTTCCGGCGGTCGGCACGGTGGACCTCGAATTCTCGAAGAAGACCGTCACCAGCAGCACCGCCGCCGCCTCCGCGCTGGAGGTGCAGGTGTCGATCAACCCGCTGAACCTGAACGTCGCCAAGGTGGACGGCAAGGTGACGGTCGCCGCGGTGTCCTGCGAGAAGCCGGTGGCGGCGGTGCTGCCGGCCGCCTCGTCCCCCGCGCCGAGCCCGTCCGACTCCGCGTCGCCGACCGCGCAGAACCGGACGGCGCCGAAGGAGTCCGGTGAGGAGCTGGCGTTCACCGGCTCGACCGGTACCACCGCACTGGCCGCGGGCGGCTTCACCCTGGTGGTGGCCGGCGGGGCCGCGGTGTGGATGACCCGCCGCCGCCGTGCCGCGCACGCGCGCCAGCGTTGAGTCGTGCCCCACTGACCCCGGCGGTGTGCTCACGTTCAGGGACGCGCGTTCCCGGAGCGTGAGCATGCCGCTGCGCACCGTTGGTTCACATGGGCGTTACATAGGAGGAACAACCGGGAAACGGCGGCTTGCGAGGCTACGCAGGCACCCACCACCCGAGCAGTGAGGTTCACCGCGATGGCAATCAAGGCCGAGTACATCTGGATCGACGGCACCAAGCCGACTGCGAAGCTGCGCTCCAAGACTCGGGTCCTGCCGAACGCGGACAAGATCCCCAACTGGGGCTTCGACGGCTCCTCGACCAACCAGGCCGAGGGCCACGCCTCGGACCGCGTGCTGCAGCCGGTGCGCGTCGTCAAGGACCCGATCCGCGGCGGCGAGCACATCCTGGTGCTGTGCGAGGTGCTGGAGACGGACGGCACCGCCCACGCGTCCAACAACCGCGCCCTGCTGCGCGAGGTCGCCGAGCGTTACGCCGACCAGGAGTCGATCTTCGGCATCGAGCAGGAGTACACCTTCTTCAAGGGCTCCCGTCCGCTCGGCTTCCCGGAGGGCGGCTACCCGGCCCCGCAGGGCGGCTACTACTGCGGCGTGGGTGCCGAGGAGGTCTTCGGCCGCGAGATCGTCGAGCTGCACCTCGACCGCTGCATGGACGCCGGCCTGGCGATCTGCGGCATCAACGCCGAGGTCATGCCCGGCCAGTGGGAGTTCCAGATCGGCCCGGTCGACGCGCTGACCGTCTCGGACGACATGTGGATCGCCCGCTACCTGCTCTACCGCACCGCCGAGGAGTTCGGCATCGACGCCACCCTGGACGCCAAGCCCGTCCGTGGCGACTGGAACGGCGCCGGCGCGCACACCAACTTCTCCACCAAGGCGATGCGTGAGGGCTACGAGGCCATCATCACCGCCTGCGAGGCGCTCGGCGCCTCCCAGGAGAAGGTGCTCGAGCACGTCAACCAGTACGGCGACGACATCCAGTCCCGCCTGACCGGCAAGCACGAGACCGCCCCGTGGAACGTCTACTCCTACGGCGTCTCCGACCGCGGCGCGTCGGTCCGCATCCCGTGGCAGGTCGAGGTGGAGCAGAAGGGCTACATCGAGGACCGCCGCCCGAACGCGAACGTCGACCCCTACGTGGTCACCCGCCTGATGATCAACACCTGCTGCGAGGCCCTGGAGAAGGCCGGCCAGGTCTGATCCGCCGCACCATCGCGCAACGGCGCCCGTCGAACCCCTGCTCGGGGGGTTCGGCGGGCGCCGTCGTGTGGCGCGCGCGGGCGTTGCGTGCGGGTGTTGCTCGCGGGTGTTGCGCGTGGGTGTCGTTCGCGTGACGCGGCTGCGCGTGCGGACGAAGCCGTAGGTGCGGCCCGCTGCCGGGTGTCACATGCGGACGAAGCCGTAGGTGCGGCCCACCGTCACGAAACCGCGGCGGGCGTACCACTGCTGCGGCCAGTCCTCGGCGTCCGCGACCAGGAAACGCAGGCCGTCCGGGGCCTGCTCGGCGGCCAGGTGCAGGGCGGTGGTCAGGACGCGGTCCGCGAGGCCGCGGCGGTGCCGGTGGTCCGCCGTCGCCAGGTCCTCGATCTGGGCGGTGCCCGCCGCGTCCTGGTACAGGTCCGCCCAGGAGCCGAGCTCGCCGTCGTCGTCCCGCGCGGCCAGGATCAGCACCCGGTCCGCGCCGGCCTCACGGGCGATGCGGCGCGACACCAGCTGGGCGATCGAGTCGTCCGAGGCCCACGGCAGCCAGCTGCGCCACTGACGGTCCAACGCCGGTGCCAGCTCGTCGAGTTCGACCTGCTCCGCGCCGCCCGCGGCCGGCACCGGGCCCCGGTGGACCATCACCAGCTCCACCTCCTGCTGGTACCCGGCCGCGACCAGGCCCGGCGCGAGCGCCTGCGCGGCCGCCTCGTCGAACACGGCGATCCGCCGGTACCCGAGGTGCCCGAGCACCTCCTCGGCCAGCCCAGCCACGTCCACCCCGCTCGGCGGGACGTCCAGGATCAGCTGGTTGTGCTCGTGCGAATACCCGTACGTCTCGCTCAACACCGCGAAACCGCCCGGCAGCTCCACGACCTTGTCGGCCTGTCGGCGGGCGAACCCGCGACGGAACTCCAGTGCGGTCCGCAGACTCTCCTCGCCCATCATCCGGCCATCGTAGGTCGGACCATCGGCTCTGAACGAAGGATATTCGGCTTGAGTCTCCCCCGGGGGGAGACCCCAGAGTGGGGGCATGGACGGCGAAGAGCTGGTGACGATCGGCGAGTTGGCGCGGCGGACCGGGCTGACGGTGAAGACCATCCGGTTCTACGCGGACACCGGCCTGGTGCCGTCCACCGACCGCAGCCCCGCCGGATACCGCCGGTACGGGGCACAGGCCGTGGCACGCCTGCAACTGGTCCGCACACTGCGCGAGTTGGGGCTCGACCTGAGCACCGTTCGGCGGGTGCTGGACCGTGAGACCACGGTCGGCGAGGTGGCACGCGCCCACGCGGACGCCCTGGACGTGCAGATCCGGGCCCTGCGGCTGCGCCGGGCGGTGCTGCGCGCGGTCGCCGAACAGGGAAGCGAAGACGAGGAGATCGCAATGATGCACCGACTGGCGAGGCTGTCCGACGAGGAACGCCGCCGAATGATCGAGGAGTTCGTCGAGGACACCTTCGGCACCGCGGACGCCAACCCCGAACTGGTGGAGCTGCTCCGGGCGGCGGTGCCCGAGCTGCCGGAGGAACCGAGCCCCGGGCAGGTCGCGGCCTGGGCGGAGCTCGCCGAACTGACCCGGAACGAGGACTTCCGGGCCGCGCTGCGGCGAATGGCCGCCTACCAGGCCGCGGAGCGCGCCGCCGGCGACACCACCGGGCTGCACCACGAACTGACCGAACAGGTACGGGAGTCCGTCGGCGGGGCACTGGCCGCCGGGGTCGCCCCGGGCTCGCCCCCGGCCGCACAGGTGGTGGCCGGGCTGGCGGCCAGGTACGCGCAGGTGTTCGGACGGCCGGACGACGCCGCGCTGCGGGCCTGGCTGCTGACCAGGCTGGAGGTGGCGGGCGACCCCCGGGTGGAGCGCTACTGGACCTTGCTGGCCCGCATCAACGGCTGGCCGGAGCCCCCGTCGCTGGCCCCGGTGTTCGCCTGGTTCACGGCGGCCCTGCGCGAAGCGGCCTGACGGCCGGAGGTCCGGGAGGTTCGGGAGGCGCGGGAGGTCCGGGAGATTCGGGCCGGGCTGCCGGGCGACGGTTCTGGTGCTGCGGCGGGTTGCTTGCCGTGCGGCGGCGGCAGCACGCGTAGCGGTGCGGTGGTGAGGGCGTGCGAACCGGTCGGACGGCGGTCGGACGGTTCGACGCGTTGCGCCCGGCGGCCCGGGGCCCGGCGGCCCGGCGGCGGGGCCGGGCTGCGTGGAGGGGCCCGACCGCGGGGTCGGGTCACTACGCTGAGGGCATGGCTGACACTCCGTCCCCCGTGGCGTCCGGCGACTTCACCCCGCAGGAGGTGGCGCGCGGGCGGGCGTTGCGGCGGGCACAGGTGCCGTGGGCGCTCGGCGGGCAGCTGGCCTCGCTGGCGCTGTCGGCGGTGCTGGGCTTCACGGCCGCCGGGGCCGGGCTGGTGACGGCGGTCGGCGGCTGGTTCGGGGGCAGCTGGGCGGCCGAGGTGCTGGCCGGGAGCGCGGCGCTGGTGCTGCTCGGACAGGCGGTGACGCTGCCGTTCGCGGCCCGGGTCCGCACCGTCCGCGCCCGGTTCGGCCTGGTCACCCAGGGCTGGGCGGGCTGGGCGGTGGACGTGCTGCGCTCAGCGGCGCTGTCCCTCGGTCTGTTCCTGCCGCTCGCGCTCGGCCTGTACGCACTGATCGGGCACTCGCCGCACCGCTGGTGGCTGCCGGGGGCGCTGGCGGCGGCACTGCTGACGGTGGCGCTGTCGTTCCTGCACCCGCTGGTCTTCGAGCCGCTGTTCAACCGGTTCTCCCCGATGCCGGACGGCGAACTGCGCACCGCCCTGCTGGAGTTGGCCCGCCGCGACGGCATCGCGGTGCGCGACGTACTGGTCGCCGACGCGTCCCGTCGCACCACCGCGCTGAACGCGTACGTGTCCGGCTTCGGCCCGACCCGGCGGATCGTGGCCTACGACACCCTGTTGGCGACCGCCGACCCGCGCGAGGTCGAACTCGTCGCCGCGCACGAACTCGGCCACGTCAAGCACCGCGACGTCGCCACCGGAACCGTGCTGGGCGCGATCGGCGCGGCCGTCGTGGTGCCGGTGCTGGCGGCGCTGCTCGCCTGGCGGCCGCTGCTCGACGCCGCCGGCGCCGCGCACCCCCAGGACCCGCGCTCCCTCCCGCTGCTCGCCGCCCTCGCCGCCCTGCTCGGCGCCGTCAGCACCCCCGTCCAGTGCGCGGTCAGCCGCCGGATCGAGACCCGCGCCGACCGGCACGCCCTCGAACTCACGGGCGACGCCGAGCAGTTCATCGCCATGCAGCACCGCCTCGCGGTCGCCAACGTCTCCGACCCGAACCCGCCCCGCGCCCTCGAACTCCTCCTCGCCACCCACCCCAGCGCCACCCGGCGCATCGCCGCCGCCCGCAACTGGCAGGCTGCGCAGGGTTCCTGACCCGAAGTGGTGGCCGGGCGGGCCGGGCGCGGGGGAGAATCCGGCACAGGCCGACCGAGGGAGAGCGCATGACAGACCGTCCGCTGCTGATGCTGGACGTCGACGGGCCGATCGCCCCGTACGACCGCTTCCTCCGCCCCCGGGGCTACCGGACGCACCGGGTGCCGTCGCAGACCTGGCGGCAGCGGCAGCTCGACAAGGGGGTGACGGATCCGAAGCCGCTCCGGGTCTGGCTGAACCCCGCCCACGGTCCGTCCCTGCTGGCCCTGCCGTACGACCTGGTGTGGGCGACCGCGTGGCAGGGGGAGGCGGACGAGCACCTGGCGCCACTCCTCGGGCTGCCCAAACTCCCGTACGTGAGCTGGGAGTCGATGTACGACGGGGACCCGGACGGCCTGCACTGGAAGACCCGGCAGCTGGTGTGCTGGGCCGACCAGCAGCCGTTCGCCTGGGTGGACGACGAGATCCAGCCGCAGGACACCGAGTGGATCGCCGCCCACCACCCGGGCCCGGCGCTCACCCTGAAGGTCGACCACCGGTACGGCCTGCGGCCGGAGCACTTCGCCCGACTCGCCGAATGGGCCGAGGAGGTGGGCCGTTGAGGGGCCCGGCCGTGCTCCTCCTGCCGTAGGCCTGCCGCCCGCGCCGCCCGCGCCGCCCGTGCCGCCCGCGCGACCCCCGCCCGGGACAAAGCCGCTGGCCCGAGGGTCCGGCGGCGGGGGAGAATCCGGCCCTGGCCGCGGAGGAGGAGAACATGACGGACCGCCCGTTGCTGATGCTGGACGTCGACGGGCCGATCGCGCCGTACGTCGGGAAGCCGTACCGGCGGCCCGAGGGGTATCTGACCCACCGGGTGGAGTCGCAGACCTGGCGGCAGCGGCAGCGCGAGATGGGCCTGCGCAACCCGAAGCCGCTGCGGGTCTGGCTGCACCCCGCCCACGGGCCGTCCCTGCTGGCGCTGCCGTACCGCCTGGTGTGGGCGACCACGTGGCGGGCGGAGGCGAACGAGCACCTGTCGCCGCTGCTCGGGCTGCCGCAACTGCCCGTCGTGGACTGGGAGTCGATGCACCACGGGGACCCGGACGGGTTGCACTGGAAGACCCGGCAGCTGGTGGCGTGGGCGGCGGGGCGGCCGTTCGCCTGGGTGGACGACGAGATCGAGCCGCAGGACACGGCGTGGATAGCCGACCACCACCCCGGGCCGGCGCTTACGCTGAGGATCGATCACCGGTACGGGCTGCGGCCCGAGGACTTCGCACAACTCGCCGCCTGGGCCGAGGAGATCACCCGTTGAAGGTCGCCGCGCTGTACCGCCACCCCGTGAAGTCGATGCTCGGCGAGGAGATCGTCCGGGCCCGGATCGACGAGCACGGCGTCGAGGGCGACCGCCGCCGCGCCCTGCTGGACGTGACCACCGGGCGGATCGCCAGCGCCAAACAGTCGCGCCTGTGGCGGCAGTTGCTGATCCTGCGCGCCACGGCCGAGGGCGGCGACGTGCGGATCACCGGCCCGGACGGCGGGGAGCTGAACGAGGACGGGATCACCGCGCTGCTGGGCCGCCCCGTCCGGCTGGTCGGCGAGCGGCCGGACGGGTCCACGCTGCTGCGGTCGGTGCCGGAACAGGTGCTGGCCGACGGCATCGAGGCCGAAGTGGATTACACCGTCCAGGACTTCGGGAAGGCCGCGGCCCCCGGCAGCTTCTTCGACTTCGCCCCGCTGCACCTGCTCACCACCGCCAGCCTGGCGGGCGCAGCGGCGGTCCGCTACCGGCCCAACCTGGTCGTCGACACCGACGGCGAACCGTTCGAGGAGAACGCCTGGGTGGGCCGCGAGCTCACCGTCGGCGCGGAACTGCGGCTGTGCCTGATCGCCGCCAGCCCGCGCTGCGCCGTCCCCACCCTCGCGCACGGCGGGCTGCCCGCCGACCCGGAGGCGCTGCGCCGTCCGGCCCGGCTCAACCGGGTCGAACCGCTGCCCGGCATGGGCCCGTTGCCGTGCCTGGGGGTGTACGCGCAGGTGCTCACCCCGGGCGCCGTGGAGGTCGGCGACCGGGTCGAGCTGCACTGAGGGCCGATCAGCCGTCGATCGCCGCGGCCAGGGCGTCGAGGAAGCGGTCGGTGGTGTCCCGGTCGCGGACGGCCAGGCGCAGCCAGTCGGGGCCGAGGCCGGGGAAGGTGTCGCCGCGGCGGACGGCGAAGCCGGCGGTGCGCAGGCGGTCGCGGACGGCCGCGGCGCCCGGGAGCCGGATCAGCACGAAGGAGGCCGCGGGGTCGCCGTGCACCCGGACGGCGGGGAGGGCGGCGAGGCCCTTCAGCAGGTGTTCGCGGTCCAGGGCGGTGGCGCGGGCGGCGGCGTCGGCCTCGGCGAGGGCGGCGGGGGCCGAGCAGAGTTCGGCGGCGGCCAGCGCAGGGGTGGAGACCGGCCACAGCGGCTGGGCGGCGGCGAGGTCGGCGACCAGGTCGGCGGGGGCGAGCAGGTAGCCGATCCGCAGGCCGGCCAGGCCCCAGGTCTTGGTGAGGCTGCGCAGCACGACCACCCGGCCGGGCAGGTCGCGGGCCCCGGCGAGGGTCTGGGTCTCGCCCGGGTCGGTGTCCATGAACGCCTCGTCGACCACCAGGGTCCGCCCGGGCCGGGCGAGTTCGGCCAGCGCGGCGGCCGGGTGCAGGATGGAGGTGGGGTTGGTGGGGTTGCCGACCACCACGAGGTCGGCGTCCTCCGGAACGGCCCCGGGCAGCAGGCGGAAGTCCTGCTCCGGCGTGAGGAGGACCCGGTGGACGGTGTGCCCGGCGTCCCGCAGCGCCGCCTCCGGTTCGGTGAACTGCGGGTGCACCACCACCGCGTGGCGCGGTCGCAGCACCCGGGCGAGCAGTACGAACGCCTCGGCCGCGCCGGAGGTGAGCAGCACCTCGGCGACCGGGCGCCCGTGCCTTGCGGCGACGGCGGCGCGGGCCGCGGTGCCGTCCGGGTAGGCGGCCAGCGTGTCCAGCGTGGCGGCGAGGTGTGCGCGCAGCCACGGCGGCGGGGTGCCGGTGCGGACGTTCACCGCGAGGTCGACCAGCCCGGCGGAGCGGACTTCGGCGTCGCCGTGATGGCGCAGATCGGGCTCGGCGTTCACCTGGTGGTCTCCTGTGGGGGTGCGGCGAGGGCTGCGGTGGCCGACGCCGAGGCGGTGCGGGGTGCCAGCAGACGGGCGGCCGGTCCGGCGGAGGCCAGGGCGGCGGCCTCCGCGACGCTCGGGGTGCCGACCGCCGCGGCCACCCGGGCGGAGCCGGCCACCGGGACGGCGGCCAGCACGGCGGCCGGGTGGCCGACCATCGGTACGCCCAACTCCCGTGCGGCGGCGCACAGTCCGGGCTCGGAGAGCTTGCTGTCCAGGGTGGCGACCAGGATGACGGCGGTGCGGTCCAGGCCGCAGGCGGCGAGTGCGGCGTCGGCGGTGCGGAGCAGTTCCGCGGCGGGGGTGCCGCGGCGAAGGCCCAGTCCGAGCACCACGCGGGAGGTGGTGGTCGCGCCCGGCACCACGGGGGAGGTGGCTGTCACGCCCGGTCCTCCCGTTGCTCGTCCACCGCGCCGGTCGTGCGCGCCGGGCCGCGAAGATCCCACCATGTCGGTCCGAGCCGGGTCAATCGGGACAGGTGTGAGCCGCGCCGCTCCGGCGGCCGGAAAGCGTCGGCGCGGCCCTGCTGTCCAGCCAACCGTTCGCTTGTTCTTAACCTGTCAAAAGGCGTTCCGGTCACCGGTCGCCCCTAGCGTTTCCGGCGCTCCAACAGCCCTGTCCCGCACGTTCCTTGCCCCGGAGGGACCTCGCCATGACCGCTGTACCGCTCGACCGCCGCACCAAGCGCCGGCTGACCGCGATCGGAAGCACCGTCGCCCTGGCCGCCGCCTCGCTCGGACTGTGGGCCGCCACCGGCTCCACCGCGCAGGCCGCCGGACTTCCCGCGCCCGACCACGTCGTCGTGGTGGTGATGGAGAACCACGCCTACAGCCAGGTGATCGGCAGCTCCGGCGCCCCGTACCTGAACAACACCCTGGTGGCCGGCGGCGCCAACCTCACCCAGTCCTACGGCCTGACCCACCCGTCCGAGCCGAACTACTACATGCTGTTCTCCGGCTCCAACCAGGGCCGCACCGACGACAGTTGTGTCAGCGTCGGCTCGATGACCGCCCCCAACCTGGCGTCCGAGCTGATCGCCGCCGGGCAGAGCTGGGGCTCGTACAACGAGACCCTGCCCAGCCAGGGCTCCACCGTCTGCTCCAGCGGCAAGTACGCGCAGAAGCACAACCCGTGGTTCGGCTTCTCCAACGTGCCGACCAACACCGCGTACACCTTCGCCCAGTTCCCCACCGACTACACCAAGCTGCCGAAGGTCTCCTTCGTGGTGCCGAACCTGTGCAGCGACATGCACGACTGCTCGGTCTCCACCGGCGACACCTGGATCCAGAACAACCTCGGTGTGTACGCCAGTTGGGCGCAGAGCCACAACAGCCTGCTGGTGGTCACCTTCGACGAGGACAACAGCCTCTCCGGCAACCGCATCCCCACCGTGGTCTACGGCCAGCACGTGACCCCCGGCTCCACCAGCGCCACCACCTACAACCACTACAACGTACTGCGCACCCTGGAGGACCTGGCCGGCCTGAGCGCCCACGCCGGCAACGCCGCCTCCGCCTCCGACATCACCGGCATCTGGAACTGACGCCGGATGTACCTCGCGGACGCCCGCTCCACCAAGACCGGCCGCGCCGCGGCCGCCGCCCCGGGCACCCGCCCGGGGCGGCGCGCCGCCGTCCCCGGCACCGTGCTCGCACTCGGCGCGGTCAGCCTGGTCACCGACGTCTCCTCCGAGATGGTCGGCGCCGTCCTGCCGCTGTACGTGGTCGCCGCGCTCGGCCTGTCGCCGCTCGGCTTCGGCCTGCTCGACGGCATCAACAACGGCGTCGGCGCGCTGGTCCGCCTGCTCGGCGGCCACCTCGCCGACCGCGGCGGACGCGGACACAAACTCGTCGCCGGGATCGGCTACGGCCTGTCCGCGCTGTGCAAGCCGCTGCTGCTGCTCGTCCACACCGTGCCGCTGATCGGCGGCGTCCTCGCGATCGACCGCACCGGCAAGGGCCTGCGCACCGCGCCCCGGGACGCGATGATCTCGCTGGCCACCGCACCCGAGCACCGCGGCCGCGCGTTCGGCGTGCACCGCGCGATGGACACCACCGGCGCGCTGCTCGGCCCGCTGCTCGCCTTCGCGGTGCTGCGGATCGCCGACGACCGGGCCGAACGCGCGGGCTACAGCGCGGTGTTCACCGTCTCCGGGTGCGTGGCCGTGCTCGGCGTGCTGCTGCTGGTGCTGTTCGTCCCCGCCCGGATCGTCCCCGCCCGGACCGCGCCCGTTCCCGAGCGGACTGCGCCCGTCCCCGAGCGGACCGCCCCGGTCGTCGCCCCGACGGGACCGCGGCCCACCCTGCGGGACTCGCTCGCGCTGCTGCGCCGCCCCGCGCTGCGCCGGCTCACCCTGGCCGCCGTGCTGCTCGGCCTCACCACCGTCAGCGACTCCTTCCTGTACCTGCTGCTGCAACGCGAACTCGACCTGCCCGTACACCTGTTTCCGCTGCTGCCGCTCGGAACCGCCGCGGTCTTCCTGACCCTCGCCGTGCCGCTCGGCGTGATCGCGGACAAGGTCGGCCGCCGCACCCTGTTCCTGGCCGGCCACGTCGTCCTGCTCGGCGCGTACGGGACGGTGCTGTCCCCGCTGCGCGGCGCGGGCGCCGCCGTGCTGGTCCTGCTGCTGCACGGCACCTTCTACGCCGCCACCGACGGGGTGCTCGCCGCCGCCACCGCCGCGACCGTCCCCGACGGCCAACAGGGCGCCGGCCAGGCCCTGGTGGGAACCGGCCAGGCCCTCGCCCGATTCGTCTGCTCGCTCGCCTTCGGCGCCGCCTGGACCCTCTGGGGCCCCCGGGCCGCCCTCACCGCGACCGCCCTCGCGCTCGCCGCCACCGCGATCACGGCCACCCGCCTGCTCCGCCCGGCCGCCACCGCGGACTGACGCCCCGCCACCCGCCGACCTCCGCCCGGAGGGCGCCCCGCGTCGTCCCGCTGTCGTCCCGCTGCCGTCCCGGGAGGCGGCGAGTCGGGCAGGTCCGCCGCTCGCCGAGCCCGCCCGGAGGCACGCTGCACGGCGTTCCGCGCGACGGACCCTTCCCCGCCCCTTCCCCGCCCCTTTCCCGTCAACCCGCCCGGAGGGCACCCCAGATGACTGCTCCCGTCGTTGCAGAGCCGGACTCCGAGCAGCCCGAGCCCCCGACAGGGGACGTCTCGGTGCGGCGCAAGGTGCTGGTGCTGGTGATCGCGGTGCTGCTGCTGGCCGGCGTCGGAACCGTCGCCGTCCGGTACGCCGCCGGGCGCGCCGATCGGCGCAACCAGGAGCAGGCGGGCGGGCCGCCCGTGCGCGAAGGGACGGTGACGCTGGAACCGGCGGGGCGTCAACTGCTGCTGCGCAACCTGGCCTGGGGCCCGCACCGGGACGAGGTCGCCGCGGTGCCCGCCGACCGTCCGGACGGCCCGCGCACCGCGTCCGGCGTGAAGTGCCTGCGCTTCCATGCCGCGGCCGGAACCGGAATCTGCCTGCAGGCCGAGCACGGCGCGCTGGACGACACCTACCACGCGTCCGTGCTGGACGCCTCGCTGCACGAGGTCAGGCGCTTCCCCGCCCCCGGCATCCCCACCCGCGCCCGGGTCTCCCCGTCGGGCCGGCTGGTCGGCTGGACGGTGTTCGTCAGCGGCGACTCCTACGCGGGCACCGACTTCTCCACCCGCACCGCGATCGTCGACACCCGCAACTGGCAGTTCTACGACAACCTGGAGACCTTCCAGGTGCTGAAGGACGGCCGCCCCGTCCGGGCGTCCGACCTCAATGTCTGGGGCGTCACCTTCGCCGCCGACGACAACCGCTTCTACGCGACGGTCGCCACCGGCGGCCAGACCTACCTGGTGCAGGGCGACCTCGCCGCCCGCACCCTGACCACCCTGCACCAGAACGTCGAGTGCCCCTCGCTGTCGCCGGACGGCACCCGGATCGCCTACAAGAAGCGGGTGGCCGGCGCCGACCCGGCCGCGCCGTGGCGGCTGTACGTGCTCGACCTCGCCACCATGGCCGAGACCGCGACCGCCGAGCAGCGCAACATCGACGACCAGGCGCTCTGGTCCGGCAACGGCACGCTGCTGTACTCGCTGCCCGGCGACTACGGATCGGACCTGTGGACCGTCCCCGCCGACGGCACCGGCACCCCGGCGGTGCTGGTGCACTCCGCGGTCGCGCCTGCCTACCTCGGCTGACCGTCCGGGCACCGGAGCCCCGCGGACGGTAGCGGGCCGGCGGGCCGTCACTCCCGGCGGGCCGTCACTCCCGGCGGTCGCGCCAGCGCTGCATCATCTCCTGGAGCTCGACCCGCAGGAACGCGAAGAACTCCAGGGACTCGGCGAGCCGTTGGCCCGCCGGGGTGTCCGGGCCGAGGGCGTCGATGCCCTCGGCGAGGCTGGACTCGAAGCGGGAGAGCGTACGGTCCCGGTTGGCGGTGGCCTCGTACCAGACGTGGTCGTGGATGCGGTAGCGGTCGCGGCGGGTGCCGGGTTCGCGCTCCCGGCCGACCAGGTCGACGTGGGTCAGGTAGCGGACCGCGCCGGAGACCGCGGCGGGGGAGATCTGGAGCAGTTCGCTCAGTTCGGCGGAGGTCAGCCGCCCGGAGTCGGCGGTCAGCAGGGCGGTGAACACCCGGGCCGGCATCCGGGGGAACCCGCCGTCCGCCAGCACGGTGGCGAACCGCTCCACGAACTCCGACACCACCGCCGGATCGCGCTGCGCGCCCATCCCGTCCACCTCGCTCACCTGCACCGTCCGTACCTCCCCGACACCCCGCCCGGCCGGGCGTCCGCCCGCCTTCGCACACCTTCGGCCGCCACGCGAAGAACCGGGACTTTCGGTGACTTCACGAAGTTGTGAAACAAGAGTAGCGTCGAGCACATGACGACGGCCATCTCGGTGTCCGGCCTGGTGAAGACCTTCGGCCGCACCCGCGCCCTGGACGGACTGGACCTCACGGTCGAGCAGGGCGAGGTACACGGGTTCCTCGGCCCCAACGGGTCGGGCAAGTCCACCACCATCCGCGTGCTGCTCGGACTGCTGCGCGCCGACTCCGGCACCGCCACCCTGCTCGGCGGCGACCCGTGGCGCGACGCCGTCCCCCTGCACCGCCGACTTGCCTACGTGCCGGGCGATGTGACGCTGTGGCGCAACCTCTCCGGCGGCGAGACGATCGACCTGCTCGGGCGGTTGCGCGGGGGACTCGACCCCGCCCGCCGGGCCGCACTGCTGGAGCGCTTCGAACTGGACCCCACCAAGAAGGGCCGCTCCTACTCCAAGGGCAACCGGCAGAAGGTCGCGCTGGTCGCGGCGTTCGCCGGGGACACCGACCTGCTGATCCTGGACGAGCCCACTTCCGGCCTGGACCCGCTGATGGAGGAGGTGTTCCGCGAGTGCGTCGCCGAGGCCCGCGACCGGGGCACCACGGTGCTGCTCTCCAGCCACATCCTGTCCGAGGTGGAGGCGCTCTGCGACCGGGTGTCGATCATCCGGGCCGGCCGCACCGTGGAGACCGGCACCCTCGACGACCTGCGGCACCTCACCCGCACCTCGGTGGACGCCGTCCTCGCCGGCCCGCCGCCGCGCCCCGACTACGTCCACGACCTGACGATCGACGGCGACCGCCTGCGCTGCCAGGTCGACACCGAGCAACTCGGCGCCCTGCTCGCCGAACTCACCGCCGTCGGCGTGCGCAGCCTCGCCAGCCGGCCGCCGACGCTGGAGGAACTCTTCCTGCGCCACTACGCGAACACCGACGACACCCCCTCGACGGCGGCAGTCCGATGAGCAGCTACGCGCTGACCGGCACCGGCACCCTCTACCGCCTCGCCCTGCGCCGCGACCGCATCGCCCTGCCGGTGTGGGTGTACATCGGCACCGGGATGGTCGCCTCCACCGCCTTCTCCTTCCGCAAGCTGTACGGCGACGAGGCCTCCCGGCGGACCTTCGCGGCCGGCATCGACGGCAACGGCTCGCTGCGCGCCCTGTACGGCCCGATCTTCGACGGCTCCACCATCGGCGGGCTGACCGCATGGCGGATGGGCGTGTTCGGGGCGGTGCTGGCCGCGCTGATGTCCACCCTGCTGGTGGTGCGGCACACCCGCGCCGAGGAGGAGGACGGCCGGTTCGAACTGATCGGCGCGGGCGCGGTCGGCCGGCGCGCCCCGCTGACCGCCGCACTCGCCACCGCCCTCACCGCGAACGCCGCATTGGCCGCCCTGGTGACGATCGTTCTGCTGGCGGCGGGTCAGCCACTGGCCGGCGGGCTGGCATTCGGCCTCGCGCTCGGCGCCACCGGACTGTTCTTCGCCGCGCTGGCCGCCGTCACCGCGCAGGTCGCCGAGACCGGCCGGGCCGCCAACGGCCTGGCCGGGGCGGCGATCGGCCTCGCCTTCGTGCTGCGCGCCGTCGGAGACTCCGGCAGCGGCACCGGCTGGGCGAGCTGGCTCTCCCCGATCGGCTGGAGCGAACAGGTCCGCGCGTTCGCCGGCGACCGCTGGTGGGTGCTGGCGCTGCCGCTGGCCGGGGCCGCGCTGCTCACCGCGCTGGCCCGGGCGCTGGTGGAACACCGCGACCTGGGCGCCGGCATGCTCCCGCAGCGCCCCGGACCGGCCGCCGCCGCACCCGGCCTGGCGAACGCCGCCGCACTGGCTCGCCGCCTCCAGCGCGGCGCCCTGCTCGGCTGGGCGCTGGCCTTCGCCGCGGGCGGCGCGGTGTTCGGCAGCGTCGCCAAGGGCGTGGTCGACCTGGTCGGCGACAACAGGCAGATGGCCGACGTGATGGCCCGCCTCGGCGGACAGCAGGGCGTGCTGAACGCCTACCTGTCCACCATCGCCGGGGTGTTCGGCATGATCGCCGCCGTGTACGCCGTGCAGTCCGTGCTGCGGCTGCGCGCGGAGGAGAGCGGCGGCCGGGCCGAACCCGTACTGGCCGGCGCCGTCCCCCGGCTGCGCTGGGCCGGCGGACACCTGCTGTTCCCGCTGCTCGGCACCGCCGTACTGCTGGCCGTCGCCGGCACCACCGCCGGGCTGGCGCAGAGCGCCGCGCTCGGCAGCGGGACGGGCGACACCGTCGCCCGGATGCTCGGCGCGACGCTCGCCCAACTGCCCGCGGTCTGGCTCACCGCCGCCGTCGCACTGGCCATGTACGGCCTGCTGCCGCGCTGGACGCCGGCCGGCTGGGCCGGCTACGGCGTGTTCGTCCTGATCGCCTGGCTCGGCCCGATCCTGCAACTGCCGCAGTGGGTGCTCGACCTGTCGCCCTTCACCCACCTCCCACACCTGCCCGGCGGAACGTTCGAAGCCGCACCACTGCTGTGGACCACCGCCCTGGCAGCCCTCGTCACCCTGACCGGCCTGACCGGCCTGCGCCGCCGCGACCTGGGCTGACGGGACGGCGCGGACGGGCGCACAGCCACCGGCGGTGCGGGCGGGCGCACAGCCACCGGCGGTGCGGGCGGGCGCACAGCCACCGGCGGTGCGGGCGGGCGCACAGCCACCGGCGGTGCGTGCGAAAGCCGGGATCGGTCCGGCCGGGACGGTGCCGGCTGTGCCCGCCCCCGCCGGGGTGGCGTTGAGCGTGTTGCGCACCGGCCTCACCCGGCCTTCGGGCAGAACGCGTCCCTTGCGGGGCGGTGGCCGGTGGTCAGGAACTCCGTCACCAGGGCGTCGCCGCAGGCGTTTCCGTTGGCCAGGTAGGAGCGGTGGCCGCCGGAGTCGACGGTGACCATCCGGGCCCGGTCGCCGAATGCCGCGCGCATCTTGAGCGCTCCCGCGTACGGCGTGGCCGGGTCTCGCAGGTTCTGCACCAGCAGCACGTTCGACGGCCCGTCGGGGGTGACCCGGACCGGCGGCTCGGCGGGCTGCCAGTGCCAGAACGCGCAGGCCGTCGCGTTCATCGGCATGCCTGCGGTGAGCGGGTGCGCGATCCGGTCGGCGGCCACCGCGGCGGCGTACGTGTCGAGGTTGCGCGGCCACGCCACGTCGTTGCACAGGGTGGCGGCCGATACCGCCGCGGTGGCCTGCAACTGCGCCGGTGTCGGATCGTTCGGCCCGGGAACGTACGCGGGCGGCGGAGTGTGGTGCAGGGCGGACAGGATCAGGGTGGCCACGGTGGGGAACCTGTCGTAGGCCTGGAGGCCGTTCAGCAGCATGGCGCGCAGGCCGTTGCCGTCCAGTACGTCCGGGTTGTTGCCGGACCAGGGCAGCGGCGCGGCGTCCAGTTGCTGAGCGGCCGTCAGGTACGCGGTGCGGACCTGCTCGGGGGTGTCGGCGATCCGGAGGTCGTCGGCCTCGGGGGAGGACGCCCAGGCCGCGAAATCGGGAAAGCGGTCCTCCGCGCCGGTGGCGAAGGCGGCCAGCCAACTGCGTTCGGCGTTCACGGGATCGGGGTTGTCGTTGCTGTCCAGCACGATCCGGTCGGTGCGGTCGGGGAACATCGTGGCGTACGCCGCGCCCGCGTAGGTGCCGTAGGAGACGCCCCAGGCGGAGATCCGGCGCTCGCCGAGGGCCTGCCGGATCCGGTCGAGGTCGCGTGCCTCGTTGCGGGTGGTGATGCTGTGCAGCACCGGGCCGCCGTTGGTCGCGCAGCGGTCGGCGACGCGTTGGCCGGTGGTCAGGCTGGCGTCGCCGCCGTGCCCGTCGGGCACGGGCCAGGGCAGCAGCCTGCCGGGTGCCAGATCCTCGTAGTCCAGCCCGCAGGTGACCGGGCTGGAACGGCCGACGCCGCGCGGGTCGAAGCCGATCAGGTCGTACCTGTCCAGCACCGACTGGGGGAGCCGTTTTGCCGCGCTGCTCGGCCCGTTCAGACCGCTGCCGCCCGGCCCGCCCGGGATCAGCACCAGCACCCCGCGCCGCTGATCGGCCCTCGCGGCGGGAATCCGGGAGATCGCCAGCGTGAGGGTGGGCCCGCCGGGTCGGAGGTAGTCGACCGGGACGGTCACCTCGGCGCACTGCTGCCGGCCGTCCGGCGCGCCGCCCGCGCACGCACCCCAGGCGGGGCGGTCGGGGGTGGACGCGCCGGCGGCGAGCGGCGCCGTCAGACCGAGCAGGACGGTGGTGGCGGCGGCCACGCCGACGCCTCGACGAGTGATTCGACGACTGATTCGTTGAGTGATTCGCATGGCTGCGAGTCTTCGCCGTCGCGCCGCCCGGATCGATCCTGCAAGCCACCGTCTTTTCCCTGGAGCCAGCCTCACTGTTCGCACTGAAGCCAGATACACCATGGGAATTGACGAAGAGTCAGGAAACGGCGGCCCGCACCGTCACCACAGGCTCGTGGTGGACCGGGAAGTTCACCGAGGAGGCGATGAAGCAGTCCCGGCTCGCCGGACCGTGCAGCGCCTCGGCCTGCTCGCGCATCGACTCGTCGGCGATCTCCACCCGGGGCCGGAGCATCGCCCCGGTGAAGTGGCCGCCCCCGGCCGAGGTCTCCATGGTGGCCTCCGCCGCGTCCGTGTAGGACAGCACCACCACGCCGCTGCGCGCGCAGTGCGACAGGTACGACAGCATGTGGCACTGGGCGAGCGCGGCCAGCAGGAACTGCTCCGGGTTCCACCGCGAGCGGTCGCCGCGGAACGTCGGGTCGGCGCTGCCGAGCAGGGTCGGCACCCCGTCCGAGGAGACGTCGTGGTCGCGGGAGTACGAGCGGTAGGTGTCGGTACCGGTGCCGAGGTTGCCGGTCCAGTCGACACGGACCGCGTAGTGGTGGGACAGGGCCATCAAGTCACTCCTTCTCGGGCGGCCGGGCGGCGGCGCAGGTGTCCAGGACGTGCCGCCGGGCGGCCGCCCCGGCAGCGGCCGGATCCCCGGCGGACACGGCGGCCAGCAGCTCACGGTGCTGGTCGTCCACCAGGGCGGTGCGGTCGGGCGCGTGCAGGGAGCGGTGGGTGGAGACCTGGATCTGGTCCCACAGCCGCTCCAGCGAGTGCAGGGCGACGGGGTTGCCGGCGAGCTCCGCGACCCGGCGGTGGAACTGCCGGTTGAGCCGCACCGCCTCCGTCAACTCGCGCTCCACGGTGGCTCGGTGGGTGCGGTCGGCGAGCGCGGACAGATCGGTCAGCTCGGCGGGGGCGAGCCGGCCCGCCCGCTGCCGCTCGGCCGCGAGCTCCGCCGTCAGCGCCTCCAGCGCGGCCCGCACCCGGTAGACGTGCGTCAGCTCCTCCGCCGACAGCTCCACCACCCGCACGCCGCGCCCGGCGGTGGCCAGCAGGCCGTCCGCCGTCAGCGCCCGGAACGCCTCCCGGACCGGGGTGCGGCTCACCCCGAGGGTCTCCGCGACCTCCACCTCGCCCAGTCGCGCCCCCGGTGGGTAGCGGCCGTCGAGGATCAGTGCCCGCAGGCTGCGGCGGGTGCTCTCGGTCTGCACATCGGCAGCGTAGAGCTTTGCATGCATTGCATGCAATGGATTTCCGCACGTTGCCGGGGGCGAGGAGGTGGAACTCGTTGGGAAGCCGACAGACCCGTCCGCTATATTCGCGCAACCGTCGAACAGTTCCACGTCCAGGGGAGAAACCCATGTCGTTCGGCCAGGAGCGCTCCGGGGAGGCCGGCCCCGACGCCGCCCGGAACGACTCCCCGACCACACCCGCCACGCCCCCCGCAGCGGACGCCGAGGGCGTCGCGCCGGTGGCCGGAATCTCCTTCGACAAGGAGCCGGGAGCGCCCGAACCCGAGGCCCCCGTCGCAGAAGCCGGAGAGGCCGGAGAAGTCGGAGAAGCCGGAGACGCCACCGGGGCAGCCGAGGACCCCGCGCCGGCCGCGATCTCCTTCGCCAAGCAGCCCGCCGCGCCGGAGACCGCCGCACCCGTCGCCGTCGGCGCCGAGCCTGTCCCCGCAGGTACCGAGCCTGCCCCCGGCGTCCCGGCCGATGCCCCGCCGGCCCCCGGCGTCCCGCCCGCGCCCGTGAACCCGTGGGCGCTGCCCACCGCGCCGCCGCCGCCCGCGCCCGGCGCGGTTCCGCCCGGTGCGCCGGTCCCGCCCGTCCCCGGCCCCGCCCCCGCGAACCCGTGGGCCGCGGCCCCGCCCGGCGCGCCCGTGCCGCCGCCCAGCACCCCCGTGCCGCCCGGCACCGCGGTTCCCGGGCCCGGCGGGGGCAATCCGTGGGCGCCGACGGGTGTTCAGCAGCCGTGGGGGACGGGCGGGTACCCGCCGCCCGGAGCGCCGGGTTCGCCGGTCGGGCCTCCGATGTACCCGGTGCCGCAGCGCTCGCTGTACACCAACAACCTGGCCATCGCCTCGCTGATCGTCGGCGTGCTCTGCTGCTACCTCGGCTTCATCGGCATCGGCCTGGGCATCGCCGCGCTGCGGCAGATCAAGCGGACCGGCGAGCGCGGCAGGGCGCTGGCGACCTCCGGCATCGTGGCCGGCAGCATCGGCATGGTGCTGTTCGCGCTCTCGGTGATCGGCGGCCTCTTCAGCTCCGACGACTTCGACGACAGCGGCTCCCGGCCTTCGACCGTCTCGCCCGCCGGGAAGTCGGGCCTCGCCGCGAACTCGCCGTTCCGGCTGACCCCGGGCCAGTGCTTCGAACGCGTCGGGCTCGGCAACGCCAAGGTGGTCGACTGCGCGTCCGCGCACTTCGGCGAGGCCTACTGGACGCAGGCCACCGAGGAGAAGGGCGCCACGTACCCGGGCGACGACGTGATGACGGCGGAGGCCGAGAAGCTCTGCATGGACCAGGTGGACACCTACGTGGCGGACACCTGGTCGATCCCGGACGAGGTCTCCACCTTCTACTTCTACCCCGACCGGGCGTCCTGGAAGGACTCCGCGACCCACCGCATCGTCTGCTTCCTGGGCAACCACGACAAGTCCTCGCGCACCGGCGCGCTGCAGAAGTTCTCCAGCAGCCTGACCGCCGACCAGCGCCAACTGCTGGACGCCACCAACCAGTTCGACAAGGCGTGGGCCAAGGGCCCGGACGAGGACGTCGAGGTCGAGGACGACCCGCAGGCGTACCGGGCCTGGGCCAAGGACATGAGCGCGGCGGCGAGCCGACAGGCCTCCCAGCTGGAGGCCGCCCACTGGACCACCGCCGACAAGGCGACCGTCGACCGGCTGGTGGCCAAGTCCAAGGCCGCCGCCGGCCACTACCTGCTGGCGTCCAAGGCCGCCGACAACGCCACGCTCCGCCGTGAACTGGGCCTCGCCGACGACAATTTCGGCGACGACGAGATCATCTCGCTGCGCCGCGCGCTGGGCCTGGCGACCCAGCAGGAGGAGCCCGCCAAGCACCCGGGCAACCAGGCGGTCTGACCACGCCGGGGCGGTCCGACCGCCCGCCGGCCGCGCGGGCACTCCGGGGAGAGCCCGCGCGGCCGGTCCGTCGTCAACTCCCGTCGTGCGAGGCCGCCCAGGCGGCGGCGTGCCGCACCAGGCGGCTCGGCAGCGCCGGGGCGCCGGTCCAGTGCAGGTGCAGGTACGAGGCGTGCACCGAGCCGTGCAGGTGGCCCTCGGTCTGCGGGCCGGTGGCGGTGCGCCAGCCCCAGGCGGGGGACGGGCCGGCCGCCGGGTCGGTGGCGGTGCGGTGGAACTCGTGCCCGCGCACCCGGGACCCGGCCGCGGCGAGCGGGGAGTCGGCGAGCGCCACCGCCTCCCGGTAGCCGAGCGTCAGCCGGGGCGTCATCCGGGCCGTCGCGTCCAGTACCCCGCACATCGGCAGGCCGTCCAACTCCCGCCCCAGGTACAGCAGTCCGGCGCACTCGCCGACCACCGGCGCGCCGCTCGCGGCCAGTTCGGCGACCGCCGCCCGCAGCGACGCGTTCGCGCTGAGCTCGGAGACGTACACCTCCGGGAAGCCGCCGCCTATCACCAACCCGGCCGTCCGCTCCGGAAGTCGCTCGTCGTGCAGCGGGTCGAACGGCACCACCTCGGCCCCGGCGGCGGCCAGCAGTTCGGCGTTCTCCGCGTACGAGAACGAGAACGCCGCGCCGCCCGCCAGCGCGATCCGGGGCCGCGGGCCGGCGAACGGCTCGACCTCCGCCGCCGGGTCCCAGGGGTCCGCGGACAGCGGCGGGGCGGTCCGGGCCAGGGCCAGCACCGCGTCCAGGTCGACCGAGGCGGCCACCAGTTCGCCCATCTCGCGCACGGCGCGCAGCGCCTCCGCCGAGCGCTCCACGGCCGGCACCAGGCCCAGGTGCCGGGACGGGGTGTCCACCGCCTGCGCCCGCCGCACCGCGCCGAGCACCGGCACCCCGGAGCCCTCCTCCAGGGCCTCCCGGAGCAGCGTCTCGTGCCGGTCCGAGGCCACCTTGTTGAGGATCACCCCGGCGAGGCGCACCTGCGGATCCCAGGACGCGAAGCCGTGCACCAGCGCCGCCACCGAACGGGACTGCGAGGAGGCGTCCACCACCAGCACCACCGGCGCCCGCAGCAGCTTCGCCACCTGCGCGGTGGACGCCAACTCGCCCCGCCCGGCGGCCCCGTCGTACAGGCCCATCACGCCCTCGACCACCGCCACGTCCGCCCCGGCCGCGCCGTGCGCGAGCAGCGGGGCGATCCGCTCCGGGCCGCTCATCCAGGCGTCCAGGTTGCGGCCCGGACGCCCGGCGGCCAGCGCGTGGTAGCCGGGGTCGATGTAGTCCGGGCCGACCTTGTGCGGCGACACCTTCAGCCCGCGCGCCGTCAAGGCCGCGATCAGGCCGGTCGCCACCGTGGTCTTGCCCGCGCCGGAGGACGGGGCGGCCACCACCAGCCGAGGAATGCTGTCGTTCAACGATCTACCACTCAATACCGCGCTGGCCCTTGCGGCCGGCGTCCATCGGATGCTTCAGCTTCGTCATCTCGGTGACCAGGTCGGCCAGTTCGAGCAGCGGTTCGGGCGCGTTGCGGCCCGTCACCACCACGTGCTGGCTGCCCGGCCGCTCCCGCAGCACCTCGACCACCTCCGCCACGTCGATCCACCCCCAGTGCAGCGGGTAGGTGAACTCGTCCAGCACGTAGAACCGGTACGTCTCGGCCGCCAAGTCCCGCTTGACCTGCGCCCAGCCCTCGCGGGCCGCCTCCTCGGACGACTCGATGTCGCGCTGCACCCAGGACCAGCCCGAACCCATCTTGTGCCACGCCACCGTGCCGCCCTGCCCGGACTCGCCGAGCACCCGCAGCGCGTTCTCCTCGCCGACCTTCCACTTCGCCGACTTGACGAACTGGAACACCCCGATCGGCCAGCCCTGGTTCCACGCCCGCAGCGCCATCCCGAACGCCGCCGTGGACTTCCCCTTGCCCGGACCGGTGTGCACCGCCGTGATCGGCAGCGTCCGCCGCTGCCGGGTGGTCAGGCCGTCGTCCGGGACGTTCTCCGCAACTCCCTTGGGCATGTCGGCTCACGCCGCCTTTCGTGTCGTCGAACCGGAGGTCATCGTCGAACGGGTCTCCCGCACCAGCGCGGCCACACCGTCGCCCCGCAGCTCGTCCAGGCTGACCGCGTCACCGTTCAGGTGCGCCGCCAACTCCCGTGCCAGGCCCAGTCGGACGGGGCCCGACTCGCAGTCCAGCACCACCGCGGCCACGCCCTGCGCGGCCAGCAGCCCGGCCGCCCGGTGCGAACGCGCCACCGCGTCGCGGGCCCCGGTCGCCCGGCCGTCGGTCACCACCACCAGCAGCGCCCGGCGGTCCGGGTCGCGCAGCCGCTCCACCCGCAGCACCTCGTGCGCCCGCAGCAGGCCCGCCTCCAGCGGCGTCCGGCCGCCGGTCGGCAGCTGTTCGAGCCGGGCCGCGCCCACCTCCACCGAGGAGGTCGGCGGCAGTGCCAGCTCCGCGCCGGAGCCGCGGAACGTCACCATGCCGATCTTGTCGCGCCGCTGGTAGGCGTCCATCAGCAGCGACAGCACCGCGCCCTTGACCGCGGTCATCCGCTGCCGGGCCGCCATCGAGCCGGACGCGTCCACCACGAACAGCACCAGGTTCGACTCCCGTCCCCGGCGCACCTGTTCGCGCAGATCGTCCCGGCGCAGCACCAGCGCCCGGCCGTCCCGCCCGCGCGCCACCTGGTGCGGGGCCGCCGCCCGCAGCGTCGCGCTCAGGTGCAGCCGGGTCAGCCGCCCCTGCGGACGGCGCGCCCGAACGGTGTGCCCGGCGTCCGTCTCGGCGGGGGAGCGCCGGCCCTGCGCGCCCCGGCCGGTGCCGTCCACCTTGAACAGCCGCGTCCGGTACGGCCGGTCGGCCGCCACCGGCGACTTCGCGCCGCCGGACCGCTGCTGCGGCGGAGCGGCCGGCGCGTCCTCCGAACTCCCGGACGCCGCAGGCTCGTTCGGCTCGGACGGGGCGGGGGCGCCGCCGCCGTCCGGACCGCCGCCGGGGCCGTCGTCGGTCGGCCCCCCGTCGTTCGGCCCGTCGCCGTCAGGGCCGTCGCCGTCCGGGCCGTCGTCCTCCGGCGCCCGGTGCTCGGCCAGCGTCCGGTCCAGCTGCTCCTGGTCCAGGCCCGGCGCGTCGAACGGGTTGCGCCGCCGCCGGTGCGGCAGGGCCAGCTGCGCGGCCTTGCGGACGTCCTCCTCCAAAACCTCGGCGCGCCCCGCCCACGCGGCCAGCGCCACCGCGGTGCGCGCCATCACGATGTCCGCGCGCAGACCGTCCACCTCGAACGCCGCACACACCGCCGTGATCTGACGCAGCGCCAGGTCGGACAGCTCGACGGACGGCAGCAACTCGCGGGCAGCGGAGATCCGTTCGGCGAGCTCCCGCTCCCGGGCGTCCCAACTCGCCCCGAAACCGGCCGGATCGGCGTCGTACGCGAGGCGGCGACGCACCACCTCGGCACGCTCGTCCGCGTCCCGGGTGGCGGCGATCTCCACCGTCAGGCCGAACCGGTCCAGCAGCTGCGGACGCAGCTCGCCCTCCTCCGGGTTCATCGTCCCCACCAGCAGGAACCGCGCCGCATGCCGCACCGAGACGCCCTCGCGCTCCACGTACGAACGCCCCATCGCCGCCGCGTCCAGCAGCAGGTCCACCAGGTGGTCCTGCAACAGGTTCACCTCGTCGATGTACAGCACGCCCCGGTGCGCCTTCGCCAACAGGCCCGGCTCGTACGCCTTCACGCCCTCCGCGAGCGCCCGCTCCAGGTCCAGCGAGCCGACCACCCGGTCCTCGGAGACGCCCACCGGCAGCTCCACCAGGAACGCCGGACGCTCCGCCGACCCCGCACCGGCGTGCGGCCCGTCCGGGCACTGCGGGTCCGGCGACGCCGGATCGCACGCGAAACGGCAGCCGGCCACCGTCGCGATCGACGGCAGCAGCCCCGCCAGGGCGCGCACCATCGTCGACTTCGCGGTGCCCTTCTCGCCCCGCACCAGCACGCCGCCCACCGCCGGCGACACCGCGTTCAACAGCAGGCCCAGCCGCAGGTCGTCCATCCCCACGATCGCCGTGAACGGGTAACGGACATCGGTCAGTTCAGTCACTTCGCCCTCTCCATCTCCACCGGGGCCGGCGGCCCGGGCGGCACGAACGGCAGACCCGTCGGCGCCCCGTTCTCGATCAACTTCCACAGCGCGTCCGTGTCGGCGTGCTCCGCCACCAAGTCGCCCAGCGCGTCCAGCCGTTGCTCGCGCGCCGTCGCGAACGAGGTGTCCGGCGCCGGCACGAACGCCCGCCCCGACGCCTCGGCGACCGCGGTCAGGAACGCCCGGCGGAACGCGTCGTTCTCCAACACCCCGTGCCAGGTCGTCCCCCACACCGGCCCGACCCGGCAGCCGTCCAGGGCCGCACCGTCGGCACCGGTGACGAACGGCTCGCCGCCGTCCACCGCCACCACCCCGTGGTGGATCTCGTAGCCCGCCACCCGCTCGCCGAGCGCCACACCCGTCGGACGGGCCAGCACCTTCTCCGCGCCGAACACCACCCGGGTCGGCAACAGCCCCAGACCGTCCACCGCGCCGGCCCGCGACTCCACCTCGTCCACGATCTCCCGGCCCAGCATCTGGTAGCCGCCGCACACGCCGAGCACGGGCAACCCCGCCGCGACGCGCCGCGCGAGCGGCTCCACCAGACCCTGGCCCCGCAGCCACGCCAGATCCGCGACCGTCGCCCGCGTCCCCGGCAGCACCACCAGGTCGGCGTCCGCCAGCTCCTCCGGACGGGTCGCCCAGCGCACCAGCACACCCGGCTCCTGCGCCAGCGCATCCACATCCGTGAAGTTCGACAACCGCGGGAACCGCACCACCGCGACCCGCAACACCTCCGCCCCCACCGGGCCGCCCGCCGCCGGGCGCTGCGCCACCGACGCCAGATCCAGCGAATCCTCCGCGTCCAGCCACAGCCCCTGAAGCATCGGGAACGTCCCCAGCACCGGCCGCCCCGTCAACTGCCGCAACATCTCCAACCCCGGCGCGAGCAGCCGCGCGTCACCGCGGAACTTGTTCACGAACCAGCCCGCGACGAGCGACTGATCGTCCGGCGAGAGCAGCGCGAGCGTCCCGAACATCGACGCGAAGACGCCGCCGCGGTCGATGTCCCCGACCACCACGACCGGCAGCCGGGCCGCCGACGCCAGACCCATGTTGGCGATGTCCCGGTCCCGCAGATTGATCTCCGCCGGGGAGCCCGCGCCCTCGCACACCACCACGTCGAACCGCGACCGCAGATCCGCCAGACACTCCAACGAACGCTCCAGCAGCACCGGCTTGCGCTCCCGATAGTCCAGCGCCCCGACCTCCGCCACGGCCCGGCCCATCAGCACCACCTGGCTGCGGCCGTCCGCCCCCGGCTTCAACAGCACCGGGTTCATCGCCGCCTCCGGCTCCACCCCCGCCGCCTGCGCCTGCATCGCCTGCGCCCGCCCGATCTCCGCCCCGTCGGCCGTCACGAACGAGTTCAACGACATGTTCTGCGCCTTGAACGGAGCCACCCGCACCCCCTCCCGCCGCAGCCACCGACAGATCCCCGCCGTCACCACACTCTTCCCGGCGTCCGAGGTCGTGCCGGCCACCAACAACGCGCCGCTCACGGACGGCCTCCTTCGGAGAAGAGAAAGGGAAGAGAGCGGGAGGAACGGACCGGCACGGGCAGCTGCCTGCGCGCGGACGTCCCGCCGGGCGGCGGTGAGAGGCGCGCGACGGAGGCTGCGGTGCCGAAGCGGTCCGGATGTCCGGTAGGCCGGTTCGGCCGTTCGCCCGTGGGTGCCCCGCTTCGTGCGGGCGCGGTCACTCGGATCGCCGTCCGCGCCCGGCGAGGATCAGGCACCGCGTGGTGGCCGTGACGGCGAGGGCGAGCATGCCGACCCGGCGGGAGAGGCGGCAGGCGCGTTCGATGTCGGGGACGGCGACGGGGGGCTGACCGGTGCCGAGGACCGGGCGGTGCTCGACCCGCTCGCCGTAGCGCAGGGTGCCGCCCAGCCGGACGCCGAGCGCGCCCGCGAACGCGGCCTCCGCCTGGCCCGCGTTCGGGCTGGGGTGGGCGGAGCCGTCCCGGCGCCAGACCCGCCAGGTCCGGGCGGGGGAGTCGGACGCGGCCACGGTCAGCAGGGCGGTGAGGCGGGCGCCGGGCCAGCCGGCCACGTCGTCGAGGCGGGCCGAGGCCCAGCCGAAGCGGCGGTAGCGGTCGGACTTGTGGCCGACCATCGCGTCCAGCGTGTTCACGGCCCGGAACGCCAACAGCCCGGGGACGCCCGCCACGCCGCCCCAGACCAGGGCGTTGACGACCGCGTCGGCGGTGTTCTCGGCCACCGACTCGACCACGGCCCGGGCGATCTGCTGCTCGTCCAGCCCGGAGGGGTCGCGCCCGCACAGGTGCGGCAGCCGCTCCCGCGCGGCCGTCAGATCGTCCGCGGCCAGCGAGCGTCCGATCGCCCGGGCCTCCCGGGTCAGCGATGTCCCGCCGAGGACGGTGAACGTCGCGCCGGCGGTCAGCGCCGCCGCGGCGAGCGGCGAACGGCGGACGGCCCGCGCGGCGAGCGCCGCGCCGCCCGCGACGGCGCCGACGGCAAGCGCGGTGTGCAGGGTGCCCGCCCCGCGGTGGTCACGCCACAGCCGCCGTTCCAGCCGGGCCGCGGCGGTGCCGAACAGGGCGACGGGGTGTCCGCGCCGGGGGTCTCCGAGCCGGGCGTCCGCGAGGAATCCCGCGACCGCGCCCACCAGGTACGGGGCAGCCCGCATGGCGTCGTGTCCTCACTCAGGGTCCGCGCCCTGGATCGACGGAACGAAGGCCAGAGTCTCCTGACTTCCGGTCACCCCCGCGCGGGGTGTCCGGTCACAGTGGCGGGACCGCGCCGGACTCGCACCGGCTTCCTCTGCTTGCCTCCGTTTGGCCCGAAGATCCCACCACGCCCCGTTCCGGCCAGTCAACCGAGGTGACGGAGGGTTTGGTCACACGCCGTCGTCGACCGATGGGCCGTCACTTCGCCCGCAGGTGGCGGGAGGCGGCGAGGCACGAGGACAGCCAGGTCGCCTCCGTCCGATCGACGATCATCCCCTCCACGGTGGTCACCCCGGGAAGCACCTCGCCGACCCGGACCGAGTGGTCGCCCACCCGGATCAACTGCCAATCCATGTCGCTGTGCCACATGCGGGCGGTCTTCTCGCCCTTGCGCTGCGCGAAGACGACTTCCTCGCCGTGCTCGTTCAGGAAATAGCCCACATAGTCCTTCGAGGTGATCGGCTCGCCGCACAGCTCGGAGAGCAGCTTCTCGATGCCGGGACGGGTTTCGGTCATGATTCGGTCTCCTCCTGCGGGGACGAAAGCGCCAGCATGCGGGCGGCCGACTCCAGCAGTGTTTCGTAGGTGATCACTTCAATGCGGGAGTTGTGCGAATTGAACGTGCGGATCGTCTCCGCCACCTCCGACGGGGTGATTCCGCCGCCGACGTACTGCGAGTGGCCGACGACCACGGTCGCGGAGGCCCGGCGGGCGTCGACGCCGTACTTGGCCAGGATCTCCGGCCGGCTCTCGTCCAGAGTCCGGAGGTAGTTCATCGCCTGCGAGACGGCGCGGTGCGCCGGTGCGCCGAGCATCAGGTGGCCGCTCCGTCGGACGACCAGGCTCTCGATGTTCGCCCGCTTGAGCTCAACGACGTGCAGGGAGCCGTCGGCGCGCAGGAGGGGTATGTCGAGGATGGTGTCGGGGGTGTACTGGCGGCGCGCCAGCTCCGCGACGAACGCCCCGCCGAAGATCCACTCCTGCTTCTTCAGACAGGCATGGAGCGCGCCCTCGGAGCTGTCGGGATCGTCGACGGCGGCTCCGAGCGTGTCCAGCGCGGCCTTCCGAGCCTTGAATTCGAGCATTCGCGTCAACAGTTCGGCGTCGGCGTCCGCCAGCACCTCCTCGGCCAACCGGAGGTCCTCCGCGGACAGTTGCGGAAGGCTTCGGAGGAAAATCTCCATATGGCCGAACCGCTGAAGTCGCCGCAGATCCAGGGTGGAGAGTCTGACTCCGTTCTCACCGGCCTCGACGCCGAGCTGGTCGACCGATTTGGAGAGCCCCCGGAAGAGATCCCTGGCGTCGGCGGCGGTTGCCTCCGGATTGTCCTGGCAGAGCATCTCCAGAATGGTCACGGCCCGGTCGACGCCTTCGGCGATGTAGCGCCTGATGTATTCCTCGCTTCTCTGGCGCGCCCGCTCGTCGTAGTGCAACTCCAGGACCTCTAGGAACAGGTCGCCCCGGGCGTACGCGGCGAACCGTTGGAAGCGCTGGGCGAGGTCGAAGTCCCCGTGCAGGATCGCCGTCCGGGCGACCTCCTCCAGCGCGTCCACCAGCGGCCGCCCCTTGCCGTACAAGCGGTCGCGGTAGCCGCCCATGATGTGCTCGACGGCCGAGATGTCCTTGAGCACGTCCACTGCGGTGGTGAGTTCCCTCGCTGCTTCGACCATGCGCAGCAACGAGAAGCTCGATCGGAATGTCGCCATCCGGGCACCGTATGGCCCACCTGCGACAGTGCCCCGATTCGCCGAGCGGCCCGTGGGCGGGTGGACTGGAGGCACAGGACCGCCAGTACCCGGGAGACCGCCATGCGTTGGGGAACCGCCGCCGTTGTCGCAGCCGCCGCCGCAGGGACCGGAGTGGCGGCGTTCCTGCTGCTCGGCCGGAAGGCGTCGGACGGGGTGGTGCAGCCGGGCACGGTCGAGCCGCCACCGCCGGTCACCGTGCACGAGCTCGGCCCGGGCCGGGTGGTGCTGACCGCGACCGCGGACACCGTCCGCCGGGGGCACTACGCGCTGGAGTGGGGGCTGGGCGGCCACGCGGTGGTGGGCGAGGTGCTCGGCTCCGGCGGCGGGCGGGTCACCCGGCGGCTGGAGCGGGCCGAGCACGGCACCCTCGCGGTCGGGACGGAGGTCCGGCTGACCCCGCGGGTGCTGCTCGGCGACCCGCGCACCGCGCTCGGCCTGGACTACGCCGAGACCGCCGTGCCCGGCGAACTGGGCGCCTTCCCCGCGTGGCGCACCGCCGGCATCCGCGGCACCTGCGTGGTGCTGATCCACGGCGCCGCCGCCGACCGCTCGCAGGCGCTGCCCGTGCTGCCCCTGCTGCACGCGCTGCGGCTGCCCGGCCTGACCGTCACCTACCGGGGCGACGCCGGTGCGCCCGCCTCGCCGGACGGGCTGGCGCATTTCGGTGAGACCGAGTGGCAGGACGTCGACGCGGCGATCCGTGCCGCGCTGGAGCACGGCGCCGGCCGGGTCGTGCTGTGCGGGTGGTCGATGGGGGCGACCATCGCCATGTACACCGCTGCCCGCTCCGCCCATCGGGGCCGGATCGCCGGGCTGGTGCTGGACTCCCCGGTGCTGGACTGGGAGGAGTCGGTGCGCCGGGTGTCCGCCCGGACCGGGGCGTCCCCGATGCTCGCCGAACTCGGCGCCCTCGCCGCGCAGGGCCGTACCGGCGTGGACCTGGCCGGGTTCGCCCGGATCGCGTCCGGCGCGGATCTGCCCGCCCCCACGCTGCTGCTGCAGAGCCCGGACGACCCGATCAGCCCGTGGGCCGCCGCCGAACGGCTCGCGGACGGGCGCACGGATGTGGTCAGCCTGCACTCGGTGCCACACGCGCAGCACGCCGCGCTGTGGAACGCCGACCCGGCCCGGTACACCGAGACGCTGCGCCGCTTCCTCACCCCGCTGCTGTGACCTCCGGGTGACCTTCGGGTGACCTCCGGCCGGAACCGGAACCGGTCCCGCCGCGTCCTCATCTCGGAGTGGTCACGCTTTGCGACATGTCCATGACGCAAAGCGGAGTGGTTCGTCCCGCTTTGCACGGGCTTGTCCACCGACTGTTCGAACGGTTCGGACAATGCGCCGAGACAGGCCGGCAGTCGATGTGACAGAAGGCCCGTACAAGGGGAAGACTGCACGGCGTGACGTCTCGGAACCCGCGCGACCGTGATGCCCCGCACCCGCCCCGCCGCATCGGTGCGACGGTGACCCGTCTGCCCGGAACGGCCGTCGGGCGTGCGGAGGGCACCGTACCCGCAGCCAACCGCCGCCGGGTACCCGCCAAGCCCGGACGGGGCCGAGTGCCCGTCCCGGACGGCTTCCCCGCACCCGCCGAGCTCGCCCCGCTGGCCCGCCGGATGCTCGCCGACGCGGTCCGCGTCGCCCGCTGGGCCGGCGAGCTCACCGAGGTCGACAAGCGCGGCGAACTCCTCCCCGAGGACGCCCGCGCCGCCGGCCGCGCCCTCGCCATGACGGTCGGCGCCGCCGCCAACGCCTGGGGCCAGGCGCTGCTGGTCGGCCTGGTCGAGCTCCGCGACGGCGGCGCCGGTCCCGGCTGGCGCCTGCACGCCTGGGAACGCGACGACGAGGCCGTGGTCCGCGGCTGGTCCGCGCTGTTCGACGCCTGGACGCTGCTCGCCCCCGTGCCGCCCGCCGCCCTGCGCGGCGTGTTCGCCCAGCTGGCCGGACAGGCCGTCGACCAGGCCCCGCAGCTGCTGTCCTTCCTGCACCTGGTGGACGGGCCGGTCGCCGACAGCGAACTGCTCGAACTGCTGCGCCGCGGCCTGGACGAGCGCCGCCTCGGCCCCGGCACCTTCCCGCTGTCCCCGGTCCCGCACGCCGCCTCCGCGGTCTCCGCGGTCCGCGGCACCTGCCGGGAACCGCAGATCGACACCCCGCACGCGCCCGCCGACGTGGCCGCCGTGCTGGACTGGATGCTCGACGGCCTGGCCGCCGTCGGCGCGCTCGGCCGGCAGGACGAGGCCGCCGAGCTCTCCCCGCTCGGCCACTGGGCGGTGCGCGCCAAACTGGAGGAGATCTGCACCGTCGCGCAGACCGCCGCCGGGCACATCGAACAGAGCGCCCTCGAACTGCTCAGCGCCTGCGCCGACTACAGCCCGGGCCCGGCCCGCGCCGAGTTCCGCGCCTGGGTCGCCGCCCGCCCCGCCGACCGGGCCGTCGCGGAACTCCTGGAGGCCGCCCGCGGTGAGGACGCGCTGGTCCGCGGCCTCGCCTTCGAGGCGCTGCGGGTGGTGGCCGGCTCCACCGCCGAGCAGGGCGTCCGGGCCGCCGTGGAGGAGGCCGTGCTGCGGCCCTACGCGCTGCTCTGGCTGGCCGAACAGTTGGACGAGGGGGGCGCCTCCCCGGCCGACGTGCTCGGCGCGGAGGACGCCGCCTGGCTCTGGGTGGACACCGCTGCCGCCGTGCTCGACCACGGCGAGACCGACCTGCTGGTCGGCCACGTCGAGGGCGCGTCGGCCGGTGAGCCCGTCCGCCTGTTCAACCGCGCTCGCCAGTCCAGCCACCCGCGTGCCGCGAGCGTCCTGACGGCCGTCGCCTCGGTCCACCCCGACCCGGCGGTGGCCCGCGCCGCCCGCCGCAGCGCCTTCTCGGTCCACACCGGCGGCGCGTGAGCCCCCGGCCGGACAACGCACAGCACGGCAACGCAACGCACAGCACGGCAACGCAGAAGCCCCCCGCTCGGTTCGAGCGGGGGGCTTCTGCTGTGCGGGTGCGGGTCAGCCGCGGTTCTCCGCGCGGCGGGCGCGGACCACGCCGACCTTCTCGCCGACCTTGCGGCGGATGACCAGCAGCGGCGCCATCGCGGCCAGCGCGATCTGGGCGAGCGCGCCGATGTGCATCAGGGTGTCGCCGCCGGGCAGGCCCGCGGCCCAGGAGGCCAGGCAGCCGATGGAGACCACGATCCAGGCCACCGTCGCCGTGGCCAGCAGGCCCTGCGGCTTCGGGTACTCGATCCGGCTGACCATCAGGTAGGCCACGCCGAAGATCAGCAGCAGGCCCGGGAGGAACGGCGGGTCGAGCAGGACGATCGCGATGACGGTCATCGCGCCCATCGGGCAGGGCATGCCCTGGAAGATCCCCGGCCGCATCTTCACGGCCGAGAACCTGGCGAGCCGCAGCACCACCGCCAGCAGCACGGTCAGCGCGATGAACGCGGACAGCTGCTGGTTGGAGCCGGAGGAGACCAGGCCCCAGACCGCGACGAAGTACGCCGGCGCGATGCCGAAGCTGATCAGGTCGGCGAGGTTGTCGAGCTCGGCGCCGAGCGCGGAGGAGCGCAGCTTGCGCGCCACCAGGCCGTCGAAGAGGTCGCACATCGCGCCGATCAGCAGCAGCGTCACGACGGTGGCGGCGCTGTGCTTGACCGGGGCGTTCGACTCACCGGTGAGGTGCGGCATCAGGATGCCGGTGGTGGTCGAGTAGATGGCCAGGAAGCCGCAGACGGCGTTGCCCAGCGTCAGGAAGTCGGCGGTGGACAGGTGCTGCGGGGAGCGGGGCGCGCGCAGTTCGCGGTCCCGCGCCCAGCGGCGGCGGCGCAGATCGGTGGATTCCTCGTCACCGAGGCCCACGAGGGTCTCCGGATCAGTCACGGTCAAGGCGAGTCACCCCGGCGGTCGTCTTCTGGCCGACCGTGACGCCGACCTCGACGCCCGCCGGCAGGTAGGTGTCGACGCGGGAGCCGAAGCGGATCAGACCGACCCGCTCGCCCTGCTCGACCTTGGTGCCGGCGTCCATGTAGGGGACGATGCGGCGGGCGACGGCGCCCGCGATCTGCACCATCTCGATGTCGCCGAGCTCGGTGTCGAAGTGCCACACGACGCGCTCGTTGCGGTCGCTGTCCTTGTTGAACGCCGGGACGAATCCACCGGCGATGTGCTCGACGGACGTCACGGTGCCGGGCAGCGGCGCGCGGTTGACGTGGACGTTGAGCGGGCTCATGAAGATCGCGACGCGGGTGCGGCCGTCCGGCCACTCGTCGATGGACTGGACCACGCCGTCGGCCGGGGAGATCACTCTGCCGGCGCCGATCTCACGCTCGGGGTCGCGGAAGAACCACAGCATGCCCGCGCTGAGCGCGCAGGCCGGCACGGCCGCCAGGGCCCACTTGCCGGAACGCCGGGTGAGGGCGGTCGTCACGGCGGCAGTGGCCAGCGTGGGAACGAACCAGGGGGTGGCACCGCGCGCAATGGTGACGCGGGGACGCCGACCCTCGGGGGCGAATCCCTGGGCGGAGGTGTGAGAGGACGGGCTGATGGGCATCGAGGACCTTTAGTCGCGGGCCCCGCGCGGGGACACAGAATGGCCCCTGGACGAGGGCCACCGCGGGGATCGAGTTGTCTGGGACGGCTGCTGTCCCGGTGGATGCTATCGGGACCTGCCGGTATCTGGGCAAGCCGCCTGCTAGTGGAACTACGCCTGCCTGCCGAGTCGGGCACCTGCTATGTGTACGACCGTAACCGGACTGAGTCCGTTCCCCAAGAGGTCTCGGGTCACGGGTGATTCACGTCTCAGCGACACGCCGGTCACGGGCCGTGCACGGAAGCGGCCACCCGGCGCGCACCTGGGGAAACGCGCCGGGTGACCGCATCGAGTGCCGCGCCCGTCCGGTCCGGCTGACCGGGCCGGGGGACGGGCGCGGCCGGGCCGGCGGCGGGCCCGCACGCCCGCCTTCCGCCCCGATACAGGGGACTGCCTCAGTCGGCGAGCCGGTACTCCTCCAGCAGGCGACGTCCCACGATCATCTTCTGGATCTCCGCCGTACCTTCACCGATCAGCAGCATCGGGGCCTCCCGGTACAGCCGCTCGATCTCGTACTCCTTGGAGAAGCCGTAGCCGCCGTGGATCCGGAAGGAGTCCTCGACGACCTCCTTGCAGTACTCGGAGGCCAGGTACTTGGCCATGCCGGCTTCCAGGTCGTTGCGCTGCCCGCTGTCCTTCTTGCGGGCGGCCATCACCATCATCTGGTGCGCGGCCTCCACCTTGGTGGCCATCTCGGCGAGCTTGAACTGGATCGCCTGGTGCTCGGCGATCTTCTTGCCGAAGGTGGTGCGCTGCTGGGCGTAGGCGATGCCCAGCTCGAAGGCCCGGCGGGCGACGCCGCAGCCGCGGGCGGCCACGTTGACCCGGCCGACCTCGACGCCGTCCATCATCTGGTAGAAGCCCTTGCCGGGGACGCCGCCGAGGATCCGGTCCGCCGGGACGCGGACGTCCTGGAGCACCAGCTCGGTGGTGTCGACGCCCTTGTAGCCCATCTTCTCGATCTTGCCGGGCACGGTGAGGCCCGGGACGGTCTCGTTCGGCCCGAAGCCCGGGGTCTTCTCGATCAGGAAGGTGGTCATGTTCTTGTAGGGGGTGCTGCCGCCCTCGTCGGTCTTGCACAGCACCGCGACCACGGACGAGGTGCCGCCGTTGGTCAGCCACATCTTCTGGCCGTTCAGGACGTAGAAGTCTCCGTCCTTGACGCCCTTGGTGGAGATCGCCGAGACGTCGGAGCCGAGGCCCGGCTCGGACATCGAGAAGGCGCCGCGCAGTTCGCCGGCCGCCATCTTCGGCAGGAAGTAGTCCTTCTGCTCCTGCGTGCCGTGCGCGTTGATCATGTGCGCCACGATGAAGTGGGTGTTGACGATGCCGGAGACCGACATCCAGCCGCGGGCGATCTCCTCCACCACCAGGGCGTAGGTGAGCAGCGACTCGCCGAGGCCGCCGTACTCCTCGGGGATGGTCAGCCCGAACAGGCCGAGCTGCTTCATGCCCTCGACGATGGCGGTCGGGTACTCGTCCTTGTGCTCCAGCTCGGTCGCGACCGGAATGATCTCCTTGTCGACGAAATCCCGCACGGTGGCGAGGATGTCCCGCTGGATCTCGGTGAGGCCGTCGGTCTGTGCGAGGCGTCCCATCGTGCGGCTCCGTGAATGCTCAAGAGGGTTGGGGGTTGGGGGGCTCCGCGGCGCGTGGCTGCCGCGGAGCCCCCGGGAACCGGGTAGGGGCTGGGCCGATGACGGCGGCCCGCCCGTCCGGGGCCTGTGAAGGGCGTCAGGGGTGTCAGGCGAGCGGCTCGGGGCGCCCGGGCTGCTCGCCGCCGCGCTCCTTGATGTACGCCTCGGTCGGCACCATCACCTTGCGGCGGAAGATGCAGACGACCGTGCCGTCCTGCTTGTAGCCCTTGGTCTCGACGTGGACGATGCCGCGGTCCGGCTTCGAGGTGACCTTCTTGTCGAGAACGGTGGTCTCGCCGTAGATGGTGTCGCCGTGGAAGGTCGGTGCGATGTGCCGCAGCGACTCGATCTCCAGGTTGGCGATCGCCTTGCCGGAGACGTCCGGGACGGACATGCCCAGCAGCAGCGAGTAGACGTAGTTGCCGACCACCACGTTCTGGCCCTGCACGGTGGTGGTCGCGTAGTTGGCGTCCAGGTGCAGCGGGTGGTGGTTCATGGTCAGCAGGCAGAAGAGATGATCGTCGTACTCGGTGACGGTCTTTCCGGGCCAGTGCTTGTAGACCGCGCCGACCTCGAACTCCTCGTAGGTGCGTCCGAACTGCATGTGGTCAGGCCCCCGGGATCTCGAACTTGGTGGTGCGCTGCATGCCCGCGGCGCGGCCCTTGCCCGCGATGACCAGGGCCATCTTGCGGCTGGCCTCGTCGATCATCTCGTCGCCGAGCATGGCCGAGCCCTTGGCGCCGCCGGCCTCGGAGGTGCACCAGTCGTAGGCGTCGAGGATCAGCTCGGCGTGGTCGTAGTCCTCCTGGCCGGGCGAGTAGATCTCGTTGGCGGCGGCGACCTGGTCCGGGTGCAGCACCCACTTGCCGTCGAAGCCGAGGGCGGCGGAGCGGCGGGCGACCTCGCGGTAGCCGTCCTGGTTGCGGATCTGAAGGTAGGGGCCGTCGATCGCCTGGAGATCGTTGGCTCGGGCGGCCATCAGGATGCGCATCAGGATGTAGTGGTAGGCGTCGGCGCCGTAGCCGGGCGGCTGCTCGCCGACCACCAAGGACTTCATGTTGATGGACGCCATGAAGTCGGCCGGGCCGAAGATGATGGTCTCCAGCCGGGGCGAGGCCGCGGCGATCGCGTCGACGTTGATCAGGCCCTTGGCGTTCTCGATCTGCGCCTCGATGCCGATCTTGCCGACCTCCAGGCCGACGGTCTTCTCGATCTGGGTGAGCAGCAGGTCCAGCGCGATCACCTGCTGGGCGTCCTGCACCTTGGGCAGCATGATGCAGTCCAGGTTGTGGCCGGCGCCCTCGACGACGGTGATGACGTCGCGGTACGTCCAGTGCGTGGTCCAGTCGTTGACCCGGACGACGCGGGTCTTGCCGCCCCAGTCGCCGTTGTTCAGGGCGTCCACGATGGTGTGGCGGGCGCTCTCCTTGACCAGCGGGGCGCAGGCGTCCTCCAGGTCCAGGAAGACCTGGTCGGCGGGCAGGCCCTGGGCCTTCTCCAGGAAGCGCGGGTTGCTGCCGGGCACGGCCAGGCAGGAACGGCGCGGACGGAGGCGGTTCACAGTCATTGCGGGGAGTTTCCTTCCGGGTCAGCTGGTCGCGGCGGTGGTCGCGGCCCACGGCTGAAGCCTGTTGGCCAGCCGGATCTCGTCCACGATCCGGCCGATGATGGTGGTGATGCCGAAGTCCTTGGGTGTGAACACGGCAGCGATTCCGGCGGCCTTGAGGGCCTCGGCGTCCGCTGCGGGGATGATTCCACCCACGATCACCGGCACATCCTCCACCCCCGCGCGGCGCAGCCGCTGCAGGACGTCCGGCACCAGTTCGGGGTGCGCGCCGGAGAGGATGGAAAGGCCCACGCAGTGCACGTCCTCGGCGACGGCCGCGGAGACGATCTGTTCGGGCGTCAGCCGGATGCCCTGGTAGACCACCTCGAAGCCGGCGTCGCGGGCCCGGACGGCGATCTGCTCGGCGCCGTTGGAGTGCCCGTCCAGGCCGGGCTTGCCGACCAGCAGACGGAGCTTGCCGGTGCCGAGTTCGGCGGCGGTGGCGGCCACGGCCTCGCGCACGGCGGCGAGTTCGCCGCCCGGCTCGGCGGCGACCGCGACCGGCGCGCCGCCGACCCCGGTGGGGGCGCGGTACTCGCCGAACACCTCGCGCAGCGCGAACGACCACTCGCCGGTGGTGGCGCCGGCCCGGGCGCAGTCGAGGGTGGCGGCCATCAGGTTCTCCTCGGTGGCGGCCGCCTCCTTCAGCCGGGCCAGCGCGATCTGCACCGCGGCCTCGTCCCGACTGCCGCGCCAGGCCTCCAGGTTGGCCAGCACGGAGCGCTCGGACGCCGGGTCGACCACCATGATGGCGGTGTCCAGGTCGGCGGTGAGCGGGCTGTCCTCGGTGGTGTCGAAGCAGTTGACGCCGACGATCCTGTCCTCGCCGGCCTCGATCCGGGCCCGCCGGGCGGCGTGCGAGGCGACCAGGCTGGACTTCAGGTAGCCGGACTCGACGGCCGGGATCACCCCGCCCATCTCCAGCACCTTGGCGATCTCCGCCTCGGCGCCGGCCAGCAGCTCCTCGGTCTTCGCCTCGACCACGTGCGAGCCGTTGAACAGGTCGCCGTACTCCAGCAGGTCCGACTCGTACGCCAGCACCTGCTGGATGCGCAGCGACCACTGCTGGTCCCACGGCCGCGGCAGGCCCAACGCCTCGTTCCAGGCGGGGAGTTGGACGGCCCGTGCGCGGGCGTCCTTGGACAGTGTGACGGCCAGCATCTCCAGCACGATGCGCTGGACGTTGTTCTCCGGCTGGGCCTCGGTCAGGCCCAGCGAGTTGACCTGGACGCCGTAGCGGAACCGCCGCTGCTTGGCGTCCTCGATGCCGTAGCGCTCGCGGGTGACCTTCTCCCAGAGCCGGGTGAAGGCCCGCATCTTGCACATCTCCTCGACGAAGCGGACGCCCGCGTTGACGAAGAAGGAGATCCGGGCGACCACCTCGCCCATCCGCTCGGCCGGGACCTGCCCGGAGTCGCGGACGGCGTCCAGGACGGCGATCGCGGTGCACATCGAGTAGGCGATCTCCTGGACCGGGGTGGCCCCGGCCTCCTGCAGGTGGTAGCTGCAGATGTTGATCGGGTTCCACTTCGGGATGTTGCCGACCGTGTAGGCGATCATGTCGGTGATCAGCCGCACCGACGGGCCGGGCGGGAAGACGTGCGTCCCGCGCGACAGGTACTCCTTGACGATGTCGTTCTGGGTGGTGCCGGTGAGCTTCGCGATGTCCGCGCCCTGCTCCTCGGCGACCACCTGGTACAGCGCCAGCAGCCACATGGCGGTGGCGTTGATGGTCATCGAGGTGTTGGTGCGCTCCAGCGGGATCCCGTCGAACAGGGTCCGCATGTCGCCCAGGTGCCCGACCGGCACGCCGACCCGGCCGACCTCGCCGCGGGCGAGGACGTGGTCGGAGTCGTAGCCGGTCTGGGTCGGCAGGTCGAAGGCCACCGACAGGCCGGTCTGGCCCTTGGCGAGGTTGCGCCGGTACAGCGCGTTGGAGTCGCTCGCGGTGGAGTGGCCGGCGTACGTGCGCATCAGCCAGGGGCGGTCGCGTTCCTGAGCGGCCATCAGACGGTCCGGCCGTGCTCGGTGTTCCGCTCGTCGAGCCCGCGGAAGAGGTTGATGGCGGGCAGGTGCTTCTCCCGCAGTTCGTGGTCGCGCACGCCCAGGCCTTCCTGCGGGGCCAGGCAGAGCACGCCGACCTTGCCCTGGTGCTTGTTGTGGTGGACGTCGAGGGCGGCCTGGCCGGTCTCCTCCAGTGCGTACACCTTGGAGACGGTCGGGTGGATCCTGCCCTTGGCGATCAGGCGGTTGGCCTCGAACGCCTCGCGGTAGTTGGCGAAGTGCGAGCCGACGATGCGCTTCAGCGACATCCACAGGTAGCGGTTGTCGTACTGGTGCATGAAGCCCGAGGTGGAGGCGCAGGTGACGATGGTGCCGCCCTTGCGGGTGACGTAGACGGACGCGCCGAAGGTCTCCCGGCCCGGGTGCTCGAAGACGATGTCGACGTCCTCGCCGCCGGTGAACTCGCGGATCTTCGCGCCGAGACGCTTCCACTCGCGCGGGTCCTGGTTGTTCTCGTCCTTCCAGAACCGGTAGCCCTCGGCGGACCGGTCGATGATCGCCTCGGCGCCCATGGCCCGGCAGATGTCGGCCTTGGCGTCGTTGGAGACCACGCAGATCGGGGTGGCGCCGCCGGCCAGCGCGTACTGGGTGGCGTACGAGCCGAGGCCGCCGCTGGCGCCCCAGATCAGCACGTTGTCGCCCTGCTTCATGCCCGCACCGTTGCGCGAGACCAGCTGGCGGTAGGCGGTGGAGTTGACCAGGCCGGGGGAGGCGGCCTCCTCCCAGGTGAGGTGCTTCGGCTTGGGCAGCAGCTGGTTGGTCTTCACCAGCGCGAGCTGGGCCAGGCCGCCGAAGTTGGTCTCGAAGCCCCAGATGCGCTGCTCCGGGTCCATCATCGTGTCGTTGTGGCCGTCGGGGGACTCCAGCTCGACCGACAGGCAGTGCGCGACGACCTCGTCGCCGGGCTGCCAGGCGTTGACGCCGGCGCCGGTGCGCAGCACCACGCCCGCCAGGTCGGAGCCGACCACGTGGTACGGCAGGTCGTGACGCTTCGTCAGCGGGGAGAGCCGGCCGTAGCGCTCCAGGAACGAGAAGGTGGAGACCGGCTCGAAGATCGAGCTCCACACGGTGTTGTAGTTGACGGCGCTGGCCATCACGGCGACCAGGGCTTCGCCCGGGCCGACCTCGGGCAGCGCGACGTCGTCCAGGTGGAGCGACTTGCGCGGGTCCTTGTCGCGGCTGGCGAGGCCGGCGAACATCTGCTCCTCGTCCTTGTGGAGCGTCACGGCCCGGTAGGACTCGGGCAGCGCGAGGCCCGCGTAGTCGGCGGACGTGGCGTTGCCGCTGAGGATCGCGTCGAGAATTTCCTGCATGGCTGCCTCCGAAGGCGTACCTGTGCGAGGGACACAGGGCGTCTGGGGGAGCCGGGAGCGGACACCGGCTTCGCTGAGGGTCTGAGGGCGGGGTACTGCGGTGGTGCGACGTGAAGGGTGGAGTCGCGGGTGCGTGTCCCCCAGGTGGGGGGACGCCGGACGACGGCGCGCCGAGGTGGGGAGCCGCGGCGCCGCGACCGGTGGCAACAAGGTAGTGGCACCCTGTGCCACTCGTAAAGACACGGGGTGCCAACTTCTGGCGTGAGCCAGGACACGCGACCCGGGGGGTTGACGGGAACGCGCGAAGGCCCGTTCCCGAAACCGGGAACGGGCCTTCGATTCTGTCTGTCACCTGCGGAAATCGCCTGGATTACATGGCACTTCGCCCGGCCAGCGCGGCCCGGATCGAATCCACCACGGTCTCCAGCGGGGCATCCGTGCGAGCCACTGTGATCAGCACCTCACCGCCCGGGCTGGCACTCAGTGTGCTCACCGCCGAAGCGGCCTCCGGTGGCACTCCGTCACCATTGGCACCGGGTGCCAGCGTGGTGCCGCGGCGGCGGGCGCCGCTCGGCGGGGTCGGCCAGAACGTCCCCCGGATCACCTCGAAGGAGTGGTCGAGCTGCGCCTCCACGTCGCCGTGCCCGCCGGCCCGCAGCCAGCGCCGCAGCACGTGGTTGTGCGCCGCGACCACCGCCGCCGCCGACACCTCGGCCAGCATCGAGTCGTCGTCCCCGCCGCGCTGCCAGCCCGGCGGAGTCTGCTCGGCGGCGTCGAACCGGCCCAGCAGGTAGCGGGTGAACAGCCGCTCGTACCGGGAGACCACCGCGATCTCCCGCTCGCGCAGCGCCGCGACCTGACGGATCAACTGGTAGCGGGCCACCGACATGTCCGGGGTGGAGGCGTACATCCGCAGCACCTCCTTGATGCCCCGGCACACCACGTCCAGCGGGTGCTCCTCCGGCTCGGCGCTGGCCAGCAGGTCGGCCACCCGCACCAGGGTGTCGTCGTGGTCCGGGAAGATCGCCTCCTCCTTCGACCGGAAGTACCGGAAGAAGGTGCGCCGGGCCACCCCGGCGGCGGCCGCGATCTGGTCGACCGTCGTCTCCTCGTACCCCTGGGTGGCGAACAGCTGCATGGCCGCCGCCGTGAGGTCCTGGCGCATCTGCAGCCGCTGGGCGGCGGCCCGGCGACTGCCCGCCCCGGACTCCACCCCCGACCGCGACTGGTCCGGCCCGGCGGCCGGCGGCTGCTGCTGGGAGAGCGAGGTCTGGCGATCCATGCCCGGAACGCTACACGCCCCCGGTGCCGCCCCCGCCGGCCTGGCCCTGCGCACCGGCGCCGCGGGCGGCACCACGGCGGGCCGCGGCCACCGCGAGGAGACCGCGCCGGCACCCCAAGGGGGCCTCTCGCCGGCCTGGTTGACGCCCCCGGCGGGTGCCGGACGCGGGCTCGGCGAGGGCGCCGGACGGCCGGTCATCGCCGTGCGTGGTCGCGGAAACCGCGACCGGTCTTGCGGCCCAGACAACCCGCCGCCACCAGGTGCTCCAGCAGCGGCGCCGCCGCCAGGCCCGGCTCGCGGAACTCCTGGTGCAGCACCTTCTCGATGGTCAGCGACACGTCCAGGCCCACCACGTCCAGCAGCTCGAACGGGCCCATCGGGTAGCCGCAGCCCAGCTTCATGGCGGTGTCGATGTCGTCCACCGTCGCGTAGTGCTCCTCCAGCATCCGCACCGCGTCGTTCAGGTACGGGAACAGCAGCGCGTTCACGATGAAACCGGCCCGGTCGCCGCACTCCACCGGGTGCTTCTTCACCTTCCCGCACAGCTCCAGCACGGTCGCCGTGACGTCCTCGGCGGTCAGCACCGTGGAGACCACCTCGACCAGCTTCATGGCCGGCGCCGGGTTGAAGAAGTGCATGCCGATCACGTCCTGCGGACGGGACGTCGCCGTCGCACAGGAGATCACCGGCAGCGAGGAGGTGGTGGTGGCCAGCACCGCGCCCGGCTTGACGATCTTGTCCAGGGCGGTGAACAGCTCGCGCTTGACCGCGAGGTCCTCCGCCACCGCCTCCACCACCAGGTCGACGTCCGCCAGGTCCTGGTAGTCGCCGGTCGGGGTGACCAGCGCCAGCGCCGCGTCCCGGGCCTGCTCGGTCAGCCGGCCCTTGGTCACCGAACGCTCCAGCGACCTCGCCAGCTGCGCCTTCGCCCGCTCCGCCTTCTCCTGGCTGCGGGCCGCCAGCAGCACCGGGAGGCCCGCCTTCGCGAACACCTCCACGATGCCGGTCGCCATCGTCCCGCTGCCGCACACGCCGACGCTGCGCACCTCCCGGCCGGCCGGCCTCGCGCCGCTCTCCGCGGCCTCCTCGGCGACGGCCTTCGACGAACCCGGGGCCTCGTAGGTGTAGAAGCCGCGGCCCGACTTGCGGCCCAGCAGACCCGCCGCGACCAGCTGGCCGAGGATCGGCGCCGGGGCGTGCAGCCGGTCCTTCGACTGCTCGTACATCGCCTCCAGCACGGTGCGGGCGGTGTCCACGCCGATCAGGTCCAGCAGCGCCAGCGGGCCCATCGGCAGGCCGCAGCCCAGTCGCATCGCCGCGTCGATGTCCTCCCGGGTGGCGTACCGGGACTCGAACATGGCCGCCGCCTGGTTCAGGTACGCGAACAGCAGGCCGTTGGCGATGAAACCCGCCCGGTCGCCCGCCGCGACCGGCTCCTTGCCCAGGTCCCGCGCCAACTCGGCGACCTGCTCGGCCGCCTGAGGGGACGTCAGCACCGTGCGGACCACCTCGACCAGCTTCATCGAGTGCACCGGGTTGAAGAAGTGCACCCCCAGCACCCGCTCCGGGCGGGCGGTGGCCGCCGCGATCCGGGTCACGCTCAGCGCGGTGGTGCCGGTCGCCAGCACCGTCTCCGGCGGGCAGATCCGGTCCAGCTCGGCGAACAGCCCGCGCTTGAGCTCCAGGTCCTCCGGGACCTCCTCGATCACCAGGTCCGCCTGCGCGGCCACCGCCAGGTCGTCGCCGACCTCGATCAGCGCGAGCAGCGCGGTGCGCTCCTCGGCGGTCAGCCGCTCGCGGGCCACCGCCCGGGCGGTGGCCGCCTCGATCCGGGCCAGCGCCCGCACCGCCCGGGTCGGACCGGCCTCCACGCCGATCACCCGCCGGCCGCTGCGGGCCACCGCCACGGCCACCCCGGCACCCATGGTGCCCAGGCCGACCACGGCAACAGTGGGGAAGGGACGCTCCATTGTCCAGACTCCTTGTCACGGGCCCGCGCCGACGGCCCCCGCCACCGCCCGGGCATCCGGGCACGCGTGACGGGGGAGGGTGTGCCGACGGCACGGGAGAAATGGGAGGAACGGAAGAAGAACAGCGGCGACCCCGCGGTACGGACCGGTCCGCTCCGGTTCCGTCGAGGGGGAATGCCGTGGTGCTCAGGCGCTCCGAAAGGTCATGAAGCGACGCCGACGTGCACACAGGGAAGAAGGGGCGCAGCCCACCGGTGCGGCTCCCGAAGCCCGGCGCTGACGCGTGCCGACACTGTAGCCCAGCTACTTGCGGGTAGGAAGAGGGAAGTTCGGTTCACGCGACGGCGATTGCCCCTACGTTGCCCCCATGACCAGCGAATGCCCGCACATGCTCCCCGGCCAGTTCGAAGCGATCGCGGAGACGGCCGAGACGAACGACGTGACGTTCGAGTTCGTCGGCGGAAGACTCGGGGTCAAACCGATGCCCGACGGCGACCACGCGGAGATCGTCATGTGGCTGATGGAGCGCTGCATGGCGCAACGGCCGGATCTCCGCCTCTACCCCGGGCGGCGCCTGCGGCTCTCCGGCGGCTGCCGAGTCAAACCGGACGGAGTACTTGCCCGCCGGCGGGCATTCATCGGCCACGGGGAGTGGTCCGACCCCGCGGAGGTGCTGATGGTGGTCGAGGTGACCTCCCGCGACCCGCATGCCCGCAGGTGCGACCGGGCGGAGAAGCCGGCGGCCTACGCCCGGGCGGGTATCCCGGTGTTCCTCCTGGTCGACCGGGAGGCCGGGGCCGTGTCGGTGTTCAGCGAGCCCCGGGCGGGCCGCTACGAGATCGTCGTCACTCTCACCGACGGGCACACCGTGGATGTGCCGAAGCCGGTGAGCGTCGCCCTCGACACGGAAGTCCTGAAGGAACTCGGCAGCTGACATGCGAAACGGCCCGGCCGGAGGGTTTCCGGGCGGGCCGTTTCGTGTGTGTGGTGTGGGGTCAGTGGGCCATGACCGGGACGGCGTCCTCGATCTCGGACGTGGACTCGTGGTGCTGGGGCTTGCCGGCGTTGATGAGGGTGAAGGCGGTGAGGCCGGCCAGGGCGAGGATGCCGAAGGCCCACCAGATCGCGGTGGAGAAGGAGTGGACCTGGGCCTGGAGCGCGAACAGCTTCGGGTCGGTGGCGGTGGCCGCGTGGGTCTTGGCCCAGCTGGTTCCGGCGCTGTGGGCGACGGTGCTGAGCAGGGCGGTGCCGATCGCGCCGCCGACCTGCTGGGAGGTGTTGACCATCGCGGAGGCGACACCGGCGTCCCGCGGCTGGACGCCGAAGGTGGCGAGGCTCATCGCGGGCATGAACGCGGTGCCCATGCCGAGGCCCATCAGGACCAGGCCGGGCAGGATCCGCCAGTACGAGGTGTCCACCTCGATCTGGGTGAGGATCAGCAGGCCGAGCGAGGCGACCAGGAAGCCGGGGGCCATCAGGTACCGGGCCGGGACCCGGGTCATCAGGCGGGCGCCGATCTGGGTGGAGCCGGTGATCATGCCGGCCACCATCGGGAGGAAGGCCAGGCCGTTCTTGACCGGGCTGTAGCCCAGCACGTCCTGCATGTAGAAGGTGAGGAACAGGAACAGGCCGAACATGCCGATCACGGCCATGCCGAGCGAGAGGTAGACGCCGCCGCGGTTGCGGTCGGTGATCACGCGCAGCGGCAGCAGCGGGGCCTTGACCCGGCTCTCGACGAGGACGAACGCGGCGAGCAGCACGGCGGCGGCGACGAACAGGCCGATGGTGACGCCGTTGCCCCAGCCGTCGCTCTCGGCGCGGGTGAAGCCGTACACCAGGGAGACCAGGCCGGTGGTGACCAGCAGCACGCCGGGGATGTCGAGGCGGTTGCGGTTGAGGCCGACGGCGGGTTCGCGGATGACCAGGATCGCGCCGGCGAGGGCGACCGCGGCGAACGGGATGTTGACGTAGAAGGTCCAGCGCCAGTTCAGGTACTCGGTGAGGGCGCCGCCCAGGATCAGGCCGATCGCACCGCCGCCGCCGGCCACGGCGCCGTAGATGCCGAACGCCTTGGCGCGCTCCTTGCCGTCGGTGAACATGACCGCGAGCAGCGAGAGCGCGGCGGGCGCGAGCAGCGCGCCGAAGACGCCCTGCAGAGCGCGGGCGCCGAGCAGCATGGTGGTGTTGGCCGCGGCGCCGCCGATCGCGGAGGCCGTGGCGAAGCCGATCAGGCCGACCATGAAGGTCCGGCGGCGGCCCCACAGGTCGGCGATCCGGCCGCCGAAGAGCAGCAGGCCGCCGAAGGCCAGTGCGTAGGCGGTGATGACCCACTGGCGGCTGCTGTCGGCGAAGCCGAGGTCGACCTGGGCGCGGGGGAGCGCGATGTTCACCACGGTCGCGTCGAGCACGACCATCAGCTGCGCGAGCGCGATGAAGGCGAGGGCCTTCCAGCGGCGTGGATCCGGCTGGAGGGTTTCGGACATGGAGGTACCCACCTGTAGGTGCGAGAGCGTACGAGGGTGCGGAGGGGCGCAGCCGTCCCGGCCGGACGGGCTGTCGCAAGTCGTGTGTGCGGAACGGAAGTGGTGCTGGAGCGCGGGGGTGTTCAGCCGCGCCGGGCGAGGTCCTCCAGGGTCACGGCACAGCCGGGCAGCGGGGACGGGGCGACGGTGCGCAGACCGTCCAGCAGGAGCTGGAGGTGGCGGTGGGCCAGGCGGTCCAGGTCGAGGCAGCCGGTGCCGGGGAGCGGGCGGGTGAGCTGGGACATGGCGACCATGACGTCGCCCGCGCCGACGTCCGCGCGGAGCAGTCCGTCGGCCTGCGCGCGGGCGATCAGGTCCTCGGTGACCTGCTTCATCTCGGCGCGGGCGTCGGCGAGTTCGGGGTAGTGCGGGTCGATGCTGTCGGACAGCAGGGAGCACAGTGCGCCGATCCGTTCGTCGGCGGCGGCGTGCACGAAGCGGCTCACCGCGGCGAAGGAGTCGGGCTCCTCGGCGGCGGCCGCGTGCGCGTGCGCGACGACCCGGTCGATGACGGCGAGCGACACCTGGTGGATCAGCGTCCGGCGGTCGGCGAAGTTCCGGTAGAGCGTGGCGTTGCCGACGCCGGCCCGGCGGGCGATCTCGTCGAGCGGGGCCATCGCCCCGTACTCGACGAAGGCCTCGCGGGCGGCGGCGACGATCCGGGCGCGGTTGCGGGTGGCGTCCGCGCGTCGGCGGGGAGCGGCGACGGTGGTCATGGTGCGTGCTCCCTTCGCTCGGGCGGAGAGTGGGGAGGAATTCCCCGTTTAGGTCCGGACAGAGGTTCAAACGGGGAGTAGCCCCCCGGAATTTCATCATTTTATGTGAGCTGCGTCACATTGAGGTTTCCACGGACGAGTGACCTGTCGGCCGGGTCGCCCAACCACCCCATCGGCCCGGGCCAGCATGGGCGCATGAGCACCGAGAAGCCGCGCGCCGAGCGCGCCGCCGAGGCCCGGCTGGCCGCCACCAGGATCGAGGCCGAGGGCGTCGACGGGGTGATCGTCGGCTGGGTCGACAACTCCGGCGTCACCCGGGTCAAGTCCGTACCCGTCCGCGGCCTGGAGAGCGCCGCCCGGTGGGGCGTCGGCGCCGCGACCTGCTTCGACGCGTTCCTGGTCGACGACTCGCTCGCCCCGGCCGGCAGCCCGGTCGGCGACCTGCGGCTGGTCCCCGACCTCGCCGCGCTGCACCGCCTCGCCGCCCAGCCCGGCTGGGCCTGGGCCCCCGGCGACCGCTGGACCCAGCAGGGCGAGCCGCACCCCGGCTGCCAGCGGCAGTTCGCCCGCCGTACCGCCGAGGCGCTCGCCGAGCGCGGACTGACCGTACAGGCCGGCATCGAGGTCGAGTGGATCGTCGAGGGCGGCGAGGCCGGCCCGGCGTACGGCATGCGCCGCCTGATCGGGAACAGCGACTACCTGCGCGACCTGCTGCGCACCCTGCGCGAACAGAAGCTGACGGTGCTCCAGCTGCACCCCGAGTACAGCGCGGGCCAGTTCGAACTGTCCGTCGCCCCCGGCGGCCCGGTCGAGGCCGCCGACACCGCCCTGCTGGTCCGGCACACCGTGCAGGCCGTCTCGCTGCGCCACGGGCTGCGGGCGAGCTTCGCGCCGGTCGTCACCCCCGACGGCGTCGGCAACGGCGGCCACCTGCACCTGAGCCTGTGGCGCGACGGCCAGAACCTCGGCCACGGCGGCAGCGGCCCGCACGGCCTGACCCGCGAAATGGAGGCGTTCCTGGCCGGCGTGCTGGCCGAACTGCCCGCACTGCTCGCCCTCGGCGCCCCGTCCGTGGCCAGCTACCTGCGGCTGGTGCCCGGCCACTGGTCCGGCCCGCACCGCTGCTGGGGGCTGGAGAACCGGGAGGCCGCGCTGCGGCTGATCACCGGCTCGGCGCCCGAACAGGCCAACGCCGAGGTCAAGTGCTTCGACGCCGCGGCCAACCCCTACCTGGCGGTCGGCGGCGTCCTCGCCGCCGGCCTGGCCGGCCTCGGCGACGCCCTGCGGCTGCCCGCCGAAACCACCGGCGACCCCGACGGCGTCGCCGAACGCCTGCCCGCCACCCTCGGCCAGGCCGTCGACGCCCTGCGCAAGTCCGAGGTGCTGCGCGCCGCGATGGGCGACTCGCTGTGGCAGTCGGTGATCGACGTCCGCGAGGCGGAGATCGCCCGCTTCGCGGGCCTCCGCCCGGCGGAGATCGTCGAGGCGGTCCGCTACCGGTACTGACGCACCGTCGGCCGGCCCGGCGACCGGGGTCGCAGGGCCGGCGAAGGCCGGCGGGTCAGTTCTGCGGCGGCACCGTCCATCCCCGGCACAGCGCGATCGCGGTCACCTGGTCCAGCGTCAGCAGCGGGGCCTGCCCGGCGTCGGGGGTGCCCGCGCCCGCCGGGTTGGCCGCCGTCACCCGGACCCGCTCGCCGTCGGGGCGCAGCACGTCGGCGATCGTCTCGGTGGCGCCCTGGGCATTCGGGATCGGGCGGGCGGCGACGCTGCGGACGAGGGTGCCGTCCGGCAGCGCGGGGGCGCCCGCGAACCACTCCCGCACCGGCGCGCCCGCCCGCTGCTGCTGGACGGTCAGCTCGACCGTCCGGCCGTCGACGGCCAGCGTCGCCTGCTGGAGCTGTCCGCCGCCGGTGCTGTACAGCACCTTCACCCCGGCCGGCAGCAGGTCGGGCCGTTGCACCCAGCCGCCCGTGGGGCTCGACGTCTGGTGCAGGGCCGGCTGCAGCGAGTCGAACGCACGCCACCAGGGGTCGACGGCCAGCGCGCGGAGCTGGTCGGCGGACAGCACCGGGTTCGGCCGGGTCGGGTCGCCCGACGGCGTCGCGGAGTTGAACGACGCGACGGTGATCCGCATGCCGTCCGGGGCGTCCAGCTGCACTTCGGCGTACCGCACCGCCCGGGGGCCGTCGGCGGCGTACTCCGTGACGGCCACGTTGGCGCCGTCGGGCTCGGCCGTCTGCCGGCACTTCACCCCGTCGATGGGGTAGTTGGGGCACGGGTGCGACGGCCCCCAGCCGGTGGTGTTCAGGATGGTCACCGTCAGCACGCTCGGTCCGTGCCCGTCGTCCAGCGCCAGTTCCGCCTGCTCGTAGCTGGCGTCGAAGGCGACCGTGCCGTGCGTCGTCCCGCCCGAGCGGACGATCCGCAGACCGGCGGGCAGCCGCTCGGCCACCGCCGAGACCAGGTGCGCCTCCTGCGGGATCCGGGCGGCGTCGGCCGGGTCGCCGACGGAGGGGGAGGGGCTGGAGGACGTCGCCGGGCCGACGCTGTTCGTGTGCAGGGCGTTCGGCAGCATCGTGGCGCCCACCCCGCTCACCGCCAGCACGGCGACGGCGGCGCCCAGCGCCAGCCGGCGGCGGTGCCGGCGACGGCCCCGGATCGCTCCGCCCATGGCCAGGAGCGGGGTGTCCGGGACGAAGCTCTCCCCGGTCTCGTGGAAGACCTGGCTGAGCCGGTCCTCGAAGTCGTGCTCGGGCAGTGCGGGCATGCGTGATCACCGTCTCCGGGGGCAACAGGAAAAGAACAAGGCGCGATCCGGCGGGGCGTCAGCGCGCAGCGAGGTCGGCCAGGCCGTCGCCCAGCAGGGCCCGCAGCCGGGCCAGCGCCCGGGAGGACTGGGAGCGGACCGCGCCCGGGCGACAGCGCAGGATCTCCGCCGTCTCCTCGACACTGACGTCCTCCCAGTACCGCAGCACCAGCACCGCGCGGTCGCGCGGCGCGAGTTCGCCCAGCGCCTGGAGCAGCGTCATGCGCAGCGTGCTGTCGTCCTGCGGACTCGGCAGCTCCGGCAGTTCGGCGACCGGGCGCTCGGTCGAACTGCGCCGGCGGTGGTGGTCGATGAACTGCCGGTACAGCACGCCCTGCGCGTAGCCCGCCGGATTCTCTATCGCCCGACTGCCGAACAGCCGTCCCGGACGACGCCACACCACGTACATCCGGCTCAGCGTCTCCTGCACCAGATCCTCGGCGAGGTGGGTGTCGCCACCCGTCAGCAGACAGGCCGAACGGTACAGCGCGCCCGACCGGTTGGCGGCGAACTCCGCGTACTCCAGGTCGGCGCTGCGCCTTGCTGTTCCAGCCACGTCCGCTGTTCTCCCCCGACTCGTGCCTTGTCATCCTTCAGACGGGACGGGGTGCCGGGCGCGTCACGGGGCCCGCGCGAATATTTTTCCGCACCTGTTCCGGCCGGGTTTCAGCGGGCCCGGCGTTCGCCCGCGCCGCGGCAGAACGGGCAGGCGCGGCTGCCGTGGCAGTCGCCGCAGGTGGCCCGGCCCTCGGTCCGGCCGCCCCAGGTGATGCCGCCCATCGTCCAGCCGCGCCCCCAGCAGCGGTCGCACAGGCCGAGGCCCTCGCACTCCGGGCACAGCTCGTAGCCCGGCCGGACGTCCTCCGGTGCGAGCAGCGGCTCGGGGCGGACGAACACCTCCGGGAGGTGCAGTGCCATCGGTTCCAGGTCGGCCCGGGCCAGAGTCAGGCCGCGCACCGGGTGGACGTGCAGACGCAGTGTCATGCCGTCCCGCCAGGCGTGCAGCACCGTCGAGCCGGACTCGGTGCGCTCCTCCGTCGACTGCCAGCCGGCCAGCGCGGCCCGGGCCAGTGCCACCGGGTCCGGTTCGGTCGGGGTGCCGACGAAGGCGACCTGGCGGTGGTGGCCGAAGCTCAGCGGATTGCCGAACGCGGTGATGTCCGGATAGTCCGGCAGTGCGGCCGGCGGCGCCTGCCCGGGCGCCAGCGTCTCCAACAGCTCCGCGAACTCGGCGTACAGCCGCTCGCCGCGCCGCCGCAGCTCCTCCCGCGCCCCGGGTATCTCCTCGCCCGACATCCGCCCCTCGCTTCGACGTGCGGTCAACTGGCCGGAGGCGTCCGGATGTTGCTCGGGTGCGCGCCGGGCGAGCCGATTCTAGGCACGGGCCGCCGCCGTCCGGGCCGTTCCGGCAAGCTGCACGTTTCTGCACGGTTCAGGGCGCCCTTGGCGGGGCGAACGGCCCGCGCGGCGCCGCCCGCCGGAGCAGCGGCACGGTCCTGCCGTCGGCGACCCGGCCGTTCCCGGTCACCGGTTCACCTGTGGTGCGCGGCGCGGGAGTTCGGACACGTCGTGGTAGACCGGGAGGCCGCGGCGGCGGGCGGTGGCGACGTCCTGATCGGCGCCCGCCGAGTCGCCGGGCAGGCGGAGCACGGCGTCGCAGTGGGCGAGCAGGCGGTCGGCGGCCGGGTACAGCACCTCGTCCGCGAGCGGGTCGGTCGGGCCCGCGCCGGCCGAGCGCAGCACGGGCAGCGCGATCCACTCGCCGATCACCGGCAGGTGGCCGGCCGCGAAGACCGGCCAGGCGGCGGCCTCCAGCCGGGCCAGGTTGGCGGCCATCGCCTGCGGGTCGCCGTCGGTGCCGGAGCGGTACGGTCCGGCGATCAGGACGAGCATGGGTGCGTCGGTGTCGGTCATGGGCCGCTACCATACACGCAGAAACGTGAAAGAACAGGAGAGAACGAGAATGCTGGCTGCTGAACGGCGCGACCACCTGCTCGGCCTGCTGGCCCGCGAGGGCAAGGTGGTGGCCAAGGACGTCGCCGCCGACCTCGGCATCTCCGAGGACAGCGTCCGCCGCGACCTGCGCGACCTGGCCGCCGAGGGCCTGTGCCAGCGGGTCTACGGCGGGGCGCTCCCCGCCTCGCCCGCCACCGCCGGCTACGCCGAACGGCAGTCGGTGACCCCCGACGGCAAACGCCGGGTCGCCGCCGCGGCCGTCGAACTCGTCCGCCCCGGCAGCACGTTGATCCTGGACGGCGGCACCACCGCACTCGCCGTGGCCGGCCTGCTCCCGCCCGACCTCGACTGCACCGTGATCACCCACAGCCCCACCGTGGTGGCCGCCCTGCTGGAGCACCCGCGCGCCGAACTCTTCCTGCTCGGCGGCCGGGTCTTCAAGCACTCCGCGGTCGCCTGCGGCGCCGCCGCCGTCGAAGCAGCCCAGAACGTCTCCGCCGACCTCTGCCTGCTCGGCGTCACCGGCGTCCACCCGGACGCCGGCCTCACCACCGGCGACGCCGACGAGGCCGCCATGAAACGCGCCCTGGCCGCCCGCGCCGCCGAAACCTGGATCCTCGCCTCGGCCGAAAAGATCGGCGCCGCCTCCCCCTTCCGCGTCCTGCCCTGGCCCCGCATCGCCGGCCTGATCACCGACGCCGCCCCCACCCACCCGACCCTGGTCCGCCTCGCCGACGAAGGGGTCGAGATCCTGACGGCCCGCTGACCGGATGCCCGGGCGCGGCGCGGTGGGGACGCCGGTGCGGCGGCAGCGTCAGGAGGCCGGGGTGCGCGACCGCAGCCGCTCACCCTGCGGCCCGAACATGATCAGGTATTCGACCGGCCCGCCCGGCCCGGCGTTCGCGACCCCGTGGGCGGTGCGGGTGTCGAACTCGGCCACGTCCCCGGCGCTCAGCACCAGGTCCTGCTCGCCGAGCGCCAGCCACAGCCGCCCGTACAGGACGCACAGCCACTCGTACCCGTCGTGCGAGACCTGCCGGGGCCGGGCCGGCGGCGTGTCGACGGCGGGCAGGACGTGCTTGTGGGCGTGCAGGCCGCCGACGTACCGGGTCAGCGGCAGCACCGCCTTCTCGGTGCCGGAACGCCGTGGCACCGGGGTGCGCGGTCCGGCCGCGGCGGCGGGCGGCGCGGTGCCGGCCAGCTCGTCCAGCGAGACTTCGTATGCCTTCGCGAGCTGCAGCAGCACCTCCAGGGTCGGCTTGCGCCGGCCGGTCTCGATCCGCGACAGCGTGCTCAGCGAGATGCCGGTCGCGCGGCCGACACCGGTGAGGGTGGCGCCGCGCTGCTCGCGCGCGGCCCGCAGCCGGGGGCCGATGGCCGCAAGCGTGTCGGCCGTCCAGTCGTCCGTCACCGTCGCTCCGCTCCCTCCGGCCGTGCCGCCTCCACCGCCCTGTGCTGCCAGTTTGCCAGAATGGCAAGGGTCCTCGCGTCGCGCGGCCGCCGCGCCGCATGATCGGCTGGTAACCGCGGCCGACCCTGAACCGAGGAGCAGCGATGCACCAGCCCACGCCGTCCGCCCACCCGCGCCACCGCACCGTCGAGGCGCCCGCCGGGCGCCTGCACCTGGTCGAGCAGGGCACCGGACCGCTGGTCCTGCTCGTCCACGGCTTCCCCGAGTCCTGGTACTCCTGGCGCCGCCAGCTCCCGGCCCTCGCTGCGGCGGGGTACCGGGCCGTCGCGCTCGACGTGCGCGGCTACGGCCGCTCCTCCAAGCCGGCCGCGACGGACGCCTACCGGATGCTCGACCTGGTGGCGGACAACGTCGCCCTGGTGCACGCCCTGGGCGAGGAGAGGGCGGTGGTCGTCGGGCACGACTGGGGCTCCAACATCGCGGCGGCCTCCGCCCTGCTCCACCCCGGGATCTTCCGCGCCGTCGCCCTGCTGAGCGTCCCCTACGCGCCGCCCGGCGGCCCGCGACCCACCGACGTCTTCGCGCAGTTGGGCGGCGACGAGGAGTTCTACGTCTCGTACTTCCAGCAGCCCGGCCGGGCCGAAGCGGAGATGGAGCCCGACGTCCGCGGCTGGCTCGCGGGCTTCTACGCGGCCCTGTCCGCCGACACCATGCCCGACCGCGGCCGGCCCGACCCGCACTTCGTGACCCGCACCGGCGGCCGGCTGCGCGACCGCTTCCCCGCCGGCCGGCTGCCCGGCTGGCTGACCGAGGACGACCTCGACGTCTACGCCGGGGAGTTCGAGCGCACCGGTATGACCGGGGCCCTCAACCGCTACCGCAACATGGACCGCGACTGGGCGGACCTCGCCCCGTACGCCGGAGCCCCGATCACGCAGCCCTCCCTGTTCATCGGCGGAGCCCTCGACGCCTCCACGACCTGGATGGCCGACGCGATCGACGCCTACCCGGCCACCCTCCCCGGCCTGACCTCCTCCCACCTCCTGGACGGCTGCGGGCACTGGATCCAGCAGGAGCGCCCCGAAGAGGTCAACCGCCTGCTGACCGCCTGGCTCGCGGCCCTCCCGGCCTGAACGGCGGGGCGCGCCGGTCGGCCAGCACGCGGAACGTTTCCCCGGCGCCCCGGGGCGGCAGGGCCCGGGTGACGACGGCGGACCTCGCCCCGTACGCCGGAGCCTCGATCCCGCACCGCCCCGATCGCGCACCGCCCCGGACGAGTGCACCCCGTCGGCCGTCCTACGGCTTCAGCGGCACGGCCGGCGCGGGCAGGTCGAGAACTCGGGCCAGGGCGACAGCGACCGGATCGGAGTGCTCGGGCATCTGCCGACCGACCCAGTCGGTCGCCAGCGCGAGGAAGTCGGTCAGGTCGCGCTCGGCGTCGGCGAGCAGGCGGCGGAGCTCGGTCACGGACAGCTCGATCACCGGGCTGCCACTCTGCTGGACGTTGACGGTGAGCCGGACGGTGTCGCCGAAACGCTCGGCAACCGGTGACACGGGCTCGTGGCCGAACCCGAGCAGGCTGCCGCCGTCGACGAACGCGTGCCAGTCGCGCCAGTCCTCCAGCCCGTCGCAGCAGCCGGGCAGAAAGGCGACCCCCGTGGACCGGTCGATGACTCGCAGGCCACCGGCCGCGTAGAGATGGTCGAAGGTCAGCAGCCCATGAAGGAAGGACGCGACCGGGTCGGCCGGCCGTGGCGGGCGGTCCCCGTCGGGGTCGATGTCGTTGCAGCCGATGATGCGCGCCATCGCCGTCCCGACCTCGGCGGACGAGAGTTCGCCGTTCAGGGACAGAAAGGCGAACCGCCCGACTCGGGCGACAGGCCAGAGGTCGAAGCCCTCCGGGATGTTGATCTCAAGGACAGGCTGCATCACGATCACCTGGCGCAGTGTTCCGCACTCTTGCCCGCATCGCCGCTCGATTACGCCGAGCATCTCGCCTCGTCCGGGAGCTGAACCGGAGGAGGAGCAGTGTGGCCTCTGAGCGGGTGGGACGGCAGCCGGACGGTGTCGGTGCCCCTCCTGCGGGTGGGCGAGGTCGGGTAGGTGCCCTCTCCCGCAGGGGGCGTTGCGTGGCTCGCCGGACCCGCCGGGTGTGCCGAACGACGACTCCGGCCGAGCGGTGATCGGGCGTTGGCGCGCGGGCCGCCTCGATCGGCTGTCGACGGGTTGCGATCCTGATGACCCGTCCACCGGCCCGCCGTCCCGAAAGCCGTGGCGGTCGACGGCCCGCGCCTGCGAAGCTGTCGACCTCGACCCCGACCCGACCCAGACTCGGATCCCGACCCCGACCCCGATCGCTCCGAGGAGTCCGCGCCCGTGCCCACGCCCGCCGATCATCTGGCCGCCGCCCGTGGTTCGAGCGATCCCGCCGTGCTGCGCGGGCTGGTGGGGACCGGTCTCGGGTTCATCGACCGGGCGTTGGCCGCCAACCCGTGCACTCCGGTGGATGCGCTGTTGGGGTTGGCCGGGGCCCGGCACGGTGAGTGGAACGGCAATGGGCTGCTGCGGCTGCTGGCGGGGCATCCGGCGGCGGACGGGGCGGTGCTGGATGCAGTGCTCACGGCGGTGGCCGAACGGCTCGGGGCGGGGGAGCGGCCGTACGCTGCCGCGCTCGTGCTGGCGGGGCGGCGGGAGGTGCCGGTCGAGCGGGTGCGGGCGTTGGGGTGGCTGGCGGGGTCTCGGGGAGGCTGCGCGGCGGGCTGGCCCGGGTGCTGGCGGAGCGTTCGTAAGTTTCAGGTCGACGGTGGCGCGGGGAGCGGCGGGATGGGTGCGCTCCCACTGGCCAGGGCCGAACAGCGGTCTGGCGGAGGGGAGTTGGGGTTGTCCCCGGCTGTGCACTCTCTTGACACTGCCCTTACCTCTCTCGATATTTGGGAGCGCTCCCATCCTCAGGACTCCCCACCCACCCCCACCCGAGGAGCCGTCATGTCTCCACCCCGCAACCGGGCCACGGCGCTGAGCGCCGCCCTCCTGCTGCTCACGGCCGGCCTGTCCAGCGCCGTGGCGGTGCCCGCGTCCGCCGCCGCCGTTCAGTGCTCCGTCGACTACACCGTCAACGACTGGGGCGGCGGCTTCACCGCCAACCTGGCGATCAACAACAAGGGCGCCGCGGCGCTGAACGGCTGGACGCTCACCTACGCGTACGCCGGCAACCAGACGCTCTCCGGGGCGGGTTGGAGCGGCACCTGGAGCCAGTCCGGGAAGAACGTCACGGTGGTGAACGCCGACTGGAACGGGACGGTCCCGGCCGGCGGTTCGGTCAGTGCGGGTGCCAACTTCTCGTACAGCGGCACCAATGCGGCCCCCACCGCGTTCGCCGTCAACGGGACCAGCTGCACCGGGGCGCACGCGGCTCCGACCACCGCGCTGACCAGCCCCGCCCCGGGGGCCAACTACCAGGCGGGGGCGACGATCCCGCTGTCCGCGACGGCGAGCGCGGCGGACGGCGCGAGCATCAGCAAGGTCGAGTTCTACGACAACACCACGCTGCTCGGCACCGCCACCACCGCGCCGTACAGCTTCAGTTGGACGGGCGCGGCGAGCGGCAGCCACTCGGTCTACGCGAAGGCGTACGACAGTCTCGGGGCGAGCAGCGAGTCCACCCCGGCGGGCATCACGGTGGCGGCCGGGCCGGCCGTCACCGCCACGCCGCTCAGCCTGTCGGTGAGCCAGGGCAAGACCGGCGGTTTCACGGTGAAGCTCAGCAGCCAGCCGAGCGCGAACGTCACCGTCACCACCACCCGCACCTCGGGCAACACCGGACTGTCCGTCAGCTCCGGCGGGACGCTGACCTTCACGCCGAGCAACTGGTCCACCGCGCAGACCGTCACGCTCGCCGCCGACGCCACCTCCACCGGCTCGGCGACGTTCACCTCGGCCGCCGCCGGCTACACCTCCTCGGCGGTGACGGTGACCGAACTGGCCGCCGCCTCCGGGGTGTACAACGACCGGTTCCTGCAGCTGTACAACAAGATCAAGGCCCCCGCGAACGGCTACTTCTCGCCCGAGGGCATCCCGTACCACTCGGTGGAGACCCTGCTGGTGGAGGCCCCGGACCAGGGTCACGAGACCACCTCCGAGGCGTACTCGTACCTGCTGTGGCTGGAGGCCCAGTACGGGCGGGTGACCAAGGACTGGTCGAAGTTCAACTCGGCGTGGACGCTCATGGAGACGTACATGATCCCGGGTCACGCCGACCAGCCCACCAACTCGGCGTACAACGCGTCCAAGCCGGCCACCTACGCGCCCGAGCACCCGCTGCCGAGCGACTACCCGTCGGCGATGGACTCCTCCGCCACCCCGGGGAACGACCCGATCGCCGCGGAGCTGAAGAGCGCGTACGGCACCGACGACATCTACGGCATGCACTGGCTGCAGGACGTCGACAACGTGTACGGCTACGGCAACGGGCCGGGCAAGTGCGAGGCCGGGCCGACCTCCGGCGGGCCGTCGTACATCAACACCTACCAGCGCGGCCCGCAGGAGTCGGTGTGGGAGACGATCCCGCAGCCGACCTGCGACAAGTTCGCCTACGGCGGCAAGAACGGCTACCTGGACCTGTTCGTCAAGGACAGTTCCTACGCCAAGCAGTGGAAGTACACCGACGCGCCGGACGCCGACGCCCGCGCCATCCAGGCCGCGTACTGGGCGGACACCTGGGCCAAGGCGCAGGGCAACGGTTCGCAGGTGGCCACCACGGTGGCCAAGGCCGGCAAGATGGGCGACTACCTGCGGTACTCGTTCTTCGACAAGTACTTCAAGAAGATCGGCAACTGCGTCGGCCCGACCAGCTGCGCGGCCGGCAACGGCAAGGACTCCGAGCACTACCTGCTGTCCTGGTACTACGCCTGGGGCGGCGCCACCGACACCTCGGCCGGCTGGGCCTGGCGGATCGGCGACGGCGCGGCGCACGGCGGCTACCAGAACCCGATGGCCGCGTACGCGCTGGTGAACGACCCGGCGATGGCGCCGAAGTCGAGCACCGGCAAGACCGACTGGAACACCTCGATGGGCCGTCAGGTCGAGTTCGTCCAGTGGCTCCAGTCCAACGAGGGCGCCATCGCCGGTGGTGCGACCAACAGTTGGAACGGCAGCTACGACACCCCGCCGGCCGGCACCCCGACCTTCTACGGGATGTTCTACGACGAGGCGCCGGTCTACCACGACCCGCCGTCCAACCAGTGGTTCGGCTTCCAGGCCTGGGGACTGGAGCGGATGGCCGAGTACTACTACTCGAGCGGCGACGCCAAGGCCAAGGCCATCCTGGACAAGTGGGTGACCTGGGCGCTGTCCCAGACCACCTTCAACGCCGACGGCAGCTACCGGATCCCGTCCACGCTGGCCTGGAGCGGCAAGCCGGACACCTGGAACGCGAGCTCGCCGGGCAGCAACGCCGGCCTGCACGTGAGCGTGGTGGACTACACCAACGACGTCGGGGTGGCCGGCTCGTACGCCAAGCTGCTGTCCTACTACGCGGCCAAGTCCGGCAACGCGGCGGCGAAGACCGCGGCGCAGAAGCTGCTGGACGGCATGTGGACCAACAGCCAGGACGCGCTGGGCATTTCGGTGCCGGAGACGCGGACCGACTACAGCCGGTTCAAGGACTCCGTGTCGGTGCCGAGCGGCTGGACCGGCACCATGCCCAACGGCGATGCGATCAACAGCAGTTCGACCTTCCTGTCGATCCGTTCCTGGTACAAGAACGACCCGTCGTTCGGGAAGGTGCAGAGCTACCTGAACGGCGGTGCGGCGCCGACGTTCACCTACCACCGGTTCTGGGCGCAGGCCGACATCGCCACGGCGATGGCCGCCTACGGTGAGCTGTTCGGCGGCTGATCGTCCGTCAGCAGCGCTGCCCCCGCAGCCCGGGTGCCCGGTCCGACCGACAGCGGACCGGGCACCCGTCCGTTCTCCGGCGTTCTACGGCGATCTGTGGCGATTGTTTTACTACCTCTTGATTTTTGTCATATGGGCTGAATAGTCTCCCGGCCATTCGCGCGCTTTCGATCACCTCGATCGCGTCTGCTGCCACTCAGGAGGGCCAACCCCTATGAGCGTTCCCCGGATCCGCCGCTCCGCAGTCCTCGCCGCAGGTCTCGCCTTGATCACGGCCGGCGCTCTTGCCGGGCCCGCCGCCGGTGCCGCCGTCGCGGCCGACACCTCGGCCGGCGCCTCGGCCGCCACCGGGCAGCCGATGAACTACGTGGTGAACACCAAGGCCAACCACGGGCAGACCAAGAAGGCCGAGCGCGAGATCGAGGCGGCCGGCGGCACCGTGGTCGCCTCCTACGAGCAGATAGGCGTGGTGATCGCCCGCTCCAGCGCCCCCGGCTTCGCCGCCAAGCTGCGCCAGTCGAAGACCATCGACTCGGTCGGCGCCAGCCGCACCGCCGGCATCCAGGCCTCCGCCGACGTCGAGGCCACCGTCGAGGAGACCGCGGCGTCCGCCGCCACCGCCGACGGCACGGAGCCGCTCTGGGCCAACCAGTGGGACATGAAGCAGATCGGCGTCGACGTGGCCCACAGGACCACGCTCGGCAGCCGCAACGTGGTGGTCGGCGTGCTCGACTCCGGCATCGACGCCACCCACGAGGACCTGGCCGCCAACGTCGACGCCTCGCTCTCCGCGTCCTGCCTCTCCGGCGCCCCCGACACCAGCTGGCAGTCCTGGCAGCCCACCAGCAGCAGCCACGGCACCCACGTGGCCGGCACCATCGCCGCCGCCAAGAACGGCAAGGGCATCGAGGGCATCGCCCCGAACGTCCGGCTGGCCGCGGTCAAGGTGGTCGACGACGGCGGGTTCATCTACCCCGAGTACGCGGTCTGCGGCTTCGTCTGGGCCGCCGAGCACCACTTCACCCTGACCAACAACAGCTACTACGTCGACCCGTGGATGTTCAACTGCGCCGGCGACCCCGACCAGAGCGCGGTCAGCGAGGCCGTCCGCCGGGCCGTCGACTACTCCCGCCGGGGCGGGGTGCTGAACGTCGCCGCCGCGGGCAACGAGAACATCGACCTGGCGCACAAGACCGTCGACGTCAGCAGCCCCGACGACACCAACCCCGGCAGCCGTCCGATCGACGCCAGCTGCCTCAACCTGCCCGCCGAACTGCCGGGCGTGATCTCGGTGTCGGCGATCGGCTCCAAGGGCGACAAGTCGTACTACTCCAGCTACGGCCTGAACAAGATCACCGTCGCGGCCCCCGGCGGCGACGCCACCGCCTTCCAGACGCCCGACACCCCCGACCGCAAGGGCGGAGTGCTCTCCACCCTCCCGGGCAACAAGTACGGCTACATGTCGGGCACCTCGATGGCCTCCCCGCACGTCGCCGGCGTGCTCGCCCTGCTCGCCTCCACCCACCCGGGCGCCGGCCCGGACAAGCTGACCAGCCTGCTGGTGAAGCAGGCCGACCCGCACGCCTGCCCGACCGGCGTGTTCAACCCCGGCGGCAGCGGGGCCTACAAGGCCACCTGTGAGGGCACCGACGCCAACAACGGCTTCTACGGCGCCGGCGTGGTCTCCGCCGCCAAGGCCGCGGACGCCTGGCGGAACTGACGCTGCTTCGGCCGGCGGCGTGTCAGCGGCCCGACCGTTGGCACACCGCCGGCCCGCAGGGCGGTGGCTCCGCCGGGACGCCCCCGGCGAGCGGCCGCCCGACCGGCCGCGAACCGGTGGTCCGACCCGAGGCGCGCCCGGCCGGGCGTCAGCGCTTCTGCGCCATGGGCTCGACCGGTCGGTGGGCCGCTGCCTCCGGCACAGCCCTCGATCGGTCCGTGACCGCTGCCTCCGGCACAGCCCTCGATCGGTCCGTGACCGCTGCCTCCGGCACAGCCCTCGATCGGTCGGTGACCGCTGCCTCCGGCACAGCCGACTCCGCGTCAGCGGTTCGGCTCGCGGCGCGGCCGCCCGTCGCCGGTGATCTCACCGCGGTGCGACCGGCCCGGGGCAGTCGGCGGCCGTGACCGGCGAGAGCCGACCGCGGGTCAGCTCTCCTCGCCGACGTGCCGGGACCAGTCGGACTCCACGGAGGCCAGGCCGGCCCGGTTCGGCACCTGCTTCAGCCAGGCCGGGCGGGCCGCCGTGCGGGCCGCGGCGGCCCGCTCCTCGGCGGCCCGGATCTGCTCCGGGGTGGCGAACCCCTCCGGCAGCCAGGCCGCGGAGTTCGCGACCCTGGCCGCCAGGTGCTCCACGTACGCGGCTCGCACGGCGGCCGGCGAGTCGAAGCCCGGTTCGTCGGCCAGCCAGGCGTCCGGCACCAACGCGGCGACCTCGGCGAGCAGTTCGGGCGTCACCCGGGGCGCCAGTTCGGCGTCCGCGGCGGCCAGGTCGGGGCCGTAGCCGCCGAGTGCGTGGCCGCTCAGGTCGTAGCGCTTGTGCACCGAGGCGTGCGCCGAGGACCAGCGGTGATGGAAGATCAGCCCGGCGCCGTTGTCGATCAGCCAGAGCTTCCCGTGCCAGACCATCAGGTTCGGGTTGTGCACGCTGCGGTCGACGTTGCCGGTCAGCGCGTCCAGCCAGACGATCCGGCCCGCCTCGACGGGGGCGACGTCGATCATTCCGGGCCTGAAGTCGCGGGCGCCCGGCAGCAGGTCCATGCCCAGGTTGCGGCCCGCGCTGGCCCGCAGCAGGTCCTGGATCTCCTGGTCCGGCTCGTCCGCCGCCACCGCCGGGTCGAAGTCGACCAGCACCAGCGGCGGCACCCGCAGCCCGAGCCGCCGGGCCAGCTCGCCGACGATCACCTCGGCCACCAGCGCCTTGACGCCCTGTGCCGCACCGGTGAACTTCACCACGTACGTGCCCAGGTCGTCGGCCTCCACCACACCGGGCACCGACCCGCCCGCGCGCAGCGGATCGACGTACCGCAGCGCCGTCACCTCATCCAGCATCCGCCCACCCTAACGCCACCCCCCTGCCGGTTTGGCGCGGACCGGCGGCGATGGTTGGCTTGGCGGCGACGTCGAGTGCAGATGCGCGGATGACCGGACCCAAGAGGAGAAGTGAGCAGATGGGCAAGGTGCACGCCACCACCGAGCGGACGTACGGGGCCGACCCGGCCCGGGTGTACGAGGCGCTGGCCGACTATGCGGTGACCCGGCCGAAGCTGCTGCCCGCGCAGTACAGCGAGTACGAGGTGCGGGCCGGCGGCACCGGTCCGGGCACCCAGGTGCACTGGCGGCTCCAGGCCACCGAGAAGCGGGTCCGGGACTGCCTGTTCACGGTGACCGCGCCGACCCCGGACACCCTGGTGGAGACCGACGCCAACTCCTCGATGGTGATCACCTGGACGGTCGCGGCCAACGGCGCGAGCGGCAGCAAGGTCACCGTGGAGGCGACCTGGACCGGCGCGACCGGCATCGGCGGCTTCTTCGAGCGCACCTTCGCCCCCAAGGGCCTGAACCGGATCCACGACCAGGTGCTGGCCAACCTGGCGGCCGAACTCGGCTGAACGCCACGATGATTCGGACACCCGTACGGCGGATCAGCCGTACGGGTGTTCTGCTTCCCCGGGACGAGTGAAGCGGCCCCGGTCCCGGACGGTCGTCAACCTAGGCTCCGGGCCGTGCAGATGACGATCCTTCATGTCTCCCAACCGGTCGACGGCGGCGTGGCCCGGGTGGTGGTCGACCTGGTGCGCGGGCAGCGCGCGGTCGGCTGCCGGGTCCTGGTGGCCTGTCCGCCCGGCGGCCGGCTCGCCCAGGAGGCCGCCGCCGCCGGCGCCCGGGTGCTGGACTGGCCCGCCGAACGCTCACCCGGACCGGGCACCGTCGGCGAGACCTGGCGGCTGCACCGGATCCTCCGCGGTGCCCGCCCCGACGTCCTGCACCTGCACAGTGCGAAGGCCGGGCTGGCCGGCCGGCTGGCCGCCCGCGGCTCCGTGCCCACCGTGTTCCAGCCGCACGCCTGGTCGTTCGCCGCCGTCGAGGGCGCGCTGGCCCGGGCCGGCCTGCGCTGGGAGCAGTACGCCACCCGGTGGTCCCGGACGGTGCTGTGCGTCAGCGAGCGGGAGAAGGCGGACGGGCTGGCGGCCGGGCTGGTCGCGGACTGGCGGGTGGTGCCCAACGGCGTGGACCTGGCGCACTTCGTGCCCACCGACCAGGCGTCCCGGCGGGCCGCCCGGATGACCCTGGGCCTGGAGCAGTCCGCCCCGCTGGCGGTGTGCGTGGCCCGGCTGTGCCGGCAGAAGGGCCAGGACGTGCTGCTGGACGCCTGGGAGCAGGTGCAGCGGCGGCTGCCCGAGGCCCGGCTGGTGCTGGTCGGCGGCGGCCCGGACGCGGACGCGCTGGCCCGGCGGGTGCGGGCGCTGCCCGACCCGTCCCGGGTGCGGCTGGTGGGCGACGTGGCGGACCCGCGGCTGTGGCTGGCGGCGGCCGACCTGGCGGTGCTGCCCTCGCGCTGGGAGGGGATGGCGCTGGCGCCGCTGGAGGCGATGGCCTGCGGGCGGCCGGTGCTGCTGACCGACGTGGCGGGGGCGCGGGAGTGCGTGCCGCCCGGCGAGCTCGGCCGTTCGGTGGTGCCGCCGGAGAATTCCCGTGCGATGGGCGAACGGCTGGTCGAATTCCTCTCGGATCGGATCGAATGCGAACGGCGTGGCGTTCTGGCCCGTTCGCACGTGGCAGATCATCACGATATCCGGCAAGTAATCTCGCAGGTGGCGGCCATTTACCGGACTATTGTTCGGAGTCGGGTGGTCCCGGCGGGCCGTGCATCCCGTGTCCCGCAGCGGTTCTGATCGTTTGTCAGGCCGTGAACGCCCGCCCCCCAACGGGTGAGGCCTTCTTTCCTGAATGTCTGATTATTGGGCGGGTGGAATGAAATGGCATGTCAGCTCCCTGTGCTGGTAAAGGCGTTCGGTAATGTCTGATTCTGCCTGCTTCGTCCCATTTTTCGCCAGGGAAATGGCCGACCGTGCTCTTTCGGCAGCAGGTGCATACCTGGACGGGTTCACAGCAGGGGAGTTCGTGCGCTGATGACCATTGACCACGAGAGTGTGCCGCGGCCGCCCGACGTACTGGCGGGCCTCGGCCGCCACGGCAACCGGCACGGCGCGGGAGTCCTCGACCGTCCGCGGACCCGGGCGCTGCCGACCCGGGCCGCGACCGGGGCCGGGCGCCACCGCGGCCGGCTGCACTCTCGGGTCGCCCTGCCGCTCGCGCTGGCCGGCGCCGACGCCCTGGCGGTCGCGCTGGCCGCCGCCGCCACCGCCCCGGCCGCCGTCCGGCCGACCGGCACCGCCCTGCTGCTGCTGCCCGCCCTGCTCCCGCTCAACCTGGCCGGCGGCCTCTACCGCAGCCGGCTCACCCTCTCCGCCCTCGACGAGTTCCCCGCGCTGGCCGCCCGCGCCGCCGTCGCCACCGCCTTCGCCGTCACCGCCGACGCCTGCCTGACCGGTCACTGGACCGACCTCGGCGCGATGGGCCCGCTGCGGCTGCTCGCCCTGCTGCTGCTGATGCTCCCGCTGGCCGGCCTCGGCCGCGCCTACGTCCACCACCTCACCCGCCGGTCCCGCCGCCGCCGCCCCAGCCCGGTGCTGATCCTCGGCGCCGGCGAACTCGGCCAGCGGATCGCCGACGTGCTCACCGCCCGCCCCGAGTACGGCCTGCGGCCGGTCGGCTACCTCGACGCCGACCCGCTGCTGCTGCCGCCCGGCAGCCCGCTGCCGGTGTTCGGCGGCCGGGAGGCGCTCGGCCGGGTGCTGCGCCGCTACCGGGTCCACCACGTGCTGGCCACCGGCGGCGCCGCCGACGACGCCGACACGCTGGCCGCACTGCGGCACGCCGCCCGGCTCGGCTGCCAGGTCTGGCTGCTGCCCGGCCTGCGCGAGTTCGACTCGGTGCAGGGCGCCGGCGACCACCTGTGGGGCTTCCCCTGCCTGCGGCTCGGCGCCCCCGCGATGCGCCGGCACGGCTGGGTCGTCAAGCGCGGCTTCGACATCGCCGCGGCCGGCCTAGGCCTGCTGCTGATCTCCCCGGTGCTCGCCGCCTGCGCCCTCGCGGTGCGCTGGGAGACCGGCCCGGGCGTGCTGTTCCGCCAGCAGCGCACCGGACTCGACGGCCGGGTCTTCACCCTGCTCAAGTTCCGAACCCTGCGCCCCAGCAACGAGCACGAGTCGGCCACCCGCTGGAACATCGCCCAGGACCACCGGATGGGCGCCGCCGGGAAGTTCCTGCGCCGGACTTCGCTGGACGAGCTGCCGCAGCTGTGGAACGTGCTCCGCGGCGACATGAGCCTGGTCGGCCCGCGCCCCGAACGCCCCTACTTCGTCATGCGGTTCAGCCAGGCCTACCCCGAGTACGCCGACCGGCACCGGGTCCCGTCCGGGCTCACCGGCCTGGCCCAGGTCAGCGGCCTGCGCGGGGACACCTCCATCGAGGACCGGGCCCGCTTCGACAACCGCTACATCGAGGGCTGGACGCTCTGGCAGGACGCCAAGATCCTGCTGCGCACCGCCGCCCTGGTGGTCCGCCCGGACGGGAGCTGAGCCGGACCATGGCCGTCGCCCTCCAACTCCCGCTCTCCGTCCGCCGGTTCACCGGCATAGCCGCACCCCGGCCGAGCTGGCTCGCCGCCGCCACCGTGCTGCTGGTCTGCTTCCCCACCGGGGAGAAGGACGTCACCGCCGCCGTCCACGTCACCCCGGCCGACCTGGCCTCGCTGGCCCTGGTCGCCCTGACCGCGGTCGAGCTGCTGCGCGGCCGGCTGCGCCGCCTCGACGCGGCCGCCGCCACGCTGTTCGGCGCCGTGGTGCTGGCCGCCGCCGTCGCCACCGTGCACTCCGTCGACCCGTCCGCCAGCCTCACCGGCTTCGTCCGGCTGGTGCAGATCTTCGTGCTGGTGCCCGCCGCCGTGCTGCTCGCCGTCCGCGACCGGTACGACCAGCGGCTGGTGCTCGGCTCGTTCGTGCTGGCCGCGCTGATCGAGGGCGCGGTCGGCGCCCTCCAGTACCTGACCCGCACCGGCGCCTCCTACACCGGGCAGCCGATCCGCGCCGTCGGCACCTTCGGCGCGCTCGACATCATGGCGATGTCCGGCGTGGTCTCGTTCGGGCTGCTGGCCGCCCTCGCGCTGGGCCTGGCCGAGCGCCGCCCCGGCGGCAGCCGCCCGCTGCGCCGCGCGATGTGGGCGAGCGCCGCGTTCCTGGCGTTCCCGCTGGCGGTGTCGTTCAGCCGGGGCAGCTGGATCGCCACCGCGGTCGCCGCCACCGTGCTGCTGCTGCGCGCCGACGCCCGACTGGCCGTCCGGGGCGTGCTGGTCGGCGGGGCCGCCGCGGTGGTGCTGGTCGGCGGGCTCGGCCTCGGCGCGTCCGGCGTCACCGAGCGGCTCAGCTCGATCGGCTCGGTCTCCGCCGCGCCCGACCAGTCCGTCTCCGACCGCTACGACCTGTGGGCCACCGCCGGCCGGATCTGGCAGGACCACCCGGTGGCCGGCGCCGGACCGAAGGCGTTCCAGCAACTGCGCGACAGTCACGCCCCGCTCAGGCTCTCCTCCGGCAGCGACGCGGCCGACTCCACCATCGGCTTCCAGCGCGAACCGCTGCTCTCCCCGCACAACATGTACTTCCTGGTGCTCAGCGAACAGGGCCTGCTCGGCGTCCTCGCCTACCTGGCGCTGTTCCTGACCCTGCTGCTGGGCTGCCTGCGCCGCGCCGCCGGCCCCGGCCTGGCCGCCCTCGCCCTGCTCTGCTGGGTGCTCTGGGACTTCCTGTACGCCGACATCGGCGGCACCACCACCGTGCTGACCTCCGTGGTGCTCGGCCTCGCCGCCCGCACCGCCCTGCCGGGGCCCGACTCCCCGGCCGCAACCGGTCCCGACTCCCTGGGAGCGAACGGCGCATGACGACCGACCAGCCGGTGGCCGCGGTCACCACGACCGTCCCCGTACCGGCCCCGCGCACCGACGGCGAGGACGGCGCCCCCCGGGGCGGCTTCCTGGCCAAGGCCTTCGGGGTGACCGCGCTGCTCAGCGCCGCCGGCTCCGGCCTCGGCCTGCTCCGTGACCTGCTGCTGGCCCGCTACTTCGGCGCCAACCAGGGCACCGATGCGTTCCTGGTCGCCTGGACGGTGCCGGAGACCGCCGCGCCGCTGCTGATCGAGGACGCGATGGCCTTCCTGATGGTCCCGGCCTTCAGCCTGGCCCTGGTGCTGCGCGAGGAACGCAAGCAGGGCCCGGACCCGGTACGGCAGTTGACCCGCTCCACGCTGCCCGGGCTGCTGCTCGCACTGTGCGCGCTGTCCGGCACGGTCGCGCTGTTCGCCCCGCAGCTCGTCGACCTGCTCGCCCCCGGCCTCGCCGACCCGCGGCTCGCCGTCACCTGCACCCGGATCACCGCGTTCACCGTGGTGCCGTTCGGCGTGGCCGGCTACCTGGCCTCCGCGCTGCGCGCGCTGCACGCCTTCACCGCACCCGCCGTCATCTACGTGATGTACAACCTCGGCATCCTGGCGCTGCTGCTCAGCGGCCACCGGCTGCTCGGCGTGCGCTCCGCCGCGCTCGGCGTGGCCCTCGGCAGCGCGCTGATGGCCGGCGTGCTGGTGGTGCCGTTCGTCCGCCGGCTGCACGCCCGGCAGCGCAGGACCCGGCGGCGCGGGGCGGCCGGCCGAGGGCTGGTGCTGATCCCGCTGGCGCTGCTGCCGGTGGCCGCGTTCTCACTGACCAGGCAGTCCCAGGTGTTCATCGAGCGCTACCTCGGCTCGACGCTCCCGCCCGGCACCATCTCGCACCTCAACTACGCCGCGAAGGTCAGCCAGTTGGCGATGACCTCGGCGATCCTCATCGTCACCGTCACCTTCCCCGTGGTGGCCCGGGCGATGGCCGCCGGCGACCTCACCGCCGCCCGGGACCGGGTCGAGAAGGACCTCGGCCAGGCCGCGGCGCTGGTGCTGCTCGGCACCGCCTTCCTGCTGTCCTGCGCGCCCGCCGTGGTCGCGCTGCTGTTCCAGCGCGGCGCGTTCGGGCCCGCCGACACCGAGGCCACCGCCGCCGTCATCCGGGTGTACAGCTTCGGCCTGCCCGCGCAGGCGATGATCGGCGTGATGGTGCGGCCGTACTTCTGCGTCCGACCGGTGGTGCGGCGGGCCGACGCCCCGCGCGCCGAGGGCGACCGGACCACCTGGCTGGACTGGTACCCGGTCGGCGCGATGATGCTCGGACTGGTCGTCACCTTCACCCTCGGCGTCACCCTGACCCCGCACTTCGGGGCGCCCGGCCTGGCCGCCGGCAACGCGGTCGGGATCACCTTCACCGCGGCCCTGCTGATGCGCGGCCTGATGCTGCGCGGCGTCGCCCTGCGGCTCGGCCTGGTGCTCGGCGGACAGGCCCGGCTGCTGGCCGCGGCGATCGCCGCCGCCGGGGTCGGCTCGCTCGCCATCCGCGCGGCCACCGCGCCGCTGCCCGCCGCACTGCTCGGCGGCACCACCGTCCTGCTGGTCTTCGCGGCCCTCGGCACGCTGCTGCGCGTGGCCGAGGTCCGCGGGCCGGTCCTGGCCGTCCTGGCCCGGGCCCGGCGACCGCACGCCCCCGTACCCGCCGAAGGGAAGCCGCATGGCCGTTGAAACCTGTCTGCCGGCGCAGGCGCTCGCGCCCCGGCTCGCACCCTGGATCCTGATGTACCACTCGGTCGCCGAGGAGGACGAGGACCCGTACCTGCTCACCGTCGGCCCGGAGCGCTTCGCCGAGCAGATGGACTGGCTGCACCGCTCCGGCCGACGCGGCGTCAGCGTCCGCGAACTGCTGGCCGCCCGCGACCGCGGCCGGGAGTCCCGACTGGTCGGCCTGACCTTCGACGACGGCTACGCCGACTTCGCCCGGCACGCCGTCCCGGTGCTGCGCGAGTACGGCTTCACCGCCACCGCGTACGTGATGCCCGACCTGCTGGGCGCGGCGAACCACTGGGACGCCGAAGGGCCCCGGAAGAAGCTGCTGACGGTCCAGCAGGTCACCGAACTGGCCGCGTCCGGCTGGGAGATCGGCTCGCACGGCCTCGGCCACCAGGCGCTGTCCGGGCTGGCGCCGGCCGCCCTGGAACGCCAGACCAAGGAGAGCCGCAGCAAGCTGGAGGACCTGGTCGGCGGCCCCGTCACCGGCTTCTGCTACCCGTACGGCGCCGTCGACCTGCCCGCCACCCGGGCCGTCCGGGACGCCGGCTACGACTACGCCTGCGCCATCGAGCACTCCTCGCTGACCGGCCGGCACGCCCTGCCGCGCTGCTACGTCGGCGACCGCGACGGCGCCTGGCGGCTGCGCGCCAAGCACAGCCGGCACCGCTGGCGCGAGGCCGTCACCGGGCTGCGCTGGGCCCCGCCGAAGACCGCGGCGGGGGAGCGGCGGTGAAAGTCCTGCACGTGGTCACCGGCCTGCACGCGGGCGGTGCGGAGCGCCAACTCGCGCTGCTGCTGCGACATTTGCCGAAGGACCAGTGGCACGAGGTGGCCGCCCTGACCAACCCCGGCGCGGTCGCCCGCGAACTGCGCGCCGACGGCTTCACCGTCCACCACCTCGCCATGCGCGGCAACCGCGACCTCGGCGTGCTGCCCCGGCTCACCCGGCTGATCCGCACCGGCCGCTACGACCTGGTGCACACCCACCTGTACCGGGCCATGCTGTACGGCCGGCTCGCCGCCCGGCTGGCCGGGGTGCGCGGCGTCCTCGCCACCGAGCACTCGCTGCAGACCGGGGTGATCGAGGGCCGGCCCACCTCGCGCGGCGTCCGGGCGCTGTACCTGGCGTCCGAGCGGCTCGGCAGCACCACCCTGGCGGTCTCCGGCCAGGTCGCCGCCGTGCTCGACGCCTGGGGCGTGCCCGCCCACCGGGTGCGGCGGCTGCCGAACGGCGTGGACGCCGCCCGGTACCGCTTCCGGCCCGCCGAGCGGGCCGCCCACCGGGCCCGGCTGCGCGCCGAACTCGGCCTGCCCGCCGACGCGTTCGTGGTCGGCGGGGTCGGTCGGCTGGTGCCCGGCAAGCGCTTCCACGTCCCGCTGGAGGCGCTCGCCGCGCTCCCGGGCCCCGCACGGCTGCTGCTGGTCGGCGAGGGCCCCGGCCGCGCCGAGCTCACCGCCCGCGCCGAACATCTGGGCGTCGCCGGACGGCTGGTGCTCACCGGCGAACGCGACGACGTGCCCGAACTGCTCACCGCGATGGACGTCCTGGTCTCGCCGTCCCGCGCGGAGACCTTCGGGCTCGCCGCGCTGGAGGGCCTGGCCGCCGGGCTGCCGGTGCTGCACTCCGCCTGCCCCGCCCTGGCCGAACTGCCCGCCACCGCCGCCCCGCACGCCCGCCTGCTGCCGTCCGAACCCGGACGCTACGCCCAGGAACTGACGGCCATGGCCACCGCGCCGCCCGGCCCGGTCCCGGTGCCGCCCGCCGTCGCGCACTACGACATCGCCCGGATCGCAGCCGAACTGGCCGCCCTCTACCGCGAGTCGGCCGGCACCCTGCCGAGCCCCCGCCACCCCGCACGCCGCCGCGCGGCCGCGCACTGACCTCGTTCCCGTTCCTTGGAGCCCTCCGATGCCCGATCTTCCGCCTGCCGGTCCGTCGCCGGCGGTCGGCGCCGTCCTGTCGGCCGGGCGCTCCGACGCGGCTTCCCCCGGTTCGGGGAGTCCCTGATGCCCGATCTCCGGTCAACCGGCCTGTCGGCCTGTCGGTCCGCCGTCGACGGCCGTCGCCGTCCCGCCGGCCCGCGCCCACCGACGCGGCTTCCCCTCGTTCCCCGGAGCCCCTGATGTCCGATCCCCGGCCGGCCGTCGCCGTCCCGCCGGCCCGCGCCCACTGACCCCGTTCCCCCTCGTTCCCTGGAGTCCCTCCGATGCCCGATCTCCGCCGTCGCGCCCGCGCGCTGGCCCGCCGCTGGTGGCCGATGGCCGTCGCCGTCCCGCTCGGCGCGGTGGCCGGCGCCGGGTATGCCGTCGTCTCGCACCCCTCGTACGCCTCCTCCGCCTACGTGGTGGTGGTCCCGCAGACCCAGGGCGAGAACGCCAACGCCGTCAACTTCGCACAGGCGTACGGCCGGCTCACCGGCCAGCCGCAGGTGCTGCTCGGCGCCGCTGCCGAGACCCACCACTCGGTGGCCACGCTGGCCGCCCTGGTGCGCGGCACCACCTCCCCGGACGCCCCGGTGATCGAGATCACCGGCACCGGCCGCCGTCCCGAGGACGCGGTGGAGAACGCCGGGGCGGTCGCCCGCTCGCTGATCTCGTTCGGCAACGCCGGTAGCAAGGAGACCGGCGTCAAGCTGGTCCAGCTGGCCGCCGCCGCCGAGCCCGACGCCCCCGCCTCGCCGTCCGCCGCGCTGGACACCGCGGTCGGCGGCGCGGCCGGCGTGCTGCTCGGCACCCTGGTGATGCTGACCCGTCGCAGGACCGACCCGGCCGCCCGCCCCGGCACCGGCCCCGCTGCCGCTGCCGCGGCCGTGCTCCCCGTCCAGGCCGAGACCTCGCCCGTCGAGCAGGGGGTGTACCGGTGAAGCTCCGTCAACAGCCGGCCGCCGGCACCCGGGTGCCCGCCCAGGGCGACCGCGCCGCCGCCGACCGCGAGCGCTGGACCGCCGAAGTGCTGCGCACCGACGACGCCCTGGACCTGGTCGCCGACGAGTGGGACGACCTGTACCGGCGCTGCTCCACCGCCACCGTCTTCCAGGCCGCGCCCTGGCTGCGCTCCTGGTGGCGCGGCTACGGCCGGCCCGGCGGGCTGGTGCTGGTGCTGATCCGGCGCGACGGCCGGCTGGTCGCCGCCGCCGCGCTGCGCCGCCGCGGCCCGTTCGGGGGCCTGACCAACCTGGGCGCGGGCCTGGTCGACTTCACCGACGTGCTGCTGGACGACGAGTGCGCCGACCGGGCCGCCGCCGAACTCGCCGCGGCCCTGCCGCTGCGCCGCCCCTGGCACAGCCTGGAGTTGCGCGAGGTGCGTCCGGAGGCGGCCGTGCAGCGGGTGTTCGCGCACTGGCCGGGCCGCCGGCACCGGTTCGCCGACTCGCTGTGCCAGTACCTGCCGGCCGTCCCGATGGACGAGCTGCTCAAGCGGCTGCCCGGCAAGACCGCGCAGCGCAGCCGGGTCAAGCTGCGCAGGATCGCCGAGGCCGGGATCCGGGTGCACACCGCCACCACCGACGAAGTCCCGGACACCGTCCGTGAGTTGCTGCGGCTGCACCGCCTCCAGTGGCAGGACCGCGGGGTCACCCCGGAGCACCGCACCGAGCGCTTCGCGCACCACCTCGCCGAGTCCACCGCGGGGCTGGTGGCCACCCGCCGGGCGGCCATACAGCGTTTCGAGCTCGACGGGGAGGTGCTGGCGGTCGACCTGGTGCTGCTCTGCGCCCCGTTCGGCGGGCTGTACATGTACGGTGCGCACCCCAAGCTGCGCGAGCGCCTGGACATCGCCGGCCTGCTGTTCGGCGCCGCGCTGGACGAGGTGCGCGCCGCCGGCATCCCGCAGCTGAGCCTGCTGCGCGGCCAGGAGCCGTACAAGCAGCGCTGGCGGCCCGACCAACTCCCCAATCAGCGGCTGGTGTTCGGCCCCGGCCGGCTGGCCCCGTGGGCGGCCGTCCGGGCCCTGCGGGTGCGGGCCCGGATCGCCGCCGTGCAGCTGCTGCGGACCAGGCTGCCGCGGCTGAAGGAAGCGCTAGTGCGCGCCCGGCTTCGGTGACGGGGCGGCCGGCTCGGCCGCCCCGGCCGAGCCGGACATCAGCTGCCGGTAGACCTCGGCCGACTTCGGGTTGTCCTTGCACTGCCAGAAGCCGTGCGGGCAGTAGTCGGTGACGGTCTGGTAGGCGGTGTCATGGGTGCGCATCCACTCCACCATCCGCCGCACGTACTCCGGGTTGTCGCCGTTGTGGAACAGGCCCCACTCCGGGTAGGAGACCGGCTTTCCGCGCTTGGCCGCGAACTCCACCTGGTCCTGGAGCCCGTACGGCTCCTTGACGAAGTCGTCGAAGGTGGCGCCCGCGGGCATGTCGTAGCTGTCCATCCCGAGGACGTCGACCACGTCGTCGCCCGGGTAGCAGCGCGTCCAGGGGATCGCGTCCAGCCCGCGGGTGGGGGTGAAGTCGAAGACGAAGTGCTGCCCGGGCACCGAGCGCATCACGCCGACGATCCGCCGCCAGTACGCCTTCCAGGCGCCCGGATCGGGCTTGCAGCGCGAGGTGTAGGTGACGCCGTTCATCTCCCAGCCCAGGGTGATGGTGGTGTCGGCGCCGCCCAGCGTCACCAGCTTGCGGGCCAGCCGCAGGAAGTGCTGGTCGAACTCGCCCTTGTTGCCGCGCGCCAGCAGGCCGGCCACCTCGGCGTCCGACACGTTGGCCTCGTTGGGGACCAGCATCGGCACGCCCAGCACCAGCCGCCGGGTCGGGTCGGCCTGCCGCCACTGCGACCACAGGCCGAGCACCACCGGCTCGCCCTCGACGTCCTGCCAGCCGTTGCCGGCCAGGTAGGTGTGGCCGACCTGCATGTTGGCGTTGTTCAGCCAGGACGCCATCCGCGCGATGTTCGGGATGTAGTCGTTCCAGGAGCCGACGAACGCGCCGAACGGCACCTCGTGCAGGGCCCGTTGCACCACCGGGCGGGGCGCCGCGCCGCGGGGCTGGATGGCGTCCGAGGAGAGGGCCGCGTGCCGCTCGGTCTGGCTGAGCGGCGTGCCCGAGGGCACGCTCGCGGTCGTCATCAGCAGCAGAGCGGCGGCGGCCAGGGTCAGACGGCCGAGGCGCATGGGCTCACTCCGAAGGAGAACGGGGACAACGTCGGCCCCTGGAGCCTAACCTGACAGAACGTCAGAAAGTGCGCATGTCACCCCATCGGGTCATTTCAGACAGGTCAGCCGAAGGTGTTGCACTTGGTCATGTCGCCGGTCCGGTAGCCGGTGGTGAACCACTGCTTGCGCTGCTCCGAGGAGCCGTGCGTCCAGGTCTCCGGATTCGTCGTGCCGGTGGCGCGCTTCTGGATCCGGTCGTCGCCGACCGACTCGGCGGCGTCCAGCGCCCGGGCGATGTCGTCGTCGGTCAGCTTGGTGATCAGCGGACGGCCGGTGGAGGCCTGCGGGGTGGTGGTGGCGTGGTGCGTCCACACGCCCGCGTAGCAGTCCGCCTGGAGTTCGGACTTCACCGAGGCGCTGTCGGCGCCCTGCCGGTCGTTGCCGACCCGGACGCCGAGCAGCGTCTGCACGTGGTGCCCGTACTCGTGGGCCACCACGTACGCCTCGGCGAACGGGCCGCCCTGGGCGCCCAGTTGGCGGCCCATGTCGTTGAAGAAGCCGAGGTCGAAGTAGGCCTTGTGGTCGCCCGGGCAGTAGAACGGCCCGACCGCCGAGGTGGCCGCGCCGCAGGCGGTCTGCACCCGGTCGGTGAACAGCACGCTGTCCGCCTTCGAGTACTTCTTGCCGCGGGCGGCGAACTCGCCCTCCCAGTAGTTCTGGATGCTGTTCACCGTCGCCAGGATCCGGCAGTCCTGGCGCTTGTTGGCGTCCGCGCCGGTCTTGCAGGTCGAGGACTGCGGGGTGCCGGTGGCCGTCCCCGCCGCGGGCTTGCTGCCGGAACCGGTCAACGAGCTGACCAGGTTCGGGTCCAGCCCGAGCACCAGGGCCACGATCAGGCCGACGATGCCGATCGCGCCGCCGCCGATCGCCAGGCCGCCGCCCGGAATGCCGCGGCGGTCCTCCACCTGCGAACCGTCGAGCTGGGCGTCCTCGTCGAATTCCATCCCTGTCTCACCTCTGTAACAGTCCGTCGGCCGGTCGAAGCCGTACCCTAGCGGGCCGCCCGGGTCCGTCACGGCTCGGCCGACGCAGGTCGGAGCCGGTTGTGCCGGAACCGCACAGGGGTTGCGGCGACGGCGTGGCGCGTTCGAATGCAGCTGAATTCTGTCGCGGCCGGAAGGTACGCTCCGGCCGTGTCCTTCAATCCGCTGCGCAGTCTGTCTCCCCGATCGGTCCTGCCCGCCGCCGCCGGCCTGCTGGTCCTCGCGGCCGGTGCCGCGGCGCACGCCAACCGCCCGCAGCCGTTCGGTGACCAGGTGCTGCCCGGTGCGGCGAACGCCGCCCCGGTCGGCGCACAGTCGGCCGGAGCCGGCGCCCTGGACCTGAGGGTCGGCCCCGGCGTCGAGGCCCACTCGCGGACCACCGGCGAACTCCTGTGGTCCTACCGCCGCAACGGCAACACCGCGCTCTACGTGGCCACGCTCGGCGAGGACGCGGTGGCGGTCTGGGACGACGGCATGGTGACCTCGGTCGACCTGGCCAGCCAGTCGCCGCGCTGGCACCGCAGCGTCCCCGGCCTGGCCGACTGGCTGAGCGCCGGCGGCGAGCCCGGCGCGGCCGAACGCACCGACGAGCAGCGCAAGCAGCTCGCGATGCAGCGGGCCGCCGCCGCGCTGCACCCGTCCGCCGACCCGAAGGCCGACCCGTTCGTCACCGTGGTCACCCCCGGTCTGCTGATGGGCTTCCGCGACCGTGACGGCGACCTCCGCTTCAACTCCCGCCCCCCGGCGGGCTGCGCCTTCGAGCCCGAGCGCACCGCCCAGACCGACGACGCGGTGCTCGTCCCCCGGGTCTGCCCGCCCACCACCGGCCCCGGCGCCCGGCAACTGCCCGGTGGCGTCATGGTGTTCTCGCTCAACGCCCCCGGCAACTTCCTCAACACCGGCCCCGACGTGGTGATGCACACCCTGGACACCCACCGGGTCGCGGTCAACGACGGCCCGGTGATCGGCACCTGGGTCTACGACACCACCCGGGGCGCGCGGGAGAGCAACTGCGGCGCGGCGGTGCCGTTCGCGGCGACGCCGCCGACCTGCGAGAAGTGACTGCGGCGCGCGAGCGGCGGGGTCCCCGCTCGCGCACCCGCGAAAAGGGATTTCACGGGCTCCCGTAGACTGGGCGCATGGCTGAGTGCCATACCCACGTCTAGGAGTGACCCCAGCCATGATTTCCGCGAACGCCCTGGAGCTTCGTGCCGGTGCCCGCATCCTGATCGAGTCCGCCAGCTTCCGGATCGCCCCGGGCGACCGGATCGGGCTGGTCGGCCGCAACGGTGCGGGCAAGACCACGCTCACCAAGGTGCTCGCGGGCGAGGGCCTGCCGGCCGGTGGCACCGTCACCAGCTCCGGCGAGGTCGGCTACCTCCCGCAGGACCCGCGGACCGGCGACCTGGACGTGCTCGCCCGGGACCGCATCCTGTCCGCCCGTGGCCTCGACACCGTGCTGAAGAAGATGCGCGAGAACGAGGAGCGGATGGCCAACGGCAAGGGCGCCACCCGCGACAACGCGATGAAGAAGTACGCCCGGCTGGAGACCGAGTTCCTCACCAAGGGCGGCTACGCCGCCGAGGCCGAGGCCGCCACCATCGCCGCCGCGCTCGGCCTGCCCGACCGCATCCTCGGCCAGCCGCTGCACACCCTCTCCGGTGGTCAGCGCCGCCGGGTCGAGCTGGCCCGGATCCTGTTCTCGGACGCCGACATCCTGCTGCTCGACGAGCCCACCAACCACCTCGACGCGGACTCGATCGCCTGGCTGCGGGACTTCCTGAAGACCTACAAGGGCGGCTTCATCGTCATCTCGCACGACGTCGAGCTGGTCGAGACGGTCGTCAACAAGGTCTTCTACCTGGACGCCAACCGCTCCGCCATCGACATCTACAACATGGGCTGGAAGCAGTACCAGCAGCAGCGCGAGGACGACGAGAAGCGCCGCAAGCGCGAGCGCGCCAACGCCGAGAAGAAGGCCGCGACGCTCAACTCGCAGGCCGACAAGATGCGCGCCAAGGCCACCAAGACGGTCGCCGCGCAGAACATGGCCCGGCGCGCCGAGAAGCTGCTCTCCGGCCTGGAGCAGGTCCGCCAGTCCGACAAGGTCGCCAAGCTGCGCTTCCCCGACCCGGCCCCGTGCGGCAAGACCCCGCTGACGGCCGAGGGCCTGTCGAAGTCGTACGGCTCGCTGGAGATCTTCACCGACGTGGGCCTGGCGATCGACCGCGGCTCCCGGGTCGTCATCCTCGGCCTCAACGGCGCGGGCAAGACCACCCTGCTGCGGATGCTGGCCGGCGTGGAGCAGCCGGACACCGGCGAGGTGATCCCCGGTCACGGCCTGAAGATCGGCTACTACGCCCAGGAGCACGAGACGCTCGACCCCGAGCGCACCGTGCTGGAGAACATGCGCTCCGCCGCGCCCGACACCGACCTGGTGCAGATCCGGAAGATCCTCGGCTCCTTCCTGTTCTCCGGCGACGACGTCGACAAGCCGGCCGGCGTGCTCTCCGGCGGCGAGAAGACCCGGCTCGCGCTGGCGTCCCTGGTGGTCTCCAGCGCCAACGTGCTGCTGCTCGACGAGCCCACCAACAACCTCGACCCGGCCAGCCGCGAGGAGATCCTCGGCGCGCTGCGCACCTTCACCGGCGCGGTCGTCCTGGTCACCCACGACGAGGGCGCGGTGGACGCGCTCCAGCCCGAGCGGATCATCCTGCTCCCCGACGGCGTCGAGGACCTGTGGAGCCCCGCCTATCACGACCTGGTGTCGCTCGCCTGAACCCCGAGTAGACGCCGGATCGGCCACCGGTACGAGAAGAAGTGGTCATCCGTCCAATCCGGGAACGCCCGGACCGGCGCACCCGTTGACTCTGTACGCCCGGGCCGCTTCCACCCCGCCCCGCCCGGGCTGAGCAGCGGATTCGCTCAGCGGAGCGAATCGCGGAGGGGGGCGCACACCCTCCGTGAGCGCCCTGGTGCGGAGCGAACACCACCGGACGAGCCCGCTTTCCGGCGACGGACCTTGTCGAATGGGTGGCCAGGAGCCTTGCAATGGGTGATCATGGGAATCTGACTGATCACCTCTACGAGGAGGCACGGGTGGCCGAGACTCTGAAAAAGGGCAGCCGGGTGACAGGTGCCGCGCGTGAAAAGCTCGCGGCCGATCTCAAGAAGAAGTACGACTCCGGCGCGAGCATTCGCGCCCTCGCGGAGGAGACGGGCCGTTCCTACGGCTTCGTCCATCGGATGCTCAGTGAGTCCGGAGTGAACCTCCGGGGTCGCGGCGGCGCCACCCGCGGCAAGGGCAAAGCTGCTGCGGCCGCCGGTTCCTGACGACCCGTCACCTCCGGCGGGCGGCGCCAGAGCAGACCGGCCGCCCATGCTGCACCAGTTCGCTGCTCGCCAATGCACGACGTTCCACACGGATCGGCGGCCGGGTTCTCCCGAGCCGCCGACCGCCGTTTCCGGGCCCTTGCGGCCGTCATTTCGCGAGCATTCTCCCGGCATTCCTGTACGCCGATCCGGCGCTTTGTTACTCTCCAGTAGCCCGTCGGGGTCGGCGGGCGTCCCCGCCCTGTCGCTGGAGGTACCACCGCCATGACCGCCCACATTCCCGACACCGACCGCACCGCGTGGGAACAGGCCGGCGTCCGGCTCGACCTGAACGGCGAACTCGCCACCGTCACGCTCTGCGACCCCAAGCGCCGCAACGCCCAGACCCCCGCCATGTGGCGCGCCCTCGCCGCGATCGGCCGCGCCCTGCCCGGCACCGTCCGGGTCGCCCTCCTCCAGGCCGAGGGCTCCTCCTTCTCGGCCGGCCTCGACCGCGCCATGTTCACCCCCGAGGGCATCCCCGGCGAGACCGGCTTCCTCCAGCTCGCCGCCTCCGCCGACGCCGAACTCGACGCCACCATCGCCTTCTACCAGGAGGCGTTCACCTGGTGGCGCCGCACCGACCTGATCTCCGTCGCCGCAGTCCAGGGCCACGCCGTCGGCGCCGGCTTCCAACTGGCCCTCGCCTGCGACCTCCGCGTGGTCGCCGACGACGTCCAGTTCGCCATGAAGGAGACCTCCCTGGGCCTGGTCCCCGACCTCACCGGCACCAAGCCCCTCACCGACCTGGTCGGCTACGCCCGCGCCCTGGAGATCTGCGCCACCGGCCGCCGAGTCGGCGCGGACGAGGCCGTCGCCACCGGCCTCGCCAACGTCGCCGTCCCCGCGGCCGACCTGGCCGCCACCGCGGCCGACCTCGCCGCCGCCCTGCTCGCCGCCCCGCGCAACGCCGTCATCGAGACCAAGGCCCTCCTCCAGGGCGCCGCCGACCGCACCTACGACCAGCAGCGCGCGGCCGAACGCGAGGCGCAGGCCCGCCGCCTGCGGGACCTCGCGGGCATGTAGCGCAACCGCGTCCACTGGTCGAAGGGGCCGTTCGCCGGGCGATTTCGAGCTGCCCGGTGACCGGCCCCTTGCGTGGGATCAGGAGTTCTGTTCGTTCTGGAGGCGGGTGCGCAGCGACTGCAGCCAGTCGCCGGTTCGGCTGATCCGGTACTGGCCCCAGCCGTTGATCTCGGTGCCGACCTGGGCCTTCAGTGCCGGTGAAGGCAGGGCGAAGACGCGTCCGTCCTCGATGCGGATGCACCCCTCGGGCGTGACGTGTGCGACGAAGGTGGTCCCCGTCCGCTTCTTGGTGTGGCGCAGCTCGTCGCCGGGCTCCAGCCAGCCCCGCTCGATGAACGGCAGGAGAGCGCCCGGCGTCGACTCGGTCGAGGGCTCGGCAGGCGTGGTGGTGTCCAGCAGCAGCCGGCGGAGAACATCGTTGGGGGTGTCCACCAGCGGTTCGCTGTGGGCCTGCAGAAAGGCGAAGACCTCGTCGTCGACAGTGATGGTGCGGGTGGTGGCGGTCATCGGTTCCCCTCCGTCGGAATCTCTTTATGTCTTTGAAGATACACAGAAGACAAAGTGAAAGCAAGTGGGAAAGTCGATGGTTGGTGGAGTCGTCTGCCGGTGTGGGCTCGACGCCCGGTTGGATGGCCGACAGTGCGTCAGGTGTGGCGAAATGTCAGGGTTGGTGGGATTTGCGATATAGCTGGACCCGAACGTCAGGAGGCCCGACATGGCGCAGCCCCACACACCCACGCCCGCGGATCTGCAGAAGAACGTGACGGAGGCGCAGTCGAACGGTGAGCGCGGGCGGACGGCGCTCGCGGTGGGGGTGGTGGAGAAGATCGCGGGCATGGCGGCCCGGGAGGTGGCCGGGATCCATGCGCTGGGGTCGGGGTTCTCGCGGACGTTCGGTGCGATGCGGGACCGGGTGCCCGGGTCGAAGGCGAGTGTCGGGCGCGGGATCAAGGCGGAGGTCGGCGAGAAGCAGACCGCCATCGACATCGCGCTGGTGGTGGAGTACGGCGTGGTGATCCCGCGGCTCGCCTCGGAGGTGCGGGCGAACATCATCGAGGCGGTCGAGCGGATGACCGGCCTGGAGGTGGTCGAGGTGAACATCGCCGTGAACGACGTCCACCTCCCGGACGAGCCGGACGAGGTGGAGGAGGAGGAGCCCTCGTCGTCCGGGCGGCGCCCGCGGGTGCAGTGAGTCTTTCCGACAAGTGACGGACCGCGAAGGAGCGGCGATGAACATGGCGTTGGTGGGCCTGCTCGCCGGCATGGCCCTCGGCTTCGCCGGCTACTTCGGCGGCTTCGCCGCGTTCCTGCTGGTCGCGGCGCTCGGCGCGGTCGGCTTCGTGGTGGGCCGGGTGATCGAGGGGGACTTGGAGCTCGGTGAGCTCGGGGAACTGCTGCGCGGCCGGGACCGGCGGCGTTGACCGCGCTCGCGAGCCCGCTCGCGTCGCGCGGCAGTGAGCAGATCGCCGACCGGGTGTACCGCCGGATCGCGGCCCGCGCCACCGCCGACGCGCTCGCTCCGGCCTGGCGGACCCGCCCGGAGCCCGCGCCGCCGCCGAAGGCGTCCGCACTGTACACGCACGGCCGGGTCCGGCTCGTCCTGCACGTGGAGCTGCCGTTCCCGTGCGACGTGGCGGCGCTGGCCCGGGCGGTGCGGGACGCCGCGTGCGAGCGGGTCGCCGAGCTGACCGGCACGCCCGTCGTCTCGGCCGAGGTGATCGTGGACCGGCTGCACGCCGCGGCGCTGCGGTGAGCGGGTCCACGGCGGTGGAGGACGTGCGCCGACGCGGCGCCGGGCGCTGGCTGCGGTCCGAGCGCGGGGTGGTGACGGCGCTGGTGGTGGCGGTCGTGGTGGTGGCCGCCGGGATGCTGCTGTACGACGTGATCGCGGTGCGCTCCGGCGGCGAGGCCCGGCCGTGGCGGCGGGACTTGGCGCACCAGTTGGCGACCCGTCACCTCGACGACCCGTGGGTGCTGGGCTTCGCCGCCGGCGCGGTGCTGCTCGGGCTGGTGCTGCTGGCGCTGGCGTTCCGGCGGGGCCTGCGCGGCTGGCTGGCACTGGAGCCGCGCGGCACGGCGATCCACCGCAGCGCGGTGACGGCACTGCTCTCCCGCCGGGCCCAGCAGCACGCCGACCTGCACTCCTGGCAGGTGAAGGTGGGGCGGCGGCGCACCCGGGTGACGGTCGCCGGAACCACCGACCCGGCCGGGGTGGAACGCCACCTGCGGGCCGAGCTGGACCGGATCCCGCTGGCCGCCCCGCACCGGCTGGACGTCCGGACCCGGCCGGTGCGGGAGCGTCACCAGCGCCGTGAACTCGCCGAGTCGGAGCCGCCCCGATGAGCCGACGCGCCGTCAACCGCACCATCCTGGCCGCGGTCGGGCTCCTGCTGCTGGTGGCCGGGGCGCTGGTGCTGCTCGGCGGGCTGGACGTCTACCGGCACCTGGGGGTCACCCCGCCGCACTGGTGGCCGCTCACCTCGCCCGACCAGCCGGTGCTCAGCACCGCCGGCCGCACCCGCTGGACCGACCGCGCCTGGTGGTGGCCGGTGGCGATCCTGGTGCCCGCGGCCGTGGTGTTCGGCGGGCTGTGGTGGCTGTTCTCGCAGCTGCGCCGGGGCGGCCCGGCCGGCGTCGACCTGCCGTCGCCCGCCGCGCCCGGGCACCCGCACTTCGCCCTGCACGTGCGCAGCCGGGCCGTCGAGGACGCGATCGAGACGGAGGCCATCTCGTTCCCGGAGGTCGAGCGGGTCACCGTCCGGGTCACCGGCGCCGCCCGCCGCCCCGAGGTGCGCACCGTCCTGCGGCTCGCCCCCGGCGCGGACACCGGCGCCCTGATCGACGCCTTCCGGGCCGGCCCCGTCGAGCACGCCCGCCGCTCCCTCGGCCTGACCGCGCTGCCCGCCGAGATCCGCCTCCGGGTGGCCCGCCCGCGCAAGGAGCGGAACCGGACGCCGCGGGTGCGCTGACGCCTCGCCGTTTCGCCGAACACCCGACCCACCGCCCCGAACGCCAGTACGGTGGCTGACTGATCATCAGTCGGTCGTATGCATATGGGGGTTGGGCAATGCGGTGGTGGCGGGGGTGGGGCGGCGGCCCGTTGGCGGTGTCGGGGTTCCGGCTGCTGGTGGTCGGGCAGTTCGCGTCGATGGTGGGGGACTACTGCTACGCCGTCGCGCTGCCCTGGCTGGTGCTCGGCGGCCACGGCGGGACCGCCCTGCTCGGCACTGTGCTGGCCTGCTACGGCATCGCCCGGGTGGCGACCATCCCGCTCGGCGGCATCCTCGCCGACCGCTACGGGGGCCGCCGCATCATGCTCGGCGCCGACGCCGTCCGGGCCCTCGCGGTCGGCGCACTCGCCGCCGTCTCCGCGACGGGCGAGCCCACGCTGCTCCAACTCGCGCCGCTGGCCGTGGTGTTGGGAGCAGGATCGGGTCTCTTCCTGCCCGCCTCCTACACCCTGCTGCCCGCTCTCCTGCCGACCGAACAGCTCGGCCGGGGCAATGCGCTCTCCTCCATGGCCAACCAGTTCGGCGGCGTGCTCGGCCCGTCCCTCGGCGGCGTCCTGGTCGCCCTGTGGGGATCCACCCCGGCCCTCGCCGTCGACGCCTGCTCCTTCCTGCTCTCCGCCGCCGTCCTGCTGGGCCTGCGCCCCCGCAAGGCCGACCGGCCCACCGAGAACACCCCGGCCGCGGAGCCGGACGGCCCCGGCTTCACCGACGTCCTGCGCCGCGGCCGACTGCTGCACGTGGTGATGGTCGTCGCCCTGGTCTGCAATCTCGCCTTCACCGGCACCATGGAGGTCGCGCTCCCCGACTGGGCGCACGGCTCGCTCGGCGCCGCGGACTACGGCATCCTGCTCACCGTCCTGAGCATCGGCGCCCTGGCCGGCTCCGCGATCGCCGCCAAGGCCTCCACCGTCCAGCAGCCCGGCCGCCTGTTCGCCCTGCTCGCCGTGGCGATGGGCATCGGCCTGGCCGGAGTCCCGTACGCGGGCGGCGCGATCGGCGCGGGCGTCTGCATCGCCGTCTACAGCGTGGCCAGCGGCTGGCAGAACATCGTCGTCGTGACCATGCTCCAGACCTGGACCCCCGCCCGCCTGCTCGGCCGTGTGATGAGCATGGTGATGCTCGCCGTCACCGGCACCTTCCCGATCTCCGTCGCCGCCGCGGGCCTGATCGTCCACCGCATCGGCCCCGCCCCGTTCTTCCCCGTCGCCGGCCTCACCATCGCCCTGACGGTGGCCCTGGCCCTCACCCAACCGGCCTTCCGCCGCCACCGGCACGGCGAGACGTTCGGCGGGCCGACCACCACTGTCGCGACAGAATGACGGCATGTCGGATCTGACGGAGCCGACAGCGACGGGATGTGGTTCCTGGTGGACGTCGGCGGAGGTTCGGTGACGTTGCCGGACTTCTTGGACGCGCCCCGCGCGGCGTATGTCGAAGGTTCGGTCTCCGGTCAACTCCTGTCGAGTGGAGCGTCGGCCACTCCGATTCACACGGAGTGTTGCTCGTCCGGGACAGCAAGGGCACGAACGGTCCGGTCCGGTGCCTCCGCCACGAAGCGTGGGGCGCTTCTGTCACCGCCGCAGCCGCCGGGCACTTCGGCGGCGTCCGAGCCGGATCGCCGATCAGCCTCGGAGACCCCGCCACCCACCCGGGTGGCGGGGTCTCGTCACGCTAGAGCCCCCGCGTCGCGCCGCCGTCCACCGGGACCATGACGCCCGTCAGGTACGACGCGGCCGGGGAGAGGAGGAAGGCGGCGGTGCGGCCGAACTCCGCGGGGGTGCCGTAGCGGCGCAGGGGGATGGCGGCTGCGGCGGCTTCGCGGGCTGCTGCGGGGTCGGGGGCGAGGGCGTCGAGTTCGCGGACGCGGTCGGTGTCGATGCGGCCGGGGAGCAGGCCGAGGACCCGGATGCCGCGGGGGCCGAGTTCGTCGGCGAGGGTCTTGGCGGCCATGGCGAGGCCGGGCCGCAGGCCGTTGGAGATGCCGAGGCCGGGGATGGGCTGGCGGACCGAGGTGGAGAGGACGAACGCGATGACGCCGCCGGAGGGGAGGCGTTCGGCGGCGGCGCGGGCCAGCCGGATCGCGCCGAGGAAGACGGAGTCGAACGCCGCGCCCCAGGCCTCGTCGCTGGCGGTGGCGACCGGCCCGGCGGCGGGGCCGCCGACGCTGACCAGCATGCCGTCGAAGCCGCCGAAGCGGCTGGTCGCGGCGTCGATCAGCCGCTGCGGGGTGGCCGGGTCGGCGTTGTCGGCGACCACGCCGTACGCGTTGTCGCCGAGGGCGCGGGCCGCGGCCGCGACCGACGCTTCGGTACGGCCGGTGACGACGACCCGGGCGCCCTCGGCGACCAGCTGTGCGGCGGTGGCGTGGCCGAGTCCCCGGGTCGAGCCGGTGACCACGTACACCTTGTCCTTGAGTCCGAGATCCATGCGGGTCATTCTCGCCGGTCGCCGCCGCCGGGTGACGCAAGGCCCACCGGGACACCCGGCCCGCCCGGTTCGTCACCGACGGTGACCGGCGGGCGGGGTGTCAATGGCGCGCGACCGGGAACCGTTCGAAGATGGGGGGACCGGACCACCCACCCGAGGTGCAGCCCATGGAAAGCAGGCGGTTGCCGAACAACGACGGCGTCGCGGCCGCTCTGGTCGACGCCGACGGACGCGTCGTCGGCTGGACCGCCGCCGCCGAGCAGCTGCTCGCGCTGGACGCCGCCCAGGTCACCGGCCGCCCCGCCCGCGAGCTGCTCGCCGACGACAACGAGCAGAACGTGCTCGACCGCGGCAGCGGCGAGGTGCGGTTGCGCACCGGCTCCGGCGTCCCGCTGGAGGTCTCGTACCAGGTGCTGCCGCTGGCCGGCGAGGGCGGCGAGGTGCGGGCCCTGGTGCTGGCCACCCCCGCCGACACGGTGGCCCGTCGGCGGCAGGACGAGGCGTTCACCCGGGAACTGTTCCTACAGGACCAGCTCGGTCTGGCCGTGTTCGACGCCGACCTGCGGCTGCTGCGCACCAACACCCACCTGCTGCCGTACACCGGCCTGCCGGACGGCCTGGCCGGGTCCAAGCTGCACGACTACCTGCAGCCCGACGACGCCGACGCCGCGGAGGCGATCCTGCGGCACGTGATCACCACCGGGGAGCCGGTGGTGCGCACCGCGCTGCGGATCCGCCCGCTGGACGACCCGCGCGGCGGCGCCGTGATGGAGATCCAGGCGTTCCGGCTGCTGGCCCTGGACGGCGCGGTGATCGGCGTGACCGCGCTGTTCGGCGACGTCACCGAGCTGCACCGGTACCGGCGGCGGGCCGACGTGCTGCACCGCGCCACCGCCGCGGTCGGCGCCTCGCTGTCGGTGGCCGGCAACGCCGAGGACCTGGCCGGGGTGCTGGTCCCCGGGCTCGGCGACCGGGTCGAGGTGGACATCGCCGAGGCCGTGTTCACCGGCGACGAGCCGCAGCCCGCCGCGGACGGCCGGCTCGCCGTCCGCCGCACCGCCACCGCCGGGCCGCCGCGCACCGACGGCCGCCCGCTCGGCCCGCTGGGGCGGGAGACGCTGGGCGGCCCGGTGGAGGCGATCGCCGACCCGCCGTCGATGCGCGCCCCGTTGCAGGCCCGCAGCGGCCCGCTCGGCCGGGTCACCGTCCACCGCGACCCCGTCGAGGGCCCGTACGCGCGCGAGGACCTGGAGCTGCTGCGGGAGATCGCCACCAGGGCCTCGCTCGCGCTGGACAACGCCCGCCGTTACACCCGGGAGCACCGGGCCGCCGTCGGACTCCAGCGCAGCCTGCTGCCGCCCGCCGAGACGGCCGTGCCCGCCGCGACCACCGCCAGCGTCTACCGGCCCACCGACACCGCGACCGGCGTCGGCGGCGACTGGTTCGACGTCATCCCGCTGTCCTCCGCCCGGGTCGCCCTGGTGGCCGGCGACGTGGTCGGCCACGGGCTCCAGGCCAGCGCCACCATGGGCCGGCTGCGCACCGCCGTGCGCACCCTCGCCGACCTGGACCTGGAGCCCGACGAACTGCTGGTGCACCTGGACGACCTGGTCTCCCAGCTGGTGGTCGAGGGCAGCGAGGAGGAACGCGAACGCGGCGTCGCCGACCCGTCCGGGGCGACCTGCGTGTACGCCGTCTACGACCCGGTCGCCGGGATCTGCCAGACCGCCAGCGCCGGGCACCCGCCGCCCGCGCTGGTCCACCCCGACGGGCGGGTCGAGTACCTGCCGGTCAACCCGGGGCCGCCGCTGGGCATCGGCGGGCTGCCGTTCGAGACCGCCGAGTGCGCGATGCGGGCGGGCAGCGTGCTGGCGCTGTACACCGACGGGCTGATCGAGGGCGGCAACGGCGGCGACGTCGACGAGGGCATGGAGCAGCTGGCCGCCCAGCTCGCCGAGGCCGACCTGACCGGCGACCTGGCCGCCGCCGGCCGGGCGATCGTCGCGGAGATGTCGACCGCCGAACAGAACGACGACGTCACGCTGCTGCTGGCCCGGCTGAACCACGTACTGCCGGAGGACACCGCCGCGTGGACCATCGAGGCCGACCCGTCGGCGGTCGCCGGGGTGCGGGAGTCGGCCAGCCGGACGCTGGAGCAGTGGGGGCTGGGCGAGCTGGTGTTCACCACCGAACTGGTGCTCAGCGAGCTGGTCACCAACGCGATCCGGTACGCGGGCGGGCCGGTGATGGTGCGCCTGATCCGCTCGTCGGTGCTGACCTGCGAGGTGTCCGACCCGAGCGCCACCCAGCCGCGGATGCGCCGGGCCCGGCTCACCGACGAGGGCGGCCGCGGCCTGTACCTGGTCGCCCAGCTCACCGAACGCTGGGGCAGCCGCTACACCCGCAACGGCAAGACCATCTGGGCCGAGCAGCTGCTGGAGCCGCCGCCGCTCAGCTGGTAGCGCCGACCAGTTCCTCCGCGGCCGCCGCCGGCTTCGTCGCGAGCTGCTTGGCCTCGCGGCGGGCCAGCACCACGACGCCGACCGGGATCAGGGCGGTGAACAGCCACCACTGGACGGCGTACGCCATGTGCGGGCCGATGTCGGAGTGGCCGGGCTCGCCGAGCAGCACGGGGGAGGGGCCGGCGGCGGGCTGCGAGGAGGCCAGCTCCAGGTAGCCGCCGAGCACGGTGGCGCCGGAGTACTTGGTCTGCTCCGCGGTGTTGATCACCTTGTACATCCGGTCCGGCAGGCCGCCGCGGTTCTTCGCGCCCAGCGCGGCGTACGTCTCGTCGGCGCGCAGCCGCCCGGTCACCGTCACCTCGCCGTCCGGCGGGGCCGGTACGGCGGGGAGGTCGGCGGCACCCGCGCCGGAGTCCACCCAGCCGCGGTTGACCAGCACCGAGCCCTTGCCGTCGGACAGCACCAGCGGGGTGATCACGAAGTAGCCGATGGAGCTGCCGCCGGGCTCGGTGCGGCCGCGGATGACCACCTCGTGCGCGGTGTCGTAGTGCCCCTGCGCGGTGACGGTGCGCCACACCTCGCCGCCGGGGACCGACCAGCCGGGGGAGGAGAGCGAGTCGAAGGCGACCGGCGGGCTGCCCAGGTTCCGGGCCACCAGGTCGTTGCGGGCCACCCGCGCCTCGTGGCGGTGGTACTGCCAGAACCCCAGCCGGATCATGGTCGGGATCAGCACCAGCGCCAGCAGAACGATGACCGCCCAGCGCGCGGACAGCAGGAATCGGTACACACCCGGCACGCTAATCCTCCTTACCGTCGCGTCACGCACCGGGGTGCGGCGCGACCTCCCGCAGCAGCTGCAGGAACGCGTCCTCGCCGACCACCGGCGTGCCGTACTCGCGGGCCTTGCGGGCCTTGCCGCTCCACGAGGTGGGCTCGTTGGTGACCAGCAGGCTGGTGAGCCGGCTCACCGAGGAGGCGATGTGCAGGCCCGCCTCGATCATCCGGTCCTCCAGCAGCTCACGGTCGGTGGCGGTGTCGCCGGTGATCGCCACCCGCATGCCCTGCATCAGCGGCGAGCCGTCCACCCAGCGCCCCGGGTTCGGGTACGGGCAGGCCGGGCGCTTGCGGGTGGCCCGGTACGAGCTGCTCCAGGAGCCGCGGGACGGCCCCGCCGGGGCGGTCTCGCCGAGATCGGTGACGGCCACACAGGTGGTCAGCGGCAGCGGCACCCCGCCGTTGCGGGCCAGTGCCAGCGACGGGCGGAACACCTCGGCGAGCACCCGGGCGTCGTCCAGCGCGTTGTGCGCCTGGCGCTGGCTCACCCCGAAGTGGGCGGCCAGCGAGGAGAGTTTGCCGTTCGGCAGGGGCAGCCGCAGGTCGCGGGCCAGCACCATGGTGCACAGCCGCTGGTCGACCGGGGCGCGCAGGCCGGCCCGGGAGAACTCGCGGGAGATCATGTTCCAGTCGAACAGCGCGTTGTGCGCGACCATCACCCGGTCGCGCAGCTGCTCGGCGAACTCGGCGGCGACCTCCGGGAAGGTCGGCGCACCCGCCAGCACCTCGCTGGTCAGGCCGTGGATCCACACCGGGCCGGGATCCCGCTGCGGGTTGACCAGGGTGTACCAGTGGTCGGTGACCTCGCCGTCCGGGTCGAGCTGGTAGACGCCCGCCGAGATCACCCGGTCCGAGCGCCCGAGTCCGGTGGTCTCCACGTCGACCACCGCGAAACCGCGCCCGGTGCCCCCGCCGGGGCCGGTGCGCTGTGCCGGGAGCGGCGAGGTGGGGAATGGCGCGTACATAGCGCACCACTTTACGGGGAACGGGGGACGACTCCGGCCGGAACGGTTGCTCGGGCGGCCGTTCTAGAGTGGCAAGCGGGTGTGAACCAGGCACCCGACCTCTGCAACGAAGGACAACCCTCATGCGCGCCACCGTGATCCACGGCCCCCAGGACATCCGGATCGAGGAGGTGCCCGACCCGCGGATCCAGCGCCCCACCGACGCGGTGGTGCGGGTGCTGAACGCCTGCATCTGCGGCAGCGACCTGTGGGCGTACCGCGGCGTGGCCAAGCGGCAGGCCGGGCAGCGGATCGGGCACGAGTTCCTCGGCTTCGTCGAGGAGGTCGGTCCCGAGGTGCGCGATCTCACAGTCGGCGACCTGGTGGTGGCCCCGTTCGTCTGGTCGGACGGCGTCTGCGAGTTCTGCCGCGAGGGCCTGCAGACCTCCTGCCCGCACGGCGGGTTCTGGGGCATCCCCGGCTCGGACGGCGGGCAGGGCGAGGCGGTCCGGGTGCCGTTCGCGGACGGCACGCTGGTGAAGCTCCCCAAGGAGGCCGCCGGTGACGAGAAGCTGCTGCCGGCCCTGCTGGCGCTGTCCGACGTGATGGCGACCGGGCACCACGCGGCGGTGTCGGCGGGCGTGCGGCCCGGCGCGACCGTCGCGGTGGTCGGCGACGGCGCGGTCGGCCTGTGCGGCGTGCTGGCCGCGCACCGGCTCGGCGCCGGCCGGATCATCGCGCTGGGCCGGCACGAGGGCCGTACGGCGATCGCCCGCACCTTCGGTGCCACCGATGTGGTGCCCGAGCGCGGCGAGGCGGCGATCGAGGCGGTGCGCGAGCTGACCGGCGGCCGCGGCGCGCACGCCGTGCTGGAGGCCGTCGGCACCGAGGAGTCGATGCGCACCGCGATCTCCGTCGCCCGGGACGGCGGCGCGGTCGGCTACGTCGGCGTGCCGCACGGCGGCAGCGCGGGCGTGGACATTCGGCAGATGTTCGACCGGAACGTCTCGGTGCGCGGCGGCGTCGCCCCCGCCCGGGCGTACATCCCCGAGCTGCTGCCCGACGTGCTGTCCGGCGCGATCGACCCGGGCGTGGTGTTCGACCGGACGGTGGACCTGGACGGGGTGCCGGAGGGCTACCGGGCGATGGACGAGCGGACGGCGCTGAAGGTCCGCATTGCCCTGTAATTAAGGCTTATTGACTGATCGTTGGACCGGGGCGGCCGGCATGGGCCGCCCCGGTTTCGCGTTTCCGGGCGGTTTATCGGTCCGATCGCGCAAGAAGTCTTCTCGCGGCGCCGGACCCACCCCTAACATGCTCGGCACCCATGTGACGCCGATCACGCCCGTCCGGCCGTCCGACGCCCCCGAAGACGTCAGGAGACACCGCGTGGCACCCCCGCCCGAGCCGCCCCCGGAACCGTTCAGCCGCATCGAGGAATCCCCCGAGTTCCGCCAACTGCGCAGCTCCTTCCGGAACTTCGCATTCCCGGTCACCGCCGGATTCGTCCTCTGGTACCTGCTGTACGTCCTGCTGTCCTGCTACGCGCCCGGCCTGATGAGCACCAAGGTGGCCGGCAACATCAACCTGGCCCTGGTGCTCGGCCTGCTCCAGTTCGCCTCCACCTTCGCCATCGCCGCCTGGTACGCCCGCCACGCCGACCGCCGGCTCGACTCGCCCGCCGCCGTCATACGCGGACGCGCAGCCGTCGTCCTCGAGGAGAGCGCCGAATGACCCAGCTGGCCACCTCCGCGAGCGACCACCGCACCCTGATCATGTCGCTGTTCGGGGTCTTCGTGATCGCCACCCTCGGCATCACCCTGTGGGCCGGCCGGCAGACCAAGGACGCCGCCGACTTCTACGCCGGCGGACGCGCCTTCACCGGCTTCCAGAACGGCCTGGCGATCTCCGGCGACTACATGTCCGCCGCGTCCTTCCTCGGCATCGCCGGACTCATCGCCCTGTTCGGCTACGACGGCTTCCTCTACTCCATCGGCTTCCTGGTCGCCTGGCTGGTCGCCCTGCTGCTGGTCGCCGAACCGCTGCGCAACTCCGGCCGCTTCACCATGGCCGACGCGCTGGCGTTCCGGATGCGCCAGCGCCCCGTGCGCACCGCCGCCGGCATCTCCACCATCGTGGTGTCGATCTTCTACCTGCTCGCCCAGATGGTCGGCGCCGGCTCCCTGGTCGCCCTGCTGCTCGGCGTCAGCGGCGACGGCGCCAAGCGCTGGACCATCGTGGCGGTCGGTGCGCTGATGGTGATCTACGTGACCGTCGGCGGCATGAAGGGCACCACCTGGGTGCAGATCGTCAAAGCCGTGCTGCTGATCGTCGGCGCCGCGCTGATGACCGTCCTGGTGCTGGCCAAGTACCACTTCAACCTGTCCGGCCTGCTCGGCGCCGCCGCCGACGCCAGCGGCAAGGGCCACGCCTTCCTCGAACCCGGGCTCAAGTACGGCGTCACCGGCACCACCAAACTCGACTTCCTCAGCCTCGGCCTCGCCCTCGTCCTCGGCACCGCCGGACTTCCGCACATCCTGGTCCGCTTCTACACCGTCCCCACCGCCAAGGCCGCCCGGAAGTCCGTGCTCTGGGCGATCGGCATCATCGGCGTCTTCTACCTGATGACGCTCGCCCTCGGCTTCGGCGCCGCCGCCCTGGTCGGCCCGAAGACCATCAAGGCCTCCAACGCGGCCGGCAACACCGCCGCCCCGCTGCTCGCCGAACAGCTCGGCGGCGGGGCCGGCTCCACCGGCGGCGCGGTGCTGCTCGCGGTGATCTCCGCCGTCGCCTTCGCCACCATCCTCGCCGTGGTCGCCGGACTCACCCTGGCCTCCTCCTCGTCCTTCGCCCACGACCTCTGGGCCAACGTGATCCGGCGCGGGAAGGCGGGCGAGAAGGAGGAGCTGGCCGCCGCCAAGCTCGCCGCCGTCGCGATCGGCGCCGTCGCCATCGTGCTGTCGATCTTCGCCGACAAGCTGAACGCCGCCGCGCTGGTCGCCCTGGCCTTCGCGGTCGCCGCCTCCGCCAACCTGCCCACCCTGCTGTACTCGCTGTTCTGGAAGCGCTTCAACACCGCCGGCGCCGTCTCGGCCACCTACGCGGGCCTGATCACCTCCGTCACCCTGGTGATCTTCTCGCCGGTGGTCTCCGGCAACCCCAAAACCTCGCTCTTCCCGCACAGCGACTTCCACTGGTTCCCGCTGGAGAACCCCGGCCTGGTCTCCATCCCGGTCGGCTTCCTGGCCGGCGCGATCGGCACCTGGCTGGCACGGGAGAAGGCCGACCCCGCGAAGTACGCCGAACTGGAGGTCCGATCGCTGACCGGCCTCGGCGCCGACTGACCGGGGTTCCCGGCCCGGTCGACGTCCCCGATCCGGTCGACGTCCCCGGCCCGGTCGAGATCCCGGCCCGGTTAAGCTGGCCCGGCCGCTGGGTGGCGGCCGGGCCGGTTGCGGCCCTTCGAGGAAGGGCGGGACCGGGATGCTCCTCGACACCTACGGTCGGCAGGCCGTCGACCTGCGGGTCTCCCTCACCGACCGGTGCAACCTGCGCTGCACCTACTGCATGCCCGAAGAGGGCCTGAACTGGCTCGACCGGTCCGACCTGCTCACCGACGAGGAGATCGTCCGCCTGGTCGGCCTCGCGGTTCGTGAACTCGGCGTCCGCGAAGTCCGCTTCACCGGCGGCGAACCGCTGCTGCGGCCCGGACTCGTCCCCATCATCGCGGCGTGCGGCGCGCTGGAGCCCCGACCCGAGATCTCCCTCACCACCAACGGCATCGGCCTGGCCCGGGTCGCAACCTCCCTGCGGGACGCCGGAGTCGACCGGGTCAACGTCTCGATCGACACCCTGAACCCCGAGACCTTCGTCCGGCTGACCCGCCGCCGGCGCCACCAGGACGTCCTGGACGGGCTGCTGGCCGCCGAAGCCGCCGGGCTGCGGCCGGTCAAGCTCAACGCCGTGCTGATGCGCGGCGTCAACGACCACGAGGCCGCCGACCTGCTGGCCTGGGCGATCGAACACCGCTACCAGCTGCGATTCATCGAACAGATGCCACTGGACGCCCAACACGGCTGGGACCGCTCGCAGATGGTCACCGCCGAGGAGATCCTCGCGCTGCTCCGCACCCGCTTCACCCTGGAACCCGAGCCGTCCTCGGCACGCGGCGCCGCCCCCGCCGAACGCTGGCTGGTCGACGGCGGCCCCGCGACGGTCGGCGTCATCGCCTCCGTCACCCGCCCGTTCTGCCGCGCCTGCGACCGCACCCGCCTCACCGCCGACGGCCAGATCCGCAACTGCCTGTTCGCGACCGGCGAGACCGACCTCCGGGGAGCGCTGCGGGCGGGCGCCGGCGACGCGGAGCTGGCCGAGCTGTGGCGCGCGGCGATGTGGGGCAAGAAGGCCGGCGCGGGCATCGACGACCCGGAGTTCCTCCAGCCCGTCCGGCCGATGTCGGCGATCGGCGGCTAGCTCCGGAGGTGGCGGCTCACGTCGCCGACCAGTGTGGCGCGGAACCGGCGCTCCGTGAAACGCCACTGCCCGTCCCGGCGTTCGAAGCGGTCCTGGTAGCGGCCGCAGACGATGGGCTGCAACGGTAGTTCCGGGAGCGACTGGAACACGGTGACGTAGCAGCGGGCGGCCGCTGTGCCCGCCTGTTCGTCGACCTCGACGGCGAGGTTGGTGGTCATGTGCTGGGTCCGCGGGGTGCCGTCGGCGTAGACGATCAGCATGTCCCGGAACATCTTCTCGATCGCCTCCCGCCCGCGCACCGGGTCGCCGCTGCCGGTGAAGGCGGCGTCCGAGAGCAGGGTGCCGAGGCCGGCGAAATCCCCGTCGTCCACGAGTTCGGCGTACCGGGCGATCAGGTTCTCGACCGCGTGGCGGCCGGATGTCGCGCTGGGTGCGGGAAGATCATTCACGGAGCTCACCGTAGGCGAGCATCCTGACGCACAGTCAGGCCGGGTGCCCGGTCGGCGGCCGGGAATGGCCGAACTGTCGCCGTGGTTGGGCACGTTGTGGCCGGCGGCGAAGGAGAGACCGTCATCGACCGGGTGGACGTCAACGGCAGCGAGGCGAGCCGTGCGGATCTGATGGTGCTCGCGCGGGCGACGTACGCGCACTTCACCTCGATGCAGGCGCGGGACGGCGCGGTCCGCGGGCTGGACCTGCACCTCGCGCGGCTGCACGCGAGCACCCGCGAGCTGTTCGGGACGGCCCTGGACACCGAGCGGGTGCGGGGCTGGATCCGGCACTCCCTGCGCGCCGCGCCGGACGCGGTGTCGGTGCGGGTGACGGTCTTCAGCCGCCGCGTCGACGCCGTGCTGCGCGGCCAGGACGTGGAGCCGGACGTGGCAGTGACGACGAGCGCGCCGATCGAGGCCGGGACGGCGCCAGTGCGGCTGCGGGTGGTGGAGTACGAGCGAGACCTGCCGCACGTCAAGCACGCCGGGACGTTCGGGCTGGTGCTGGCCGGGCGACGGGCGGTGCTCGCCGGGTACGACGACACGCTGTTCACCGACCGCCACGGTCGGATCAGCGAGGCGTCGATCGCGAACATCGGCTTCTTCGACGGCGGGCGGGTGATCTGGCCGGAGGCGGCCGCACTGCCCGGCATCACGATGCAGCTGCTGGAGCGGGGGCTGGCGGTCGCCGGTATCCCGTCCGAGCGGCGGGAGATCCGGCTCGACGACCTCGGGCGGTGGGTGGCGGACTCTCCGGGGCTCGGGGCGTTCCTGTCCAACTCGATCGGGCCGGTCGTGCCGATTGCCGGTATCGACGGGCAGGCGCTGACGGTCGATCCGGAGGTCGGTGCGCTGCTGCTGGAGTGCTATCGGAGCAACCCCTGGCAGCGGGTGTGAGCCGGGGCTGTGGTCAGCGGCGGCGGTCGCGAACCTCTTTCCGGGCCAACTCGGGTTCGACGGTGGGTGGTTGGAACCGGCCGGCGGCTGCCTGGACATGCTGCTCCCAGCGGTCCTGCCAGAACTCGACCGTCCACCCCGGCCACCGGGTCGGCATCTCGTACGCCTCGGCCGTCGCGCCCAGCGTCCACCAGCCGATCCGGCGGCGCACCGGGTCGATGTGCAGCCCCGCTCGGGCTGCGGCCCGGCACACCTCGTGCTTCGGGGCGTCCGGCAGGCGGTAGAGCAGGGAGAGTCCTTCGCGGATCGGGTGGTCGTCGGCGTGGGCCACCACGAAGCACTGGCCCGAACCGACCGTCACCACCGCGACCATCGGCGCCGGTTCGGTGAACTCCTCGTCGTCCGGCTCCAGGAACGGGCCGGGAACGACCGGAGCCGCGCGATCCCGGACGAGCTCCGGGTCCAGCCCCAGGTGGGCCCGCAGCTCCGCGTTCCCGTCGTAGGCCCAGCGGATCTCCCAGCCCTCCCAGGCCTCGCGGAGCAGTTCCAACGTGGCGGCGCGGAGGCGGAGTTCGGTACTCGGCCCCTCCCAGGCGAACAGCAGCAGGACCTTCCGACCGAGATCGATCAGCGCCGCTCCCTGGCAGAGCACGTCGTCCAACCACCAGTCGGTCGCCGACAGGCCCTCGACCATGGCGAGGACGGCGGCGGGCCCGGCGAGCAGGCCGAGATCGAGACCAGCCGCGCCGAAGCGGGAGAGGTGCAGCTCGTGCTCGCCGCTCTCGCGGACGACGACGAAGTTCGCTCGATCGGCCATGGGGGGAGAGGCTAGCCGAGCAGCTCCAGTGCGGTGGCGGCGCGGTCGGCGACCGGAGTGGCCGTCAGTTCGCGCAGGTGGGCGCGGAGGGTGCCGGCGAGCAGGGCGAGCAGCAGCGGCAGGCCGAGCGACATCCGGACGATGGCGTCGGCCGCGTCGGGGAGTGCACGCCCCGGCCCGCCAGCAGCTCGCGGGCTTCCTGTTCGGTGAAGGCTTCGAGGGCGACGTCCACGACGGCGGGGCGGAGGCGGGCCCAGTCGCGTTCGGCGAGTTCGTCGCGGCCGGCCAGGACGATGATCACTTCGAGGGGGAGGTCGCCGTGGGCGCCGTCGATCAGGTCGCGCAGCCAGCCGTCGAGGTGGCGGCCGGTGATCTCCCAGGTGTCGAGGAAGAGCACCACCCAGGGGGCGGGGTCGCGGTCGCAGAGGCGGGCGAGTTCGGCGACGAAGGCCCGGCTGAGGGTGGCGAGTTCGGAGTCGCCGGTGGGCCGGCGGCGGCGGACGGCGGTGAACAGGCGGTCGGTGCTCTGGGCGAGGGTCTCGGGGGTGGTGAAGGCGGCGGTGCCGGGGACGAAGGTGTTGGCGGCGCCGAGGGCAGCCTGGGCGACCACCCGGGCGGGCAGTGAGGGCAGGTCGGCGTGGTCGGGCGGGGCGGCCTGGGCCCGGCGGTACTGTTCGAGGGCCCTGTCGAAGTCCTTGAACGGGGCGCTGTCGGAGGCGAGTTGGGCGGCCAGTGCGGCCAGCGCGGTGTCGATGCCCTGGACATCGGTGTCGTCGATGAGCGCGGTGCGGGCGCCGTTCCGGCGGGCGGTCTGCCGCCACTGGGCGATCAGGGTGGACTTGCCGATGCCGCCGACGCCCCGGACGTGGAACAGGAAGTCGGCGGGGTCGGGGCCGGCCTCCGGGTCCGGGCTCCTGCGGAGGTTGTCGGCGAACAGGGCGAGTTGCGCCCGGCGTCCGACGAACTCGGAGTCGACGCGGCGGCGCAGCGCCTCCGCCCGGGACATTCGCCGTGCACCACGAGTCAACGCATCCCCCAAGCGCGGAAATGCCGACCACGCTACTGGGTGCGGGGGAGACCGGTGCTCCGTTACGCGGAGAAGGGCTCGGTGTCCTTGAGGAAGCCGCGGACGGCGAGGAACTGGCTGAGGGAGTCGCGGTGTTCGTCGCAGGCGAGCCAGGTCTTGCGGCGGTCGGGGGTGTGGAGCTTGGGGTTGTTCCACAGCAGGGTCCAGGCGGCGAGCTCGCGGCAGCCCTTGGCGGAGCACTTCGGGGGGCCGGCCGGGACTTCGGGGCCGGTGGGGGTGCCGAAGAGGGGGTGCGCGGTGTCCATGGGTCCGATCCTATGCCCGGGTGTGAAAGTCCTGTGTCCGGGCATGACGACGCCGGGCAGCCACGGGGGGAGCTGCCCGGCGTCGGTCTGTCGCTCCGACGGGGGATGCGGAGCGCTTAGGAAGTATGGCACGGCAGAGGCCCCGGAAGCTCCTCCGCTCGATGATTAATTTGAGGGTTGTCTGAGCTTTCAGGCGGTCATACCGGTCGATCAACGGTCATACCGGACAGCGGAATTGAGGGATTCTCAATCCTGTGGCCGATTCTCGGCGGCGGCGGCCGCCGCCGCCCCGCCGCCGCCGGTGCCGCCGGGGCCGAGCATCAGCGGGGTGTCGGGGGAGAACGCGAAGGTCGACGGCAGGCCGGGTGCGCGTTCGCGGCCCGCGTTGGCGATCAGTACGGCGAAGTAGGGCAGCAGCGCGCCGCCGGCCAGTGCGGCGAAGGCGCACCAGCGCTGGACGTCCCACAGGACGACGGCGAGGACCACGCACAGCGTGCGGATCAGCATGGAGATCACGTACCGGCGCTGTCGGCCCCGGACGTCCTCGGTGAGGCTGCTGCGGGCACCGGTGATCCGGAAGACCTGGTCGTCGTCCGCGCTCTTGCGCATGGCCCATCCATCCTCGGTCGGTTTGTCCGGCTCCCTACGACCGACCACGGTAACCCCGCTGACGCCGGACCGACCCACCTGGGGTCGGTCCGGTGGTCAGGCGGCGCGGCGCAGGTACTGGACGGGTACGGCGTCGGTGAGCCAGACACCGTTCGCAGACACCCGGAATTCGTGGCCGGCGGCGGCCATCGCCGCCGCGTCGACCTCCAGGACGACGGGCCGGCCGTGCCGGGAGCCGACCTTGACGGCCGTCCCGGTGTCGGCCGAGAGGTGGACGTCCTGCCGGGCCATCGGGCGCAGGCCCTCGGCCAGGATGTACCGGAGGGTGCGCTCGGCGGTGCCGTGGAACAGCACGTCGGGCGGGGTGGTGGCGGGCAGGCCGAGGTCGACCTCGACGGTGTGGCCCTGGCTGGCCCGGATGGAGCGGCCGTCCTCGGAGTAGGCGAAACGGCGCTTGTTGTTGGTGGCGACCACGTGGTCCAGCTGGGCGCGGCTGAGCGGCCGGCGGTGCCGGGCCAGCGCGGCGAGCAGGGTGTCGACCTCCACCCAGCCCGCCGCGTCCAGGGAGACCCCGACGGATCCCGGGTCGTGTCGCAGGATGCGGCTGAGCATCTTCGACGTCTTGACGGTGTGCTTTTCGTCCATCAGGGCCCCCCAGGGCGGTCGGTCGGCCGGTCAGGAGGCCTGACTGACCGAGCTCATGTTGAAGTCGGGCACGCGCACCGGCGGCATCGCGGCCCGGGTGAACCAGTCGCCCCACTCGCGGGGCAGGCAGCGTTCGGTGCGGCCCGCCTCGGTGATCCGGCCGAGCAGGTCGACCGGGGACTCGTTGAAGCGGAAGTTGTTGACCGCGCCGACCACTTCGCCGTTCTCGACCAGGTAGACGCCGTCCCGGGTGAGGCCGGTGAGCAGCAGGGTGGCCGGGTCGACCTCGCGGATGTACCAGAGGCAGGTGAGCAGCAGGCCGCGCTCGGTCCGGGCGACCATCTCCTCCAGGGTGGGCGCGTCGGGCGCGGAGGTCTCCAGCACCAGGTTGTCGATCGGCGGGGTGAGCGGGAGACCTGCCAGGCCCGCGGAGTGGCGGGTGGTCAGCAGGTGGGTGAGCCTGCCGTCGCGCAGCCAGTCGGTGCCGGTCAGCGGCGCGCCGTTGTCGAACACCGAGTCGTTCTCGCCGGAGGAGTGGGTGAGCACGAACGGGGCGGCCTGGATGCCGGGTTCGGCCGGGTCGGAGCGCAGGGTCAGCGGCAGCGGGCTGAGCTGCTCGCCGATCCGCGTCCCCCCTCCGGGCCTGGAGAAGACCGAGCGGCCCTCGGAGGCGTCCCGCGCGCCCGACGACCAGGACATGTAGACCAGCAGGTCGGCGACGGCGGACGGCGACAGGACGGTCTCGTAGCGGCCGGCCGGCAGGTCGATCCGCTTGCGGCCCCAGCCGAGCCGGCGGGTCAGGTCGGTGTGCAGGGCGGTGACGTCGACGTCGGTGAAGTCCCGGGTGCCGGCGCCGGCCCAGGCGGAGCCGGACAGGTCGGCGGTCTTGGCGTTCAGCTCGACGGCGCCGGTGGGCTGGTCGTGGCGCAGCCGCAGGCCGGTGGAGCTGCCCAGGTAGGAGGAGACCATCTCGTGCCGGGCGAAGCCGTACAGCAGCTCGCCGCCCGCCCGGGCGCGGGCGAAGGCCTCGCCGAGGGCGGGCGCGATGGCGTCGAACACGCCGATGTCGGTGACCAGCGGGGGCTCGGTGAAGCGCGGGTCGGCGGGCCGGCCGGTGATCAGCGGCTGGGCGTCCTCGGCGGGTTCGGCGGCCCGGGCGGCGGCCTCGGCGGCGCGCACCAGCTGCTCGACCTCGTCGAGCGTGACGGCCTCCTGGGCGACCACGCCGGCGGCGGTGCCCTGCGCGCCGTTGACGGTGGCGATCACGGTGAGTCGGCGGCCGCGGGTGACGCCGTTGGTGGTCAGCGCGTTGCCGGCCCAGCGCAGGTTGGCGGTGGACTCCTCGTCGGCGATCACCACGCAGCCGTCGGCGCGGGACAGTTCGAGGGCGCGTTCCACCAGCTCGTGGGGGTGCGTGAGGGACATCAGTGACCCGCCTCCTGCTGGGTGTTGAGCACGTTGACCTGACGGAACAGCGCGGACGGGCAGCCGTGGCTGACCGCGGCGACCTGGCCCGGCTGGGCCTTGCCGCAGTTGAAGGCCCCGCCGAGCACGTACGTCTGCGGGCCGCCGACGGCGCTCATCGAGCCCCAGAAGTCGGTGGTGGTGGCCTGGTAGGCGAAGTCCTTGACCTGGCCCGCGAGTTCGCCGTTGCGGATGGCGTAGGCGCGCTGCCCGGTGAACTGGAAGTTGTACCGCTGCATGTCGATCGACCAGGAGCGGTCGCCGACGATGTACAGCCCGTCCTCCACCTGGGAGATCAGGCCCGCGGTGTCGGGGCCGTCGGCGGCCGGCTGGAGCGAGACGTTGGCCATCCGCTGCACCGGCACGTGCGCCGGGGAGTCCGCGTAGGCGCAGCCGTTGGACCGCTCGAAGCCCTTCAACTTGGCCATCGGGCGGTCGAGTTGGTAGCCGACCAGGACGCCGTCCCGGATCAGGTCCCAGGACTGGGTGGCCACGCCCTCGTCGTCGTACCCGATGGTGGCCAGGCCGTTCTCGGCCGTCCGGTCGCCCGTGACGTGCATCAGCTCGGAGCCGTACTTCAGGCTGCCGAGCTGGTCGAAGGTGGCGAACGAGGTGCCCGCGTAGGCGGCCTCGTAGCCCAGCGCGCGGTCCAGCTCGGTGGCGTGGCCGACCGACTCGTGGATGGTCAGCCACAGGTTGGACGGGTCGATCACCAGGTCGTAGCGGCCCGCGGTGACGCTCGGCGCGCGCATCTTCTGCGCCAACAGCTCGGGCAGCTCGGCCAGTTCGGCGTCCCAGTCCCAGCCCGTCCCGCGCAGGCTGCGGCTCTCGGGGGACGACCCCCGGGCCCCCACGAGGTACTCCCACCCGCGGCCGGCCGGCGGCGCGATGGTGCGCATCGAGTCGAACGCGCCCGTCCGCTCGTCCACGCTGGTGGCCTCCAGCCACGGGTGCAGGCGCACCCGCTGCTGGGTCGTCACCGTCCCCGCGGTGTCCGCGTAGAACTTGTTCTCCTGCACCGTCAGCAGCGCCGCCGACACGTGCGAGACGCCGTCGGCGGCCAGCAGCCGGGACGACCACTCGGCCAGCAGGCCGGTCTTCTCCGCGTCCGGCACGTCGAACGGGTTCACCTCGTACGCGGAGACCCACTCGACGTCCGAGTACACCGGCTCGGGGGCCAGCTCCACCCGCTCGCCGGAGCCCGCCGCGCGGCTGATCCCGCCCGCCAGCCGGGCCACCGCCACCGCCTGCTCGGCGACCGCCGCGGCTGCCGCGGGCGTCAGGTCGACGCCCGCCGCGAAGCCCCAGGCGCCGTCCAGCAGCACCCGGACGGCGAAGCCCAACTGCACGGTGTCCGACGACCCGGCCGGGCGGGCGTCGCGCAGCCGCCAGGACGCCGAACGGACCCGCTCCAGCCGGAAGTCGGCGTGCGAAACGCCCAACTGCCGGGCCCGGGACAGGGCGGCGTCGGCCAGCGGGCGCAACGGGTACGAGAGGAACTGAGGGTCCAGCGCGGAGGGGGGCATCGGGCTCCCTGGGTCGAGGATCGGCTGCGGCGGGCCGCCCCCGGCCGAGGGCGCACCCGTTCGCATCATCCTCGGCCGCAGGGCACTCGGCCAGCAAATATTCGCCGCGCCGCCCTGACGCCCCGTCAGGCGCGCGTCACGCCAGAGCCTCCCACCAGCCGTCCAGCTCCGGCGGGCTGCCCACCTCCACCCGCTGCCCCGGACGCGGCACCGCCAACGGCACCCCCTGCGCCTTCGCCTCCGCCAGCAGCCGCTCCACCGGCTCCGCCCAGCGGTGCGGCGCCAGGTTGAAGGTGCACCAGTGCACCGGCAGCAGCAGGCCGCCGCGCAGCTCCAGGTGCGCCCGGACCGCGTCCTCCGGAGTCAGGTGGATGTCCGCCCAGGCGTCGTCGTACGCGCCGATCGCCATCAGCGCCGCGTCGAACGGGCCGTGCTGCTCGCCGATCCGGGCGAAACCCTCGAAGTAGCCGGAGTCACCGGTGAAGAACACCCGCCGCTCCGGACCGGCCACCACCCAGGAGCCCCACAGCGTGGTGTTCCGGGTGAAGCCCCGGCCGGAGAAGTGGTGCGCGGCGGTCAGCGTCAGCGTCAACTCGCCGAGCGTGCACGTCTCGTCCCAGTCCAGCTCGATGATCCGGTGCTCCGGCACACCCCAGCGCCGCAGGTGCCCGCCGATGCCCAGCGGCACCGCGAACGGCGCCGACTGGAGCTCCACCAGCCGGCGCACCGTCGCCATGTCCAGGTGGTCGTAGTGGTCGTGCGAGATCAGCACCGCGTCCACCTGCGGCAGCGACGCCAACTCCACCGGCACCGGGTGCAGCCGCTTCGGGCCCGCCAGGTGGGACGGCGAACAGCGGTCCGACCACATCGGATCCACCAGCACCCGGCAGCCGTCCAGCTCCAGCAGCGCCGACGCGTGCCCGTACCAGGTCACCGCCACGCCCTCGGACGCCGCGGCCGCCTGCTCGGCGGCCGCCAGCGGCACCGGACCGGCCGGCACCCGCCCGTCCTTCTCGAACAGCATCCGGCGCAGCGTCGCCCCGTCGGGCCGGCCCGGCGCCCCCGGAGACACCTGCGACGGCGCGTTGTGGAACACCCCGTCCCGGTACTGCGGGGAGACCCGCACCCGCGGGTCCAGCGGGTCCGGACGCCGTCCGAATTGGGACGGCAGCTCCCGCAGCGCCCACGCCGCCGCACCCGCCACCGTCAGTGCCGCCACTGCCGCCAGCGCCCGGCGGCCTGTCCGGCCAGGGAGTGCACCACTCATCGCGTCCGCTCCGATCGGCTCGCTCGAACCGGTGCCCGGACTCTCCGGAGCACCCCCGGGGCAACGGCCGCCACCTGCCCGGCGTTCCCCGCACGGGACCAGCACCCGGATTGTCGGGATGCAACAGAACTCACCCGGCAAGGCCTGTCGGAGGCCGCTTCGCCCGAGCTCGCACCCTACCGATAGCGTCACAGGTGGCTACGCGTGCGGTCGGCACGCGCACATCGAGTAGGGAAGAGGTGGACCGTTGAGCCGCTCGGTACTGGTCACCGGAGGTAACCGGGGCATCGGCCTGGCCATCGCCCAGAGCTTCGCCGAGGCGGGCGACAAGGTCGCCATCACCAGCCGCAACGGCGAGGTGCCGGCGGAACTCGCCAAGTACGACGTCCTCGCGGTGCGTGCCGACATCACCGACACCGAGCAGGTCGACGCCGCCTTCGCCGAGATCGAGGCCGCCCACGGCCCGGTCGAGGTCCTGGTCGCCAACGCCGGCATCACCAAGGACACCCTGCTGCTGCGCATGTCCGAGGACGACTTCACCTCCGTCCTGGAGACCAACCTCACCGGCACCTTCCGGGTCGTGAAGCGCGCCGCCGCCAAGATGCTGCGCGCCCGCAAGGGCCGCGTGGTGCTGATCTCCTCCGTGGTGGGCCTCAGCGGCTCCGCCGGCCAGTCCAACTACGCCGCCTCCAAGGCCGGCCTGGTCGGCTTCGCCCGCTCGCTGGCCCGCGAACTCGGCTCCCGCAACATCACCGTCAACGTGATCGCGCCCGGCTTCGTCGACACCGACATGACCGCCGTGCTCAGCGACGAGCGCCGCAAGGAGATCGTCTCCAGCGTCCCCCTGGGCCGCTACGCCGCCCCCGCCGAGATCGCCTCGGCCGCGCGGTTCCTGGCCTCCGACGAGGCCGCGTACATCACCGGAGCCGTCATTCCCGTCGACGGCGGATTGGGCATGGGTCACTGACCATGACTGGAATTCTCGAAGGCAAGCGCATCCTGATCACCGGCGTGCTGATGGAGTCCTCCATCGCCTTCCACACCGCGAAGCTCGCCCAGGAGCAGGGCGCCGAGATCATCCTCACCGCCTTCCCCCGGCCCAGCCTCACCGAGCGCATCGCCAAGAAGCTGCCCAAGCCGGTCAAGGTCCTGGAGCTCGACGTCTCCAACCCCGAGCAGCTGGCCGGCATCGCCGACCAGGTCCGCGAGCACCTGCCGACCCTGGACGGCATCGTCCACTCCATCGGCTTCGCCCCGCAGGACGCGCTCGGCGGCAACTTCCTGGACACCCCGTGGGAGTCCGTCGCCACCGCCATGCAGGTCTCCGCGTACTCGCTGAAGTCCCTCACCACCGCGCTGCTCCCGCTCATGCAGGACGGCGGCTCGGTGGTCGGCCTGACCTTCGACGCGCAGTTCGCCTGGCCGCAGTACGACTGGATGGGCCCGGCGAAGGCCGCCCTGGAGTCCACCAACCGCTACCTCGCCCGCTACCTCGGCGAGCGCAACATCCGTTGCAACCTGATCTCGGCGGGCCCGATCGGCTCGATGGCCGCGAAGTCCATCCCGGGCTTCCCCGACCTGGCCGCGACCTGGGACACCCGCTCCCCCCTCAAGTGGGACCTCTCCGACCCGGAGCCGGCCGGCCGCGGTGTCGTGGCGCTGCTCAGCGACTGGTTCCCGAAGACGACGGGCGAGATCGTCCACGTGGACGGCGGGCTGCACGCCATCGGCGCGTGATTTCTTAGCGGCTCGGGGAACTGCTGGGCAGACGAGCATGCACAACCAGGGGCTCGGGGAACGGCGAGGTCGAGCTGCTGGTGGTCGGGGACAGCGGTCGGTCGTGACTGCTGGCGGCCAAAGACAGGGACCCGAAACTACGGGACCTTGTCCGCGCCCCGCGGACCACCAGCAGACACGGCCCCGCCGTTCCCCGGGCCCCTGCTTTGGCCCCCGCCCGTTTTCAGGCTCAGGCCTTGCATCGGCCGATTGCCCGGCCGGCCGCCTCCGAGGCCTTTTCGGGGTCGCCGGACCTGATCGCGTCGAGGATCTCCGAGTGCGGGACCCAGCGGTGGGGGAGCAGGTCGGGGCCGACGTCGTGGCGGAGGTGGGCGAGGAGGACCTCGCCGAGGTCGGCGTAGATGGCGGCGAGGACGTCGTTGTGGGCGGCGGCCACCACCGCATGGTGGAAGGCGGCGTCGGCCTGGACGAAGTCCTCCGCGTGGCCGCCGCGCCAAGCGGCATCGCGGCGGGCCAGGGCGGTGTCGAGGAGTTCGAGGTCGCGGGCGGTGCGCCGGGTCGCGGCGAAGCCGGCGGCGGCGGTCTCCAGGGTGGCGCGGAGTTCGGCGACCTGGTCCTGGTCGGCGTCGGCGAAGCGGCGGTGCATCACGCCGGCGAGCTCGCTGGTGGCCAGGACGTAGGTGCCGGAGCCCTGTCGGATGTCGACCAGGCCGTTGTGGGCGAGGGCGCGGACGGCTTCGCGGATGGTGTTGCGGGCGACGCCGAGCTGGTCGACGAGTTCCGCCTCGGTGGGGATGCGTGATCCCACCGGCCATTCGCCGGAGGTGATCTGGGCCCGGAGTTGGGCGATCACCTGGTCGGAGAGCGGGGTGCGGCGAGTGGTCGACAGCGCCAAGGTCGGCTCCTTCTGTGGTTTACGTCATCAGGATACCGGGGCGACTAAAGTCATCCCATGATTCTATGATTACGGCATGTCTACCGCAGCGGACCCCTCAGCAACCGGAACCGAGAGCCCCCGACCAGCCCCTCCGTCCACCACGACCGTCACCGCCGCCGGCCCGCCGCCGGCGGTTCGCCAGGCCGGCGCCGTCCTGCTCGCCGTCGGCGTGGCCGCCGCCGCGGTCAACCTGCGTCCCGTGGTGACCAGCCTCGGTGCGCTGCTCGACCCGGTCCAGCAGGGCCTGGGGATGAGCGCCACGGTGGCCGGCCTGCTCGCCGCGGTGCCGCCGCTGTGCTTCGCGGTGCTGGGCGTGGCCGCCCCGGGCCTGGCCCGCCGGCTGGGCCCGATCACCGTGGTGGCGGCCGCGATGGCCGCCGTCACGGCGGGCGTGGTGGCCCGTTCGTTCACCGGGTCCACGGTGGTGTTCCTGCTGCTCACCGCGGTGGCGCTGGCCGGTGTGGCGCTGGCCAACGTGCTGCTGCCGGTGGTGATCAAGCGGTACTTCCCGGACCGGGTCGGTCCGATGATCGGCCTGTACTCGATGGCGCTGTCGGTCGGCACGTCGTTGGCCGCCGCCGTCACCGTCCCGCTGACCCACGCGCTCGGCGGCTCCTGGCGGCTCGGCCTCGGCATCTGGGCGCTGCCGGCGGTGTTCGCCCTGGCGCTGTGGCTGGTGGTGCTGTTCGCGCGCCGCGAGAAGGGCGGCGGCGCGCCGGCCGAACCCGCGCCCGCCCACGCCCGGCTGCCGATCCGGCGCAGCCGCACCGCGTGGGCGCTGGGCGCGTTCTTCGGCCTCCAGTCCACCGGCGCGTACAGCACCATGGGCTTCCTGCCGAAGATCTACCACGCCGCCGGCGTCTCGGAGTCCGCGGCCGGCGTGCTGCTGGCGTTGGTGATGGCGATCAGCGTGCCGGTCTCGTTCGTGCTGCCCAACCTGGCGGCCCGGCGCGGCGACCAGCGGCTGTACGTGGTGGTGCTCGGCCTGTGCGGCATCGCCGGGTACATCGGGCTGATGACGGCCCCCGCGACGGTGCCGTGGCTGTGGGCGATCCTGGTCGGCCTGTCGATGTGCGCGTTCCCGCTGGCGCTGACCATGCTCGGCCTGCGCGCCCGCACCCCGGGCGGGGTGGCCCAGCTGTCGGCGTTCGCGCAGAGCCTGGGCTACCTGATCTGCATCCCCGGCCCGATCCTGATGGGCGCGCTGTACGAGCACACCGGCGAGTGGAACCTGCCGCTGGGCCTGCTGGCGCTGCTGCTGGTGCCGCAGATGCTGGTCGGCCTGCGCGCCGCCCGGGCCCGGCACATCGAGGACGAGGCCGTCCGTTAGGCTCGGCGGCATGCCAGTTCTCGAACCGAATCCCCAGGGCGGCCAGAAGAAGCTGCTCCAGATGCTCGGCGTGATCGCCGGGATCGTGGTGCTGATCGCGATCGTCGCGACCATCGCCCAGAACATGGGCTGAATCCGGGTCCGCAGGGGTCTTCGGCGGGGCTGCCACCCACAGGGGTGGCAGCTTCCGCGACCCCGCGCCCGGGCGGCGGTTTTCTGCGAAGCTGTGGCGGTATGAGCGCCGACACTCCTCGTAGGATCATCGTTCTTCGCCATGCCCGGGCCGACTGGCCCAATCAGGTCGACGACCACGACCGTCCGCTGGCCGACCGCGGACGCGGCCAGGCCACCGAGGCCGGCCGCTGGCTCGCCGACTCCGGCGTCAACCCCGACCACGTGCTCTGCTCCACCGCGCTGCGCACCAGGGAGACCTGGAAGCTGGTCGCCCACGAGCTGCCCAAGCGGCCCCGGAAGACGGTCTACGAGGACCGGGTGTACGAGGCCCAGCCCGGCCGGCTGATCGAGGTGATCCAGGAGACCCCCGAGGAGCACACCGACCTGCTGCTGGTCGGCCACAACCCCGGCGTGCTGGGCCTGACCCAGGTGCTGGCCGGCGACGAGGGCGACGCCGAGGCACTCAACCGGATGCGGCTGAACGGCTTCCCGCCCGCCGCGGTGGCGGTGCTCAGCCTGGACGGCCCGTGGAAGCTGGTGGAGCCCGGCGTGGCCCGGCTCGACTCGTACTTCATGCCGCAGGACTGATCGGCGGACACGCGAAACAGCCACACGGAAGGGGTGGGGTCCGATGTCGGACCCCACCCCTTCCGTGTGCTCGCGGGTCAGTCCCCGGTGGGCGCGCCGTCGAGCTCGTCGGCCGCCTCGACCTCCTCGCGGGTGACGCCCAGCAGGTACAGCACGGTGTCCAGGAACGGCACGTTCACCGCGGTGTCGGCCTGCTCGCGGACCACCGGCTTGGCGTTGAACGCCACGCCCAGGCCCGCCGCGTTCAGCATGTCCAGGTCGTTGGCGCCGTCGCCGATCGCCACCGTCTGCTCCAGCGGCACCCCGGCCTGCTCGGCGAACCGGGCCAGCCAGCGGGCCTTGCCGGCCCGGTCGACGATCTCGCCGGTGACCCGGCCGGTGAACCTGCCGTCCACCACCTCCAGGGTGTTGGCCGCCGCGAAGTCCAGACCCAGGCGCTCCACCAGGTGCTCGGTGACCTGGGTGAAGCCGCCGGACACGATCGCCACCTGGTAGCCGAGCCGCTTCAGGGTGCGGATCAGGGTCCGGGCGCCGGGGGTGAGCCGGACCTCGGAGCGGACCTTCTCGGTGACCGCTGCGTCCAGGCCCGCCAGCAGCGCCACCCGGGCCCGCAGCGACTCGGCGAAGTCCAGCTCGCCGCGCATCGCCTGCGCCGTCACCTCGGCGACCTGCGCCTCGCAGCCCGCGTGGGCCGCGAACAGCTCGATCACCTCGTCCTGGATCAGCGTGGAGTCGACGTCCATCACCACCAGGCGCTTGGCCCGCCGGTGCAGCCCCGAACGGACCACCGCGATGTCCACCCGCTGCACGGCGGCCTCCGCCGCCAGCACCGCGCGCAGCTCCTCGGTCGGCACGCCGGAGATGGTCAGCTCCACCGCCGTCACCGGGTACTTGGCCAGGCGGAACACCCGGTCGATGTTGCCGCCGGCCTCCGAGACCCGGGCGGACAGCGCTGCCACGGCGGCCGCGGTCAGCGGGTGGCCGAGCACCGTGACGTGCGAACGGCCCTCGCGGCGCGGACGGTTGTCGCCGGTGCCGGAGATGATCTCGGCCTGCAGCCGGTGCTCCTCGGCCCAGCGGTGCACCGTCACCCGCAGGGCGCCCTCGGCACCCGGCGCGGGCGGGGGAGTGACCAGCGCGCACAGCGTTATCCGGCCACGAGTGACCACCTGCTCGATGTCGATCACCTCGACCCCGAAGTCGGCGAGCTGGGTGAACAGGCCCGCGGTGATGCCGGGGCGGTCCTTGCCGAACACCTTGACCAGCAGCGTTCGCTCGGTGTCGGTGCTCACGGGCGGCGCGGCGGAAAGGGCCTGAGCGGCCGGATCTGTTGCGTTCATGGTGCCCCCCACGCTACCCGGAGCCTGTCCGCGCGAGCCGTCCGCGTCCGGTGTGTGGGATGCTCCGCGGACGCCCCAGCAGGTCCGCAGCCGGTAGCCGGGCGGTCACAGAACCGTGTCCCGGCTACCGGGCACGCCGCTGCGGCTGGAATGATTCCCCCCGTCAGATGCAACATCCTGGGGGACCGGAGAGCGGGGCGGGCGGAGAGTTGCCGCAACTCGTACTAGAAATCGACGGCCGGCAGCGGGTACTCGAACCCGGCCGTGCCTACACCATCGGCCGTGACCCGGCGTCGGACTTCCCGTTCGACGACGCCAGGGTCTCCTGGCGGCACGCCACGATCAGCTTCGACGGCTCGGCGTGGCTGTTCACCGACCACGGCTCCACCAACGGCACCTTCGTGGCCGGCGCCCGGGTCGAGCGGACCGGGGTCCACCCCGGCACCGTGGTGCACCTCGGCAACGGCCAGAACGGCCCCCGGCTGGCCTTCACCGCGCCCGCCGCCGCGCCCGCCCAGCCCGGCCCGCTGCACGAGGCCGCCACCGGCCTGGGCCCGGGCCCGCAGGCCCAGCCGCCGTTCCAGCAGCCCGCGTTCGGCCCCGGCCCGGCCGCCCGTCCGGCGCCGGTCGAGCAGCCGATCCCGCAGAGCTGGGACGCCCCCACGCCGCGGCCCGGCTTCCCGCAGCAGCAGGGTTTCCCGCCGCCGCAGCAGCAGGGCTTCCCGCAACAGCAGCAGGCGTTCCCCCCGCAGCAGGGCTTCCCCCCGCAGGGCGGCGCCGCGCCCGTCCCGCCGCAGTTCCAACAGCCGCCCGTGCCCCAGCAGTTCCAGCAGCCGCAGCCGCAGCCGCCCGTGCCCCAGCAGTTCCAGCAGCCGCAGCCGCCCGGGCAGCAGCAGTTCCAGCAGCACCCGGCACCGCAGCAGCAGCCCGGGCCGGTCGGCGGGCTCGGCAGCCCGACGATGATCCGCAGCCTGAGCGGCGGGCGGACCATCCGGATCGGCCGTGCGCTGGACAACGACATCGTGGTCTCCGACCTGCAGGTGTCCCGGCACCACGCCGAACTGCGCCAACTGCCGGACGGCCGCTGGGAGATCGTCGACCTCGGCAGCCACAACGGGATCTTCCTGAACGGCCAGCCGACCCGTCGTCAGCTGATGGGCCCGCAGGACCGGCTCACCGTCGGCCACTCCTCCTTCGTCCTGGTCGGCGACCAGCTGCAGGAGTTCGTCGACGACGGCGCCGTCAGCTTCTCCGCCCACCACCTGACCGTCGAGGTCGACTTCAAGGGCGGCAAGAAGACCCTGCTCAGCGACGTCACGTTCTCCGTCCCGGAGAAGTCGCTGGTCGCGGTGATCGGCCCGTCCGGCTCCGGCAAGTCCACCCTGCTGCGGGCCCTCACCGGCTACCGTCCCGCTGACCGCGGCGACGTGCTGTACGACGGCCGCAACCTGTACCGGCAGTTCGCCGAACTGCGCTCCCGGATCGGCCTGGTGCCGCAGTCCGAGATCCTGCACAAGGAACTCACCGTCCGCACCGCGCTCAAGTACGCGGCCCGGCTGCGGTTCCCCGGCGACACCGAGGCCGCCGAGCGCGACCGCCGGATCGACGAGGTGCTGTACGAGCTGCGCCTGGACAAGCGCGCCGACAACCGGATCACCGCGCTCTCCGGCGGCCAGCAGAAGCGCGTCTCGGTGGCGCTGGAACTGCTCACCAAGCCGTCGCTGATCTTCCTGGACGAGCCGACCTCCGGCCTCGACCCGGGCATGGACCGCGAGGTCATGCAGACCCTGCGCGGCCTCGCCGACGACGGCCGCACCGTCCTGGTGGTCACCCACTCGGTGGCCGAACTCGCGCTCTGCGACCGGCTGCTGGTGATGGCCCCGGGCGGCTCGGTGGCGTACTTCGGCCCGCCCGCGGAGGCCCTGCACTTCTTCGGCTACGAGACCTGGGCGGACGTCTTCCAGGCGTTCGAGAACTACCCCGACCACGACTGGGCCGGCCGCTACCGCAACTCGGTGCACTACCAGTCGTACTCGGCCAACGTGGACGCCGCCGTCACCCACGCCCAGCCCAACGCGCTCACCCAGCTGCGCCCGCCCAAGCCGCAGAGCTGGGGCTCCCAGCTGTGGACGCTGATTCGCCGCTACCTCGCGGTGATCGCCTCCGACCGGGGCTTCATCCTGCTGTCACTGCTGCTGCCACTGGTGCTCGGCGGGGTCTCCGCGGTGATCCCCGACAAGTGCGGTCTGGCGCCCTGTGTCAGCAACGGCCGCAACGACGTGGCGCGGCTGATCCTGATGGTGGTGGCGTTCTCCGCCTGCCTGTCCGGGTCGGCGAACTCGGTCCGCGAACTGATCAAGGAACGGGCGATCTACGAACGGGAGCGCGCCACCGGCCTGTCCCGGTCGGCGTACCTGCTCTCCAAGATCATCGTGCTGGGCGCGATCAGCTTCCTCCAGGGCGGCATCATCTCCGCCATCGCGTTCAAGGTGCGCACCCTGCCCGCCGAGGGCCTGCTGCTCAAGCACCTGCCGGCCGCCGAGATGGCGATCGGAGTGATGCTGCTCAGCTTCACCTCGATGATGGTCGGCCTGGCGATCTCCTCGCTGGTGAAGACCGCCGAGAAGACCATGCCACTGCTGGTGATGTTCGCCATCGTGCAGATGGTGTTCACCGGCGCGATCTTCCAGCTGTTCGACAAGCCCGGCCTGGAGCAGTTCGCCTGGCTGATGCCCGCCCGCTGGGGCGTCTCCGCCAGCGGCAACACCCTCGACCTGGCGCACATCTCCCCGGTCGTGGTGGTCAAGCCCCCGGAGACCGGCCCGTACGACACCCTGTGGAACCACTCCGCCGGGATCATGTTCCTCAACTGGTTCATGATGATCGCCATCTCGGTCGGCCTGGCCTTCGCCATCCAGCGCTTCCAGAAGCGCCACGAGCCCGAGGTCATGCAGAAGGGCTGACGGGAACGGGTCGACCGGCCGACGGACCGGGCCGGACAGGGGCCGGGGAGCACACGCTCCCCGGCCCTTCGACGTAGGTCCCCCGCCCGAGGCGCCCGCCATGATCGCGGCGGTAGCGTGGCCGCATGGACAGTCCCGGGTGCGACCCCTCACTGGAGGGGATCGAGGCGGTCAGCGCGGCCGTACTGGCGATGAGCCGACCGCTCGAAGTACGCGAGGTGCTGCGCCGGATCACCGCCTCCGCCCGCACCCTGCTGGGCGCCGAGTACGCCGCGCTCGGCCTGCCCGACGACCACGGCGGGTTCGCGCAGTTCGTGGTCGACGGCGTCAGCGACGAGCAGTGGCGGGCGATCGGCCCGCTGCCCCGCCAGCACGGCGTACTCGCCTCGATGCTGCACGACCGCGAACCCACCCGGCTGAACGACGTCCGCACCGCGCCCGCGTTCGAGGGCTGGCCCGAGGCCCACCCCGAACTCACCGACTTCCTCGGCATGCCGATCATGGACGAGGACGAGATCGCCGGCGCCCTGTTCCTCGCCAACAAGCCCGGCGGCTTCACCGCGCACGACGAGGCCCTGCTGCGGATCCTGGTCGCCCACGCGGCGCTCGCGCTCGGCAACGCCCGGCTGTACGAACGCAGCCGCGAACTCACGCTGTCCGGCGAACGCGCCCGGATCGCCCACGACCTGCACGACGCCGTCTCGCAGAAGCTGTTCTCGCTGCGCCTCACCGCCCGGGCCGCCGCCACCCTGGTCGAACGCGACCCCGCGCGGGCCCGCGACAACCTGGCCGAAGTCGCCCGGCTGGCCGCCGAGGCCGCCGATGAACTGCGCGCCGTGGTGATCGAGCTGCGCCCGGCCGCACTGGAGGAGGACGGCCTGGTCGCCACCCTCGCCTCGCAGACCCAGGTGCTCGACCGGGCGCACAGCGCCACCGTCAGGTTCACCGCGACCGGCGTGCGCGCGCTGCCCGCCGGCCAGGAGTCGGCAGTGCTGCGGGTCGCCCAGGAGGCGCTGCACAACGCGCTGCGGCACGCCGGGGCGAAGGCCGTCACCGTCACCCTCACCGGCACCCCCGGCCGCGGCGTCCGGCTGACAGTCGCCGACGACGGCCACGGGTTCGACCCCGAGTCGGTCCGCCGGGCCGGGCGCCACCTGGGCCTGGTCTCGATGCGCGACCGGGCCGCCGCGGTCGGCGGCCGACTGTCCCTGGATTCCGCCCCGGGCCGGGGCACCCTGGTCGAACTGGAGGTCCCCGGTGCCTGACACCGCGTCACCGATCCGCGTGCTGCTGGTGGACGACCACCAGGTGGTCCGGCGCGGCCTGCGCACCTTCCTGGAGGTGCAGGACGACATCGAGGTGGTCGGCGAGGCCGCCGACGGCGCGGAAGCCGTCGAACAGGCCGGCGCACTCGCCCCCGACGTGGTGCTGATGGACCTCAAGATGCCCCGGGTGGACGGCATCGAGGCCCTGCGGCTGCTGCGCGAACAGGCCAACCCCGCCAAGGTGCTGATCGTCACCAGCTTCACCGAGCACCGCACCGTGGTCCCCGCGCTGCGGGCCGGTGCGGCCGGCTACGTCTACAAGGACGTCGACCCGGAGGCGCTGGCCGGAGCGATCCGCTCGGTGCACGCCGGCCACGTCCTGCTGCAGCCCGAACTGGCCGCGGCCCTGCTCGCCGAGGACGCCCCCGCCCCCTCCCAGGGCCGCGGCGGCAGCCTCACCGACCGCGAACGCGAGGTGCTCTCGCACCTCGCCGACGGCCGCTCCAACCGGGAGATCGCCCGCGCGCTGCGGCTGAGCGAGAAGACGGTCAAGACGCACGTGTCGAACATCCTGATGAAGCTGGACGTCGCGGACCGGACCCAGGCCGCCCTGTGGGCGGTCCGCAACCAGGCCTGACGCCTGTTCGAGAAGACGGTGAAGGCCGGGCGTCCCGCACCTCCCGAGCGCCGCGCCCGCACGCCACCGCCCGGGCTCAGTCCTGCTCGTCCACGATCGCGTTGTACGCCGCCACCTGCGCCCGGCGGGCGGTGCGGTCCAGCGGGGCGAGGATCTCCCGGCGGGCCGCCATCTCGGACGCGGACACCGCCGCGCCGTGCCCGCCCGCGGCGATGCCGAGCAGCGCCGACACCTGCCGGGCCGACTCCAGCACCCGCACCGCGCGCTGCGGGTAGCCCGGGGCGAGCAGCTCGCGGTGGCCGCGGCGGCGGAAGCCCTCCAGGGCGCGCAGCGTCTCCGGGCCGGCGCCGGCCACGTCCAGCCGGGTCAGCAGGACGGTGGCCTGCCGCAGCCCGTCCGCGAGCTCGCGCTCCGCCTCGAACAGCGAGGGCACGTCCGCGGGCAGCGCGTCATGGACCGGCAGGCACTGCCACAGCACCCGCACGCCCTGGTCGCCCTCCGGGCCGTACACCTCGACCTCCGGCACCAGCCCGTACGGGACGCCCACCGCGACGACGGCCTCCCCGGCGCCCATCGCCAGCGCGTTGAACGCCGGCGGCCCGGTCAGCCCCAGCGGGTGCCCGGCCACCGGCAGCGCCAGCCGCAGGCCCTTCGCGCCGAGCACGCGGAGCTTCCCCAGCGCCCAGGTGAGGCCGTGCAGCGCGTCCGGTCCGTCGCCGGGCAGGCCGGTCACCCGGTGGGCGTCGTCCGTGCCCTGGACGGCGGTCGCCGCGTCGTCGGGGGAACAGGCACCGGCCAGCAGCGCGTTGCCCCAGGCGGTGAGTCGCCCCGAACGGGGCTCTTGGTACGGATTGTCGGCAGGAGTCGCGAGCATCGGACCAGCCTACGGACAACCGGGCGGGGCGGGTGGCGTAGGTTTGGCCTGACACAGGTTGGACCGCACCCCGAGGACCTTCGCGCAGGTTCCACGGACGGCCGGATTCTTGCATTTGGGGAAGGCGTAGGCATGAGCGACGTGCTGGAGCTGGTGGACGTTTCCGTGGTCCGGGAGGGGCGCGCACTCGTCGATCACGTGTCCTGGACGGTCAGGGAGGGCGAGCGCTGGGTGGTGCTCGGACCGAACGGTGCGGGCAAGACGACGCTGCTCCAGATCGCCGGCGCCTACCTGTTCCCGAGCTCGGGCCAGGCCGTCGTGCTCGGCGAGAAGCTCGACCAGATCGACGTGTTCGAGCAGCGGGCCCGGATCGGCCTGGCCAGCGCCGCCATGTTCGACAAGCTGCCGGGCAACCAGACCGTGCTGGAGACGGTGCTGACCGCCGCCTGGGGTCTGACCGTGCACGGCAAGGAGACCTACGAGAAGCCCGACGAGGCCCGCGCCCTGGTGCTGCTCGACCGGCTCGGCATGGGCGGCTTCACCGCCCGCAAGTTCGGCACCCTCTCCGAGGGCGAGCGCAAGCGCACTCTGATCGCCCGCGCCCTGATGACCGACCCCGAACTGCTGCTGCTGGACGAGCCGGCCGCCGGCCTCGACCTCGGCGGCCGCGAGGACCTGGTGCGCCGCCTCGCCGCGCTCGCCCAGGACGAGTTCGCGCCGTCCATGGTGATGGTCACCCACCACGTGGAGGAGATCGTCCCCGGCATGACCCATGTCCTGATGATCCGTCAGGGCAAGGTCATGACGGCCGGCCCGATCGAGACCACCCTCACCGCCCGCAACCTCTCGCACTGCTTCGGTCTGCCGCTGACCCTGGAGCAGCGCGGCGACCGCTGGACGGCGCAAGGCCTGCCGCTCGGCTGACGGCCGGATTCGGTACGTAGACGGAACCGGTCGCACACCTGGCCGGTTTCCGCACCCCCAGCTGCGGGAAGCTACGCCTGAAGAGCTCGAACTTCCCTAGGATGGACGTGTGGACGGCTGGATCTGGTGGCTGCTGCTCGCAGTGGGCCTGGGCATTCCGCTGGTGGTGACCGCGATGCCCGAATTCGCCATGTTCGCGGTCGGCGCCGGCGCGGCAGCCCTGACGGCCGGCGTGGGCGGCGGCGTGGTTCTGCAGTTCCTGGTGTTCGTCGCGGTGTCGGCGTTGCTCCTGGTGTTCGTACGTCCGATCGCCTACCGGCAGTTGAAGCAGGGTCCGGGCTACCGCTCGGGCGTGGAGGCGCTGACCGGCGCCACCGCAGTGGTACAGGAAAAGGTCGACGGAGGGGAGGGCGGCCGGATCAAGCTCAACGGCGAGATCTGGTCCGCCCGGGCGCTCCACCCGGGCTCGGTGTTCGAGCCGGGCCAGCAGGTCGACGTCGTCGAAATCCAGGGCGCGACCGCCCTGGTCGTCTAGGGGAGAAGCGTTGGAACCCGTCCTCATCGTGTTGATCGTCCTGGTCGTGGTGGCCTTCATCGCCCTGATCAAGACGATCCAGGTGATTCCGCAGGCCAGCGCCGCGATCGTGGAGCGCTTCGGCCGTTACACCCGCACCCTCAGCGCCGGCCTGAACATCGTGGTGCCGTTCATCGACACCATCCGCAACCGGATCGACCTGCGCGAGCAGGTCGTCCCGTTCCCGCCGCAGCCGGTCATCACCTCGGACAACCTGGTCGTCAACATCGACACCGTCATCTACTACCAGGTGACCGACCCGCGGGCCGCGACCTACGAGGTGGCCAGCTACATCCAGGCCATCGAGCAGCTCACCGTCACCACGCTGCGCAACATCATCGGCTCCATGGACCTGGAGTCCACCCTGACCTCCCGCGAGGTCATCAACGCCGGTCTGCGCGGCGTCCTCGACGAGGCCACCGGCCGCTGGGGCATCCGGGTCAACCGGGTCGAGCTCAAGGCGATCGAGCCGCCGACCTCCATCCAGGACTCGATGGAGAAGCAGATGCGCGCCGACCGTGACAAGCGCGCCGCGATCCTCACCGCCGAAGGCGCCCGGCAGGCCCAGATCCTGCGCGCCGAGGGTGAGAAGCAGGCCGCCGTCCTCCAGGCCGAAGGCGAGGCCCAGGCCGCGGTGCTGAAGGCCGACGGTGAGGCCGCCGCGATCCGCACCGTCTTCGAGGCCATCCACGAGGGCGACGCCGACCAGAAGCTGCTCGCCTACCAGTACCTGCAGACCCTGCCGGAGCTCGCCAAGGGCGACGCCAACAAGCTCTGGATCATCCCCAGCGAGGTCGGCGACGCCCTCAAGGGCCTCGGCGGCGCCTTCCAGGGCGCGACCGGCGGCGGCAACGGCGCGGCCCCGGCCGCCCCGGCGGTCCCCCCGACCGCCGCCCGCGTCCCGGTCGACCCGGCCAACGTCCCGCGCCCGGTCGACACCGACAAGACCCTCCGCCCGCGGGTCGAGCCCACCCGCGAGTACCCGAGGATCGACGAGTAACCAGCCCGCCGCGCAGGCCCCGCCCGAATCAACGGACGGGGCCTGCACGCATGTCGGGCCCGTGTCGGAATCCGGACGCCCCCTGGTCGAACGCCGGACCGCTCCGGCATGATCAACCGGACTGTCAGCAGCCAACGAGGGGGAAGCAGATGACACTGTGGGAGGCGCTCGCCGTCCTGCTCGCCGGGACCGCCGCCGGCACGATCAACGCCATCGTCGGCTCCGGCACCCTGATCACCTTCCCCGTCCTGCTCGCCATCGGCCTGCCCCCCGTCACCGCCAACGTCTCCAACACCCTCGGCCTGGTCCCCGGCTCGCTCGCCGGCGCGATCGGCTACCGCGCCGAACTCGCCGGCCTGCGCCACCGCCTGCTCCGCTACGGCGCCGCCTCACTGACCGGCGGACTCGTCGGCGCCGCCCTGCTGATCGTGCTCCCCGGCAAGGCCTTCGACACCATCGTCCCCGTCCTCATCCTCACCGCCCTGGTCCTGGTCGTCCTGCAACCCCGGGTCGCCCGCGCGATGGCCGCCCGCCGCGCCGCCGGCACCCTCCCGCCCGCCACCGACGGCGGCCCGCTGCTGCTCCTGCTGATCGCCCTCACCGGCGTCTACGGCGGCTACTTCGGCGCCGCCCAGGGCGTCCTGCTGCTCGCCCTGATGGGCATGCTCCTCCCCGACAGCCTGCAGACCGTCAACGGCATCAAGAACGTCCTCGCCCTGGTCGTCAACGGCGTCGCCGCGATCTTCTTCGTCCTCACCTCCACCATCGACTGGACCGCCGTCGCCCTGATCGCGGTCGGCTCCACCCTCGGCGGCCTGCTCGGCGCCAGGGTCGGCCGCCGCCTCCCGCCGATCGCGCTGCGCACCTTGATCGTCCTGGTCGGACTCGCCGCGGTCACCAAGCTGCTGTTCTTCTGAACCGGCATAGGCTCGGCCCCGACAGCCGCCGCACCCCCCGGACGGAGACCCGCACATGAGCCGCACCCGACTCACCGAGGACCAGATCACCGCCGCCCTCGCCGACCTCCCGCACTGGACCCGCACCGGCGAGGCCCTCACCCGGACCGCCGAGACCGCGAGCTTCCCCACCGCGATCAAGGTCGTCGACGCCGTCGCCGAACAGGCCGAAGCCCTCGACCACCACCCCGACATCGACATCCGCTGGCGCACCCTCACCTTCCTCCTCACCACCCACAGCGCGGGCGGCCTCACCGACCTCGACTTCACCCTCGCCCACCTGATCGACCAGGCCCTCGACACCGCCTCCTGACCCACCCTCCCCACCACCCGGCCGAAACCCGCCGACGAAGCGTGAGATGCTGGCTGCTTGCCAGACCGCAGTCGGGACGGACGGAACTAATGGCTCAGGAACCCTCCACGACCCCCGGGTACGACCAGCAGCAGCCCTGGTACCCCCAGCCGCAGCCGTCCTACGGCGAGCAGCAGGCGTACGGCCAGCAGCCGGTCCACGGCGAGCAGCAGCCCTACGCCGACTACCCGCAGCCCGGGGGACACCTGGACCCGGCCGCCCAGCAGCAGTTCTACGGCCGCCCCGACCAGCCCTACCAGCCGCAGGACTACGCCCAGGCGTACGGCCAGCAGCCCGGCTACCCCGAGGGCTGGGTCGACCAGCAGACCTACGGTCAGCAGCAGCTCTACGCCGACCCGCAGCAGGCCTACGGGTACGCCGACCCGGCCGCGCAGCAGCAGCTCTACGCCCCCGCCGACCCGTTCGCGTCGCAGCAGACGCCGCCGGCCCCCGGCGCGTTCGAGCAGCCCGCCGCCGAGGCGAGCCCGGTCACCGCCGCCGACTACCCGCAGACCAGCGCCGCCGACCCGTTCGCACCCGGATCCGACGGAACGTCAACCCTCCTGGCCGGAACCGCCGATGACGGCGGCTCGACGGGCCGGGAGCAGCCCGCCGGCGGACTGGCCGCCCGGGCCCGCGCCGCCATCACCTCCGGCCCCGGCGCGCCCAGCAAGCGCGGCCTCGCCATCCGGATAGGCGCCGGCGTCGCCGCGCTCGCCGTACTGGCCACCGCCGCCGTGCTCGCCACCTCCGACAGCGACAGCGACAAGGCGGCCGCCGACAAGAGCGGGCAGGGCACCACCCAGAACATCGCGGTCGCCCACGCCAAGGCCTGGACCGCCGCCGCGGACCCGGCCGCCGCCGGAGCCCAGGGCGCCGACGACACCCTGGTCGGCAGCTGGCTGCTCGCCGACGCCGTGGTCCGCGCCGACGCCACCGGCGTGCACGCCTACAACCTCGCCGACGGCAAGCCCGGCTGGACGCTCGCCCCGCCCGCCGACGGCGCCGTCCCCTGCGGACTCTCCCCGAACGTCAACTCCGGCGGCATCGGCGCCGTGGTCTACCGCCCGTCCGCCGACCCGAACGGCCCGTGCAGCACCGCCGCCGCCGTCGACACCAAGGCCGGAAAGATCACCTGGGCCAAGGCGCTGTCCGACGCCAAGGACAAGTACGCCACGCACGTCGCCGTCACCGACGACAAGCTGATCGCCGTCGGCGACGACAAGGCCGCCGCCTGGGCCGCCGCCGACGGCGCCGAAGTCTGGCAGTACGCCGGCCCGGGCAAGTTCTGCAGCCTCTCCGGCAGCGCCGGCCCCACCACCGTCCTGCTGCACAGCCGCTGCGCCGACTCCACCCCCGGCGACCAGGCCGTCGCGCTGAACGTCGCCGACGGCAAGGTGAAGTACTGGCGCGGCCTCAACAACCAGCCCGTGACCGTCACCGTGCTCTCCGCCGAGCCCGCCGTGGTCTTCACCACCGGCAACCAGCCCACCGACGACCGGGTCTTCGCCTGGGGCGCCGAGGGCGACCCCGGCGTCGAGATCGTGCCCGCCGTCGAGGGCGGCGGCCGCCTCGACGTCGGCCGCGGCAGCTTCGCCCCCGTCCCCGGCGTGTACTTCCAGGGCAGCACCATGTTCGCCGCGGTCGTCCCCGACGGCGGCGGCAACCCCACCGCGATCGCCGCCTACGACCTGGGCACCGGCAAGCAGCAGTGGCGCACCGCCGTCGCCGAGAAGGCCAAGGCCCGCCCGGCCGGCGTCGACAACGGCGGCCTGCTGGTCGCCGTCGACGAACGCGCCGACCAGCCCGCGCACCTCAGCCGCTTCGCCCTGGCCGGCGGCCAGGAGAGCCAGGGCGGCGCCTTCCCGCAGGGCACCGGCTCGCTGCTCTCCGCAGGCCGGGTGTTCACCGTCACCGGCCACGTGGTCGCCGTCCCCGAGCACGCCGCCAACTTCGGCATCGCCACCGGCTTCACCAGCAAGAGCTGACCAGCCGTCAGCCCGCCCGTACGACGACGGGCCCGACCTGTCCCCTGATCAGGTCGGGCCCGTCGGCTTTCTATGCGCCCGTCGGCAGCCAGGCGGCCAGCTCCCCGAGCTCACCCGCCCGCAGCCCGAGCGCGAGCATCAACGTCGCCTCCGGCGTCGGTTCGAACGGCCGCCGCAGCAGCCGCATTCCGGCCTGTTCCGGCGTCCGGTCGGCCTTGCGCTGGTTGTCCTCCGCGCAGGCCGCCACGGTGTTCAGCCAGCTGTCCGCACCACCGCGCGACCGCGGCACGAGGTGGTCCACGGTGGTGGCCCGTCGGCCGCAGTACGCGCACCGGTGCTGGTCCCGCGCCAGCACCCCGCGCCGCGACCACGGAGCCTGTTGTCGGAACGGCACCCGCACGTACCTGGTCAGCCTGATCACCCGCGGCACCGGCACCTGCACCCCCGAGCCGCGTACCACCCGCAGCGGATGCGCCTGCTCGACCACCGCCTTGTCCTGCAGGACCAGCACCACCGCACGGCGCAGCGGCACCGTGCTCAAGGGTTCGTAGCTCGCGTTCAGGACAAGGGTGTTGCGCATGACGGGCCACCTCCGGTGCTCGCTCCGCCGGTCGGCGGTGGCAACCACTGTGAAGGCCCGTCCCGCCCCGAACAACGGAATTTCCGTCCCACCCGTCGACCTGTCCCCGAACCCGCAGGCCGCGACCGCGTAGGCTCTACCTCGCTGGAACCGTCCGGCGCGCAGCCCACCGGGCCGCACCGCGCCGGACCCACGACCGAAGGAGACGCGGGACCGTGACCGACATCGTCGACGAGCTCCAGTGGCGCGGGCTGATCGCCCTGTCCACTGACGAGGACGCACTGCGCAAGGCGTTCGCGGACGGCCCGGTCACGTTCTATTGCGGCTTCGACCCGACCGCGCCCAGCCTGCACCTCGGCAACCTGGTCCAGATCCTGACCATGCGCCGCATCCAGCAGGCCGGAAACCTTCCGCTCGGCCTGGTCGGCGGAGCCACCGGCCTGATCGGCGACCCCAAGCCCACCGCCGAGCGCGTCCTCAACGACCCCGAGACGGTGGCCGGCTGGGTCGAGCGCCTGCGCGGCCAGATCTCCCGCTTCCTCGACTTCGAGGGCGAGTACGCCGCGCGCATGGTGAACAACCTGGACTGGACGTCCGGCATGTCGGCGATCAGCCTGCTGCGCGACGTCGGCAAGTACTTCCGGGTCAACAACATGATCGCCAAGGAGGCGGTGGCCCGTCGGCTCAACTCCGACGCGGGCATCAGCTACACCGAGTTCAGCTACCAGATCCTCCAGGGCATGGACTACCTGGAGCTGAACCGCCGCTACGGCTGCACCCTGCAGACCGGCGGCAGCGACCAGTGGGGCAACCTCACCGCCGGCACCGACCTGATCCGCAAGGCCGAGAGCCGCTCCGTGCACGCCCTCGCCACCCCGCTGATCACCAAGGCCGACGGCACCAAGTTCGGCAAGACCGAGTCCGGCACCGTCTGGCTCGACCCCGAACTCACCACCCCCTACGCCTTCTACCAGTTCTGGCTGAACGCCGACGACCGGGACGTCGCCAAGTTCCTGCGCATCTTCTCCTTCCGCTCCCGCGAGGAGATCGAGCAGCTGGAGCGCGACACCGCCGAACGCCCCGCCGCCCGCCTCGCCCAGCGCGCCCTCGCCGAGGAGCTCACCACCCTCGTCCACGGCGCCGAGCAGTACGAGCGCGCCGTCGCCGCCTCCAAGGCCCTGTTCGGCCAGGGCGACCTCGCCGACCTCGAAGCGGCCACCCTGGCCGCCGCCCTCGCCGAGGTCCCCAAGGCCACCGTCACCGAACTCGGCCAGCTCGTCGACCTCCTGGTCGAATCCGGCCTGGCCCCCAGCCGCTCCGGCGCCCGCCGCACCATCAAGGAGGGCGGCGCCTACCTCAACAACGCCAAGGTCACCGACGAGGAGGCCGTCGCCACCCCCGACGACCTCCTGCACGGCCGCTGGCTGGTCCTCCGCCGCGGAAAGCGCAACCTGGCCGCGGTCGAACTCGCCGGTGCCTGAGAGGCTCCGCGACATCGTCCGACCGCCACTGCCGGCCGCCGGATGGCTTGAAACGCACCGCAGTTGACCTGCGGCGCACACGTAGAGGGACCGGATCCAGCCAGATCCGGTCCCTCGATGTTTGACTCGCCCGCCCCCGTGACCTAACGTAGTCCGAGTCGCCTGAACCGGACGTGAACGGCAGGCGGCCCCCCAAACCCTTGCAGAGCGATTCGTCGCGCGCCATTCGAACTTTCGAGTGGAAATGCGGACCGAATAACTCTGGTAGAGTTCGGGAGCGCCGAAAGGCAAAAGCGAGTCGGAATGAATGAAACTCCGGAAAACGGAGCGGAAAATATCTGATAAGCTGGAAACACGAAAGAACGAAGCGCCCGGAGGGCCCGCAGGAATGCGGCTCGAAGGAAGTGTCCGTTCCTTGAGAACTCAACAGCGTGCCAAAAGTCAACGCCAGATATGTTGACATCCCCGGCCGGTCCTCTGGATCGGTTGGAGATTCCTTTATGAAGTAACACTAGCGAGGACGCAGTGCGCAGGACCGCCCTATTCCGGTGGTTGCTGTGCCGCTCTTTCGTGAAAGC